>JBDSAA010000211.1:0-232363 GCA_039922375.1 Ferruginibacter sp.
TTTCTTTTAAACCACCAGAAAATGACCGCTGAAATAATCACCATTACCACCAGCACGGTTGGGTAACCCCATTTCTTTGACAGTTCCGGCATATACTCAAAGTTCATCCCATAAATGCCGACTATAAAAGTGAGCGGCATGAAAAACACCGAGAAGATGGTTAAAATCTTCATTACCTCGTTTGTTTTTTGTGCTGATAAGGACAGGTAAATGTTCAATAAATTGGTGACATCCTCCTGCGCCTGGTGGTACAACGTTGTTAGTTTAATGTGCAGGTCTTTCACATCCTGCAGCGCCACCAAATCATTTTGTGTGGTACGGATGGTATTGACCACTTCGCCTGTAAGCATCAATAGTGTATAACACACAGTGGCCTTTCTTTTTATAAAATATAGGTCTTCCATTATAACCGGAGTAAGCGCTTTAAGAAAAACTTTCGCTTCGCAGGAATCCACCTCTTTGGAAAGCCGAATAGCAGCCTCGTCATAAGAATGCAATACAAACCAACAGATCTTTGTGACAAGCTCGCTGGTATTATTACACTTGCCGGATTGTACATACCTAACTTTTATCTGTTCCAGCATTTGCTGTGGCAACCTGTGAACTGTAATGATAAAACAATCCTTGTAAAATACAGCGATTTTGCTACTGATCTCCTGAACAGAATGCGATTTTGCAGATTTGATCTC
The DNA here is from genome assembly GCA_039922375.1 of Ferruginibacter sp. Classification (GTDB taxonomy): domain Bacteria; phylum Bacteroidota; class Bacteroidia; order Chitinophagales; family Chitinophagaceae; genus Ferruginibacter. The sequence continues at coordinate 690 of JBDSAA010000211.1, forward strand.
CGTGAGAATACGGGTAATGATAAAATGAGTGTCGCCAAGGTCTTCATGCTTAGGCAGATGGTCTGGTTCCAGGCAATCTTTTAAAGTATAATGATGCAGATTATATTTCAGGCTAATCTCTTCTAATTCTTCTTTAGTGGGATTCACAATATCGATCCATACAAACTTTGAAGCGTCAATTGTCCAGTCAGCAATGGGCATATGATTTTTTTGTAAAAGTAATTACCCGATTTTTATAAGCTCGCTTTTATTGTAAACTTTAAAACCAACTGTGGGGTCAGCTCTTGTTTTGTATTCATTTTATTAGCAGTGTATTTTGATAGGTCGCTTGCAACGCGGCCCATATACAAATATTACGCTACCGGCTAAGCCGTGAATGAAAATTACTACCAGCAATACCGTATTTTATATTGGCGCAGTTGTTGGATTATCCTGACAAATACATTTTATAACCCAAAATACAACGAGATGAAACATCTAATCAAGTCAGTATCTTTTAAGTACGCTTTTATGTTGATCTTACTTTCCTTTACACAAGCGATATGCTGGGCCCAGGATAGTACGATGACTGCTACCACATCCACTAACACTACTACTACTGAGCAGCATACCTGGTATGCTGAGCCGTGGGTATGGGTAGTAGGAGGAGCTATATTTATTTTGCTGATTGTAGCTTTAACCAGGCGAAACAGTACTGCAAGTGGTCGTACTGATAAGGTGACCGTAACCAAAACAACCTCTTCTGAATCAGAATAATGCTGATAATCATTACAAAAAAAGCCTTGATAATACAAGGCTTTTTTTATGTGTCTGGTTTAATTTATGACTTAGAACTATTATTACGCAGCAGTGCTACTAACAATAGAAGGAACACTGCTCCTCCTACAACCCACACCCATGGTTGCATAAAAAAATTGCTACCGTTATCTGGTTTTGTATTGATGTTAATGTCAACTTTTTTTTCCTGGGCGAAACTGTAAAACGATAATAAGAGGGATACAACGAAAAGTGTGATTTTGTGAATCACTTTTTTTGAAGAGGCGATAATGGCTGGTTTCATAATCTCAGTTTTATTGTGAAAGTTATACTCTTTATATATGAAATACGATGCCATAAATTTTAACCTATATAATTTCTTAAATCTTTGATAAATGTAGATAAAAGTACACACTTGTTTAAATCAGTCGACACAACGTTCACTATTATTTAAACAGTTTCCTTGCGTATTCAACCATTTAAATTTTCAATGCAATAGTTATTTTAACGAGCGCCCTCATTTACGTTGCTTACCCTATTTACTTTATTTACCTTTTTTTAATTTTTACTTTATTTATTTTGAAAAAACTGATAAGAATACTATAAGATTGTCGGACATTACCAAGCTGTTTCCACCTACTGCAAAATCTCTCCGGTTTAGTTTGAACGTGCCTTCAAATAAATAGCCGTCTGCTTTAGGAGTGGCTGTAAAAGGAAAGGATACCTTTTTTGTAACGCCTTTGATTGTTATTTTTCCCTCCATGAAAAAACTATTCGGCTTAGCAGAATTGGTTATTTTAACGGAAGAAAAGCCGATCATAGCATACTTTGGTGCATCAAAATATTCTTCTTTTTTTAAATGGTTATCCCTTGAGTTATTTCCGGTATTTATTGTACTGACATCTACACTTGCATTGATTGTTGCTGCTGCCAGATTTGCGGGATCAAACAATACGGTTCCTTTCAGCCCTTTAAAGGTTCCGCTAACATTCAAGCCGAAATTTTTAATTGAAAATTTTACTACAGAACCATTATCGACAGGGGTAAACTTTTGTGTAAACAGGCTATGCATACAAACTGTAAAAGCCAGGGTGAGTATCCATTTTTTCATTTTAATCAAATAAGTCATTCAAAAATATTGATAAAAACCCATGAATATGTTTCCTTGCTCCTGGTATTAAGATTTAGAAACGGTTCAGAGTCACTCGGCCAAACTTTGAGCTCCCTTATCTTTACATTGAAATATTTAATCAAATCATTTAATTGGCACCACTCAAACTGCATCAAACCGTCATTCAGTACCTGCGAACAAAACTTGGCCGAATGCAATTTATAATGGCAATTTCGACCCTGGTGGGATTTGTAGCCGGCATGGTGGCGGTATTACTTAAAACCCTTGTACATATTATACAACACTGGATAGAGCAAATACCGGTTACAAAATTCGCTTATCTGTTGTTTCCTACCATTGGGCTGCTGGTGACGGTTTTTATCATCCGCCATTTTTTTGGTGGGTATATCGAAAAGGGCATCGCAATGGTCTTAAAAGCTATTGCCCGTAAATCTTCGTTTATCCCTTTAAACCATAGCTGGCTTCATATTATTACCAGCTCTGTCACGGTGGGCCTCGGTGGTTCTGTTGGGTTAGAAGCACCCATTGTTGCAACAGGATCAGCAGTGGGTTCCAATTTAGCACGCATAAGCGATTTAAATTACCAGGAACGTACCCTGCTGATCGCATGTGGTGTTGCTGCAGGGATATCTGCTATTTTCAATGCACCCATTGCGGGAGTAATCTTTGCCATCGAAATACTATTAACCGAAACCGTGGTGAGCTATTTTATACCCCTGATCATTTCATCCGTTGTAGGCGCACTATGTTCAAAAATAATTTTACAGGAAGCGTCTTTATTCAATTTTGTTTTGAAACAATCATTTGATTATCATAATGTGCCCTATTATGTCTTATTAGGGATTAGTGCAGGCCTTGTTTCATTGTATTATGCTAAAACATTTAAAGGCATGGAAACAACACTGCACTACCTCAAAATAAATCAGTACGTAAAGGCCGTTATTAGCGGGGCAATGCTAATGGCTATTTACTTCGTATTCCCTCCGTTGTTTGGCGAAGGGTATGATAGTGTAAAACTGGTGGCGAATGGAACGTTTAACCACTTTGAGGATAATACAAGGTTGTTTTCACTGTTACAAGAAAATTGGGCGCTGCTTGGTTTTACGGCTTTTATTATTTTAATGAAACCCATTGCAGCTGCCATCACTATCGGTGGAGGTGGTAATGGGGGCAATTTTGCGCCTTCCCTGTTTACCGGTGCTTATCTTGGTTTCTTTTTCTCCAGGCTACTAAACAATATACCCTATGTAAAAATACCGGAAGGCAATTTTAGCCTGGCAGGAATGGCAGGTTTATTAAGTGGCGTAATGTATTGTCCGCTCACAGCTATCTTCCTGATCGCAGAAATTACAAACGGATACGAATTGTTTATACCCTTGATGATCGTTTCATCCATTTCTTTTTTTATTGTAAAAAGTTATGAACCTTATTCAATGGACACCAAAAAACTGGCGCTGGAGGGGCAAATATTCACGCATAAAAAAGAAAAGAATATTTTAACTACTATTATGCTGGAAGATATTCTGCAGTTTGGCTACGAAAAAATACAACCTGATAAAAAGCTGAAAGACCTCATAGAACTTATCAAAAAGAGCGAAAAAAATATTTTTGCAGTAGTAGATGGAAGGGATAAATTTATCGGGATTATTGAGTTGAATGATATCAAACAAAGACTATTTCAGCCCGACCAGTTTGATAAGGTCTCCATAAAGTCGGTTATGAAAAAGGCGCCCGCCATTTTATACACAGATCAGGATATGCATACTGTGATGGAAAAGTTTGATATCACTCAAAGCTGGTACCTGCCGATCTTAGATAAGGAGAAAAAATTTGTTGGCTTTATTTCAAAAACCAAACTTTTTAATAAATACCGTGAAATACTTTCGACGCAGGGAGACCTGTACGAGTAGTATGCATTTGAATTGTACAAACGCACAACATGCCCGGATGCAGGCCTAATTACATAAAAGTATATTCTATTAATTCAACGTATCCCTGAAGTTTAAATTGATACCGTACTCAACCAATGAGTCATCTAAAATTAATGAGCGGTTGTGAACAAAAGTATAAAGATGGCCCTCGTGGATGAAACTGCTCGGATTTGTATTGCAGTAAATCAAGTTTTCAGTAAGCTGTTCTTTTACCTGGCTCAGGCATAAACTGGTAAAAATTTGAACAATAGAATCGGTGGATTTGGCTAGTCTATACATAAAATATCAAATTGGATTTTGGTTTTTTTGATAGGTTATTGGTTTTCAATCGTATTTACAAAAGAACGAACAAAAAAAACATTTAGATATAGCTGGAATAACTTTTTTGTTGTAAGAATATTTCTACATTTTACCGGAGCAGATGAATCATATATTGAGCTAAGCAATCCGTTTTGTACAGCAAAATTCAATCCAGTTTTGGCTTTTTAATATTTTTTTTAAACAATTTTTTTTCGGGGGATCAGCATCTTTCTTCCCGGATTCTATCCTCGTTTAACCAGAAAAGACAAATATACAATTCCTCTTAAAACGCAGCACCGAACCTTTAATTAAAATAATAATGACGGGTCTAAAACGCCTTGGGCCAACTTTTATTGTAATAAAAGTAAACTAAACTGATTTAACCGCCAATCTTGTTCTATGAAATACAATGCAGTGCTTTTAGAAAAGCATATATTACAAAGCTTGAGAATGATATAATGGAATTAACCGGTACTAAATTTTTAGTAAGTATGAAGGCGATTTTTTTAATAAAGAATGGCGCTGCAGATACAGCGTTCGAAACCCGTGAAATACCTGTGCCTCATCCCGAGGCCGGACAGGTACTGGTGAAAGTGGAAGCATTTGGGTTAAATTTTGCAGATATAATGGCCCGCAAGGGAATGTATAAAGACGCACCGCCAAAGCCCTGTGTATTGGGATATGACGTAGCCGGAACCGTGTCTGCAATTGGGACAGGTGTAACCAATGTAAAGCCAGGTGACCGGGTAACTGCCATGACGCGTTTTGGCGGTTACGCAGAATATGCAATTACAGATGCCCTGGCAGTTGCAGTAATACCTGCCAGCATCGATACAGCTACCGCCACTGCAATGACAACTCAATATTGTACAGCTTATTATGCCGGGGCTGAAATGATCAATCTTCATCCAGGCAATAAAGTGTTGATACAATCTGGCGCTGGTGGTGTAGGTACTTCTCTGATTCAATTTGCAAAATACAAGCAATGTGAAATATTTTCGACCACAGGGTCCGAAGAAAAACTCAGGTATATCGCTGCGCTTGGTGTACAGCACCCTATTAATCACGCAACCCACGATTTTGAACAGGAAGTAAAAAGGATAACAAAAGGCAAGGGGGTGGATGTAATTTTTGATGCCGTTGGCGGCAGGTCAGTAAAAAAAGGATTTCGGGCATTGGCTACCGGAGGAAGAATTGTTTGTTTTGGTGCGGCTGATATGAGTGGCAAAAATGTGTTGGGTAAAGTAAAAGCTGCGATGGATTTTGGTATTTATCATCCTTTCATGTTTATGATGGGATCCAAATCGATGATTGGTGTTAATATGCTAAGGATTGCCGATGACCATCCCGAAGTATTGCAGCGGTGCCTTGATGCAGTTGTTAAGCTAACCATAGAAGGCATCTTTGCTCCCACCATCAGCAAAATATTTCCTGTAACAGAAATAGCCGAAGCACATGAATACCTGGAAAAAAGGAAAAGTATGGGTAAAGTGGCCATAAGGTGGTGATCGAGATAAAGGTAGAAAGGAACCTCTCTACCTATAATAATCAAAAGAGATAAAAAATAAAAAAGCCTAACTCCTTTATTTGTGAAGGACTTAGGCTTGTGCTTGTATCGGGGAGCAGACTTGAACTGCCGACCTTCGGGTTATGAATCCGATGCTCTAACCAGCTGAGCTACCCCGACATTTAGGGGTGCAAATATAGGAGATTTTGGCAAAAGCCTTAACGCTAATTGCTTAAAAGTTGTTTTAACCTTTCAGAAACTTTGGTGGCGTTTGGCAACATTGCTTGTTCTAAAGCAATATTCAATGGCACTGCGGGTAGGTTTAATGCTCCTATAACTTCGACAGCACAATCTAAAAAATTGAAGCAAGCCTTTGATATCCTGCCAGATAATGCCTCTGCAAATGAATTGTTTTGCTGTTCTTCGGTTACAACCAAACATTTACCATGGGTTTTTACCGTCGAAAATACCAATGCTTCATCAAGCGGAAACAAGGTTCTTACATCTATGATCTCAACTTTCCCTGGAAAATTTATTGCGGCAGCTTTGGCCCAATAGACCCCCATGCCGTATGTAATTACACAGCAGCTTTCACCTTTGTTCACCCATACCTGGTCTGCCTGCAATACACTTACCCCCTTACCCAATGGTATTATGTAATCCTTTGAAGGCTCCACCGTTTTTGCAGCCTCGGTTCCAGGCACTTTGCTCCAATACAACCCTTTATGCTCCAACATTAATACCGGGTTGGGATCCAGGAATGCGGCTTTTAATAATCCTTTCATATCAGCAGCATTAGAAGGATATACTATTTTGATTCCTTTGATAGAGAGCAAAGTACTTTCAATACTTCCGCTATGATAAGGGCCTCCGCCACCATATGCGCCAATTGGTACTCGTATAACTGTTTGAACGGGAAATTTTCCACAAGTCAGGTAGCAACTTTTAGACACTTCCGTCACCAGTTGATTAAGTCCCGGAAATATATAATCAGCAAACTGCACTTCTACTATTGGCTTTACTCCCACTGCACTCATGCCGGTAGTAGAGCCAATAATATAGGCTTCCTGGATGGCCGTGTTAAATACCCGGTGATCGCCAAACTGTACCGCAAGCGTGGCCGCTTCCCTGAAAACGCCACCCAGCGTACGTCCTACATCCTGGCCGTATAAAACCGCCTCGGGAACGTCTTCCATTATTTCACGAATGGCAAACAGGGCTGCATCTACCATCACTATTTTTTCTCTTCCCGCTGGACTGCGTTCGCCTTTCTCCTCTATAACCGGGGTAGGAGCAAAAATAAAATCTTCGACAGTTGAGGGTGCCGGTTCCGGAGCTGCTACTGCATCTGCAAATTGCCGGGCTATTGAAGTTGCTGCCTGCTTTTCAATCTCCTCCAAAGAATCTTCTCCTATACCACGCTCTATTAATTTTTTTCGAAGCTTTGGCCGGGGATCATTTTTATAATGTTTTTCCAAGTCATGGTCCGAGCGATAAAACTCTTTTCGTACACCGCTGGTATGATGGCCCAGCAAAGGCACTAAAGCGTGCACGAGGTATGGCGAACGACTGTGCCTTACTTCTTCTACTATATTTCTCATGGCTACGAAGCTTTCTTCAAAATCGCTCCCATCTATACTTATGCTGCTGATGCCTTTAAAGCCTTGTATATATTCGTATGCATTGGTAGTTCTTGCCTCGGCTGCGGTTACGCTTATGCCCCAGTTATTGTCTTGCACCAGGTAAATGACAGGCAACTGGTGCAAAGCTGCAAATTGAAATGCTTCACTCACTTCCCCTTCGGTAAGGGAAGCATCGCCCAGTGAACAAATGACTACAGGTAACTGGCCCTGCTCACCGGGCTCACTTTTTATTGGGTGTTTTTTTAATAAAGGGGAATTAATCTTTTCTAAATATTGTATGCCCTGCGCTACACCCGTGGTAGGGATGGCCTGCATTCCCGTGGCGCTGCTTTGATGAATAATATTAGCCCTTTCTTCTCCTTTATAATTTGGATGAACGTAATATTCCCTGCCGCCGGTAAAAATATCCTTGCCTTTAGCTAATAACTGCAGCATTAATTGATAAGGAGTAAACCCTAGACCTAGCAACATACTCTCATCCCTGTAATATGGGCTTACATAGTCACATGGTAGTAATTGAAAAGCTGTGGCGAGTTGAATAGCTTCATGTCCCCTGGAAGTAGCGTGAACATATTTACAAATTTGCCTGTTTGACTCATAGGTTTCTGCCATTTCTCCGGCGACGCACATGAGCTCATAAGCTTTTAATAAAACATCGTTATGCAGCATATCTCAAAAATACGGTAATCTTTTAATCGCTTCTGCCGACATAAGATCATCATTCAGACAGCAGGCAGTTAAATTGATTTCATTTTAACAAAAAAAAATTCATTCTATCTGAAACGATCCTCCTTAATTTCTTAATTTTCCGGACTAATAATTTAACCAGGAATATATTCATTAGCCATTCTACAATTGATTTTTAATTCTCTCACTTCACCTATACCCGGTAAGAAACATTATTAACCAGAAATTAATTTTTAAAATAGGTGCTTTTTTTAGAAAGACAGTATATTTTTACAAAAATGGAAGAACCCGCTATTTACCCCTTATTTAGAACCAGTAGTTGGAGCCAGGCTTGGGCAAACGCACTTTTTAGAAAAAAAATCGTTGGTGCTGTAATCCTATTTATGACGATCCTTCTTTTTTTACCTCATTTTTTTTCAATAATTGAGGCCCGGCCAGGGATCGTATTAAATGATTGGTTATTACAATGCATTCCTGCAAGAAATTTTTCCTTAACCATTTTTATTTTTGTATGGTCCACATCGCTGCTGATAATTATCAGGAGTGTACAACAACCGGCAATTTTTTTAACGACCATTAATTTAATAATTATAATTACCATATGTAGGGTTGTGACTATTTCTATATTTCCGTTCGATCCACCGATCGGCATTATTCATTTAAGAGATCCCTTAACCAGCCTTACCTACGGAGGGCCAGAGGTATTCATTACAAAAGACCTTTTCTTTTCGGGGCATACGGCCAACTTGTTTATGTTTTATCTATGTCTTGAAAAAAAAAGAGATAAACAATTTGCCCTATTGGCCACCATAGTGGTGGGTATACTTCTGTTGGTACAGCATGTGCACTATTCGATCGACGTGATTGTCGCAGTTATTTTTACTTATTGCTTGGTTAGACTAATCAGAAGGTTAAGCTTTTTTAATTTATAACCCATTTGTATTGCGTTGATAAACCAAATAATTACTTAATCTCCCTCCTCCATTTTTTCCAATGATACCGGTCTTCAGTACACGATTTGTATTTTTGCTTATTGCATCCCATTTTTTATTATTAAATTAATAGACAAAGAAGTGCAAGATCTGTAGCAACGTATTGAACCTTTACTTAAAAATGTATATTCGGTATAAGAACCCGGTTTCTATCTTTCCAAAAAATATTATCATGGCAAAAAAAGAAGATTTTATTGAAGCAATTAAAGCTGGCTACACATTTAAAGGCGAATCGGTAAAAATAGGCAGTGCCGTTCTGGATGGTGAAGTGGTAGCAGATGCCGGCATTTATCTTCCTTTAAAAACAATGAACCGCCATGGGCTCATAGCCGGCGCCACCGGAACGGGTAAAACAAAAACCTTGCAAATGATCAGTGAGTTTTTAAGCGATGCAAGTGTTCCTGTTATGCTAATGGACATAAAAGGCGACCTGAGCGGTATAGCCGCAATGGGCTCGGCAAATGACAAAATAAAAGAGCGGTACCAGAAATTAAATATGGAGTACAAGCCGTCACAGTTTACGGCGGAACTGATGACCCTCAGCGAACAAAAAGGAGTACGTCTGCGGGCAACGGTAAGTGAGTTTGGGCCCGTGTTGCTAAGTAAAATACTGGGATTAAATGATACACAGGGCGGTGTAGTAGCAATGATTTTCAAATATTGTGATGATGAAAAAATGCCTTTACTGGATTTGAAGGATTTTATTAAAGTATTGCAATTTATAGGCAACGAAGGAAAGGCAGGCCTGGAGAAAATTTATGGAAAAATATCTACCACCAGCACAGGAACCATATTGCGCAAAGTAATAGAATTGCAGCAGCAGGGAGCAGATGTTTTTTTTGGTGAAAAGAGTTTTGAAGTGGAAGATCTTATGCGCATTGATGACCAGGGGCGTGGCGTCATCAATATTTTGCGGGTTACGGATTTGCAGGACCGGCCAAAATTGTTTTCTACATTTATGCTGCAAATGATGGCGGAACTTTATGCAAGTTGCCCCGAAGAAGGCGACCTCGATAAACCCAAACTGGTACTCTTTATTGATGAAGCACATTTGATTTTTCAAGAAGCAAGCGATGCGTTATCACAACAAATAGAAACTGTAATAAAACTCATCCGCTCCAAAGGAATTGGTATTTTCTTTTGCACTCAAAACCCAATGGACATTCCTGCAGCCGTATTGAGCCAGTTGGGCTTAAAAATACAGCATGCCCTGAGAGCATTTACGGCAGCGGATAGAAAAGTAATAAAGCAAACTGCTGAAAATTATCCTGAAACTTCGTTTTATAAAACCGAAGATCTTATTACGCAACTGGGCATAGGTGAAGCGTTGGTGACAATGTTGAATGAAAAAGGAATTCCTACCCCGCTGGCACATGTAATGTTATGCTCGCCCCGTACCCGTATGGATGTACTAACGGACGATGAAGTAAACGGCATTGTTGAAAGGTCAAAACTTGCGGCCAGGTATAATCAAATTATTGATACAGAAAGTGCTTATGAAATATTAACCGCCAAGTTAGATGAGGCTGCCGAAAAATCAAAAATAACTGAGGACGGCAAGGGAATTAAAAAAGCTCAGAAGGAAGAGCCATCTACTTTTGAAAAAATAGCAAACAATAGTGTAGTAAAAAGCATTGCACGAACTGCGGGTAACACAATCGTGCGTTCTTTCTTAGGAGCGCTTGGCCTTGGTGGCCGCAGCAGAAAAAAATCTGCAAATTGGTTTTAGATATTTGTCAATCGTCAGAGTTCAATTGTATATTCTCTTCTAAACACATACTATTCACAAACTCAATTTTTTAAAAGGGGCAAGCCCTAGAAAACGCAGGCATTACGCATCCAAAAACGGTATAATGACTGCCATATTAGGAATGTAAATTTTACGCAAAGTAAGCGCATCAAGTAGGGGAGCAAAAAGTACTTAACATAAACAAAATGAATGTGTTATGAACCTAATAATTGTAAACTTGACTATATATATATAAATAAAAGTCATAAAAAACTTGTAAAAAAGCTTGTATTTTAATTAAGAAGGACCTATCTTCGTTACGGTTTTTCATAGGATATTGGATTTTAAAGCGGGACTAGATTTCTATCTTGGTCCCTTTTTTATTTTATACCCTTGGCTGTTATCAAATACATGCGATTGCCGTTCAATTATTTAGAATATTTCCATCGGCATCAACCAAGAGTTTTTGTTCTGACTGTAAATATTCGATTACTTTCCACAATTTTTCTTTCCTGAATTTTTTCCCTTTGCTTAGCAGTTCCTTAATGTTCACGTCATTTTGATTGGCAAAATCAAATATGTATTTTACGATTTGTTCAAATTCTGTTTTACTTAGCACTATACTTTTTTTATTGATACAGTTATCACAAATTCCGCAGGCATTTACTTTCAAATCATTGAAATAGGCCGCTACCATCCGGCTTCTGCAGGCAATATTGTTTTTTATGTAATCACTTATTGCCTTGATTCTTTCTTCAAAATTTTTCTTACGTTGGAGGTATTTTTTAAGGTCGATAACAAAGCTATCTGCATACATCCTGTTTAATAACAACGTTAGTTGTGGAGTGTCTTTCTGCGGCGAATAATCTACAATGCCATACTGATTCAATAACAGTAATTCTCTTTTGACATCGGCCGCCGTTTTCCTTAAAAATTTGGCCAGTTCATTTTCATAAACGGTGGCAGGATAGTTAAATACACCATCATAACTACGCAATAGACCCTTCAGTAAAATTTCGAACTGCGGGAACTGCTTTTCAAAATCTTCTAATTGTTCCCGGTCGGTATTAAATACAAGTGAAGATGGATTAAAAAAAACTTCATTCAACCGAAGAATTTCTTCTTGTTCCAACGCTTTTATAGCATAAGTAGCAGTAAGTATATTTATTTTAAAAGCGTCAGAAAATGCAGCCAAATCAAAATCAAAACTGCTCCCTTCACCAGTACCTGCAGGTATTTGCAAGTAATTCATGATAGCGATATACACTTCTTTTATGGCAGCTTTGTCCGGGTAGCGGATGGCACTCTGTAATTGCATCTCAGCTATTTCACGATCATTGTATAGTAAAACTGCATAAGCCCGTTTACCATCACGCCCCGCCCGTCCCGCTTCCTGGTAATAATTTTCGAGGCAATCGGGCACGCCATAGTGAACTACAACTTTAACATCGGGTTTATCTATACCCATACCAAAGGCGTTGGTACAGGCTATCACCCTTGTGGTATTTCCAATCCAGCTTTCCTGTCTTTTGTTTCTTTCGTCATTGCTTAAACCAGCATGATAATAGTCGGCGTTAATATTATTTAGTTTCAGCAACTCAGCAATATCTTTAGTATGCTTCCTGGTTTTGCAATATACTATTGCACTGCCTTTCACATTGCGCAATATTTCGAGTAATTTATTTTGCTTGGATACTACATTAAAGGCACTGTAAGAAAGATTTGGCCGTTCAAAAGACTGCTGGAAACGCTGCTGATCTTTTCCAAAAAGCAGTTTGTCACAAATGTCATCCTGCACCAATGAGGTGGCTGAAGCAGTTAACGCCAACACTGGCACTCCGGGCAGATGCTCTCTTAAATTTGAAATGCGCATATACGGAGGCCGAAAATCATATCCCCACTGAGATATGCAATGCGCCTCATCTACTGCTATGAGGCTAATGTTCATTGATGGCAAAAAATCAAGGAATAAGTTTGTTTCTAACCGTTCCGGTGAAACGTAGAGGAATTTATAATTTCCATAAGCTGCATTTTGCAAGGTTTTCTTTACATCGATAAAACTCATTCCGGAGTAAACCGATAATGCAAGAATACCCTTTTTTTTGAGGCTCTCTACCTGGTCCTTCATCAATGCAATCAACGGGCTTATCACCAGGCAAATGCCATCTTTTACCAGGGCAGGCACCTGGAAACAAATAGATTTTCCTCCACCGGTAGGTAATAATGCGAGTACATCCTTTCCTTCCAATACAGCATTAATAATATCCTCCTGCAGCGGCCGGAAATTGTCATAGCCCCAATTTTGTTTGAGTATCTGATGAATGGGAGTATGTATCAAAACGTAGATTTAGTGAAACAGCGTCATAATTTTATTGCATTGCAGATTGCAAAATAGTACATGTCGACCAATGTCATTTACTATTATTTATTTGTTTCCACACATTGACTTGGGCAGACCCGGAGCGCAACGCAACATGATGGTTCATCTTTGCGGCATCAATAAATCACATTGCTTGCTGGCATCATAGTAATGTGTTGTGAGTAAAATTGGGCACTGATTAGATTACTGTCATTTCACCAGACTTGTACTTGCTCTTTTACAAAACTTTTTTATAGTTCAATTTTATAGAGTTGGCTGCCAGTATCACATCGCTAAACCCCATTGCTAGTGCGGCTATGCCCGGGTGCAAGAATCCGGCAGCGGCCACGGGTATCGCAACAACATTGTAAATAAAAGCCCAAAAAAGGTTTTGTTTGATAGTAGTAAAAGTATGTTTACCGATACCTAGCGCCAATGGCAAATTACGGATTCCTTTGTTCATTAAAACAACCTGGGCGCTTTGCATCGCTAGTTGAGTGGCATCACTCATGGATATGCCGATGGTTGCTTTAGCCAGCGCCGGTGCATCGTTTATACCATCACCTACCATTGCTACGGGAGCTTTCGCATTCAATTGCTCAACGATATTTAATTTATCTTCCGGGGATTTTTCAGCATATGTTTCTTTAATCCCTAGTATCGCCGCTACTGTTTGCGTTCTCCCTTTACTGTCTCCACTCAATAAAATTGTGTGAATATTTTTTGAATGCAGGTAAGCAATTACATTTTTTGCTTCTTCCCTTATCGCATCATCCATATCAAACCAGCCAATTAGTGATTCATTTTTTACCAGGTAAGCTGTATGGTTAGTATCCATAGTAAGATGTGCAGCAATTTTATGTGACCCTAACTGATAAACATTTCCTTCTGCATCTTCTGCATTCATCCCAACACCTTTTATCTCTTCGATTTTTTTCCATTGTACAGCATTTTTTATTTTCCATTCCGTAGCAATTGCATTTGCTATCGGATGATTAGAATATTTTTCAAGGGAAAAAACAATACGTTTAAATTCGGCTTCATCAATATTGCTGTTAAAGTCTGCTATTACAAATTGTCCCATTGTGAGGGTGCCTGTTTTGTCAAAAATAACCGTACTGATATTTTTAAATAACTCCAGGCTCTTAGCATTGCGAAAAAGAATACCATTTCTTGCTGCCCTGCCCAAGCCAACAGCAATGGCCGCAGGGGTTGCCAATCCCATAGCGCAGGGGCAACTGATTACCAATACAGCAATACTTCGCATCAATGAGCTGGTAGCTGCAACATTAAATGCGAAACAATTTAACAGAAAGGTGAGAATAGAAATACAGATGACGGCTGGTACAAAAACGGCACTGATCTTATCCGCCAGTTGCTGAACCGGTGGCTTTTCACCCTGTGCCTGTTTTACCAGGTTTAAAATATTACTTAGCACAGTGTCTTTTCCAATAGCTGTCACCTGTGCCTTTACGGTGCCGTCTGTTACAAGGCTTCCTCCTATCAAAGGGTCTTTTTTTTGCTTAAATACCGGTACGCTTTCGCCGGTAAGCAATGCTTCATTTACATAGGCATCGCCCCACAGAATTTTACAATCCATGGGTACCTGGTCACCAGATTTTATTAATACAAGGTCGCCTATATGCAGTTGGGTATTTTCAACTGGAAAAATCAATTCTTTATGATCATCATCAAAAGAGATCATATTAGCTATCACTTTTTGACTACGGGCCAGCTTGTTTAATTCTTTTTGCGTAGCTGCTACTGATTTATGTTCTACCCATTCTCCCAAAAAAACCAATGTAATAATGGTGGCAGTGGTTTCATAAAAAATATAATCCATGCCTAAATCCGATAAAGTACCAATTAAACTATAAATAAATGCAGCAGTAGCGCCAAGGGCGATCAGTACGTTCATGTTGGGAAAGCCACGCCCCAGGCTCTTGACAGCACTTACACCAAAAAATCCCATGCCTACAATATAAACTGGTATGCAAATAGCCAGCTGTATCCATGGGTTCATTAAAAAATGAATGTGAAAAGGCAGCATATGAAGCATCAGCACCGCAGTAAAAGGAAGGCAAAAAAGGAAACGTTGGAGATGATTGGAAAATATTTTATTCTTCGGTTTAGCGCCTTGTGCCTGGTCCGTTACCACATGATAGCCCAGGTCTTCAATACCTTTCGTTAAGGCTTCTTTCGACTTGTTCCCGTTCAGGCCAAAGCTTACTTCGCTGCCTATAAAATTTACCTTAACGTCGCTCAGGCCTTGCTTTTGGAGATATTGATTGATCGTTAAAGCACAATTTGTACAGGTCATTCCTTCTACTTTCCATTCTACTTTTTCCATGATGCAAAATTATTCTTTACACTACTGAACCAATTACTAATGAAGGAAAATATCTTTGCAACATGGAGGTGATTTTTACATTGGAAGAAATAAATGAAACTGCTAACACGATACTGAAGACAACGGCAAATCATTTAATATATGCGATACATGGTGAAATGGGCGCCGGCAAAACTACTTTTATACATGCCTTGTGTGAAGCAATGGGTGTAACCAGTATCATATCAAGCCCTACATTTTCTATTATCAATCAATATAAAACCAATGAAGGTAAAATCATTTACCACATGGATCTTTACAGGTTAAAAGACGAAGAAGAAGCGATCAGCAGTGGAGTAGAAGATTGCCTGTTGTCCGGTAATACCTGTGTGGTAGAATGGCCTGAAAAAGCGTTGGGTGTTTTTCCAGATGATACTTTGCATATTAATATTACAGCTCTTGATACCAATACCCGCAGGCTGACATTTGAATTAAATATATAAAAGTGGCATCCGCCTCATCCTAAATACTGCCAGTGTATCGGTATTAATTTGTAATTTGTAAGTTTTCAATTTTAAATCATTATGGCTACATCAAAACCTTATGTTTCTCCTTCATTTTCTTATGAAACGCTCGAAGAGACGTTAGATATTAAACCCAAAGGCACCGAACTTTTTATTGGCATCCCCAAGGAGACTTCCTTTAATGAAAACCGTATTGCCCTTACCCCGGAAGCAGTAGGCGTAATGGTAGCCAATGGTCATCGTGTGGTAGTGGAAACCAAGGCAGGTGAAGGGGCAAGCTATACTGATATGGATTATAGTGACGTAGGGGCAAAAATAGCTTATGATAAAAAAGAAGTGTTTGAATGTGATGTGCTGGTAAAAAGTGCACCGGTAAGTGAAGTTGAATGTGAGCTGCTAAAGCCTAATCAATATATCATTTCGCCGATCCACCTGGCCGTGATGAAAAAAGAGATTTTGCAGAAGATGATGGATAAAAAAATTACAGCGCTGAGTTTTGAGAATTTAAAAGATGATACCGGTCACAACCCCATTGTAAGAAGTATGAGTGAGATTGCGGGCAGTGCAGTTATGCTGATTGCGGGTCAATATTTAAGTAAGGCAAATAATGGAAAAGGAGTTCTGGTAGGCGGCATCAGTGGCATTCCGCCTACAAAGGTTATCATTATCGGGGCAGGCATTGTAGGGGAATATGCTGCCAGGACGGCGCTGGCGATGGGAGCAAGTGTAAAGATCTTTGATAACAGTATTTACCGGCTCAAACGTCTTCAGAATAATATAGGTGGACGCTTATGGACCTCTGTTATTGAACCCAAAATATTATCAAAACAATTGAAAACATGTGATGTGGCGGTGGGGGCTTTGAGCAGCACCGGTGGTCGTACACCCATCATAGTTACCGAAGAAATGGTGAGCAATATGCGGCCCGGCACAGTGATCGTGGACGTTAGCATTGACAGGGGCGGATGTTTTGAAACCAGCGAAGTAACCACCCATGAAAAGCCCGTCTTCAGAAAGTATGATGTGATTCATTACTGTGTACCAAATATCCCCAGCGGCTTTGCACGTACGGCATCACAGGCTATCAGCAATGTACTAATGCCTTTGCTGCTTGAGACAGCTGAGGATGGAGGTATTGACAATGTGGTTTGGTATAAAATAAATATCCGCAGCGGTATCTATTTATTTAAGGGAAGCCTCACCAATTTTTATTTGAGTGAGCGGTTTGATTTGAAATACACTGATTTGAATTTACTGATTGCAAGCAAGAGGTAACAACCATATCTGATGTCTGATTTTTTGATGTCTGATTTGTGCGGATTTCTATTTTATCTGGATTCTTTTTTTAAATAATTTAATTTGATTAAACTTTCAGCTATGGATCAGTTGGTTTCCAAGGGCGATAAAAAATACAGCTTTGCCGAGTATATGGCGATGGAGGAAACTAGTGTGGAGCGTCATGATTTTTATCATGGTGAATTGTATGCCGTGGCTGGTGCAACAGCCAATCATCACCAGATTGCCCAAAATATTAATGTGGCTTTAATTAGCAGGTTCAAACCAGAAGGTTGCTTTGTTAGCCTTGAGGGAGTTAGATTGGAACTTTCTGAAGAAAATTTTTATTTATACCCGGATGTTTTTTTAACCTGCGATGAACGTGATAAACAAAACAATCTCTTTAAAAAATTTCCATCCATCATTTTTGAAGTCATATCCGAATCAACCGTTGTATACGACAGGGAAGTAACACTAAAATACTACAGGCGGATTGAAAGCCTGAATTATTATGTGCTGGTTTCTCAAAAAGAAATCAGTGTGGAGGTTTACTCCCGTATTGATAACAGCCAGATATGGAAGTATCAATCCTTTGAAACTACCAATGAAGTGATAGAATTTGATCGGCTGGGGTTTTCAATATCAGTTGCAACAGTTTATGATGGGATTGTGTTTGTGTGATGAGAAAACCAGGATTATCCATATTTCATAAGCCAGGCATCACCAGGCTATTTATAGTTCCCAATCTCCACAACTTCCTCACAAAAATCATATTCCTGCCGGTCATTACTGCTAATAATTACCAATTTATCCGAAGTATGATCAGTAATCAGTTGATGGTACAATGCAATGCCATCTGCATCTAAATTAGTAGTAGGTTCATCCAATAATATTACCGGTGAAGTACAAAAGAATGCCTGAGCCAATTTGAGCCGCTGTTTCATGCCGCTGCTATAATACCGTATTTGTTTGTTGGATGCTTTTTGCAGACTAACAGCATCAAGTATTTCTTCTTTACTGCAAGTAAAGTATTTAAATTGTTCGTGAAAGGAGAGAAACTCGTTGGCAGTCATTTCTTCTACCAGTTCAAGATAGGGGGCTGCAATAGCAATGTGTTTATAGAGATTTTCCTCGGGCAAAAGTTTGCTGTTATGAACTATCCGAATAGTTCCTTCATTATGGGTAATTGCCCCGGCAATAACCTGTAGCAGGGTTGACTTTCCGGAACCGTTGGGACCGGTAATAGCATATTTTTTTCCATCAGTAAACCCGTAATCCAAATGCCGGAAGATCCATTCGCGATTGTAGCGTTTGCCGGTATTGGTGAGTGTTATCTGCATGTGCGGCCCCATCCCTACCCTTCCCCAAAGGGAAGGAATGTGATGGGTATGTATTAAAATTTGAAAGGAAAAAAAGCCGTAGTAGTTTGGTAACCTAAAAACAACTCTCCTCATTAATCACCTCCGTTTCCTCCCCATTGGGGGGGATAGAGGGGCTGGGGCTAGCCTTTTCTATTCATCGTCCATGCTCCCTTTTGTGTATCGCTTAATGATCCCTCTGCCGCTTTCGCGGATAAAGGTAACGATCTCATCCCTGGCATCAGTAGCGGGCAATTCTTCTTCGATAAAATTAAGCGCCTGCGAAGTGTTCATCGATTTGTTATAAATAATACGATAAATGTCCAGTATCTGGTTGATGCTATCGAGCGAAAACCCTCTTCTTTTTAATCCAACAGAATTTACACCTGCATAGCTCAACGGTGCCCTTCCTGCTTTAATATATGGTGGTACATCTTTACTCACCAGGCTGCCACCACTTACAAAAGCATGTTGCCCTATTTGTACAAACTGGTGAATGGCACACATGCCGCCCAGAATGGCATAATCCCCCACTATTACATGGCCAGCCATTTGAGTGTTGTTACTAAGGATACAGTTATTGCCAATCTCACAATCGTGTGCAATATGGCAGTAAGCCATAATGAGGCAATTGCTGCCTACCTTGGTTGTCCAGCGATCCTTACTGCCCCGATTAACTGTTACAAACTCACGTATCGTGGTATTGTCGCCAATTTGTACTGTGGTAGCTTCGTTGTCGTACTTAAGATCCTGCGGAATTGCAGCAATCACCGCCCCGGGAAAAATGCGGCAGTTTTTCCCAATCCTTGCACCTTCCATAATGGTAACATTACTTCCAATCCATGTGCCTTCGCCAACTTCCACGTTTTGGTGAATAACACTGAATGGATCAACTTTTACATTGGTAGCAAGCTTTGCGTTGGGATGGATGTATGTGTGTGGGTGAATCATAAATAATTTGAAAATTTGAAAATTTGAAAATTGCTCAACTACCAGTCGTTGTTCTTAATATAATCGAGGTATTTCAAATTCAGCCATTGAGCCATTGAGTCATTAGCTTCTCTTCACCAACTGCGCTGTTAAATCTCCCTCCGTACAAAGTTTATTACCTACGTATACACTCCCCCTCATTACACAAATACCACGTCGGATTGGTTCTATCAGTTCCATCTTTAAAATCATGGTATCACCGGGAATTACTTTCTGTTTGAATTTACAGTTCTCTATTTTTATAAAATAAGTATCGTATTGCCCTTCAGGCATTGCGTTAATGCAAAGAATTCCGCCTGTTTGCGCCAATGCTTCTATTTGCAAAACTCCCGGCATTACCGGGTTTCCGGGAAAATGGCCCTGGAAAAAGAATTCATTGAACGTTACATTTTTGATCCCTACAATTTGTTTGTCTGTAAGGCTGACTATTTTATCAACCAATAAAAAAGGATAACGATGTGGCAGTGTGGCTTCTATTTGTTGTAATGTATAAACCGGCGGCAGGTTGGGGTCATAAACAGGAACATTCTTTGTGCTTTTATTTTTTTTGATGTATTGTTTTATTTTTTTTGCAAAAGCCACATTGCTGCTATGGCCGGGACGGTTTGCGATAATATGGCCCTTCACTGCATAACCAATAAGCGCAAGGTCTCCCACTATGTCCAACAGTTTATGCCTTGCCGGTTCGTTGGGAAAACGTAATTCAAGATTATTCAGGTACCCTTCACTTTTTACTTCCATTTTATCTTTGCCAAATGCTTTTGCCAGCCGGCTCATTTCTTCCGGCGTAAGCTGCTTGTCCACCACTACTATTGCATTATTAATATCACCGCCTTTTATCAGGTTATTTTCGAGCAATGCTTCCAACTCATGCAAAAAACAAAAGGTCCGGCAGGGCCCGATCTCCGTTTTAAAATCTTTCATGTTAGTTAAGCTGGCATGTTGAGTACCCAATACCGGAGAATTAAAATCAATAAGCGTAGTAATTTTATAATTGGTAGAAGGCAACGCAAGTATCTCCACCCTCTTTTCTTCATCGAAGTAAGAAATATTACTATCGATCGTATACCATATTTTGGCTGCGTCCTGTTCAGCTACGCCTACTGCTTCAATTATTGCTACGAAGGGCTGGCTGCTTCCATCTATGATTGGAATTTCTGGGCCGTTTATTTCTATGAGGCAATTGTCTACTCCCATGCCTACGAGCGCTGCCAGTATATGTTCTACCGTACTCACCTTGGCTTCACCTAGCTCAAGTGTAGTTCCCCTGGAAGTGTCGGTTACCAGGTCACAATCCGCTTTTATAACGGGCATACCAGGCAGGTCGGTCCTTTGAAACTGAAAACCAAAACCGGGATTGGCTGGCTTTAGTACCATATCTACATCGATACCAGTATGTAGGCCTGTACCAGAGATGCATGCCTCAGAAACTAATGTATGCTGCTTATCAGGGTTGAAATTTGCGTCCATGCTTTTCTTCAAAATTTTGGCAAAGATATTTAATTTTATATGCCATTGCTATTTGTGAAAGAAAAGGAAGTATTCAGCCTGTTTGCCTGTTGATTTTATTAAACAAAGACAAGAAGCTTAGACAGTCGCTATGAAGTCCTTAGTCGATGAGAATAGCTACCAGGTAAGTATAGCCGATATTTTGTATGTTTTCAATTAGTTGATTTTATCTTTCATCTCTTTTACTATTTGCTCCAGTTCTATTATTCTTTTTTCCAGGTCAGGTAATTTCCTCGACAATGCCTGGCTTCTCAAGGCCGCGGTGTAGTCAAAGGCTGGTGAGCCGGTTACAGCAGAATTAGGCTTTGTGATGGATTTACTTACCCCGCTTTGTGCATTAATTTTACTTCCATCGGCAATGATCAAATGGCCAACAATACCTACCTGCCCTCCAATCATTACTTTATTGCCGACTTTAGTGCTGCCACTGATGCCCGCCTGCGCTGCAATTACCGAGTTATTTCCTATTTCTACATTGTGTGCTATTTGTAACAGGTTATCCAATTTAGCGCCTGCTTTAATCAGTGTGCTGCCGATGGTGCCCCGATCAATAGTTGTATTAGATCCTATTTCTACATCATCTTCAATAATTACATTACCAATCTGGGGTATCTTTTTGAACGTTCCATCAGGCTGAGGAGCAAACCCAAACCCGTCGCTACCTATGACCGTGCCTGCATGTACAATTACATTTTTCCCCAGCACACAATCATGGTAAACTTTTACACCAACATGGATAACGGCGTTTTCTCCGACAACGGCGTTGTCCCCAATATAAGCGTTGGGATAAATCCTGGCTCCATCGCCAATCACAGCGTTTACTCCAATGTATGAAAATGCCCCAATAAAAACCGATTCACCGATTTTAGCAGTAGCATCGATATAGGCTGGTTGTTGTATTCCGGTAAATGAATGGTGTTGTATTTGCTGGTATTTATCCAATAAAGTAGCAAAGGCTGTATAAGCATCCGCAACACGGATCAGCGTTGCAGGTATGGTATATTTTAATTCCTGCGTTTCATTAATTAATATAACTGAAGCATGGGTGGTATAAAGATGTTCTTCATATTTCGGATTGGCCAAAAATGTAAGCTGGCCTTTGATAGCTTCTTCAATTTTACCAAACGATGCCACCTGTACATCAGCGTCACCTTCCACTCTGCCATTTACCATCATGGCTATTTGGGCTGCGGAGAATTGCATAATTTACCTTTTTAGCGGAG
Source organism: Ferruginibacter sp. (assembly GCA_039922375.1). Taxonomy (GTDB): domain Bacteria; phylum Bacteroidota; class Bacteroidia; order Chitinophagales; family Chitinophagaceae; genus Ferruginibacter. Next base: position 22,934 of record JBDSAA010000211.1, read on the forward strand.
CAGCCCGATTTGTAGCCCGCTCGTTGGGGTGGATTTAAACCAGTTGCTATCTTAAATAACAAATATAATATTTTTTAATTTTTCCACTCAGGTTACGGTTGATAAGGGCATCGTCTACTTCGGATATATCCTTTACGGTTCCATCTTTGAAGAGAATGTTTATTTTTTCATCTTCAAAATTATAGGTGCTGCTCGAAGCTTCACCTGTAAATACAAGCCATGAGGCATCTTCGTCGTCCAGGTTCAGTTTTTGCATGGCATCCGATTTTTTTTCCTTTAAAAGATCTTCATTCACTGGCTCTGAGAAATATTTTACTTTCAATAAATTGCGGTTAATGAGCCCTTTACTTAAAAAGGACAACACTTTATCATCGTGGTGACACCAGCTTTTAATGCCTGCAACGACATCATAATCATCGAGGTCACAAAATTGCTGCAGCGTTACAGTATGCACAGGTTCATTGATAAACTGATTTAGCGGGTGCTGAGTAGGTGCGTTGATAAATTTTGCCCGCTTAATTACCCTTTTCAACATTTCCTCTGCAGACAATACTGTTTTATGAAGATAAACCTGCCAATACATCAGCCGACGGGACACTAAAAATTTTTCTATGGAATAAATACCTTTTTCTTCAACCATTAATTCGCCGTTGTGCACTGTGAGCATTTTCAAAATACGGTCATATCCAATTACACCTTCGCTTACCCCGGAAAAAAAACTATCCCTGGTTAAATAATCCATTCTGTCTACATCCAACTGGCCGCTTACGAGCTGGTATAAAAACTTTTTATGATAAGAATTGGTAAAAATATCCAGCGTCATTTGTAGCTGTCCATCAAGCTGTGTGTTTAAATCCTTCATCAGTAGTAAAGAAATGGCTTCATGGTGCATTCCATACATCAAAACATTTTCGAGTGCGTGGCTGAAAGGACCATGGCCAATATCATGCAGTAGAATAGCTATTTTAGCTGCCTGTTCCTCGGCAGCGCTAATTTCCACACCTTTATTTTGTAGTTCCTGCAAAGCATTGCTCATTAAATGATAGGCTCCCAGCGAGTGATGCAACCTTGTATGCACCGCACCGGGGTAAACCAGCAATGCCATTGCCATCTGGTGAATACGCCGAAGCCGCTGATAATATGGATGGGCTATGATTTGTAAGATGAGCTCGTCATCGATTGTGATAAATCCGTAAACAGGGTCATTGATTATTTTGCGGGATAACATGTTTGGTTAATGGTTGAAGGTTTAAGGTTTAAGGTGGGAGGTTGGAGGTTGAGGGTTCGGGGTTGATAGTTGATGGTTTGTTGTTTTCTTTTGATTGTTTAGGTATGTTGATACCGGTGTACTACCTGAAATGGCTTACTGTTAAAAGATGCACAAAGCTAAATAAAGCAGCTAAGCCTAAGGTTAAAAAATTAAATTTGTACGGATTGGCCGCTATCAAACTAAAAACGTAAGATTCAATATCATCAATCTACGTCTATCTCCCCATCAAAAAAAGCTTGATAGCAGCACAATAGTTGCAGTGAGTGACACAACAATGTTTAATAGATATTCTTCTGCACGGACAAAAAGTATTTTAGGAATCGTAGAACAAGATTGAAATTTTAAGACAACAAATTAGAACGCAAAACCGAAAAAGCAAAACATGAGCATATCAAAAATTCTTTGGGTTGATGACGAAATAGAAAGCCTTACCTCGCAGATACTTTTTTTAGAAAACAAAGGCTACGAAGTGCATACCAAAACCAATGGCTTTGATGCCGTGGAATATGTGAAAAATAACGTGGTGGATGTCGTGCTGATGGATGAAAGCATGCCAGGTATTACAGGCCTGCAAACCTTGCAACAAATTAAAGAAGTAAATAGTAACCTGCCTGTGGTGCTGATCACAAAAAATGAAGCTGAAAACCTAATGGACGAAGCCATTGGTTCGCAGATAAGCGATTACCTGATCAAGCCCGTAAATCCCAACCAGGTATGGCTGAGTTTGAAAAAACTGATAGATAATAAAAGGTTGGTGGCGGAAAAAACAACTTCTGCATACCAACAGGAGTTTCGTAGTTTGTTTATGGCACTGAACAACAATCCAGATTATAACGAATGGATGGAACTGTACAGAAAACTGGTGTATTGGGAACTGGAGATGAAAAAAAGTGATAGTCCCGAAATGCAGGAAGTATTTCAAACACAAAAGACAGAGGCCAACTCTGAGTTTTTCAAATTCGTTTCACGTAATTATGGTGCATGGGTAGCTGACAAAAGCACCGCCGGCCCTATTATGAGCCATACGATGATGAAGTTCAAAGTATTTCCTCACCTGGAAAAGGGCACGCCCTTATTTTTTGTGCTGATCGATAATTTACGATTTGATCAGTGGAAAACCATTCAACCCATTTTTGCTGAGAGCTTTAGAATACAGGAAGAAGAGACCTTCTATAGCATATTACCCACTGCCACCCAATATGCCCGTAATGCCATCTTTGCCGGAATGCTGCCGGTAGATATTGAAAAACATTTTGCTGCGCAATGGAAAAATGATGATGAGGAAGGCGGCAAAAATATGTTTGAAGAAGAGTTTTTTAAAGGGCAGCTTAAGCGCATGGGCAAAAGCGATCTAAAATATTCCTACACAAAAATTACGAATAACCATGATGGGCAAAAACTAGTGGACAATATTCATAATATGCTGCAGAACGACATTAATGTGATCGTATATAATTTTGTGGATATGCTGAGCCATGCCCGCACTGAAATGGAAGTACTAAAAGAACTGGCGGGAGATGAAACCAGCTATCGCAGTATTACAGAAAGCTGGTTTATCCACTCACCGCTTCACCAGGCACTAAAGAAAATTGCTGATAAAAAAGTGACTGTTATCGTAGGCACAGACCATGGAAGTGTAAGAGTAAAGACCCCGGCCAAGGTAATAGGAGATAAACAAACTACCGCTAACCTCCGATACAAGCATGGCAGAAATCTAAATTATGAACCTAAAGATGTATTGGCATTTAAAAACCCAAAAGAGGCGGGGTTGCCTGTTCCTAATGTAAACTCATCCTTTATTTTTGCGAGGGGGGATATGTTTCTTTGTTACCCGAATAATTACAACCATTTTGTAAATTATTACAAAAACACTTTTCAACACGGAGGCATAAGCCTGGAGGAAATGATCGTGCCGGTGATTAGAATGACGAATAAGTAACCCCCATTCCCTAAAGGGGTGTAACGTTTAGCTACCTGGATCAAGTCACCCTTTTAGGGATGGGGGGTTATCAACGTTTGTTGAAAAAGTTATTTTTTATTGTTCTTCATTAATGTGAAGTTGCACTGAAATGGGAGGCAGCTTATAACGGCTCCCATCAGTCATCGCATGAAATACACACAAAACATATTAGATAAAATAGAAAAAGTGGCTGAGGAAAGCGGGTATGTGATTCGCTATGAACGAGGCAATTTTCAAAGTGGCTATTGTATTCTGCAGGAAAAACGGGTAGTGGTGCTGAATAAATTTTTACAAACAGAAGGGCGCATCAATACACTTGTTGACCTGATGCCGCAGTTGGATATCCACGTTGATTCACTTACCCACGAAAGCCAAAAGATGTATGACGAAGTGATGAGCATGGCACATGAAAAATAACACCTTTTTCATTTTAACCAAACCTACCCTTAAGTTCTCCATCATTTTAATCGTTCCTTTTGTTTGATACCTGCATGGTAGCCATTAGTATGCTAACGTTTAATAAAATCTTATTTATTTGATTCCTCATCGTAGTTGCATAGGCCAAATCCCTAATTTTGCGCCGTGCAATGCCCCCCATTAACAATAACATTTCTTGGAACCGGTACCAGTAGCGGGGTTCCCATGATTGGCTGCGAATGCATCGTATGTACCTCAACCAATAAAAAAGATAACAGGCTACGAAGCAGTATATTGGTACAAAGTGCGAAGACTTCTTTTGTAGTAGATACCACACCCGACTTCCGAACTCAAATGCTGCGGGAAAATGTCAAAAAACTCGATGCTGTTTTGTTTACACACCCGCATAAAGATCATATTGCCGGCCTTGATGATGTAAAAGCATTTACTTTCTTGTCGGGTAACCCGATGGAGGTGTATGCAAACTCGCTAACTGAGGATGCATTAAAGAGGGAGTTTTATTATATTTTTTCCGATAAAAGATATCCTGGCATTCCACAAATAAATTTGAATATCATTGACCTTTCGCCATTTGTAATAGGTGATATACCGGTGGTTCCCATTTTAGTGTGGCACCTGCACATGCCAGTTTTTGGTTTTCGCTTTGGCGACTTCACTTATATTACCGATGCCAACAGAATTGACGAGGAAGAAAAGGAAAAAATACGAGGAAGTGAAAACGTGGTAATAAATGCTTTACGGCATAAGAAACATCTGTCGCACTATACATTGGATGAGGCCATTGCGCTGGTACAGGAATTAAAAATCCCCCAGGCATATTTTACACATATAAGTCACCAATTAGGTAGATATGATGATGTAAAAGAAAAGCTTCCTGTGGGTACGGCACTGGCATACGATGGGTTGCAGCTTTCTTTCGGCTAATGGTATTCGGCGGCTATTGCAAATGCAAGAGATAGTCAGTACTTTGGTTACTTATTCCGTTACCATGTCAAAACGTTTCATTGCTGATTACTTTGGGTTTACCAAAAAAGAGCGAACCGGTATTTTTGTTCTGCTGCTGCTGATCGGCTTTTTTATTATTCTTCCCTTTCTTTTTCCATTTTTTATTAAAGAAAAAACTTTTGACCATATTGCTTTTGCAAAGGCAATTGATTCTCTAAAAGTAAAACAAGCGGATAACGCCGATGGTTATGTAAACCGAAATGCCGGCAAGTTTGAACAGCGTTCCTCCACAACTTATAGCGGCCCGCAGAACAAAGGCGAGTTATTTTATTTTGATCCAAACACGGCCTCTGCAGCTGATTGGAAAAGATTGGGTATAAGAGATAAAACTATCGCCACCATCAGCAATTATTTATCAAAAGGTGGAAAGTTTTATAGGAAAGAAGATATTGGAAAAATATGGGGATTGCACCAGGATGAGATTGATCGTTTGATACCTTATATCCAGATTAAAAACGATCACTCAACCGCAACATTCTCTGCTGAAAAAAAATATGAGCCCCGGCAATACAATACCAAGTCATCTGTAGCAATAGCTGTCGATATTAATTTAGCAGATACTACCGCTTTCATTGCTTTGCCGGGTATTGGTAGTAAGTTATCACAACGCATTATTAACTTTAGGGAAAAACTGGGCGGATTTTATAAAGTGGAGCAAATAGGAGAAACCTTTGGTTTGGCAGATTCTACATTTCAAAAAATCAAGCCTTCGCTCATGATCAGCAAAGATCAGCTCAGAACAATAAATATTAACGTAGCGACTGTCGATGAAATGAAATCACATCCATACCTGCGATACGCCCTTGCCAATGCTATCATACAATATCGGCTACAACATGGAAATTATCTGGAAGTTGAAGGCATAAAAAAAATCATGGCCATTACCGAAGAAATATATAATAAAGTGTCACCCTACCTAACAGTGAATTGATTAGAAAATGCTAATCTGTCAATTATGCTTTTTTGGCTCAACCAACTACCGTTAGTATTTCCAAAATACTTTAATTTGCATCTATAATCCTCACAATAATATGAATTTTCAGCAAAGCGAAATAACGACTCATGTGGCAGAAACCACACGCAATTTTGCACATCAATATATCCGGCCGCACCTGATGGAATGGGACGAGACACAGGAGTTTCCTTTATATATTTTCAAAGAATTGGGCCAGCTTGGTTTAATGGGCGTGCTGGTTCCAACAGAATATGGCGGTGCTGGCCTGGGCTATTTTGAGTACAATATAATTATCCAGGAAATAGCCAAAGTATGCGGCTCAATCGGCTTATCGCTGGCTGCCCACAATTCGTTGTGTACGGGGCATATTTTAACCTTTGGCGATGAGACACAAAAGCAAAAATATTTACCTAAGCTAGCCGCTGCTGAATACCTAGGGGCATGGGGACTTACAGAACCCAATACTGGCAGCGATGCAGGCAATATGAAAACAACTGCAGTAAAAGATGGCGATGAATGGATATTGAACGGGACAAAAAACTGGATCACTCATGGCAAGAGTGGCGATGTAGCGGTGGTTATTTGCCGCACCGGCGAACCAAGAACAAAAGACAATTGCACTTCGTTTATCGTAGACCGTGGTACGCCGGGATTTAGCGCCGGCAAAAAAGAAAATAAATTAGGAATGAGGGCGAGTGAAACTGCTGAAATGATATTTGACAATTGCCGTATCCCTGACGCAAACAGGATGGGAGATGTGGGCGCAGGATTTAAGCAATCGATGAAAGTACTGGATGGCGGACGAATCTCCATTGCTGCATTGAGCCTCGGTATTGCAAAGGGAGCTTACGAAGCATCGGTACAATATGCTAAAGAGCGGCACCAGTTTGATCAGCCGATCGGCAATTTCCAAGGCATAAGTTTTAAGTTGGCCGATATGGCCACCGATATTGCTGCCAGTGAGTTACTCATCAACCAGGCATGCGATTTAAAAAACCAGGGACTACCCGTAACAAAAGAGGCAGCCATGGCAAAATATTATGCCAGCGAAGTAGCAGTAAGGGTAAGTACAGATGCGGTGCAAATATTTGGCGGGTACGGTTATACGAAAGACTTTCCGGTTGAAAAATTTTATAGAGATAGTAAACTTTGCACGATCGGCGAGGGTACAAGTGAGATTCAAAAACTAGTCATTAGCCGGGAAGTATTAAGGTAGCAACGAAAGGCAGGAAAAGTGAATGTGGTAAAAAAGATATACCCCGTAAATAGGGTTCCGTGGTATGGATTTAAGTTTGAAAGCGCCTTTTTTTATTAGTGATAATAGGAACGCATATTGTAACCTTTCACAAAGGTTACAATATCCAGATCGTTTTGGGAAAAGGCAATCTTCACTTAAAACAATCAAACCTAAGGGAATTTGTTGGAGTAGGATTTTCTGGTAACAAAACAGGTGAGGCATTTATGCCTGGGCTGTTGGACCCCCAAAAGTAAAAGGAACCTCGATCTGTTCCATATCCTGTATAGTGCCATTGGCCGTTTCAAATTTCTTTACATTTTCTATCATAGCTTTCATGAAACGCTTTGCGTGAAATGGTGTGAGTATAATTCTGCTTTTAACCTTGCTCTTGGGAGTTCCGGGCATCACATTTACAAAATCAATTACAAACTCAGCATGGCTATGTGTAATGATTGCAAGATTTGCATATGATCCCTCAGAAACTTCTTCGGAAATCTCAATATTTAGTTGACCAGGTTGTTCAGGTAGGCTGTTCATATTCTTTCTATTAATTGTTTCTGCAAAGATAAATACAAACTACTCCAATAACGGGAGCTTTTTTGTTGGTACCGTTTTCTGATTTGAGCATAAGTGGTTTTAGGTCCCTTTAGCAGGTAAATGGCTGATGCTAAAACTGAAACTCGGCTTGTATTTTTAATTCAGTTTTTTTATTGCCCGTTATTTCATCAAGCCCTGAGCCGATAACGTTTTTCCCATTGAAAATCGTTTGAGCAAACCTTAACCACACTGTTAACTTTTTACTTACATCATAATTGACATTAACATAATACCGATAACCTTTATCATAAAATACGGGAATAGAGAAACTATACAAAACATCATTTTCATAAGCGTACAACCGGCTGTCATATCCATCTGTTTCAAAATATTGTAACCGGATACTCACTGAATATTGCTTCATCATTGGTTTAATGATGAAGTCTGCGTAGGTCAGGAATCCATGTTGAGCATCGGCTCCTTTTTTATCATACCAAACCATTTCTGTCCGGCTGCGCAGGGTTAATACACTGTTTAATTTATAGCTGATATTTGAGCGTATATTTTGCTTTTGTTTAGCCATTACGGGTGTAATTATCAGATCTGCCGGGTTATAATTTTTATCTTTTACTTCTGTGCGGTAGCGAACATACATATCCAATCGTTTGTTCGGTTTATAAGTTGCCTGCACCATGTATTCCGTACCGGACGAGGGCGCATTCACCAGGTATTTCAACCAGGGAAATTTATAGAAATCGGCATAGGCATCAATACGCCAATGAATGTGCGGCCTTACACTGATGCCTGCATACAAACCTTTTTCATTTGTAGGAAAAGTGTTTTCAGTAAACGCATTCGCATACAACGACTGGTAGCTTTTTGAAATATTCCTGTACAAAAAACTCATATCAACTTTTGAATCCACACTAATGATTACTCCATTTAAAAAAGCTTTGTCCAATCTATTGGTTATAGCGGCTTCGCCAAAAAAGTGAAGATTTTTGTATCCGTAACTATAATCCAAACTGTAATTGCCAAAGCTTTTTCCTGCTATTGAGTACATTGAATATAAGTTGGCGGCTTTTACAATAGGCAGTTTAAATTGATACTGCACACCATTAATGCCTAAATGAAATTTACCGTTGTATGCAACATTGCCTCCAATGGTCAACTGGCGTTGCACACCCTTATCTGCGATCTCATTGTTGGTACGGTGAAAGCCAGAAGTTTGAAAAGAAGAAACGTAATCTTCATTACTTAATGTGTCATTTACAAAATTTGCATCTACATTTTTATATGAAACAAATGCAGTGGCCTCCACGTTATTTTTAGCAAGCGTGATACCAACACCCCTGTGAAAATTGATTTCGCCTGCTGAATTGTAAGGCCTCAATACTGCCAATTGGCGTTTGATATTGGTAACATCTGCGCTTTTCTTAAATGCAAGACTCTGCCATTGTGTTAGGCCCTGGCCAAGATTAACAGTAAAATCCCCAACCGCCAGCGATTTGATAATACCAATATTTCGTGCAAAAAGGTGCGCAGAGTAAAAATCAAACCCACTTTTTTGAGTGCCCTTAAAAAATTGTTCCCCTGCATCTTTTTCTCCAACAATACCGTACTGCAGCAAATTCTTAAACTGGTATTTGTATCTCATAAAAACCTTTTGTCTTGATCCCGGATAATAGCTTGTGGTACCTGAAGGGTCCACCTTAAATCCTTTTTGTTTTTCCAATATTTGAGTTGCTCTTGCCAGCAAACTATTGCTGCCGCCTTTAAGGCGTTCCCGTAAAGAGACAAATAGGTTTTGCGGTGTACTCACTGTAATGTATGGCCGAATACGCCCGATCAATGCAAGATCCAATCCCGGCACAGCCTGCAACTCATATATACTGATGAAATTGCCGAATAAGATTCTATAGCTGATGATCTGCTGAATCTGAAGGGGTGAGAGGATCATTAGCTCCTTCAGGGTTGCAAAGTCAGCACTGTTTAGGTTAGCGGGGTTATTTAAAAAATACCGCATTGATTGTAAGAATGAATCATCCTCTGTTTCGGCATCTTCGTTGTTTTCGGTAGCGGCTTCTAATTGCTGTTCGATAATAGCAGGGGCAACTGGAACCTGGCAGTAAGAAGGAAAAGGCAGGAGGCAGAATACGAATGCAATAAAAGAAAATAATATTTTTTTTATAATAGTCATCTAAGTTAGATAATGAACGTAAACAAAGTGGCAAACTGTGCAAAACCTCAGAACCCCCCGTGGGGGGCAGGGGGGCTTTTCATGATGATCAATAACAATCCGGGCGACCAACCCAATTGAGGATGATAACTACCGGTGATGTCCAGCCGCAAATTTTTCCACCCAATACCCACTCCTCCGTAAGCCGCCGAAGAGGCAGTCGAAATGCCTGCCCTGGCAAAAAACTGTTTTACAAATTGGTATTGCACTCCTGCATTAACATGTACAGGCTGTTCCTTTACTTTTACTACTTCCGCACTCACAAAAAATTTGTCCGAAGCATCATACCCTATCCCAGCTTTGTAAACGGCTGCTAGCTGCTCCCCTGTTTTAGCAAATTTTCCACCCATTGGATTGTACACATGAACACCTGTGTGCAACTGTTCTGTTAAATGGATAATTGCTCCGATTTCAAAATTGACGGCATTAGAGCTGTTGTAAGCAGGCACACGATAACCGTGGTAATTAAACTGAATACCTATATCAACCAACGAACCCAGGCTCCTGGCGTAGGTTAATCCCAACTGGTACTCGTTGTAATTTTTGAAACCGGCGTAAACAAGGTTAATGCCGAAATTGCCCATGCTGGCAGGAACCTGAATGGCAGCAGCATACAGACTAGTGGCAGTCAGCAAAAACTTCCTTTCGCCATACACCCCTGCAGCAGTATTTTTTGCCTGCGCAAGTGCTGCCTGGTTGTTTCGAAAAGAAAAAACATCATTTTGTTTGGTACTGTAGGATCCCAGCCCGGTATAGCTGGCAGATAAAGGTTCACGAAACGTTTGGGCAATTGATGTCGGCACAACTATAAATAACAACGCAGATAAAGTAAGTAAGGGTTTGCTTAAGGGTACCGTTTTCATTCTTAAACAATATATGTTAAATAAGTGAAAGGTGAATGGTGAAGGTGAATCAATGTCGTTTACTTAGATGCATTTCATGCAAAGAAAACAAAGGAGCAAAGACGCAAGGAGATTGTTTCCTTCTTTGCGTCTTGTCATGGTTTTCTTGGCGACTTTGCGTGAAAGCTTAAATAAATGACATCGATTCATCGTCACCATTCACCCCTTCACCATTGAACATTGACCTTCCTCAGCTTCCCGCTTTAAAAATATCTTTAAAAATATTGCCTTCAGATAGATCTTCAATATCACTTAATTGAAGTTCAAGCGCCTTTGTACTTTTGTTGATTTCTAAAAGGGATAAAATAATAGAAAATAACAGGAACAATAAACTAAATGCAAATACCCAGTAGGCCAGCATCATCCAGCCGCGAAAAATAAGGTACATACATATTACACAACACAAAAAACTCAACACACCAAAACTTTGCATATACCGTATCAGGTTTAATCGGGTACGGATACTTCTGATCTGTCTCAATATATTTTTCTCCTTTTCCCCTTTCATGTATTCACCATGCAAGGTTCGAACCAACGCTGCCAAGGATAAAAACCGATTAGTGTAAGCCAACATCAACAAAGTGATGGCAGGAAATAACAATGCAGGGGTATTAATGGAAAGCTCTAACATGTATTAAAATTACACAACACTTTGGGTAAATACATCAATGATATTGAGTGAAGTCAACGATCAACATTCCCTGGTTGCTTTAAATATCTTTATACCATAATCATCATCAAAAATTAACAAAAAAATTATTGAGAGATTACATTGCTTCCCTTTTCATTAGTACTCTTTTGTAACTTAAAATTTAAAGGAACATTTAATTTAACGCTGAAATTTCTGCCCATATTAAACACGCCCGTTCTACCGGTAACAATGTTTTCTGCGGCATATTTTAAGCGGCTCAAATGATTCTGATAAGCCACATCACCAAGGTTGGAGGCAATAAAATGAAGACTAAATAATGTCATGCCTTTTTTCGAAACAAAGTCACCACCGACAGCAGCATTTAATAAAGTGTATGCCGGCGTGAGGGTTTCTGTATTGTAAACTGAAAAGGTTTTGTTTTGTGCAAATGTATTGTCAATTTCAAACTTTGTATAAAAGTTATGGATAGCTTTTCCAGCCGTTTTAAAATTGCCCCTAAGTTCAGTAATTAAACGTGGTGCGGGGACAAAAGGCAAGAACTTATTAGACTGGATTGCCTCTTTAAACCGGCCTGCCACCAACGAAAAAGTGTTTTGCACATGCAGCCAATCCAAGGGGTGCGGATGAATATCAACGGTAGCTTCCAGGCCCCGCAAAGCAGCCTGGCGCTGGTCGAACTTAAATGCATTTAGTTCGTTGCCGTCAACAGTTACCGTAGAATCCCCACCACTTACAGCCTGTAATTTTCTATAAAAAATAAAGTTGCTAAAACTGTTATTGTAAGCTGATAATCCTATTGAAATATGTTCGGTATTAAAATCTAAACCAGCATCCAGTTGAGTACTGGTTTCGCTTTTCAAATTCACATCTCCATATTCAAAGCGGGTGGTTCCTTCATGTGCGCCATTTGATGCAAGTTCAGCAATCCCCGGTGCCCTAAAACCCCTTGCCACATTTAACTTAAATACAAGCTGGTTTGTAATCTCCGCAGCCATACCAACACTTCCCGAAAAGTTTCCAAATGATCTATTAAAAGAATTACCTTTCACAGTACTACCATCCAGCAGATCTTTTACTTTCAAATTCCTGTTATCATAGCGGGCACCTCCACTGAGGGTTACCTTATTAATTGTTTTTTTAGTGTAGAAATAAACTCCTTTATCCGAGAGGTTATAATCAGGTATTAATTGTTCAACGCCTTTATTGGTATTTTGCTGTTGCATGCCATTGAAGCCGGCAGAGGTATTCCATCCATTCATCTCTTTAAAATGAAGTTGTGCTGTATAGGTAAAGGTTTTCAAATCGAAGAATAACGAGCGTTCATTCAAGTCATCAACATTGCCAAATTCCGCACGTTTGTTTTCCTGGAAGGCAGTATTAATTGACAGGCGATTTTTTCCCAATTTTAAATTGTTATCGAGGGCAATTTTAAAATGCCTGATGTGCTGGTAAGGAATTTGAGGATCACTACCTTTGAAATCCTCATCTGTTGCTTTCTCATATGCCCCTCCTGCCCCCGGCTTAAGAAAATTTCCCTGTGCATCCCTTTCGCCTTCCACTAGACCCGCATTTAAATCAAATTTGCTAAACAATAAATGGCTGTAACCCCAATTACCATTGTATCCCATATATCCGCCAAAATTGTGTTGGTTGAATTTCGAATTGTAAACGCTACCATCGTATTTATTCTTATAATCGGAAGCTGCTACGGCCGAGCTGTACACGTTCCAATTGATTCCCTTAATATTGCCTGCAAGGTTTGCATTGAGCGTTCGGGCCTTATTGTTAGTTTGATAATTGGTAAAGATATTTGCCTTCACTGTATTATTTTCTACCGGCACGTTGGTAATAATATTGATAACCCCTGCCATGGCATCGCTGCCATAAATAACAGATGCAGGGCCCTTAAGTATTTCCACTTTATTCACACTCGCTTCATCCACCTCAATACCATGTTCATCTCCCCACTGTTGCCCTTCCTGGCGCACACCATCATTAATGGTCAGCACCCTGTTGTATCCCAATCCCCGGATCACTGGTTTGGAAATGGCTGGCCCTGTGGACATAGAAGATACGCCCGGCCTCTTTGCAAGGGCTTCTATAATATTGGTGGACGAGCTTTGCAACAGATCCTCCTTTTTTAAAACAGCTACCTGGAAGGGTGCTTTTTTCAATTGCGTCGCACCACTTACACCCGTTACAATCACCGTATTATTTTCGACTACAGATGGCGATAAGGTATAGTCCTTTTTAGTATCGCCACTGATATAAATGTTATCTATTAAAGTGATAAATCCAATATGGGATATTTCCACCAGGTGCCTCCCTTCGGGAACATTTCGAATGTCAAAATTTCCATTTGCATCAGTGGAAACACCCACTTTAATATCAGAGAAATAAATAGAAACTCCTGGAATAGGGCGGGTTGATGCATCAGTTATTTTGCCCGAAAAACTGCCTCTTAATATTTTTAAACTATCCGCTGCTGTCGGCCCGGGCCTGGCAGAAGATTGGTGGAAGCCTGTAAAAAATAATGATATATACACGAAAAGTATTTGAATTGTTTTCATTAGTAACCTTTATATAATTAGAAAAAAGATAGCAACTGCAACTATAAAATATAGCTTGCATTCATCGATATGCTATGCTCCCGGCGGGCCACGGAGGGTTGACTTAACATGATGATCAGTTACAATAAAGGTGTAATAGGAAGGAATTATTTCGAGGTGAGTAAACCTTTGAGAAATGGTAATGACCGAAAGGCCATTTGTAAAAGGTGATTCGACAACCAAATGGTCGCACTGGCAATGGAACTTTAGTTCAGATACATTATTGCCGATTCCATCGGGTATCTTCTTTATGCAGTCCGGGTGATTTGCAAAAATATCGTGCAGTATTTGTTTGGGTGTATTGCTTACTATAAACAGCAACAGCAGTGCTGAAGCGATAATGGGCCGTATAATTTTAATTTTGCTCAAGCTAAAAATTGTAACGATGATGCAAATTACAAAATGTTTATTTGCTAACAATATTTATTCTGCCAGTGTTTAGAGCGATGGTTTTACCCCTGGATAAATGTTAGGACTCCCTATATCGAACTATAGATTATAAAAAAACCTGCCAACAACATTGACAGGGTTCACACCGCTCCAGAAAAACAACCGTTTACCTTTTCGCCACATCAAATTTTCGGAAAATACTCCTCACTGCACTTTCTATTTCTTTACGGGTGAGGTTTTTATTATTCACTTCATTTGTTGACCATCCTTGCCAGATCACTTTATCGGTTTTTGTGTCGAGCATAGTGATCGTAAGTGTTCCTTCCCGGGCTTCATACCCATCGGTGCTATATCCCATAAACTGAGATGGGAAATAAACATAACTGAACCGACGGGTATATGGATTGAAATAGCGCCTGGTATAACCTTGCGAATACACAGGGCTAGTATTCTCCCTGACTCTTTTTTCAACAAGGATATCATGTTTTAAAATAACATCCGGACGTTTTTTATCCATCCGCCAATTAGCCTTCTCTAATTCTGCATTTACTGCCTGACGAAGGCTTGTTTCCTGAAGGCTATTTTTTTTGATTACACTTGAATCATCATTTTCTTCATTCAACCAGGCATATGTTTTAATTTTATCAAAATTTACAGCATCATCTTTTTCCACAAATGCTGTCGTTGCACATCCCGATAATAGCAAACCGAAAAACGCAAACGTAATTAACGATTTAATACTTTTCATTTTTTCCTCCTGTTTTTAATTTGTTTATCACTACAAACGTAAAAAGATGTTGTTAGAGTTATAATGGAATGTTAAACAAAGTCCAAGCCAATTAAATATTAAAACGCTTATCTGGCCTTAGTCTTAACGATTATTTTAACCAAAATACTGTTAAGAACAATTGCGTTTAAATTTATTCTCCTCCCAACAAAAAATGCCCGGCTTGCCGGGCATTTTTTGTTGGGAGGAATAACTCTTAATCGATATTTTCAATAATCCCCGCAATACCCTGGCCACCGCCAACACAGGCTGTAACAATTCCATATTTTTTCTTCAACCGCTTCATATCATTCACTAACTGAAGGGTTAATTTACAACCGGTGCAGCCCAGCGGATGACCCAAAGCAATAGCACCACCATTTATATTTACGATGGCCGGGTCTAGTTGCAATTCGTTGATTACCGCTAAAGACTGTGAGGCAAAAGCCTCATTTAATTCGATCAAACCAATATCGCCAAGGCTCATGCCCGCCTGTTTCAGCACTTTGGGCACCGCTTCTACTGGCCCCATACCCATGATCCTTGGATGCACGCCTGCACTCGCACAATTGACTAGCCGTGCAATTGGCTTTAAGCCAAGTTCATTGATCATCCGTTCACTCATAACAATTACAAAGGCTGCCCCATCGCTTGTCTGTGAACTATTGCCCGCAGTAATAGTACCGCCTAATGCAAATGCCGGTTTCAATTTTGCCAAACCTTCCAATGAGGTATCTGCCCGTACGCCTTCATCCGTATCCACTGTGTAATTTCTTTTTTGTTTTTTTCCTGCGGCATCTAGATAGACTTCCTCAACGGTGATGGGTAATATTCCACTTTTAAAATAGCCTTCTTTTATTGCATTACCAGCCTTCAGGTGGCTATTGTAACTGAAGGCGTCCTGAGCCTCTCTGCTTACTTTGTATTCTTTTGCCACTGCTTCGGCGGTAAGTCCCATGCTTAAGTAATAATCCGGGTTGTCTTTCGCAATTGAATAGGCCGGCGATGTTTTCCATCCTGCTGTGGGTACCATGGTCATGCTTTCGGTTCCGCCAGCTATAATGCATTCAGCCATACCGCACCTGATCTTCGCGGTTGCCATGGCGATACTTTCAAGGCCACTGGCACAATACCTGTTAATGGTGATGCCGGGTGCATGAATGCCAACAGCTTTTGCTGAAATCATCCTGCCTACCTGTAAGCCCTGTTCCGCTTCCGGCACCGCATTGCCTACAATTACATCATCCACTCTTAGTACATCTAACTGCGGTACACTGGCCAGTAATCCTTTTATTACGTCAATTGCCAGGTCATCCGGCCGGGTAAACCTAAACCCACCTTTCTTGCTTTTTGTAATCGCCGTTCTGTATCCTGCTATAATGTATGCTTCCTGCATGGTATAAACTTTTATGATTTTAATGATGTTGGCTCAGGTAGTTGATAATAGTTGTTTATGCAACTTTCTATACCAAAGTTATAATTTCTATTGGAAAAGAAAAAACGAAAACTGTATGGTACTTTTGCGCCCACATGTATATAATCCTTCGTACAGTTTTATTTGCTTTTGCCCCTGAATGGGTGCATTATTTTTCAATGAATTGGTTAAAGATTATTTGTAAACTTCCATTGGGTAAAAGGTTGTTAAGTAATCAGTTTGTACCGCCCGCCTCGACTTCAACTGCCAGATTTTTAGGATTGACCTTTTCTAATCCTGTCGGACTGGGAGCTGGATTTGACAAAAATGCAGCCTATTTAAATGAACTGGAAGCCCTTGGTTTTGGGTTTGTGGAAATAGGCACGGTCACGCCCTTGGCGCAGGTTGGGAACGATCAGCCAAGAATATTTCGTTTGCCACAAGATAAAGCATTGATCAACCGGATGGGTTTTAATAATGATGGTGCCCAGGCAATTGCAGCACGGCTAAAAAGCTGGCAAGAAACATCAAACACAGAAAAGAGCGTTTCACCTTCAAAGGCTGAAAAAAACAGGTTGATCATTGGCGGTAATATTGGCAAAAATAAAATTACAGCGAATGAAGATGCCTGGAAGGATTATGTCATTTGCTTTAATGCCTTGCACGATTTTGTAGATTATTTCGTAGTAAATGTAAGTTCTCCTAATACCCCCGGTTTAAGGGAACTACAGGAAAAAGAATCGCTGCGAAAAATTTTAACCCAGTTACAAGAACAAAACAATTTCTTCAAAATTAAAAAGCCAATACTGCTTAAAATAGCACCGGATCTAACGCTGGAACAAATTGATGATGTGATCGACCTGGCTATGGAAATAAAGCTTGATGGATTGGTTGCATGCAATACCACCATCAGCAGGGAAGGACTAAAAACAAAAAGCTCAGAAGTAAACAGCATGGGTGCAGGCGGCTTAAGTGGAGTGCCCATTAAAGAAAGGAGTACAGAAATAGTTCGGTATATACATCAAAAAACAAACGGCCAATTACCCATTATTGCCAGTGGAGGAATATTTACCGGTGAAGATGCAGTTGAAAAGTTAACTGCAGGGGCCACATTGGTACAGATATGGACGGGGTTTATTTATGAGGGGCCGGCTATTGTGAAAAATATTTGCAAGGCAATCATCTAAGGGAATGGTTTTTTTATAAAAAATAATAGATTATAAATTATCGGAATTAGAAATGGCTTCCGGCTATTTTTGCACTCAATTAAAATACTATGGAATATTTATTTACGTCAGAGAGTTTGGTCAGTTTTTTTGTATTGGTGGTGCTGGAAATTGTGTTGGGTATCGATAATGTAATATTCGTTAGCATCATTATGAACCGCCTGCAAAAGAAACAGGACCAAACAAAGGCGAGGCGTATCTGGATGATCACAGGCATTCTTTCACGCAGTTTATTGTTGATGGGGCTGGGATGGTTACTGTCTCAAAAAGGTAAAGCTGTATTTACTTTATTTGACAAAGGGTTCGACCTGGCCAGTATTGTGATGTTGCTCGGCGGTTTATTTCTGATCTATAAATCAGTGAAGGAAATTCACGGCAAACTGGAAGGGGAAGACCCCAATGAGTCTATGAAAACGCAAAAAGGCATCACCCTCCCACAAGCCATCGGGCAGATAATTTTAATAGATGCGGTATTTTCTTTTGACAGCATTATAACGGCTGGGGGTACAGCAAAACACGTGGAAATAATGATAGCTGCTGTGGTAATTGCGATGATCGTCATGTTTTTATTCAGTCCTAAAATTTCCAGTTTTATACACAAGCATCCAACACTTAAAATGCTGGCGTTATCCTTTTTAGTAATGATTGGATTAAGCCTGATAATGGAAGGATGGGATGCTGAAACTTCTGCGAAACTACACCTGAAAAATTATATTTATTTTGGAATGGCCTTTTCTTTTATTGTTGAAATACTGAACATGACCATGATGAAAAGAGCCAGGAAAAAAAGATTGGTGGAATTAAATGAGCCCGTGTTGAGACAAGAGGATGAAAGTTTTGGTGACCAGGCAAAATAAATGTGAAAAATGTGAAAATTAAAAACCGGACAATTAAATGAAAGATGAATTAACCTAAGGATAAGGTTGTAACCGCCACCACCCCGGCTGTTTCTGTTCTCAACCTGGTTTTTCCCAATGCTACGGGAACAAAATTACTTTTTAATGCAAGGTCTATTTCATCTATCGTAAAATCCCCTTCTGGGCCTATTAATACAAGCGCCTCGCTGAAAGGTTTATAAGTATAAAGTTCATCGCGGGGTTCATCTGCTTCGCAGTGGGCGATGAACTTTTGCGCTGCCGTTTCTTCCTTTAAGCTCTTTAGATATGTAACAAATTTCAAGGGTTCATGCAAAACAGGTAGCCAGGTTTGTTGGGATTGCAGCATGGCGCTTACTAAAATGCCTTTCATTCTATCTATTCGAAAATGCTGCTTTTCTGTTCGGGTGCAGATCAGGGGTACAATTTCATTAGCGCCTATTTCAGTCGCTTTTTCTAAAAACCACTCGAAGCGGTGTGCGTTTTTCACCAGCGAAACAGCAATGGTTATTTTCTTTTCAGATACGTGCTGAAATGTGGAGGACAGAATTTTGACTGCACATTTTCTCCGGTTATTGTCTGTAATTTCTGCAATAAATAATTTGCCTTTGCCATCGGTTAATTTCAGTTGCTCACCATTTTGCATACGAAGTACCTGGGCCACATGTTTGCTGGTTTCATCGTCCAGCACAACTTCGTTTGTAGCTAAGTTTATATCTTCTTTATAAAAAAATGGGAACGCCATCTCAGTCAATCTTTATATTAATTTTTATCAGATTCAACTAATTCTATGCTAACTATCAATTACCCTATCTGTTAATTCGTGTAATTCGTACTTTTAAAATTCGTGTTACAAAATTAAAATTCGTGTTACAAAAAAATTAAAAAGGTGCATCGTCATCAAAAGCTCCGTCATTCATTTTACTCCCCTTCTGAATATACAGTTTTGCCCCGCCGCCATCGTCATCGCTTTTTACAGGCCTGAAATTCCCGCCAGAAGAACCTCCTCCAAAATCGCTGCCACCGTCATCATCTTCTACAAACTTTTGAATATGCAGCAATGCTTTTAATTTGATTGTATCCAGGCTACCATTCCTATGTTTGGCAATTTTCACAAATGTTTCGCCCTTGTTGCTCTCCCCCATTTCGTTAGCAGTAATATCATAATACTCGGGCCTGTAGAGGAACATTACCATATCCGCATCCTGCTCAATGGCGCCCGATTCCCTTAAATCGCTCAACTGAGGAATTTTAGCTCCTTCTTTTCTTTTCTCCACTTCCCGGCTCAACTGCGATAGGGCGATAATCGGCACTTTCAACTCCTTAGCCAACCCTTTCAAATCACGGGAAATTTTGCTGATCTCCTGCTCACGGTTACCATTTTTGTTATCGCCTCCGCCACTCATCAACTGCAGGTAATCAATAATGATCAATCCGATATCATGCTTGTTTTTTAGCCGGCGGCATTTAGCCCTTAATTCAAAAATGTTTAAGGCAGCCGTGTCATCAATATAAATAGGGGCGTTGCTTAAGCGCTCGATACCACGCTTATACAATTGTTTCATTTCATGCTCTTCGAGTTTGCCACGGGTTATTTTTTCCAGCCATATCTCACTCTCGGCGCTCAATATACGCTGTACCAACTGGCTGCTGCTCATCTCCAAACTAAAAAATACAACGGGTGTTGGTTTGGTAGGATGCAAGGCCGCACTTCGGGCCAAGTTCAAGGCAAACGCTGTTTTACCCACAGATGGCCTTGCAGCCAACACGATCAGATCTGTTTGTTGCCATCCGTAAGTCAGTTTATCCAATGATGCAAAGCCACTAGGCACACCTGTTATATCTTCATCACGGTTGCGCATATCTTCAATACGCTGAATGGTTTTTACCAATACTGTATTGATATCTTCAAATGCACTTCTAAGATGATTATTGGTGATCTCGAACAGTTTGCTTTCAGCATCGTCCAGCAAATCAAACACATCGGTGCTGTCTTCATAAGCATCGCCGATAATTTCGCCGCTGATGCGGATGAGCTCACGCTGGATAAATTTTTGCAGTACGATCCTCGAGTGGGCCTCAATATTGGCAGACGATACAACGGCGTTGGTCAATTTGGATACATAATAAGGCCCACCTACCAGTTCCAAGTCTTCTTTTAATTTTAATTCTTCTACAACCGTTAATAAATCTATTGGTAAACTTTTATCTGCCAGCGATTTCATGGCTTTAAAAATCCGCTGGTTGGCTTCTCCGTAAAAGCACTCCGGCTTCAAAATTTCAATCACTGTATCAAATGCACTTTTTTCAAGCATGATTGCTCCAAGCACCGCTTCCTCCAGTTCTTTCGCTTGTGGTGGTACTTTGCCAAAAACCATGTTTCCCAAATCAAGGGAGGGTTTTCTTCTTATTTTTCTGTCTTTGTTTAGGTTAGTAAGATCCATCGGAATTATTGTATTATACTTGTTATAGGCCTTTATGTTGTTAGATAATTTTTTTGAACGGCTTTTTAAGGAAAGGATTATGCAGTTTTTTTAGCAATCTTACCCTGCGAAAATATTACTGAAGACCAGAGAAATTATTGCAGGGCGGCTAAGGTAAATGCAAATTACTTACTGATTAAGATTTGAGGTTGTTATTAACTTTATATAATGATTGTACACAGGTAATGCACAGGCAAAATTAGCTTATTAATAGGTTATGCACAGGACTATTAACAGGCTACAACCAAACAGAACGGCGTTAGGTAACAATTTATTAACATCGAAAATTCTATACATTTATTTTTCTGCACCGTGTGGCTGTTTTTTCACAGTTGTTTTTATGAAAATGAATTCCTAATTTCTAAAAAAAGCGAAATGAATCAGAGCAATAATTGTTTAGCATCTGAAATACTGCACCGGCTTTGTTTTTAAATTGCAAGGCTGTTTTGTTTAGCTTTTTTTACGGAAACTTTCAATAGCTATCTTTGCGCCTTAAATAAATTATCAAATTAGATGACTATTAGTTACAATTGGCTTAGTGAGTATTTACCCGAAAAGGCAGACCCCGAAAAGTTAAGCAGGATATTAACCTCGATCGGCTTAGAAGTAGAAAGCCTAAAAAAATATGAAGAGATTAAAGGCGGGCTGCAAGGATTAATTGTAGGAGAAATATTGGAATGTACCAAGCATCCTGATGCAGATAAACTCAGTATTACTTCTGTTGCAACAGGAACCGGGGAGCCAATTCAGATCGTGTGCGGAGCGCCCAATGTAGCGGCAGGTCAAAGGGTAGTAGTAGCACCCATTGGCACCACCATTTATCCAACGGAAGGTCAGCCTTTAACGATGAAAAAAGTAAAGATCCGTGGGGTTGAAAGCCTGGGAATGATTTGCGCCGGCGATGAAATTGGCTTAAATGATGACCATGCCGGAATACTTGTATTACCTGCCGATACAAAAACAGGCATTGCAGCTGCGGAATATTTTAAACCGTACCAGGACTTCATCTTTGAGATCGGGCTTACACCCAACCGGATGGACGCAATGAGCCACATGGGAGTAGCCCGCGACGTTTGCGCATGGTTATCGCACCACAATAAAAAAGAAACACACATCAAATCTCCTTTCAAAAATAATTTTAAACCAGATCTCCCAGGCTTAAAGTTGGAGGTGATAATAGAGAATAACCTGGCTTGTCAACGTTATGCCGGTGTAAGCTTGCAGGGAGTAACCATTACTGATAGCCCCGTTTGGTTGCAGCAAAAATTAAAAAGTATAGGCCTAAGACCAATCAACAATATTGTAGATATTACGAATTTCATATTGCACGAAACGGGCCAGCCGCTCCATGCCTTTGATGAGGATAAGGTAACCGGGAAAAAAATATTTGTAAAGAATCTGCCGGAGGCTACTCCATTTGTTACCCTCGATGAAAAAGAACGTAAGCTATCAGGAGAAGACTTGATGATTTGTAACGAAAATGCTCCGATGTGCATTGGTGGCGTATATGGCGGACTTAACAGCGGTGTCACAAAGGACACAAAAAATATCTTTTTAGAAAGCGCCTGGTTCAATCCATTAACCATTCGGAGAACTTCTTTACGACATGGGTTGCGTACCGATGCGGCTACCCGCTTTGAGAAGGGGGTTGACATCAGCAACACAGTAAATGTATTGAAGCGTGCTGCTGTCATGATCAAAGAAATTGCGGGGGGGCAAATTGCATCTGAAATTGTAGATGTGTACCCTGGTCCAAAAGTAAAGGCGGAAGTGGCCCTTAAATACCATTACTTAAAAAAACTGAGCGGGAAAAATTATCATGGCGATACGATCAAAAACATTTTGACGGGCCTGGGGTTCGAGATCATTAAAGAAGGAATGGATGATTTGCGGGTAGCTGTGCCCTTTAGTAAACCCGATATTACCCTGCCGGCAGATATAGTAGAAGAAATTATGCGGATTGACGGATTTGACAATGTCGACATTCCCGCTGCCATTAGTATTTCTCCTGCAGTTGAAACATTGGCCCAGGCCGCTGCTTACAAAGAAAAAATTTCGGCTTGCCTTGCAGGTATAGGATTTAATGAAATTTTTACCAACAGTATTACCAATGCTGCCTACTATGATGCGGACCTTCTGCAGACAACTGTAAAGATGATCAATAGCCTTAGCGCAGGGTTGAATATTATGCGGCCATCTATGATGGAAACAGGCCTGGAGACCGTTGCATATAATTGTAACCGCCGGAACAATGATCTTCAGTTATTTGAGTTTGGGAAAACCTATAGCACAACAGGAACAGGGCAATACGAAGAGCAGCAACATATAAGCATTTACATTACCGGTAATAATCATGCCGATGGCTGGAAAGAAAAAGGAGCTAAAGCGGATTTTTATTTTGCCAAGGGCATTTTTGAAAAAATAATTGCTTTATTAGGCTTAAAGATTAATGGTTATTCTGAGGCGGTCAATAGCAAGCTCGATAATTGCATCCATGCCACCATACAAAATGAGATCGTAGCTTTCCTGGGTATTGTTAATAAAAAAACATTGGATCTGTTTGATATCAAACAACCGGTTTTGTATATTGATATTAACTGGGATAAAGTATTAGCATTGAATAGTGCAATAAAAATACAATACAGCGAAATTCCAAAATTCCCTGCAGCCACCAGAGATCTGTCTATTGTTGTAGATAAGGGCCTTCGTTATGAAGCCGTAGAGAAAATAACCTATGCCGCAAAAGTTAATAAATTAAAATCTGTCAATCTATTCGATGTTTTTGAAAGCGAAAAATTGGGTTCAAATAAAAAATCAATGGCTGTAAGCTTCACCTTTCTGGATGAAGAAAAGACGATGACCGATAAAGAAATTGATGCCATGATGGCTAGGATCATTTCATCGTATGAGAAAGAACTCAATGCAGAAATAAGGAAATAATGCCTAATGTGAAAATGCGAAAATGAAAACGGAATAAATAATCTGCCAATTCTTAATTTCCCATTTTTCCAATTTTCAATTTGCTTAATTTGCTTCAATGAGTGATTTAGAAGAAAATATTAAAAGGATCAACAATAAACTTCAGCAGTTACTGAAGCATTACCATCAGTTGCAAAAAGAGAATGAGCAGCTTACAACTTCGATAAAAAATCTCAAGCTACTTCATCAAAATGACCAGGCACGAATTACTGAATTGGAACAACAGGCGGGCATCTTGAAATCCGCCGCAGGAAAAATGAATGAAACCGACAAAAAATTGTTTGAAAAACACATCAACCAGTATATCAGGGAAATAGATAAATGTATTGGTTTATTAAGCGAATAATATGTCAGAATTAATCCCCATCAATATTTTAATAGGCGACAGAACGTATCGTATTAAAACACTTGCCAAAGACGAGGAAGTGATCCGGCGCACGCTGAAAGTTATCAACGACAAGATAATAGAGTTTAAAACTCAGTTTGCGGGAAAGGATATGCAGGATTATATCGCCATGGTAATGATCTGGTATGCCACCCAGGGAAGTTCAGAAAGTAACCCCGCTTTGGAAAAAGAAATGGCTGCCGCGTTGCTAAAAATGGAGGAGCAAATAGATAAAGCATTGTAAATTACCCACATATCACTTTATCTCCCTCGATTACTCTCCAAAAAAACATTTACCTTCGTTTATTAACCATCTTGCTCAACAATTTATGGGTACGAAGAGGGATTATAAGATTGTGAACCGATTAAAAAACAAAAAAATCAATGGAGCCAAACATACTTTCCATAGTCATAGGAGCGATTGCCCTGATCATAGGAATTTTATTAGGTAAATTTATTTTTGCCAAAAACACAAAAAAACAACTAGAAGAAGCAGAACACCAGGCACAAAAAATCATTGCTGATGGCCAGTTACAGGCCGAAAACTTAAAAAAAGAAAAGTTACTTGAGGCAAAGGAAAAATTTGTTCAGTTAAAATCTGATCACGACCGGGAAGTGATGCAACGTACGCAAAAAGCAAACGAGGCCGAAAACCGCATTAAGCAAAAAGAACAATCCATCAATCAAAAAGAGATCAACCTTGATAAGCAGATCAAAGACAATGAAGCCATCAAGGAAACGCTCAACCGTCAGATTGAAGTAGTAAATATAAAGCGCACCGAACTGGAAAAACACCAGGAGGAGCACATACGAAGGTTGGAAAAAGTAGCGGGCTTAAGTGCTGAAGATGCAAAGACACAATTGATTGAAGGGCTCAAGCAAGAAGCGCAAACCAAGGCATTGGTCATTCAGCAGGAGATTATTGAAGAGGCTAAATTAAAAGCCAATAAAGAGGCCCGTAAAATTGTAATTCAAACCATACAGCGCACAGCCGCCGAACAGGCCATTGAAAATTCCATCACCGTATTTAACCTGGAAAGCGATGAAATAAAAGGCTCAATTATCGGACGTGAAGGAAGAAATATCCGTGCAATCGAAGCTGCAACGGGCGTTGATCTGATTGTAGATGATACTCCTGAAGCAATTGTGCTGTCTTCATTTGACCCGTTGCGTCGGGAAATAGCCCGTCTATCCCTACAGCGCCTCGTAGCCGATGGCCGGATTCACCCTGCACGCATTGAAGAAGTGGTTGAAAAGACCAAGCGCCAGTTAGATGACCAGGTAATGGAAATTGGCGAGCGTACCGCAATGGAATTGGGTGTGCATGGTTTGCATAAAGAGTTGATCAGAATGGTTGGCCGTATGCGTTTCAGATCTTCTTATGGGCAAAATCTTCTAATGCATAGCCGTGAGACAGCTAACCTTTGTGCCATCATGGCGGCGGAGTTAGGCATGAACCCCAAATTGGCTAAAAGAGCAGGGCTGCTGCACGATATAGGAAAGGTTCCCGATGAAGAGACAGAATTAAGCCACGCATTGTTAGGAGCTAAGCTGGCAGAAAAATATGGTGAAAACCCGGCGGTTGTAAATGCAATCGGGGCTCACCATGATGAGATGGAAATGCAATATGTCATCTCGCCCATCATCCAGGCTTGCGATGCCATTAGTGGAGCGAGGCCGGGGGCAAGGCGTGAAATAATGCAGCAATACATCCAGCGGATCAAGGACCTGGAAAATTTGGCCCAGGCCTACCAGGGAGTAGAAAAAGCATACGCCATACAAGCAGGCCGTGAATTAAGAGTAATCGTAGAGGCAGACAAGGTAAGTGATGCGGACAGTGACAGGCTTAGTTTTGAAATAGCACAAAAAATCCAAACAGAAATGACCTTTCCGGGACAGATAAAAGTTACCGTAATCAGGGAAAAGCGAGCTGTAAATATTGCACGTTAATCTGGGCAACTTTTTATTATTTAACTCACTGCGCCGGCACTATATTTTGAGCTATCCTTGGTTGGATAGCTTTTTTTTAGCCAGGCTATTATCCCTGATTAAACTTCAGTGGCGACGCTCCGTTCAACATTATAGCTTTGCTGATCTTTTTTACGTTTTAACCAGGAAAAATATTTATAGCAAAAAATATCCTTAACCCTTAATAAAATTATCAATTAAAAACCCCTACCTTCGCAGTCCGAAAAAATAAAGATTATGAACGCAGTAGCATTTGTACACGAGCAGTTAACGGCAACCCCTGCCCTACCTAAGTTTAAAGCAGGTGATAACATCACCGTAAATTATAAAATTGTAGAAGGCACCAAAGAACGTATCCAAAGCTTCAAAGGCGATGTGATCAAGCGCCAGGGCACTGGAGCTACAGCTACTTTCACCGTACGTAAAATGAGTGACGGTGTAGGCGTTGAGCGTCTATTCCCTTTTTATTCACCCAATATCGAAAGCATTGTGCTGAATAAAGTAGGTAAAGTTCGCCGTGCGAAATTGTTCTACCTACGTGAAAGAAGCGGTAAGAGCGCCCGTATTCAGGAAAAAAGAATGGCTGTTGCACTTAAGAAATAAGCGACCAAGCCCCACAATATACTTTAAAAGCGAGATCATTGATTTCGCTTTTTTATTTAGGGTGAGACATGTTTTCATTCTGGCACAGGACAATAAATGTTAATCGTTTCAGTTATGGTTTAAAATCCCAGGCATTTATCATGAATAAAAGACATCTTCCGTTAGCTATTCTTCTCATCGGCAGCTTATTAATTTCCTGCGCAAGAAGAATAACCACCTATGAAGCCGCCAATGGCAAAGCAAAATGCGGCCGCACTATTAGATAAAAGCATTGAATCTCAGCCTAAATACAAAGCATCTACGTTAACATGTTTACAACAGACTTTTTGTCCAAAAGCGAATAAATAGTCAATATTTGATTTATCTTTGTTTTTCAAATTTATACTATGATAGTTTCAAATGTATTAGCAACAGTCCTTTTATTTGGAATGCCCGGTGGCTCCGAATGGATATTTATTATCCTGGCGATAGTTTTACTATTTGGCGGTAAAAAAATTCCGGAATTAATGAAAGGGATTGGTAAAGGCATGCGTGAGTTTAAAGATGCAAAAGAAAATGTGAAGAGTGAGATCGAAGAAGGTATGAAAGAAAAGGACAAAGAACAAGAATTAAGAGAATTAAGGCAACAACTGCAGCAGGCAAAGCAAGCGCAGGAATTGCCCAAGTAATTTTAAAATTATTAATTAACTACGGCTGAAGTAAATGACTGGTATTTGTCATTCACTTCAGCCAATTTTATAACTGGTCAATCCCTGTATAATTTGTTTAGTAACATATCTACCTACCATGAACAACTGCTCGCAGGCAAAACTACCTGCGTGGATGTTGTAAGCCATTACCTCGAACAGATAGGCCGTTACACACACTTAAACGCTTTTACTGAAGTATATGCTACAGAAGCTTTGGAAAAGGCTGCCACACTGGACGCTAAACAAGGCACAGGTGAACCATTGGCTAAGTTGCATGGCGTAGTTGTCGGCCTAAAAGATGTGATATGCTACAAGGGCCACAAAGCCACTGCAGCTTCAAAAATATTGAATGGTTTTGTGTCGCTTTACAATGCCACCGCTGTTCAACGTCTGTTAGATGAAGATGCTATTATAATTGGCAATTGCAATTGCGATGAATTTGCAATGGGCAGTACCAACGAGAATTCTACTTATGGGAATGTACTCAATGCGCTGGATGAAAGCAAGGTGCCAGGTGGCTCATCGGGCGGCAGTGCAGTAGCTGTACAGGCAGGCATGTGTATGGTTAGCCTTGGCAGTGATACCGGAGGTTCAGTTAGACAGCCTGCTGATTTTTGCGGGATAGTAGGCTTAAAGCCTACTTATGGCAGGATATCAAGATATGGCCTGATCGCCTATGCATCCTCCTTTGACCAGATCGGCATTTTTAGTAATAATATTGAAGATGCAGCATTAACCCTTAACGTGATAGCAGGTGCTGATGAGTATGATAGCACATCTGTTCCAAATCTGCTGAATTTAAAACAGCCCGGAAAGGATGAAAGCACTGGAAATTATGTATTCAGCGAAACAAACAAAAAATACAAAATTGCTTATTTTGATGAAGCACTATACCATCCTTCGCTGGACAAAGAAATCAAAGACAATATTTTATCCCTCATTGACACATTAAGATTGGATGGCCACACGGTGGAAGCTGTTAAGTTTGACCTGTTGGACCATATTGTGCCTGCCTATTATGTTTTGACAACCGCTGAAGCGAGCAGTAACCTCAGCCGGTTTGATGGAGTACGATTTGGGCATAGAACCAGTGAAGCAGTAGCTGATTTAACAGAATTTTATAAACGCAACAGGAGCGAAGGTTTTGGCAAAGAAGTTAAACGGAGGATCTTGCTTGGTACGTTTGTGTTGAGTTCCGGTTATTATGATGCCTATTTTAGCAAGGCACAACAGGTAAGGCGGATGTTAACCGAAAAAACAATAGCTATTTTTAAGGATTACGATGCCATTTTCCTTCCCACTGCCCCCACGACAGCCATGTCCATTGGAGAAGTTTCTGATGACCCTATTGCAATGTACCTGGCGGATATATACACCGTATTTGCCAACCTCACCGGGCTACCCGGAATCTCAATCCCCTTATTTAAGCACACGAACGGGCTGCCTTTTGGCTTGCAGGTGCTTACAAATAAACTGGATGAATTAACTTTGCTGCAATTATCGGACTTATTGCTGCAACGATATAAACCGGCCTAGCATTGAAATAAATGACCAAATTCTTTACCATACCTTTTTTTTACTTGTTATTCCTGCATGTTTCCGGGGGTGAAATTTTTTCTCTCAAAGGAATTGGTTTACTTCAGGTAACCGCCGGGGATACAATGGTAGAAGGTGATATTGTAAAAGAAGATGCGTTGATTGAAGAAGTGCTTAAATCCCGTACTGCTCCAAAAAAAGAAAAAGCCCAATATTTTAACCAGGTCACGAAATATGGTTTTAAAAATCTTTTCTCGAATTATAGCTATAACAGCGATCTTCCCTATAATGCTCAAATAAATCCGAATGCCGAGATCTTTGTACAAGATTACGTGAAAGCGCATGGAACTTATTTACAAAAGATGAAAGGTTGGGGCCAGCCCTACTTCAACTTGATCGAGAGTGTATTGCAACAATATGGGCTGCCAAGGGAATTAAAATATATTGCTGTAATTGAATCCAACTTAAGCACAGGCGCCACAAGCAATGTGGGAGCCGGCGGGCCATGGCAGTTTATGCCATATACCGCGAGGGACTATGGGCTTGTTGTAAATGGCTACCTGGATGAACGCCGGGATTATTATAAAAGTACGCATGCTGCAGCCCGTTACTTGCTTTCATTATACAGGCATATGCATGACTGGTTGCTTGTAATGGCAGCCTATAATGGCGGGCCGGGAAGGGTATACAGTGCCATGAAAAAAAGCGGCAGCAAAAACTTTTGGAACCTTCAATATTATTTGCCTGCTGAGTCGAGAACTTATGTAAAGCGGTTCATTGCTACTCATTATATTATGGAGGGCTCAGGTGGCATTACAACAAGTGGAGCCAGTACGTCGGGTGTAAACGATTTTTCGCCTGCAGAGATTAACAACCGGATTATTAATTCCGGCAGTGTGGAAAATTCTGGCGGGAAAAAAATTCTTTTACCTTCCAACCAATTAGTTGATATTGAAATGCTGCCAATTTCAGGTAAATACAATTCGTTGGTAATTGCCAAAAACCTTACCATGGACATTGCTTTATTCAATCATTTCAATCCAAACTTTGATGGAATAATGTCATCTGCAGGTAATTTTGATTTGCGGCTGCCACCTGACAAAATGCAACTATTTGTTATAAACAAATACCTCATACTGAATGAATCAGTACAGCTGTTGTTAAGCGGTGTTACTGTACCTGTAAACAAAATACTGTATCAGAAAGCAAAAGAAAAGAAAAGGTCATAATACTTATTCCAGCACTTGCCTTATTGCGGCTGCCTTCAACAAACATTCCTGGTATTCTTCCTCCGAATCGCTATAAAATGTAATAGCACTACCTGCGTGAAAAGAAACATATTTAACGCCTGCATTATACAAAATACTCCGGATCACTACATTAAAATCAGCATTTCCCGTTGGATTTATATAGCCTATAGCTCCTGAAAACAAACCTCTCTTGTTATGTTCATAGCGTTCGATAATTTCCATCACTCTTTTTTTTGGTGCCCCTGTCATGCTCCCCATCGGAAATGTAGCCTTTACCACATCTATCCAGTCGAGATCGTCTTCCAGATCGCCACTGATAGTACTGATCATTTGGTGAACCTGGGGAAAACTATATATCCCGAATAATTCCTCCACCTTCACTGTTCCCTGCTTACAAACCCTGCTTAAGTCATTTCGAACAAGGTCAACCACCATCACATTCTCGCACTTTTCCTTTTTACTTTCTATCAGGTTTTGCCTGCTTTGTTCATCTAATTCTTTATTGTCAAGGTTACGTTTAGCCGTTCCCTTTATCGGTTGTGAAAATATTTTGTCCCCCTCTTTTTTAAAATATCGTTCAGGGCTTGCACAAATACAATATTTATCGTTTAATTTATATAAAGCTGAAAAGGGATTGGGTGAGATAGCTGCCAATGACGAATAGACAGACAATGGATCTATGACAGCATCCGTAGCAAAAAATTCCTGGCAAAAATTTATCTCGTAGCAATCTCCACGCAAAATATGCTGCTGCAATTTTTTGATGATACTGATATAATCTTCTTCGGAAATTCTGACTTTGATCTTTAGGGGAACAATTTCTTTTTTTTCTACTGTGTCTTTATGAGATTCAATCGCGGCAAAAATTGAATCAGCTTCTTCTTCACAATGAATTATAAGTTCTTTTTCATTTAACTGCAATACTATTTCGGGTATAAAAAAGAAGCAATCCGGAAAATCAATTCCATCAAAATTCATTGAAGTTAATTGCTCGGTTTCATTTTTAAGATCGTATCCGAGATGACCAAACATCCAATCTTTTTCTTTTTCATAAAATTCTCTTAACCCTTCAAATGTTTTACCTGCAGCTGCCTGAACTTTTCTCTTGCAACCCGCCGCCAGCAAGCATTCAAATGCAGGTGTTTCAAAATGGTATTGCTGATTATCCAAAAAACAAAAAATGTTGAACGGTTGTGCCCAGTTCAACATTTTATTCCTGAATTCATTAAAATTATCTATCGGAAAAGAAGCAGCTTTTTTCACTTGATTATTTTTCCTGTCAAAAATCCCAAGCTATCACACCCAATTAAAAATCATCATCATCATCAAAGCCGGTACCCCGCCCATCAAGATCATCAAAACCGAGGTCTTTAAAATCTTCATCTATTTTAAAATCTTCATCTTCATCTTTTGCAGGTTTTTTTCCCACAGATTTCTTTGCAGCGGATTTAGGTACATCAAACTCATCAAAATCCGGATCCCAATCATCGTCATCTCCTTTTTCCCAATCATCTGCTTCGTCCACATCTCCTTCCTCATCGTCATCATCCTCATCATCCTTCTTTTTTTTAGAGCCCGCCTTTCCTTTTTTTACGGGAGCAATCTCTTCATCAATTTCATCATCATCGTCCTCATCTTCATCTTTTTTTGATTTAGGAGAAGCTTTTGCCGGCGCCTTTTTGGAAGGTATATCTTCGCTTGGAGTTATTTTTTTCCCTTTATCTGATTTAATAGCCATATATCAACTTATTATGTTGTAAAATTTCTTATAGATTTTCGAATAGCCAAAAAAAAATGAATATTTTTTTTATTTTTTACCCTATGCCAATATGATTTGGTCCCGGTCCGGCCCGTTGCTGATAAATTTCACAGGCACCTGTAAAAAGCCGTTAATGTAATCAATATAACTCTTCATATTCGATGGCAATGTTTCGTACTTATCCATTGCGGTAATATCAGTCTGCCAACCAGCAAAGCTTTTATACACCGGGTCAATCTGCACATGATTCATTTGAAAAGGTATACAATTTTTTTCTTTCCCATTTACCTTATAAGCATTACAAACTTTCAATTCAGGCAAAGAATCAAGTATGTCAGTTTTGGTCATCACAATTTGGGTAACCCCATTGATCATACAGGCAAACTGCAATGCTACCAAATCGATCCAGCCGCACCGGCGGGGCCTTCCGGTAGTTGCTCCAAACTCGCTTCCTATTTTACGGATCAGCTCTCCTGTGTCGTCATTCAGTTCAGTAGGGAAAGGCCCGCTTCCAACGCGGGTGCAATATGCTTTGGAAACGCCATACACTTCCTTTATCTTCTGAGGGGCGATACCGAGGCCCGTGCAAACGCCGGCCGAAATAGTATTGCTGCTGGTAACATAAGGGAATGTGCCGAAATCTACATCCAGCATACTGCCTTGTGCGCCTTCTGCCAATACCTTCTTGCCCTGTTGAATTTTTTCATTGATAAAATATTCGCCGTTTACAATCTTGAAATCCTTCAGCAGTTCAATCGATTCAAAAAAATCATCTTCCCATGCACTGATATCTTCCTGGAAATTATAATTATCAAGCAAACGCTGGTGCTTCAATCTTATTTTAATGTACTGAGAAATGAAACCCTTGTCTAGTAAATCGCCTACTCTTAAACCGTTGCGCCCGGTTTTATCCATGTAAGCCGGGCCTATACCTTTTAGAGTAGAGCCAATCTTTTCATTACCTTTTGCCAATTCACTGGCTTTGTCCAAAGCCCTGTGGGTAGGCAAAATCAGGTGAGCACGCTCACTGATGTATAAATTTTTCTTGTAGTCAATTCCCATGGATGCTACCGTTTCACATTCTCTTTTTAATGTGACGGCATCAAGCACTACACCATTGCCTATGAGATTGATTTTATCCTCATGAAAAATACCACTGGGTATCTGGTGAAGCACCACCTTTTGTCCTTTTACATACAGTGTGTGGCCTGCATTAGGGCCGCCCTGGAACCGTGCGATTATGTCATAATTGGGAGCAAAATAATCTACTATTTTCCCCTTGCCCTCATCGCCCCACTGCATTCCTAAAATTACATCTACCATTTTTTTGTTTATTGTTTATATTTTTATTCAATTCCACTATTACCAATAAAACTCAAATGGCTGTCTATACCATTTTTAAAGTCGGTACCATTAAAAAATGCTCATTAAAATTTATAGGTGAACAATTACTTTTCAACCCACTGTATAAATTTATTCGTGATAATCGCAGAGTCATTTCAGCAGTTGCCGGTGGTAAAAATAAATTGAAATAAAACAACCACCTAAAATGATATGTATTTGTTTAAAAAATGGGGAGAAAGAAGAATGGCATTAATAATTTTATTCATAAAAATCTAAGATGAAAACAGTTTTTTGGTGATTGATTATTATCCGTTTTTAGTACTATTATAATAGCCGGCGGTTAACCAAACAGTAAAGTGCCGGTCTGTTCATTTCTCATTGAGCAGGGTGCCCTTTATGCCCCAACTTTTACCAGTTATAAATTCATAACTTCGATAATTGTGAAGAAACTTAATAACCTTTTCATCTCAACGTTCGTTTTTGTTTGCTTAGTTTGCCACCTGGCATCTACAGCACAAGTATGTACCGGGGCTTTGGGTGACCCTGTTGTTAACATCCACTTTGGCAGCGGTTCAAATCCCGGAAGTCAATTGAAAGCTGCAACCACTACTTATAATTTCACTTCGTCCATCTGCCCAAACGATGGCTTTTACACCGTTGTCAATAGTACAGCAGGCTGCTTTTCAAATTCCTGGTATTCTTTAACCGAAGATCATACACCCGGCGATGCCAATGGTTATGTGATGTTGGTAAATGCATCTCAGATTCCCGGTGACTTTTTTGTGGATACTGTAAAAAATTTATGCGCCAACACTACATATGAATTTGCGGCATGGATTTTAAATATTGTAACAACCAGTGCGTGCAACGGTAATGCAATTCAACCTAAATTAGTTTTTAATATTGAGACAGTTTCCGGAACCGTTTTGGGCACCTATTCTACCGGCAGCATCCCAACAACAAGCTCAACATCCTGGAAACAATATGGCCTTTTTTTTACCACCCCGCCCAATGTCAACAATGTAATAATTCGATTAACCAATACTGCACCAGGCGGCTGTGGAAACGATATTGCGCTCGATGATATTACTTTCAGGCCCTGTGGGCCAGGTGTAACTGCTGCGGTCGCAACCACCGGCCAAACAGCGGTAGATATTTGTAAAGGAGTGGCGTCCAATCTTTCTATAAATGCAACTGTCGGTGCTGGTTACATTTCTCCTATTCCGCAATGGCAGGAAAGTTTGGATAATGGAGTTACCTGGAGCGATATACCGGGTGCGGCCATGTTGACCTATCAATTTAATAAAACAGGGAACATCATTTATAAGTACAGGCTATCAGTAGCAGAAGGAGTAAATGCGGCGATCAGCAGTTGCAGGGTTTACTCCAATCCTGTAGTAATAACCGTCCATGACATACCATCAATAAATGCAGGCAGCAATAGCCCTGTTTGTGAGAAGCAGTTAATTAAACTAACGGCTACCGGTGGGGCGACTTATAGCTGGATCGGCCCGGCCGGCTTTGGTTCTACATTGGCGACTCCTTCTTTTACTGCACAAAGCAATTCCGGCGGGATATATAACGTAGTCGTCACAGATCAGTTTGGATGTAAGAATAGTGCGTCTGTTACGGTAGTCACCAATCCTAATCCGCAGGTCACTGTCAGCAATACGCAACCAATCTGCGAAGGCAATATTGTTACTTTACAGGCAGGTGGAGGAACAACATATAAGTGGCTGCCGGCTATGGGTTTGTCCGATGCAAATATTGCAAATCCAATTGCCAGTCCTGCCGATACAACCACTTATAGGGTAATAGTTACAAGTGCCAATAGCTGTTCGGATACGGGTACTGTTGTAGTAAATATTTTAAAAAAGCCAATTGCCAACGCGGGGGCTGATAAAATTTTATTCAAGGGACAAAAAGTAGTTATTGACGGAAGTGCTGGCGGCACCAATGTCAGCTTCTCATGGTATCCAGTCAGCTTCCTCGATGATCCATTGCTAATGCAGCCCACAGCCATGCCAGTCAGTGATACGCGTTATACGTTGGTGGTGGCATCGAACGTAGGGTGTGGTACAGCAACAGATGAGGTATTTGTGAAAGTGTTCAATGGATTTTATATACCCAATGCCTTTTCGCCCAACAATGATATGCTTAATGATACTTGGCGGATCGATGTACTGGCCGGTGTACCCGGAGCAAGTGTAATTGTTTACAATCGTTTCGGTGGAATTATATTCCAAACCACCGGCAACAGTCAATATTGGAATGGCACTTACAAAGGCCAGCCTGTGCCTATGGGTGCATACCCTTATATTATAGACCTCAAAAATGGCATGCCGCTCAAAAAAGGTATGGTGATGGTTGTAAGATGATGTTGGATGTAGGATTTTACCTTTTATAAAACTAACTCATCCTCCGCCTTTTTCTTTCGGGCTGCATGCCTGTTGAAAACCGACGGCTCGCCTTAAGCGGCCCATTTGCCGTATTTTTTGCCAAAACCAATAATTTTAGTAGCTTGTACCCTGAAGTTTTACTACTTCACCAATATTTACTAACCATAAATTCTACAAAATGTCAAACATGTTAACAGCTTATTGCATGAAAACGAAAGAAAAAAACGTTCCCATGCAGGATGCAGTGATAACCAAAACAGCCCGTGGCGGGTATATGGCCCAGGGTCATGACGGCAAGGGTAATAAAATGACCACGATGCTGGGTGAAGCAAGAGCTTTAGAAGCCGTTAAAGATGGCGTGGCTAAAAAAGGCTGGTAATTAAACTCTTAAAAACTTATTCAGGCCATCCGCTTTTGCAGGTGGCCTTTTTCTATTTACCCATGTCTCAACCGGGGATGAACTATGACTCATGCATTTATCCCTTATTATTATGAGGGTGAATAGAAGTGATGGTATAGCTAAACAGGGTGCAGTTGAATTTAGGAAACCCAAAATAATACAGACAGTGCTGTGATAACATTGGATTGGCGTATGATTTATTTTATTCGAAATTATAAAAGGCTAATTACACCAATTAACAGAGTACTGTTTCTTAATTCGTGTAAGTAGGTATCCAAATTCGTGTAATAAAATTGAGTCATCTTACACTTAACTTAACACCAGAAAGTACAATTGTACCCCACAGCGCTGAAAGATATCCAGGTTAATTTAAAAAGTTTAAATGCCCGTTTATCTTATAACAAATCTATTCTTTCGTGGCCTGCATCTGAGGCAATCATCCCCTGTAATGCTGACTAATTATCGTTGGTATTACCGTTTATAAAAAAAAATACAAGAAATAAATACTCTATTAATAACTGCCTACATTTGGCATTCAATTAAAACAAATATGAAATCAAGCATCTTCTACTTTTTCTTCATGGCGGCAGCCATCTCAGCCACAGCTCAAAAAGTGGCGTTTACAGAATACAATTTAAAAAATGGTTTGCATGTGATTTTGCACCAGGACAAGACGGCCCCGGTAGTAGCGGTTTCTGTTATGTATCATGTAGGTAGTAAAGATGAACAACCAAACCGCACCGGTTTTGCCCACTTTTTTGAACACCTGTTATTTGAAGGTTCGGCTAATATTAAGCGTGGCGAGTTTATGAAAATTGTAAGCAGCAATGGTGGCCAAAACAATGCTAATACTACCCAGGACCGCACATTTTATTATGAGGTATTTCCAAGTAACCAGTTAGCTACCGGCATTTGGCTTGAAAGCGAGCGGATGTTACATCCTGTAATAAATGAGATCGGGGTAAAGACGCAAAATGAAGTAGTGAAAGAAGAAAAAAGAATGCGGGTAGATAATCAACCTTACGGTAATTTTTTAAACGAAATAATGAAGCGCTTATTTACCAAGCACCCTTACACATGGACGCCCATAGGAAGTATGGCAGACCTTGACGCAGCTACGCTTGCAGAGTTTAAAGATTTTAATAAAAAGTATTATACCCCTAATAATGCGGTACTCGTGATAGCAGGCGATATAGATATTGCCAAGACTAAAACATTGGTTGAAAATTACTTTGGTGATATACCATCCGGTGTGGCATTGACAAGGACAACGGCTAAAGAGGATCCAATTACCACTGAAATCATTGATACGGCTTATGATAGCAATATCCAGATACCGGCGATTTTAGCTGCCTACCGGGTGCCTGGCAAAACAAGCAAAGAATCCAAAGCATTGGAAATGGCATCTGCAGTATTAAGCCAGGGTAATAGCAGCCGCATGTTTAAGAAAATGGTAGATGATAAAAAAAATTCGCTGCAGGTAGGTTCTTTTAATTATTCGCTGGAAGATTACGGAGCCTACCTCATCTATGCATTACCAAACAACGATGCACCAGTAGATACTTTATTAAAAGATATGGACGAGGAAGTTGCAAAATTGCAATCGAGCCTGATTTCTGAAACAGAATTTACCAAATTGCAGAACCAGTTTGAAAATAACTTCATTGGCAAAAACAGCAAAATGCTGGGTATTGCAGAAAACCTGGCGGATGGATATACATTTTATAAAAACACCAACAATATTAATAACGAACTAGATGAGATACGAAAAATAACCCGACAGGATATCCAGGATGTTGCCAAAAAATACCTCAACAAAAACCAGCGGGTAGTTTTATTTTATCTACCCAAAAAATAATGTGGCCGCATAGCTGCCTTTTAAATATTATAATTATACACGTTAGCATAAAAAAAATTAAATGAAAAAAGTAATTATAGTTGCATTGAGTGCTTTATTGCTGCAACATGGCTTTGCACAAATAAAAGTTGACAGATCGAAAAGGCCTGCCCCTGGACCGGCACCGGCTATTTCGATTAAAGACCCGGTTATTTTCACTATGCCGAACGGCATGACAGTACTGGTTGTCGAGAATCATAAGCTGCCCAAAGTATCTGCTACGCTCAATATCGATGCAGGACCCGTACTGGAAGGAAAAAAAGCCGGCCGCTTAGATTTGATGGGCCAAATGCTGGGCGAGGGAACCACTACAATGCCGAAAGAAAAGTTTGATGAGGCAGTTGATTTAATGGGCGCTGATGTTAGTCTTTATGCGAGCGGCGGATCGGCCGGCGCACTAACCCGTTATTTTGAAAAGGCGTTTTCTTTGATGGCTGACGGTTTAAAAAACCCTGCATTTCCGGCTGCTTCTTTTGATAAATTAAAGTCGCTCACCATTACTGGTTTAAAAACAAATGAAAAGAGTGCAGCTGCTATTGCAGCAAGAGTAAATAAGGCTTTAAACTTTGGAAAAAATTCGGCCCTTGGTGAATTTACTACCGAAGAATCTGTTAAGGGGCTTACACTGGAAGATGTAAAAGATGCATACCAAAATTACATTACCCCGTCGCGTTCTTATTTAACTTTTGTTGGAGATATTACGCCGGCTCAGGCAAAAGTATTGGCAACAAAAACATTCAGCAACTGGACAGGAAAAAAATTAAGCTTACCAGCAATTCCATTGGTGCAAAACCCTGCAAAAACCGAAATAGCTTTCGTCGATTTACCTACTGCAGTTCAGGGAGAGCTGAACATTGGCAACGTGGTAAATAACCCAATGAACAATAAAGATTATCATGCTTTGCTGGTAGCCAACCAAATATTGGGCGGCGGCGCAGAAAGCAAATTATTTATGAACCTTAGGGAAAAGCACGGTTTCACTTATGGTAGTTATTCAAATGTTGGCAGTGGCAGATTTCAAAGCCTGTTTAATGCGAATGCGGCTGTACGAACCGATAAAGTAGATAGTGCCACTGCAGAAATATTCAGCGAAATATTGAATATGAGAGACGGAAAAATAACACAGGAAGAATTGGATATTGCAAAAGCCAAATACAATGGTTCTTTTGCATTAGGTATGGAAGATCCTGCCCGTACTGCGAGGTATGCTACCAATATTCTTATTAATAATTTGCCCAAAGATTTTTATAGAACTTATTTGCAAAAGATAAATAGCGTAACAATTGCAGACATACAACGGGTAGCAAAGCAATACTTAAACGAAACCAACTCCAGGATTGTTATTGTTGGTAATGCGGAAAAGGTTTTACCAAAACTAATGAGGCTAGGTTATCCGATTAAAAAGTACGACCGCTATGCTGAACCGGTCATTGATAGGCCCGTTGATAAAAAAATAAATGAAACGGTTAAAACAACTGATAACATATCGGCAACCGAAATTGTAGAAACATACTTAAAAGCAATTGGAGGCAAGGACGAGGTAAAAAAGATTAATACCATATCCTCGATAATTGGCCTTGATATGATGGGCAGGACATTTGAAGGCATTGAGAAAAAGATGAATCCTAATATGCAGTTGATGGAATTGAAAATGGGTACCATGACTGTAATGAAATCAGTGTTTGATGGCAAATCCGGCTTTCAGCAACAGGGGCCTCAAAAAAAGGATATGACTGAAAAAGAAGTTAAAGATGCTCTCGATGAAAAGGGAGTTATTCCGCAACTGTACTACATCACAAGCTCAGATTACAAAACGGATTATATTGGAACCGGTAAAATAGACAGCGAAGATACCTACCGCTTAAAAGTGGTAATGCCCAGCGGCAAAACATCTATCCAGGAGTATTCCACCAAGACAGGCCTGCTGCTTAAAGAAGAAACCACCGTGGTACAACAGGACGTTGAAATGCCCATAACAATCGAATATAAAACCTACAAAAAAACCGGTACCTTGTTATTGCCAACAGAGGTAATAAGAAATGTAGGAGGACAGGAAATTCCTCTAAAGTACAAGGAGATAAAATTAAATGAAGGAGTAACGTCAGCAGATTTTAAATAATCTTCCTTTAAATATTCTTCGGTATTTTCATGAAGCTGTCTCATAAAAATGGGGCAGCTTTTTTATTATCACGAGCGGTAAAAGCATCAATGATTTGTACTTTGTAAAAAGACCATTCAAACCCCGCTATAACGTTGGGCATAAACGATGATTTCCCAAAGTTTTCCAATATTGTAGATTTACCTT
Organism: Ferruginibacter sp.; assembly: GCA_039922375.1. Classification (GTDB taxonomy): domain Bacteria; phylum Bacteroidota; class Bacteroidia; order Chitinophagales; family Chitinophagaceae; genus Ferruginibacter. The sequence continues at coordinate 63,406 of JBDSAA010000211.1, forward strand.
TAACAAAAAAATAGGCATTATATTAGCTACATCAGTTTTGAATTAATTTTATTTGCCATTAAACTTTTAAACATGGAAGCAGCAAAACCCAAAATATTAATTTGTGAAGATGATACCAACCTCGGAATGGTATTGAAAAATTACCTTGAACTGAACGATTATGAAGTTATCCTCGAAAGAGATGGCCGCCTTGGCCTGGCTGCATTCCAGCGGGAAAAATTTGACATATGCCTGCTTGATGTGATGATGCCGAATATGGACGGTTTTGCATTGGCTGAAGAAATCCGTGATATTAATCCTGATGTGCCGTTATTTTTCCTTTCTGCTAAAACCATGAAAGATGATATTATACAGGGATATAAACTAGGCGCTGATGACTATATCACCAAACCATTTGACAGTGAAGTATTGCTGCTAAAAATAAAAGCAATACTAAAGCGTAATGAAGAAATGCATCGTGAGGAAGTAAATGCTGAATTTGATATGGGTAAGTATCATTTTAACCCACGCTTGAGGGAACTGACCATTGATGGAAAGGTGCAGGTATTATCTCCTAAAGAAAATGAATTATTGAAAATGCTTTGCGAGTATAAAAATGATTTGTTATCAAGGGAGATTGCTTTGAAAAAAATATGGGGCAGCGATACCTATTTTAACGGAAGAAGCATGGATGTTTATATTGCCAAGCTTCGCAAATATTTAAAAGAAGACAGTACAATCGAAATTGTAAATATACATGGTAACGGGTTCAGGCTGGTAGCAGCTTAAAGAACTTTAAAATCTCAAAAGGGCTCCATTATCGGAGCCCTTTTTTTATACATAAAATTATTGTTCCGGCCAGGAAGCTCTGTGGATCTTCATTGGCGACGCTCCGTTCAACTTCATATTTTTGGGGAGCTACGTTTTATAAATTATTTGGTCAGGCAAGATTTAATAGATGTTGGCGTTCGGGAAACCTTTTAAGTAAACAAAGTATTATCCATTCCCCTATTGTATGTTTTTCCCAAGTGAGCATACGCCTTTGCAGTTGCTTCTCTTCCCCTGGCGGTTCTTTGCAAAAAACCTTCCTGTATTAAAAACGGTTCGTACACTTCCTCCAGCGTACCTGCTTCTTCGCCTACTGCTGTAGCAATGGTAGTAATCCCAACTGGCCCACCTTTAAATTTATCTATAATCGCATTCAGTATGCGATTATCCATTTCGTCGAGGCCATGTGCATCTACATTCAAAGCTTTCAGCGAATGCTGTGTAATGCCAATATCAATAGCGCCGTCATTTAACACCTGCGCAAAATCCCTAACCCTTCTTAATAATCCGTTGGCAATACGGGGTGTACCGCGGCTACGCCGCGATATTTCATCAGCAGCTTCCGGTGTAATAGACGTATTGAGTATGGCAGCCGAGCGAAGAATGATCTTTTGAAGTGTAGCCGCATTGTAGTATTCCAATCTTGATTTGATGCCAAACCGGGACAACAAAGGTGCTGTTAATAATCCGCTTCGGGTAGTGGCCCCAATTAGTGTAAACGGATTAAGATTGATTTGTACACTTCTCGCATTGGGTCCGCTGTCGATCATAATATCAATTCGGTAATCTTCCATTGCTGCATACAAATATTCTTCCACCACGTTACTCAGCCGGTGTATCTCATCAATAAATAGAACATCATTAGTTTCGAGGTTAGTCAGTAACCCTGCCAGGTCGCCCGGCTTCTCGATAACAGGGCCACTTGTTTCTTTTATCTTCACACCCAACTCATTGGCTACAATCCTGCTTAAGGTCGTTTTACCTAAGCCGGGTGGGCCATGAAATAAAATATGGTCCAACGCTTCTCCACGGATTTTAGCAGCTTTGATGAAGATCCGCAGATTTTCTATCGTTTGTGGCTGCCCCGAAAAATCAGCCATCTCGCTCGGCCTGATATTATTCTCAAACTCCCTTTCCACCGCATTCAGCGATTCTCCGTCCGTATTTAAATTTGGATTTGCCATGTTGTAAAATTAACAAATAACCATCTAGCCGACATCAATTTTATGACTGCAAAATAAATGCCCTCGTTTTCACAAAATTCATTCAAAACCAAGCCCAAATTAAAATTGATAAAAAGCAGCCGCTATAATTATGGCACCTTGAGGCACCGCAGAATTTCTGTAAGAAAAGCTCAAACTCATATCAAACTTCACATCACCATTTGTTACAATTACCTCGTTGAACCATTAAAAAACCGTTACCAATGAACCTCTTAAACCCACATTTCACCATTAATAAAATGGAACCTTTATTCACCATACCAATTCGTAGATTTGTCTTTATATGAAAATAAGCTTGTCTAAATACTGGATTTGTCAGTTGGCTGGATGGGGTGCCAATTTTGCGATATCAGTTTTTTATTATTTAAACCTGTCCATTCGTAAGATCGACAACTTTTATATTCTCATTACTATTAGTGTGGTGCTGGGGGTTTTGTTTACGCATATCATGCGGATGATCATCAAAGAATATCAGTTCCTCAATAAGCCCATCACCAAACAGATCCTTTATTTTGTTATTGTAACCATCATATTTGCCATTCTGTATGCCTGTGCAGATGTCGGCCTCGAGAAAATATTTAACCTGCGGGATAAGGGAGCGCCAAAAATTTCTGTACTAAATGAAATCACCCGGAACTCTATCAATAATTTCTTCCTTCTCTTTATTTGGAACCTTTTATACTACACTTTTCATTATGTAGAACGCACCCGGCGCCAGGAGGTTGATACCTTAAAATTGCAATCCCTTGTAAAAGAGCTGGAATTAAAAACGATCAAGTCGCATATCAATCCTCATTTTATTTTTAATGCATTGAATAGCATACGGGCTCTGGTGGACGAAAATCCGTCGAGAGCCAGAACTGCCATAACTGAATTAAGCAATATTTTGCGCAGCAGCATGCAAACTGAAAAAATGGAAACAGTTCCCCTTGAAAGTGAGCTGAATATTGTGAAGGATTACCTGGCACTGGAAAAAATGCGCTTTGAAGAAAGATTAAATATAGAAATGATCATCGACGAAGACACGCTCTCACAACCTGTGCCGCCGATGATGCTACAAACACTGGTAGAAAATGCGATCAAACATGGTATTAGTAAAAAAATAGATGGGGGAACTATTAGGGTTAGTTCGGATTTCGTAGAAAATCACCATGAATTGGTTGTGCAAAACTCTGGTCAATTAGGTCTGTATATTAATGAAAACGGATTTGGAGTGAGGAGTACTCAGGACAGGTTAAACCTGCTTTACCAGGGAAAGGCAACTTTCGCCATCAAAAATCTTGATGACGACATGGTGGAGTCTAGAATAACAATGCCCCTTGTTGCCGTTTAAGCCATAATTATTAATTTCGATTATCCACAAATGACAGTTGCGATTACACAAACCAATAAAATTCTTTTATGCATAAAGCAATTATTATCGACGATGAGCGGTTAGCCAGGAACGAGTTAAAAAAGCTTTTACTTGACTTTCCGGATGTGGAAGTAATAGATGAAGCGGCAAATGCTACCGAAGGCATTGAGAAAATTGATGCATTAAACCCGGACCTTATATTTTTAGATATACAAATGCCGGGTAAAACGGGGTTTTCCATGCTACAGGAACTAGATAAAGCGCCACATGTAATTTTTACCACGGCTTATGATGAGTATGCGTTAAAAGCGTTTGAAGTAAATGCATTGGATTATTTAATGAAGCCCATAGAGCCTAAGCGGTTGGCAGACGCATTACAGAAGTTACAGCAGGCAGAAGAGAAGGAATTGGCTGCCCAGCAGGCGTTTAATCGCGGACTGCTAACAGAGAAAGACCAGGTATTTGTAAAAGATGGGGAACGCTGCTGGTTTGTAAAACTCTCCGAAGTAAGGCTATTTGAAAGCGTTGGCAACTATGCAAAAGTATTTTTTGCCGGAAACAAACCCTTGATACTAAAATCGCTCAATGCACTTGAAGAACGCCTCGACGAAAAAACGTTTTTCCGGGCAAACCGCAAGCACATAGTAAACATGCGCATGATTGAAAAAATTGAACCTTATTTCAACGGTGGTTTATTACTTGATTTGCAGGGTGGAGAAAAGGTGGAAGTGAGCAGGCGCCAGGCAGTCAAATTTAAAGAGATGATGAGTTTGTAAATTCGGAAATTGCTAATAAAAATCTTCTATTAGTAGCAACGACCTGATTAATCACTCGAAATCAATATTTGAACAACGGGTTCATAAACTAAAATTCAACAAGTTTACTTTGCGCTATTGAATTATTACACTTTAACCGGTACACTATGTACCGCAGCCGCCATTTCTTTTATTAAAGAGGCATCTTTTTCAATGGCATTTCCTACTACTATTACGTCAGCGCCGGCTTTGCAATTGAGGTAGGCTTTTTCCGGTTCTACTATTCCGCCACCGATTATTAGTGGTACAGTTATCGATTTAGCTACTTTTTCTATCATGCTTTCGGTAATGGCACGTTTGGCTCCACTACCGGCATCCATATATATTAATTTCATTCCCAACATTTCGCCGGCCATAGCGGTACACATGGCGATCTCATTTTTATCAGCAGGCAATGGGCTCGCATTTGAGATGTAAGAAACCGTTGTGGGTGCTCCGCCATCCACTACCATATAGCCAGTCGGCATTATTTCTAATCCGCTCTGTTTAACAAATGGCGCTGATACTACATGCTGGCCAATCAATAATTCAGCATTGCGACCGCTGATCAATGATAAATATAGCAGCGCATCGGCGTATTTGCTTACTTGTGAGGGACTTCCAGGGAAAAGAAGGGTGGGAATTGAGCAGCTTTTTTTGATTAGCTGAAGGCACTCATCCAAATAATTAGAGATGACCAGACTACCACCTACCAAAAAATAATCCACTTTGGCCGATACGGAAAGATCGATAAGAAGCCCGATGTTACTATCATTCACCTTGTCGGGATCAATTAGTACTGCAAATGATTTCTTGCCTGAACGTTTTCTTTCTGTTAATGAATGATATATACCTGTAAGCATCACTATGGGTTGATTAGTTGCAAAAATCCTTTTTTTTTTGCTCTTATTAAAATAAAGATACCAAATGAATGGCTTTCGTAACCATCAAATACGCAAATAAAGTAAATTTGAGTATGAATGTGGAGGCGGAAATAAAATTTAAAACAGCACGGAGTGGTGGCAAAGGAGGACAAAATGTAAATAAAGTGGAGACAATGGTAGAAGGATATTGGGATATTGCCTCCTCTTTACTGTTGAGCGAAACGCAAAAAGCACTGATTACAGAAAAACTAACCAATAAAATTACAGCACAAGGCTACCTGCTAATAAAAAGCCAGACTGAACGCACCCAATTGGGAAATAAGGAGGAGGTGATTAAAAAAATGAACTTACTAGTTACCCTGGCTTTGATAGTGCAAAAAAAAAGAAAGCCAACCAAACCGGGTAAAGCTGCAAGAGAAAAAAGAATTGAAGCAAAAAAGAAAATGGGTGTAATAAAGCAAACACGCATGAAAATAAAACAATGATTTATGATACGCTCTTCTAACTTTTTTTTATCAGTTTGTTCGGCCATCTTATTATTAAGTAGCTGTGTAGGAAAGGCACCCCTTTATATAAAAGGGAAGGTAAAACTCACGTTTCGCAATATGGTCAGTGGCAGTCCGATGGCATTAAATACATCCGTTTACACCAATCCCTTTGCGGAAACTTACACCATTTCAAAATTTAAGTATTATATCAGTAATGTAAAATTGGGTTTAAGTGGCGTACCCACCACTGCAACTGATAAAGATGGCTACCATTTGGTAGATCAAAGTTTGCCGGAAAGCCTGAGCTTTAGTTTCGAAGCCGACGAAGGATCATTCGTAACCCTTAGCTTTTTAATAGGAGTGGATAGTATCAGAAATGTAAGCGGAGCACAAACAGGCGCCTTGGATCCCTTAAAAGATATGTTTTGGACATGGAATAGTGGGTATATTATGGCAAAGATGGAAGGCACTTCTCCGCAATCGAACCAGGCGGGCAACAAAATAGAATACCATATAGGGGGTTTTTCAGGAGCTAATAATGCACTTAGATATGTGTCGTCCATTTATCCGAATGGCAAAACAGTGGCAATAAGGAGTGGGCAAACCAGTGAAATAATTCTAGAGGCAGATTTTAATAAATGGTGGCAGACGCCAAACGACATAAAAATTAAAGACTTGCCTGTATGTACTACTCCCGGAGTGCTTGCAATAAAGGTAGCGGATAATTACAGCGATATGTTTAGAATTGTTGATGTCGTGAATCACTAAAAAAATATGAAATTTAAAATATTCATATCATTAATTATCTTTCTCAGCGCTACGGTATTCTTTTTAGACTCATGTAAAAAAGGCGATATAATAAAGAACGATACTGGTTATCATCCAGTCTCTTTAAAATTTTCAGTGCCTGCCGGTTGGCCGCAGCCACCTACTGATATTTTTAAATCCAATCCGTTAACGGAGGAAGGTTTTCAATTAGGTAGAAAATTATTTTACGATGGAAGGTTGAGTAAGGATGGTAATTTTCCCTGTGCCAGTTGCCACCAGCAATTTGCTGCATTTGCTACATACGACCATCAGTTCAGTCATGGTTCCGATAATACGTTTGGCACCCGCAATGCACCGGCCCTTTTTAATTTAGCATGGATGAAAGAAATGCATTGGGATGGAGGCATTAAACATATTGAATTGCAACCGCTGGCGCCTATCACCAATATCAATGAGATGGCGGAGACGATTGATAATGTGCTAAAGAAACTAAACATCGACAGTTCTTACAAGAGGATGTTCAAAGCGGCCTTTGGAGACAATACCATTACCAGCCAGCAAATGCTGAAAGCTTTGGCACAATTTACAGGAAGCATACAATCTTACAACAGTAAATATGACCAGGTAAAACGCGGCAAGGCAAGCTTTACCGTAGCCGAGTTGAACGGATACAACGCCTTCAAATCAAAATGCAATACATGCCATACTGAGCCCTTGTTTACTGATAATTCTTTTCGTAACAATGGCCTTACACTTGACGCGTTTTTACAAGATAAGGGGCGAATGGGCATTACAGGGGATCGCAATGATTCCCTAAAATTTAAAGTGCCGGGTTTAAGAAACGTGTCGCTTACCTTCCCTTATATGCATGATGGCAGGCGCTTTTCTCTTTCCCAGGTAATAGAGCATTACCGTTCGGGAATTGAAATAAACCAACCCACACTTGATCCGCTGTTAAAAAACAGGATTGCTATTACCAACCAGCAAAAAATCGATCTGATCGAATTTTTAAATGCCCTTACAGATCAGGTATTGTTACAGGATAAAAGATTTGCACAACCTTTCTAAAATATTCTGTAGCCTTCAACCAGCTATACAAAAACCAGCCAAAAGAAATAAGAGCAGGTACGCCCAATAACGAAGGAAGGTATTTTTTAATCTGGGGCATCTGTAAGCCATCGTTAATATACCATCTATCTGCGAAAACATTGTTCAATGCAAATGAGCATAATGCCAACAGCCAAATAAGCCACATTACCGGAAAAAGCTTACCTGCTTCAATCATTTTTTGGTTACAGGAAAGAATAGTATACTCTGCAGGAAAGAAAAAAATTAACAGTAACATAGCAAGGGATACCACGCTCAAATAGAGGGAATAATTCCAATATTTCATTAGGCTTAGGATTAACCGTTTATGTAAATCAATAGGGTCAACGTATAAACGAATGAAGGCCTGGTTTAGTATTTTCGCTTACACTTTCCCGTTAATATATTTTTCCAATACGTACTTTTCCTCTTATTACCGGTGTAATCTCGACTCGGCTCCCTTTTTATTATTTTACATGCCGACATATTAATTGAATTTTATGGATCAAGGTTTAATCCTTTTTATTGATGATCACTTCATTTTTTATTGGCTGCTGTTAAAAAACGTTTATAAAAATATTGGCGTTAAAAGGACGGCCATATTAAAAATTATACAAGTAATTTTACGGCTAAATATTTTTAATTGAGCAGTATTAAAAAATTAGCAGGGCAAACTTTATGGTACGGATTACCCACTATTGCAAGCCGGTTTTTAGGATATTTAATGAATATGGCCTTGCCTTTTTTTATAGCCTTGCCAGAAAAAACAGCCGACCTCGTCCAGGTTTATACGATCATTCCTTTTTTAAATGTGCTGTTTGCCTACGGCATGGAAACCGCCTATTTCCGGTTCTCTCAAACCCATGACAAGGATAAATTGTACAGCACCCTTTCTATCTCACTTTTTTTTAGCAGTATAGTTTTTACGCTATTATTGTTGCTATGCAAGGATGGTATTATTGGCGCCGCTGACCTTACTAACCATCCCGAATATGTGTTGTGGATGATTGCTATCATCGCAGTTGATAATTTGAACACATTACCCTTTGCAAAATTGCGGCAGGAGAACAGGCCTAAACGTTATGCATTTGCCCGTATTGCGGGCATTGTAGTTAATCTAAGCGTGGTGATTTTTTTCTTAGGTGTGGCTCCGGACATTGTTAAAAACAATCCTCACAGCGTATTAAACTTCATTTACAATAAAGATGTTGGGCTGGGTTATTATCTGTTGGGAAACTTATGTGGAAGCCTGTTTACCCTCTTCTTGCTTTCAAAAGAAATAAGGCAGATAAAACTGAGCTTTGATACAGTGTTGTGGAAAGAGGTGATGCATTACAGTGCACCGTTAATTATTGTAGGATTAGGCGGTATGGTGAACGATGTACTGAGCAGGCTGATCTATCGCCATGTAGTGGACCTACCCCGGCAACAGGCCGATCATGAGCTAGGCATATTCGCAAATATTTTTCGCATTGCATTATTGATAACTATTTTAATCCAGGCATTCCGGATGGCCGCCGAGCCTTTTTTCTTTAACAAGAGTAAAGACAAAAATGCGCAAATTACCTATGCAAGGGTTATGAAGTTTTTTGTGATCGCTTGTTGCTTTATGTTTTTATTAATTGGTTTATACCTGGATGTTTTTAAATGGATATTTACAACATTCGCTAATCCACGGTGGGCCGAAGGTATACAGGTTGTGCCATTGCTGGCACTTGGCAATATTTTCCTGGGCATCTATTATAATCTCAGTGTTTGGTATAAGCTTACCAATAAAAATAGCTACGGGGCCGTGATTACCGTTATTGGGGCGGTCATTACCATTGTTCTCAATATTGTGCTTATCCCAAAGCTACATTATACCGGCGCTGCTATTGCCACCTTTACCTGTTATTTATTTATGATGATAAGCAGTTATAAACTTGGGCAAAAACATTACCCTGTTCCCTATCCCGTAAAAAAACTCACTTCATACATGGTACTGGTTACTCTGATTTATCTCGTTCATTTAGGGATCAATAAAATTTACCCAGGCCATCTTTGGTATTCGCTTACTACAGCTACTTTGTTGTTTGGATTTTTTGCATGGTTTGTAACAAAAATAGAAGCAAAGGAACTCGCCAAAATCTCATTTTTTGTAAAATTTTTTAAAAAATAGCACAGCTTACTTTTTAAACAAATTGTTCGGCAATCAATTTATAAAAACGACTACATCCGTTTTTCTTTATCAATTGAAGTATGTTGGTGTTTGACGTCCAGAGGATGAAAACGCGGTTATCAAAATATAAATATTTTATCTTCAACCATGCGTAAGTTGCTCAACAAAATATTCAGGCCATTATTTGTTCGGTTGGCTGACCGGTATGCCTCTGCGCCAAAGCGGGAAGAAGTATTTAAATCCTTGACCTCTTTATTAAAAAGTATTAATGAACCAAAAGACAAGCGGGGCATTGTGCTTGATATAAATATTGCCACCGATCGTTTTATTATTTTTAGCGATCAGCATAAGGGCAATAAAAGTCGCGGCGATGATTTTGAAAACAACGAACCTAATTATATCGCAGCACTCAACTATTATCATGCACAATCTTACAACTACATTAATTTAGGCGATGCCGAAGAACTATGGAAATATAAGGTTAACCAGGTGATTCCAATGTATAAGGAGGCATTGCAGGCAGAAGCAAAATTCCAGTCGGTGAACAAATACTACCGCACATTTGGCAATCATGATCTGCTTTGGAAAAATCAATTAGATGTGAACCTTTACCTTAAACCAATTTTTCCGCTGCCCCTACCCGTGTACGAAGGGTTGGTTCTGCGGACGGTTGTGAATGAGATTCCCATTCAAGTCTTTTTAACGCACGGCCACCAGGGCGACAAGATGAGCGATAACAATGCATTGAGCACCTGGCTGGTGGCACATATTTGGGCACCCATACAGCGCTACCTTGGGATCAATTTAAACACGCCTGCTAATGACTTTTATTTGCGGGATAAACACAACAGGTTAATGTATGAATGGAGCCGCCGTCGAAAAAATATTATTCTCATTACAGGCCATACGCATAAGCCGGTGTTCGCCTCCGGCAAGTATACTCCGGCGGTTTCAAATACTATTAATGTAGAAGACACCCCTGCCAATATACAACCCGCTTACTTCAATTCGGGATGCTGTTGTTACAACGATGGCGATATTACCGGTATAGAAATAGCAGATGGCTATATCCGTCTTATCAAATGGAAAATGGTTGACAATGTTTCTCAACGGCATGTATTGGAAGAAAAGGAATTAGGGAAATTGATACAGGATTTTAATTAGGCTGATTAATTTGCTACAGAGTAGTTATGCTTCTAAGCCTCCCCCTAAAAAAAAGAACTTCCACAGCTATTGGATTGATAGCGTGTGGAAGTACAATCTAAAACCGTTTTACGGATTTTATGGGATCATCAAAATCTTTGAGGGGTTACCTCCCAGAAAAAACTACCAAATAATTTATTCCTGGTTTCAGTGTGTCCGGTCTTTTCGATGTCTCACGACATAGCTTTAGGATATTGGATGCGTTTGGTTTTTGGGTCATCATCGCTTTTTACGGCATAGTCCCGTGATTGGATTTTTTAGTTTTCTGTAGGTTTAGGATTCAGGTTTTTGAGTCATCATCGCTTTTAACAGCATAGTCTCCGGATATTGTTTTTTAGTCTTCAGTAGGATTTAAGATCTTGGTTTCGAGTCATTATCACTTTTTACAGCATAGTCTCAGAATATTCAATTTAGCAGGTCTTTTTTAGGATTTAATTTCTAAAGAAATTGTCTGTTGTTATTCATTCAACTTCTGATACAAAGATGCGATGGTTTGGAATCGCAAACAATAGCATAAGCGCTTTGTTTTTCATCGGATAGCCAATGCTGCCCGTGTAGTGATAATTCTATACATTCAACTATGTCGGGCTATTTTACTTGTTTCCAGTCTTTATTGTAATGGTTATTTGGGAGAACATTCCGGCGATACATTGCCCGGGATATTTCGTTTGATTAGGCAAAGCCAGGCTTAGAGGATAAATATCAGGAAATGCGATGTAGTAACTATACTTTGCAAAGGATAAAACCGTCAGTTTCGATTTGCTTTAACCTCAGTGGAAAAATTCTGTTTAGTATATCAACCTTGTTACCTTGTTTAACATTCGTAATAAGGTAATAAGGTCCATCGCTCGTCTGATTTGTTTCTTTATACAAATCACTATTTTTTCCCTCGCGAAGTACAATTAAAATGGAGTTTTTGTTGTTCAGCATTTTTGTTATCAAAAACCGGATTGGCACAAGAGTTCATTGTGATAATATTTCCTGATTGAGTATGGAGGCGGCTACCTAAAAAAAAACTCCCACAGCTATTGGTTTTTCATAGCGTGTGGAAGTCAGTCTAAAACCATTTTACCGGTTTTATGGGATCTTTTTAATTCTTTGAGGGGTTGCCTCCCAGAAAAAATTACCAAATAATTTATTCCTGGTTTCAGTGTTTTAGGTCTTTTACCATCATCGCCTTGCGGCATAGGCTTAGGATATTGGATTCGTTCGGTTTTTTGGGTCATCATCGCTTTTTACAGCATAGCCCCGGTTGTTGGATTTTTTAGTTTTCTTTCGGTTTGGACTTGGTTTTTTTGAGTCATCATCGCTTTTTACAGCATAGTCCCGGTTGTTGGATTTTTTGGTTTTCTTTCGGTTTGGACTTTGGTTTTTTGAGTCATCATCGCTTTTTACGGCATAGTCTCAGGATGTTTAATTTAACTGGTCTTCTTTAGGATTTTTGATTCTTGGTTTTTTTGAGTCATCATCGCTTTTTATAGCATAGTCTCAGGATGTTGTTTTTTTGGTCTTTTTTAGGATTTAGGTTCTAAGAAGTGTCAGTATTACTCTTTCACTTCTGACACAAAGATGCGTTGGTATTTGTTGGTAAACAATAGCATTATCGCCCTTTTTTGCTCGTAGAGTAATTACTGCCGACGTAGTAACACTTCTATACATGCCGATGTAATACTACGTTCATGAGACAGGGATAATACGAGGATGGGTTAACATTATAGGAATATGAGTTGGCTGCGGCCGGCATTACTGTACTGACTCCCAATGAACTAACGCAGTAAAAGCAATATGGATAAAATTAAAGGCCAGTCCCTGGTGAATAATAAACGCCGGAAAAAAACGTACAGCATACAATGCAGAAAAAAAATTCCACGGCTTATAATTTATAGCCTGTGGAAGTAAATTTATTATTACAGGTTAAAAAAACTATTGTGAAAATATTATTAATAGTAATGCATCATCTTATCGCTTCCGTCGCTTACAGGGATTGTAAAGTGGAAAACACTTCCTTCCAATGGCACTGACTCTACCCATATTTTACCATGATGCAATTCTACTATTTTTTTGCAATGAGATAAACCTATGCCTGAGCCATGGTATTCTGTACGGGTATGCAGCCGCTGAAAAATAACAAATATCCTTTCGCTGTGAACCTTGTCGATGCCAATGCCGTTATCCGCAAATGCAAAATTCCAATAGCCATCACTTTTATCCACCGTTATTTTTATTACCGGTGCTACACCAGGTTTGCTGAACTTTATAGCATTGATAAGCAGGTTTTGAAACAACTGCTTTATTTCCGTTGGATAACCACTGATGGTGGGTAATTCCTCCGAGATAACTTCTGCTCCTGAATCGCCTATCGCTTTATAAAGATCTGCAAGAACATGTTGCAGAACCAGGTTACAATCTATGCTCTCCAGCTCTTTCATTGTCCCTATCCTTGAATAATCAAGCAAATCTTTTATAAGTGTTTTCATCCTGTCAGAAGAATCAATTATAAATTCGAGGTACTTATCAGCTTTTTCATCCAGCCTGCCCCGGTACTGCTGCTGAAGCAGTTTCACAAAGCTGGATGTAGTACGGAGCGGTTCCTGCAAATCGTGTGAAGCCACGTAAGCAAACTGCTCCAGTTCCATATTTTTTCTTTTCAATTCCTTATTTTTTGACTCAAGCCTTGCTTCAGACTTTTGTAGAAGCGCCTCATCCAGCTTCCGCTTGGTGATGTCTGTGATCATCGCGAGACCACCAATAAAATGATCTTCTTTATTTAAGATAGGTGAAGCCGATACACTCGTCCAGATAAGTTTGCCGCTTTTAGTTTTAAAAGGCAGGTCTATACTTTCTGATAACCCTGCCCTTCTTTTTTGCAAAGCAGGTATTATTATTTTCCTGTCGGCTTCTTCCATAAAATAAGTGATGTGTTTACCAACCATCTCTTCTGCAGAATACTCAAGTATCGCACACATATTTTCATTCACAAAGAGGCTAAAGTCGTTCTCATCTGTCACCCAAATACCCTCCTGAGCAGTTTCCACTATCTGGCGGTAACGTTCTTCGCTAATTTTTAACCTGGCTTCCGCTTCTTTTCTTTCGCTGATATCTACGATCATTCCATCACATATCTCTTCCCCTGTTATCGGGTCTTCAAATAAAGAAATATTTTCTATCACATGCAATGGCTTGCCCTTCCCTGTCTTCAACACCACTTCCAAATTGTAGAGCTTTTTTTGTTCCCGTAGCGCTGATATTAAATTCCTTCTTTCGGTAGTTGTAAAATAAAACGCTGCGGCATTGGTTTGCAATACCTCCTGTGGAGACGCATAGCCAAGAATATCCGCAAATGCCTGGTTACAAGTAATTATTTTACCCGCAATATTTGTTTGAAAAATTCCGGCAAGGTTGTGTTCGAATAAAGTGCGGTACCGACGCTCGCTTTCTGCCACATGCAGTTCTGTTTTTTTCCGTTCGGTAATGTCCACGATGGCGCCAATAACCCGAACAGGTTTTCCGAAATCATCCCGTATTACATAGGCTCTGTCCAATACAGTTCCATACACACCTTCTCTTATTTCATATCTAAATTCATTTTCCCAAAAGTTGACTGTATTTTTTCTTATTTTTCTAAGCCTTCCAATAACAGTGTCCCTGTCATCCGGGTGTACTTTTTTAGTCCATTCATATAAATCCGGCACCGGCATATTTTTATCATAACCAAGCAGCTTAAAAAAGCCTTCATTCCACCACACATCTTCAGTTAAAAGATTCCAATCCCAAATTGCGTCGTTGGTGGCTTGTGACAGCCTTTGAAATCTTTCTACAGATTCCCGGATATTTTTTTCGGCATTCCTTCTTTCAGTGATATCCCTAACGATGGTAATAACACGGCCATCAGAAAGCCTTTTCACTGTAATATCCACAGGGATGAGTGTTCCTTTTTTATTTAAAATATTTTTTTCAAAAGCTATCTTTTCACCTCTTAATAATTTTTGCTTACTGGCTTGGGTGGCCATTTCTGCTCCTAAAATAATTTCAGTAATATTAATTTGTCCGATTTCTTCCTTTGTATACCCCAGCAAATCACATCCACTTTGGTTGACATCTGTTAATTTACCATCGGGTGTATTTATAAAGATGGCATCCGATGCCTGCTCTACCAACGAGCGGTGTTTTTCTTCTCCTTCATTAATTAACTGTTCCGATTTCTTACGGGCAGTAATGTCCACCATTATACCTCTTAGAAATTGTGTGCCGTCCTCGTTTAAAATCACTGATACAATATCCTGCAACCATACAATACTACTGTCTGCCGCTATCATCCTGTATTCAAATTCATGCGATTTTCTTTCGCTGGTGTACTGCATGCAAATGGATACCGCTGTTTCCCTGTCATCCGGATGTATGTGGTTGGGCCAGAAAAGGGGCGACTCGATCCATTCCGAAACAGGGTATCCAAGCAATGCCTCCGCACGTTTACTTACAAAACTAAATTGAAAGGTTGCCGCATTTGCTTCCCACACAATGCCATTAACAGTATTTACAAGGTTTTGAAAATTTTGCTCAGATTTCTTTACCTGCTCTTCTACTATTTTCCTGTCGGTAATATCGTGCACAGACCCAATGATCATAATGCAATTGTTTTTTTCATCCAATACAGGATCGATCGTTACAATGCCCGTTTTAATACCGGTAGGATACGCTGTGGTTTCCTCCCAGTTCACTGTTTTTTTTTCTGTAGCTGCTTCTGTGTATTTTTCCAATGCAAGTTCCAGTGACGGAGATGGGATTACTTCTTCTATATATTTTCCCTCAACCTGTTTCCTGGATAAACCAGTAGTAGTTAAAAAAGAACTGTTTACTGAAACAAACTTAAACCGGCTGCTACTTTCTACGCTCAACATGAAAATGCTATCCACCACCGTGTTATAAATAAGGTCGAGCTGCCGTTCATTCAATAACAATGCAGCCTCCGATTTTTTTCTTTCTGTTATATCATTCACGATACCTTCTACTCTTATAAGCTTTCCCTCTGCAAGAGTTGGCACTGCTTTTACCTCTATCCATCTTATGGACAAATCTTTATGAATGATGCGGTAGGAATTTTTAATTGTTATTCCCAGGCATAACGGTCCATTTTCATTTTCAATTAAATGGCGGTCATCCGGATGAATTACCTGGTACCATAGTATATTGTTGTCATAGAAATCCTCAACGGTATAGCCGTAAATTTTTTCACAGCCAATAGACACTTGAATATACTTATTAGCGATAATATCCCTGGAAAAAAAGCCTTCGTTTACTTCGTTAAATATGTGGCTAAGTTTATCATGTTCTTTTTTATGCTCCTCGATTTCCTTCAATAATGTCTCATCCAATTCACCCAATTTAATTGTGCAGTCTTCCACAGAAGTTTGCAGCAATTGTATTTTATCATCATACCTATCAAATGTTTTGTTGATGGAAGCTATAAAACTTACGAAGGATTCAGGCAGTTCCGTTGCATCGCCCAAATATTTTTGTACCTGCTGTTGTAATAATTTATTAAGCATAATCAATCTTAGTCAACCTTTAGTTCAATGTTAATGACCTGTTGCATCTTTAAAAACATTCAAACTCATTTTTCAAAATATCTTATAAATAAATTTTTAATCAAATGCTCGTTAATGGTTTGTTCTCGAAGCCTGCAACCATTGGAATATTATCAGCATGTAGTTTATCATCAGGGTTAAAAGATGAGCTGAACATAATAGGCATATTGATATCCAGGGATATTAGCTCGGGATACTGCAAGTCCCGCATTTTATCATCAAGCTCTGCTGTGTCTATCAGATATTTCAATGCCTTTTTACCACTGTCTTCTATTTGAATATGATGTGTGCATCCGGCTTCCTCCAATAGCATATTGTTGATAAAATTATTTGATTCATCATCATCAATAAGCAGGATACAGTTTAATTTTTTTTTCATAATATTAATTTACCGTTCTCACAAATTTTTGAATTGCCAATCCACCTGTTCGCAGCCGATATTGTATAACAGGTATCTCCTTTCCCTGGGAAACTGCAATGGCTTATCACCAGGCTCTGAAAAAGTAATTTTGATCTCTGTGGGGAGCGATTTAGAATGGGCAGCTTTGTATCTTGACAGGCTGCATATGCCATTTTTGGGTTAAAAATTAAAAGAACTTATGCCTGGCCTCTCACTGATTCATTAGATGGAATCTGGTTGGTGGTTCAATTATTACTTCGAGGCAAGTACGGAGCCATATGCAAATTCGCTATAAAAAGCGGAATAACGCAATCCCAACAGCATTATTTTCAACTGTTGCAAAGCCAGCAACCTAACTGTTTGACCCTCTTGATATGTCAGCGCAAAAGGGAAGTAAACAGCTGCTTTATAAACCGGACCATATCAGTTTCTATAAGCTATACATCAACAGCCATTACTTAAACAAATACAGATAATAAATATTTTTCTAAGATTGCTTCTAACTTTTTTGCTGTTAAAGGTTTATGCTCAAAACCTGAGATCTGCGGGAGGTTTGCTGCCTTCAATTCATCTTCAGGAAACAATGAAGTGGTGAGCATTACTACGATGGTTTTATCAGTGGTGTTTATTGCTTTATATTCCTCTAAAAACTCCCATCCATTCATAGCCGGCATATTTATGTCAAGAAAGATAAGATTGGGCACAGGATAGTGACCACTATTATCTTTTTCCACCTCGCTCTTTGTTAAGTACTCCAATGCTTCAGCACCGCTTTCGGCAATTTTAATATGCTCCGTGCAACCTGATTCTTCAAGCATCATTCGGGTAAAAAAGTTGGTCGCCTCGTCATCATCAATTACAAGTATGCAGTTCAATTTGTGTTTCATGGGTTGGATTTTTTTGAATGGTAAAATAAAAAATACTTCCTGTGCCCGGTATAGATTCTACCCGGATATTTCCTTTATGTAATTCAACAATTTTTTTACAATATGATAAACCGATGCCTGAGCCCGGATAATGTGAACGGTTATTAAGGCGTTGAAAAATAACAAAAATTCTTTCACTATGTTTTTTCTCCAACCCTATCCCATTGTCACTAATAGTAAATTCCCAAAAGTCTTCTTTTTCAATTGCAGCAATATTTATTTGCAGCGGCACATCGTTTTTGCGGAATTTTATTGCATTCGCCAGCAGGTTATGAAAGAGTTGTTTTATCTCGGCGTCATATCCCCGGATAACAGGCAATTCCCCTACAGTAATGTGGGCACCACTTGTGTGAATAACTACATTGAGGTCATTCAGCACTTCCCGTAAGAGGCACTGTGTGTTTACCAGTTGCAGTTCCTTGTTTGCCCCAATCCTGGAGTATTCCAGTAATCCCGTTATAAGGGTTCTCATTCTTTCTGACGATTGCATAATAAAGGAAAGGTATTGATCTGCCTTATTATCGAGCCTGCCAAGGTATTGCTTTTGAAGTAAGCCTACAAAGTTGCCGGTAGTTATCAATGGTTCCTGCAGGTCGTGTGAGGCTACATATGCAAACTGCTGAAGTTCTTTATTTTTTCTTTCAAGTTCCATATTATTAGCAATTAGCCTGGCTTGGGATTTTCGTATTAATAACTCATCCTGTTTACGCTTAGTAATATCGGTAAACATTGCCATTGCCCCCTTATAATTTCCGGCTTCATCCAAAACAGGGTTGGTAGATACATTTGTCCATAGAGTTTTACCGCTTTTTGTAACGAAAGACGATTCGTGGGTTTCATGCAACCCGCCCTTTCTCCTTTTAATTTGATCCATCGCCTTTTTCTTTTCATCATCATTCTTGAAATCATAATTTTGTTTCCCCATCATCTCTTCCCTTGAATATTCAAGCATCTCACACATTTTTTTATTTACAAAAACCGTGTAATTGTTTTCATCAATTACCCAAATGCCCTCCTGTGATGTTTCTACTATTTGCCTGTATTGTTTTTCACTTTTTAGCAATTCCGCTTCAGCCTTTTTCTGCTCGGTAATGTCCTGGGCTATTCCCGTTAGTCTGATTAGTTCGCCTTTGTCATTTTTTGTCGGCTTGCCGTGAGCGCTTATTATCTTGGTAATATTTTTACTGCTAATTATCCGGCATTCATAAGAAAACGGCAAATGATCCATAACAGATTTGGACATAAGGCTGCGCACGTTTTCTCTATCATCCGGATGTACAAAACTCAGGAACCCTTCATAGCTCGCATTAAACAAATTGCGGTCTGTATCAAAAACATCATACAATTCATCAGACCACAATAGCCCGTTGTTGACGATATCCCACTCCCAGCTTCCCAGTTTAGCAATGTGTTGAGCTTCGTTTAAATTTTCATTACTGGCTTTCAAATTATCACGCATTGCTACCAGGGCTTTGCCTAAAGCATCTTCTGCACCTAGTGGTTCAAAATAACTTTCAAAGTTCCTGTTTCCTATTTCAGTGGCAAATGCGGCAGTAGCTTGCAATTTTTCAGAAAGGTTATTAACAGAACGTATCATCTCGCTGATCTCGTCATTCTTAATATCATGCGTTACCTTCCTGGAAATTCCATTACCCAGGTCAGTTACAATATGCCTTATTTTATTGATAGGCTGAATAATTAACCTGGTCATAAATAAGGAAAGGAATACGCCGATTAAGATCATTGTTACTGACAAAGCAATTATAAACATTCGTAGTTTCGTCGAGTACACACTCACTATATTGTTCTGTACTGTTCTTTCAGCTATCCAATGGGTTCTGATAGCTTTTATAGAATTAATCAGGCTTGCAGAGCGTGGAAGAACTTCTTCCTCAATCTTTCTTTCTGCTTCAAACTTTATCATTGGGTCATCATAATCACTGAACGTTTTTAAATCATTCATTATGCCCTTTTCTATTACCAGTAATTCTTCAAAACCGGCAAATGCTTTGTTTAAACTATCTACCCAGTTGTTCGCCTTCCATTGAGCTGCATACTTGCTAATTGCTGATTTTAATGCAGGATAATCAGTGACGCGTAATTTTTCTAAAGCCGTTTTGTTCTCTTCACTAAACCTTAAAAAAACCCAGTTAGTGGTATATATTTTCGACTCAAGCGCCATTCTTCTGAAATCGATAATTGTTTCTAATGAAGGCTCTATCACCTTAGTAAGATGGTTAGACGAATGTTGGATATTGTTTAAAGTAATGATTGTCATAATGCTATTTATAATAAATAACACAACTAACAATAAGAAGCTACCGTAAATTCTGTGCCTGATGCTTATGTTCACGCCGCGTTTAAAATAATTAAGCATTTGTGATTTTTTTAAAATTCATAATTGAAACATGCAAACCGCATAGCTGGCTTTTCGTCAGTGTGAAAAAATCCTTTTGCTCTGTTATTCAATATATTTTCCCAATACAAATGTTTAAACGGTTCAACAGTTAGATTATTATTAAGAGCCAGTTCGCAACTGTCTTTTTGATAGTAATCAATGCCGTCCCCTTCCGAGCGTTGTAAGCCAAATGGGTTCATAAACAATTGAATTTTTTTACTTTAAAATCCGGTAGCTATCTTACCAGTGTACCTAGCCGCAAAAGCTCCGAAGCAACATTTAAATCCCTGCTTTCAATATTTGTTTTATTTATTTCCAGTTTCAGGCGTTCATCTGCAACTACAAAATTTATACACGATCCTTTTGACGCAGCGGCATTGATCTCGGAAACAATTAAAACCGGACTTCCTTTTGTTATGTTAACAATCTTCTGTAAGCTTTTACCAGCATCATCACCAATAAATAAAATATGACAGTTATATTTTTTTGCCGAAGCGCTCATTTTCCGGACACTTATCTTCCTGTTTCCTATAGCCTTACTCTTTACAAATTCATCCAATTCTTCATAAAGCGGTGTATTGCCAATTATGCCAATGATAAAATCGCCGGTATTATAAACAGCGGGCCATTCAATGTACTTAGTAAACCTATAAATGATATTCGCATGTACTGCATAACTTAAGTCTTGCTGCGCCTTTCCGGAAACTGACAAGCACATCATTACCATAAACGCAAAGCCTACTTTGTGATAGAACATTAAAACAAAATAAGTCTTCCTGTTTTTTAAATACATCCTTATATATTTTCCTGATGTGGCTAACACAATTTATTGCCCGTGGCTTATGTACTTTTTTTATTTCTAATTACTTTTATCCCCCACGAATGCCAGTTTACCAGTACTGTCATCCCTCGAGAAATGCTTTTGCAATATTCTTTCCAGCTTCCCAATTGTTATTGGCTTATTCTCAAAGCCCGAAATTTCAGGCATGCTTTCAGCCCTTTCCCTATCTTCCGGAAAAAGAGAAGTAGTTAACATAACTGTCATCACTTTGCCCTGTATTTCCTTGTCAAGCTTTTTATATTCTTCTAAAAATTCCCAGCCATCCATCGCAGGCATATTGATGTCAAGCAATATTAGGTCAGGGCAGGGGTAATAATTTTCGTCACACCCATTTTTATGACTGGTCAACAGGTATGCCAGTGCCTCTTTGCCGCTTTCCACCATTTTTATATATTGTGCGCACCCGGCTTCTTCCAATATGATCCGGGTAAAAAAGTTAGTAGCCTCGTCATCGTCAATTACAAGTATGCAATTCAATTTATATTTCATCAGTTATTATTTTTATGAATGGTAAAATGAAATATGCACCCTTCTCCTGGTGCAGATTCTACCCAAATTTTTCCTTTATGTAGTTCTACTATTTTTTTACAATGCGACAAACCGATACCGGAACCTGCATACTCCTTATTGGTATGCAGCCGTTGAAAAATGTCAAATATTCGCTGGCTGTATTTTTCGTCTATACCAATACCATTGTCGCTTATAGTGAATTCCCAATAATGCGCTGCTTGTTGCACATCAATTTTTATTCCTGGTATAACGTCCTTCTTACGGAATTTTATTGCATTGATCACAAGGTTCTGAAAAAGTAATTTGATTTCTGTTGGGTAACCATCTATCACCGGTAACTCAGCAACTTGTATATCAGCGTTCGCTTCTTTTATTGCTGCCATAATATCGGCGAGCATTTCCTGCACCAGTATATTGCAGTCAATTTTTTTCAATTCCATATTTGTTCCAATCCTCGAATAATCCAGCAGGTCTTTAATTACTACTTTCATCCTTGTGGTGGCTTCTAAAATAAACGCCATATATTTATCCGCTTTCTCATCGATCTTTCCATGATATTGCAGTTGCAGCAATTCCACAATGCCTGCTGTAGTTCTCAACGGTTCCTGCAGATCGTGTGAAGCTACATAGGCAAACTGCTCCAGTTCTTTATTTTTTATTTTAAGTTCTTTATTAGCAAGTTCAGCTTCAATCCTCGCATGGTCGGCTTCAAGCCTTGCCTTCTGTTCTTCCTGGGTTGAAAGAGATAATTGCAGTGTTTGTTCCTGCACTTTTTCTTGTAGTTTTCTTCTTTGTGCTTTAATCGCATTTACCCTGTACCCGTAAAATGCCACCATACCACTGATAATTGCAATGACCATCAACAGCCTGAACCACCAGGTTAACCAAAAAGGTGGTTCAATGATGAGTTGAATGCTGATGATATTCTTCGACCAGTTGCCTTCATTATTTAATCCCCTAACCTTGAAAATGTATTTACCCGGATCAATATTAGTATAAGTCGCTATACGGCTGGTTCCGGCTTCATGCCACTCTTTATCAAAACCTTCCAGGATATAAGCATATTTCTTTTTCTCGGGTGTTGTATAATTAAGTGTGGCAAATTCAAAAGAGAAAAAAGTGTTAGAATAAGGCAGCGTAATGGTTTTAACTTCCGCTATATTTTTTCTTAAGGGAGACGAGTCGGAATGATTGATGGGAACAAGTACTTTCTTATTGAAAGCATTGAATTTTGTAATAACCAGCGGAGGCTCAAAAGCAACGGCTTTAACACTGTCTGGAAAAAATTGGTTAAAGCCATTAGTGCCGCCAAAATACATTACCCCGGATCTGCTTTTGCAGAACGCATGCATTTTAAATTCATTTGACTGCAAGCCATCGGATACGCTAAAGTTTTTAAAGACTTTTGTTATAGGATTAAAACGGGAAATGCCTTTGTTGGTACTGATCCACAGATTTTTTTTACTGTCTTCCAGTATTCCGAAAATCACATTATCAGGAAGGCCGTCTGCCATGGTATAAACTGTAAACCGCCCAGTTTTTTTGTTAAAAAAGTTTAGGCCCACCCTCGTTCCAATCCATAAATTTTTATCCCCGTCTTCAAAAATTGAACTTAAGCTGTTATTACTAATGCTGTTCTTTGTTTCATCATGTAAAAAACGTGAAAAGGATTTTGTTTTTTTATCATATAGATTTAAACCGTCGCCGTCGGTGCACACCCATAATTGACCATCGCTATCTTCAAAAATAGAAACAACATAAATGCCTGAAATACCATTAGTCCGATTAATAGCATATTGGTGATGCGTGAAGGATTTTTGATCAGCATTTAACAGGTCCAGGCCACCACCAAAAGTGCATACCCAGATATTTTTATCCCGGTCTTCAAAGATTTTCCAAACATTATTACTATTTAAGCTCGATGGGTTGCCAGGTTCATTTTTGAAATGCCTGAAGGTTTTGCTAGTTGGGTTAAATACCGTCATTCCATCTCCCCAGGTTCCGGCCCAGATGTTGCCTTTACTGTCTTCGTGTACAGCCAATACATAATCGCCGCAGATGCTTTTTTTGTTATTTTTCTCATGGCGAAAATGGGTAAAGTTGCCTGTTGTGGGGTTAAACACATTCAAGCCGCCCCCATCTGTTCCCAGCCAGATATTTTGTTTAGAGTCCTCAAAGATGCTGAGCACCTGGTTATTGCTGAGGCTGTTGGGTGACAGCATATGCTTATAATGTGCAAACCTGGCTTTATCCCGGTTTGCCATGTCAATACCACCGGTAAAGGTGCCCAGCCACATATTGCTTTTAAGATCCTTATAAACAGAATAAATAGAATTACTGCTGATGCTTTCTCCGTCAATTTCGTCGTGCTTGTAAGTGGTAAATGAGCCGGCATCATAATTAAAAATAGATAACCCTCCGTTTTCAGTGCCAATCCACAGATTATTCTCAGCATCTTCCGTAATGGCATACACAGTATTTGCCGCCACGCTATTTGCATTATTTTCATCGTGTTTAAAATGAGTAAATGCCCCGGTTTCCATGTTAAATAAATCCATTCCTGCACCATCAGTTCCTACCCATAAACGACGCTTACTATCTTCAAACATGGTGTACACATTATTGCTGCCTATGGAATGTCTGTTCTTTTTATCATGCTGAAAACGAGTAAAGTTTTTGTTTTTCCTGTTTAGCAAATTGATTCCTCCATTCAGCGTGGCCATCCAGATATTATGGCTCATGTCTTCGAAAATATACCTTATATAAGAATCGCTGATACTCTTATTGTCGGCCAGGTTATGCGTAAAATGTTCCATTTTATTTGTTACCGGGTCCAGCATATCCAATCCTGCTTCTGTACCAATCCAGATTTTTCCGTACTCATCCTCAAGTAAGCCATGTACCACATCGTGAGAAATGCTGTTTGCATTTTTCGGGTCATGCGTGTAGTTAGTAAAACTTTCTTTGTTTCGATCGTAGCGGGATACGCCCCCACCAACTGTCGCTATCCACAATTCCCCCGTGTTACTTTCTATAACCTTCATTATGAAATTACTGCCGATACTGTTTTTATTATGCGGATCATTTTTATAAAAGGTAAAAGAATAGCCATCATATTTATTCAACCCATCCCTGGTACCGAACCACATAAAGCCACTTTTGTCTTGCATTATAGAAAGCACGTTGCTATGAGAAAGCCCCTGGTCAAAACCTATATGATCAAAATGTACATGATGGTTTTGCGGATATACAAAAGCACAGCAAGCCAAAAAAAATAAGCTGAGTAATACTCGCAAGTTGTTCATCTAATTGCTCTTTTTCGGATAGAAGGATGAGGTCACCTTTTTTTTCTTGTGTCGTTAGCTACTATAATGTTTCTTTCTATTACTCTTGTCATAAAATCATCGCCAATTCTTCAGTACTTCATTGCTGGCGGTGCAAATACCCGGGTAAATAATAATTAAATTCTGGCAGCAACTTAACGTGGCTGATAGACCCATTAGAAATTTTCCGTAAACAAAAAACCCCCGTCAGGAGGCCGTAAAGGTTGTTGCAAACTTAATTTTCGAAAAATATTCGCTTCAGAACGGCTTCATAATAACTTTCTTAAACAATCAATTTAAATACTGCGGCGGGGGCAATCGTTTAATTTCAAGGCTATATTATGAAGTAAAGGTTCATAAAACTTAAATTATAAAAGGTAGAAAAACAAACCATTGTGATGTAGCTATATGTCTATTACCAGGGATTAGATATAAAGATGCCATAGAAAACAGATAGCATTTCGTAAAATACTGCATGGCCAATTGTAGATTAGGAAAAATAAAAAACTTCCACAACTAATGGTTTTTCATAGTCTGTGGAAGTATAATTTTGCGAACGTTTTAATAAGTTCACGTAGATCAGGGTGTGTTAGCCATTGTCCCAGAGCAATTTAATAATTTTCTGGTTTGGGTTGCATTTGGTTTTGGCCATCATCGCTTATTACGGCATAGGCCAGGATATTGGTATTGGTTTTTGGGTCATCATCGCTTCTTACGGCATAGGCCCGGATACTGGTTTTTTGTCTTCTTTAGTTTTTGGATTGAACTGGTTTTTGGCCATCATCGCTTTTTAAAGCATAAGCCGGATATTGTCTTCCTGGTTTTAATTTGGATACTGGATTTCTATTTTTACCGAAGATATCATTCGGTGAATGCTGATGCAAATATCAGGCAGTAACAGTTGCTCAACAATAGCAATATTGCTCTTTTTCTTAAACAGAATAAGTACTAAAATATTAGTATTAATGCTACATTGTTATATGAATTAATACGTGCCTTCTCAAACGTATTATTACGATTATTTATCAATTCATCATCGCTGGACACACCCAGCTTGTTAAAATAATATTAACACTAGTTTAGTTCTTTCAATTTTTACTTTTTATGAAACCCTCTACAGCTATGGCTGTTAGCGATATTAACTCTCCGATTCAATCGAAAATGACAATAAAAATATTTTTTTACACATCCTTATATATGAAACTTCAATAACTACAGAGAATCCTTCACTTCGTTTCTCACTTGTTTTATTTATGGCACGGTTTTGGGAAATCTTGGGTCGGGCGCCAAAAAATTTACTATTTAAACAATACACATCTAAATTTAACATCATGAACACTACTGATAATTTTCCAAAAACAGATTCTCCCAATGCACCGGCACGTAATAACTCCAAAAATATAATAATTGGAGTTTTGGCTGCTGGTATTATAGGCTTGGGAGCTTATTTAGTCGTAGATAAAAACAAAACTGGTGAAGTCATTCATCAGCAGGAAGCTAAGATAGCAACAGTTGTTGATGAAAGAACCGACGTGCAAAACAACTTTGATGCATCACTCGCAAGGCTCGATTCAATGTCCTCTGCTAACAAAGGATTAGAAGGTAAATTAACTGCAAAAAATGGCGAAATAGCTAAAATAAAAAAAGAAATACGCAGCATATTAAATAAGAAAAATGCAACCGCCGCTGAACTATCAAGGGCAAAAACACTTATTGCATCTTTAAACGGACAAATTGAAAGCATGCAGGTAGAAGTAGCCCGCTTAACCCAGGAAAACCAAGGCTTATCTAATGATAAGGTTGTTCTTACACAGGAAAAAGAAAAATTGACAACTGATCTAACTACAACTACAGCGGTAAAGCAAGAGTTGGAAAAGAAAGTAGATGTGGCCTCTACCTTAAATGCATACAATATACAGATTACACCAATCAATGAAAAAAACAATGGTAAAGAAAAAGTATCAAGCGTTGCAAAACGTGTAGATAAACTGGTTGTTAGTTTCGATGTTGACAACCGCATCGCACAGCCAGGTACTACCGATGTATATGTATTGGTAATAGGACCAGATGGTAAACCATTATCAGCTGAATCTTTAGGTTCTGGAACCTTTACCACCCGTGAAGAAGGTGACAAATCTTTTACAGCAAAAGTTCCGGTTGAAGTAGAAACAGCTAAAAAAAGAAATGTTGAATTTGCCTTTAAACCAGGAACAAATTTTCAACAAGGAAATTATACTATTCAGATCTACCAAAATGGATTTAAGATTGGCGAAGGAACCCGTTCATTGAAAAAAGGTGGTTTGTTTAGCTAATTCATGCTTGCGCTCATTCTTACCTTCACATATACAGTTTCCAAAAAAAGAAAAGATGCTACCCATATTGGATAGCATCTTTTCTTTTTTTATGGCTTGACTATCTTACTTCTTTTTTTGTTTACACTTCTACCATCCTGATTTATTTTGCCAGGTTTAGGCCGCCGTGTACCACAAAAGATTTTCCGGTAGCAATTGTAAATTTTGCGCCAGGCGAGACGGTATAAGATGTGTTTAATGAACAAGTACCCCCAGTCAACGGGTCAATGATGATTTCGCTACCTGTCATAACAGAGGCTGGCGGCATAGTATTATTGTTCCAGTTAGCAGCATCTTCCCAATTACCGTTGCCCGTAAAATTATAAACCGAGGCTACAGCTGGTATATAATTACTGATATCAAACGAACGCAGTTTCTGAGCAATGGTAAAAAATGATAAATAAGTGTACCGCTCATTACTAATGTATCCATAGGTGCCGGTTCTAAAAGTTATTCCTTCAGCCTGTCCCATCACAGTAACATTTGGCAAATCTATTTGCCGCTTGTTGCCATTAAAATATTTTCCACCGCTATAGTCAGTCAGCAAATGCATATAGTGGTTGGCTGGTGCCACAACCTTATAACCCAGCAACACTACTACTTTTTTACCATTGCCCTTATCCGCAGCCGTTACAAGATAATTTGTGGCAAGCGTTTCTAACGGGAAGGCGATATAAGTACCGGCTGCTATACCATTGATTTCGTAATGAGTTGTGTTAAGGTCGATCCAGTTTTTTGAAAAAAGATGAATTTTTTCATCTTCAACAATCATTGCTTCGCAATCAAATTTTGTACTGTTACTGCTGGTTGCTACAGGGGGCTGCGGCTGATCGCTGTAAGAAAAATGAATGGTACTTATCAGCCCCGCAGGAATAGTAGCAACGGGAGTAGTATTGTAGTCGGGTATTGCACTCAATGGAAATTTATATATTTTGAGATCAGTTCGGGCACCATTGGCATTATTGCCAAAATCGCCCACATAAAAATAAGTACCATCAAAAGCAATGTCCTCCCAATCAACATTTACTGCACCTGCAAGGTTAACCTGTTGCAACAGGTTCCTTGTTAGTGTATCCATTCTATAAATGGCGGCAGCACCTCCACCATCGTTAAAACTCCAGAGAAAATCACCTGCCATTTGCAATCCACTGGTTTCAAGCAATGTGTCACTAAGCGGGTCAACTTTTGCGGCGGGCGTATATGTTGTCGTGTTGTATATGCAACTGCCGTCGTTTACAGTTGCTGCAGGATTGTAGTTTGCAGACAATGGATCCTTGCATCCATATACCTGGCTGTGTGCAGCATTGGCCAACATTAAAAACACAAGGGATAGAGCCGGCCCCATGGAAAAAAATAGTTTATAATTTGACATCTTTAAAGGGACTGATTTATGAAAATGCTATTGACAAATTGCACGTTGAATGCTTGAGGTGAATACAAAAAAGCTATAATTTATTTGACCAGTAATTTATGAAACCTTTCTATTTCTGCTTTTTCCAATGATGAAATGGCTTCATTATTATCAAACTTTATTTTGATAAAGAGCACTCTCTTGTGTTGGGGATATTTTGCTAAAATTTCGGTCAGCTGTGTTCCCAGCAAAGTGTCTTTTGAAATTGAAGCTGTTGTGACCGGTACAGCAGATTTATAGCGGTTAGGCATTTTTAGCAAGATGGCTTCAAGGGTAGCTAATTTACCAGGTGCAATTGCTTTGACGTTTGTAGCCTTATTATACAATCCCTCCAACTGTTTTTTGCTAAGACTTCCCCTTTCCTGGTATTGATGGAGTAAACTCTCAATAAATTTTGAAGTGGGGTACGATAAAAGTGTCTCTTTCAATAAATCTGATATAATATCCAGGTCAGGTTTGATTCTATGCATGCTCGTGTTTAAATATAAAAGTATTAAAAAACTAATAAACCCCTGGATAAATTCATTGACTTTGATTTGTGGCAATCATTAGAACGATTAGTCATTTCACAAATACTTGTATATAAAACAACCGGAAGCTTCACTGATATTTTTTATAGAACTTATCTTTGCGTTACTAACAAAAATTATTAAAATAAATATTATGCGATACCTTATCACCTGCTTTTTGATCATCTTCAGTTTTTTTTCTTTTTCACAGGCGCCCTCTCTTGACAGCCCGGAGGTAAAAAATGCTACAATAGAATTTAACGGAGGCAAATACAATGGCTACCTGATTGAATTTAACACATCTACCGACATTGTTGAAGAAGCGATTACACAACGATTTAAATTACAGGGAATAAAGGCAAAGGAAACCAAGGGTTTTATGGTATACCGCAATGTAATTATGCCACCCGTAGATCCAACAAAGCCATTGGATGCATTTATTAAAGTAGAAAGGAAAAGCAGGAAAGAAAAGGAACAAACGCTGGTATATTTTATAGCTGCATTGCCAGGTGAAATACCGGAGGATAAATTAAAATCTGATGCCAGGTCCACAGGCATTTCTGCCGTTGAAAAAGGTGGATCATTTTTAAGAGGACTAATACCAGATGTGAAACAAGGCATATATGATAGAAACATCAGCAACCAACAATCACAGCTGAAAAAAGAAGAAAAGAAACTGGAAAACCTGCAGGAAGACCTGTCAGATATGGAGAAGAAATTAAAAAAATTACAAAGCGATATAGAATTTAATAAGAAAGCCCAGGAAAGGCAAATTGCTGATATTGAAAAAGCAAAAAAGGAATTGAATGAACTGATATCAAAAAATCCTTCAGGAGGAAAATAATTAACCTTTTAAGGACTGCCACCTACAATTTATATTTCAAAGACTGCATTTTTTTTATAGCTCCCGTGTTCATATTTTCTGACATAGCCTAACTGGTTAGTAAGCATAACTGTACTACCAATTGAAAAAGGTTCTGTATTGCTGTGGTGATGACCATATAACCAGTAACAGATACCGGAGCTTTGAATAAAATCATATAATTCAACAGCAAACCCTTCATTCAAAACACTCTTTTTATATTTAGCGGGGTAATGTTGCAAAGTGGGCACGTGATGGGTTACCACGATTTTTTTAGATGATGCATTTTTGCCTACCTCTTCTTTTACAAAAAATAAAGCTGCTGTATGAAGCTCATTGAAATGGCAAGGTAAAAATGCTTTGCCATTCATTGTGATGGCCGTAAAATCTGATAAACATTTCATGAGTAGCAATTCATTGTCAGGATTTATATAGCTCCACAATGTGCTGCAAATAATATTTACCTCCTGATACACAATGGTATGGTTGTTTACTAAAAAAACATTGCTACGGATCTTTTCCAGGAGCGGTTGTGGCGCTTTTGCAACATCGTAGCCATAATATTCATGATTGCCGGGTATCCAGTACACGGCTTCAAAATTATCAGCGACAAAATCAAAAAACTTATAATTGTGGTGGTTCAATGCGAAGGGGAGTACATCTCCTGCCAGTATCAATATCTCGCCTGTTGGCTTTAGTGGATGCCTGTTAATGTAATGGTTGTTTTCAGGAAACTCAAGGTGCAGATCCGAGCAATATTGTATTTTCATTGTAAGCATTCTATAAATACGCAAAAAGGTGCGACAGTTCAATCTTACAGCACCGCTGTTGTTGCAATGCTGTAAGATATTCGCTTCATTTCAATCCAGAGATAGTTAAGTAATTTTTTTGTTTATAACCATTTGTACGAGGGAAGCCAAAATGTTCGCTGCAAACCCGGAGGCATTGATTCACCTTCATCAATAGCCGAATGAACAATGGAATCATTCAGAAGATGTAATGCAGCTATTGCTCTTTATATGTTGGGCTGGTTAATAGAGTCTCTTTTTACTTTTCTTTCTTCCTCGGCTATTTTATAAGACCAGGGCCCGTTCCCGGCAATTAAAAAATAAATCAGCAACAGCAATACTAAAATGGAAAGAAACAATTCCGAATAAGGCCTCAATACTTCACCGTTTGTATTTACAAATATCACGGCTATCAGTAATATCGGAATTTGCAGAAGGCATGCAAACCTAGTAAACAATCCAATGGTAATTAATATCCCTCCCACTATATGCGCAAATACAACATAATGCCCCAATACAATATACATCAGCGAATCGAACTCAACATTTACAGGCATAAGGCTCATTAGCGTACCCATGTTTACAAGAAAATCAATTCCTTTATAACAAAGAAAGATTCCCAGGATGATACGAATAATATCAACCCACCAGGGATGATGCTTGTCACCCCACTGTTCAATACGTTCAAGGATGTTCATAATTAAATTTTTAATAAATAATAAAAAATTTTTGCTAATAACAGGCGGCCGGCCACTGCGTTTGCTTCATAACGGTCATGGATAAAAAAATATCTTTTTGAGCTTGTGAACCTCGCAGATTACAGAAAGTGTTGTGCCCGTTAACGGCCTTAAATATCCATTCTTCAAAGTGATTGAGTGTTAGCGTACATACATACTTAGCTAAAAAGGTGATGGCAGTGGGCAGATTAAAATCATTATCAATCACTGTCTTCCAAATGCAATTTTTGGTGATGGGCGCCCGCAGCTATATGCAATGCAAAACCAACGATGGCGGTATCTTTCAACAAATTTATCAATGCCATTTGTTTCATTTCTTTATCGCCGGCATTCATGTAATTAGGAATATGAATGCTTAATATGAATATGATCAATATTACCGCCAGCAGATAGCCTGCAACTTTTACCATCCTATTGGTTAAAAAAGAAAGGGCCACAAGGATAAACGCAGCCCCGACAAAATACACCCATATTAATCCCCCAGGCATGAATGAAGGTACAAATACTAAAAGGTCTCTGGGGTGTAGAAAATGAAAAACTCCAAAAGCAAATAAAACGATCGAAAGCAAGTAGATGGCAATCCTTGATATTATATGGTATTGTTTCATAAAAAAGATTTTTAAAATAAAAAGTTACAACAAAATAGATGGGATTGCAACCATTTTGATTTTTTTTTCATTAATTAATTCAACAACATTTTCATTGCTAATTGGATACTAACATTCCGCCTTTTCAATCCATAAATAATTGCTTGAAACTCGATAACAGATTCGGCAATGTCATGCGCTGCAAGAATTTGTTGTGCCTCCAAAGCACATAATGCTAAATCAATTAAAATATAATAACGGTATATTCGATAAATAAAAATTTGGATCATCATTGAAAATATTTTTACAAAGTATAGACGACTGATGTAGCCACTCATACTAAGGCACCAAAAAAATTAGAAAATAACAGGCACGTTTTTTATGGTTTAATTATTTAACTAAAATATTATATTATGTTATGGCAAGGACGAAGAGAAAGTAGCAATGTAGATGACCGCAGGGGCATGTCAGGTGGTAAACTGGCTGCTGGTGGTGGTATCATCGGCATTATTGCGTTAGTAATAAATATGTTTTTAGGCGGTGGCGATGGCACTACCACATTACCCCAGTTTCCTGCAGAAACCAGGCAGTTGAGCCCGCAGGAACAACAAGCCGATGAGCAAAGAGCAAGTTTTGTAAAAGTAGTTTTAGCTGATACAGAAGATGTGTGGGCCAGCTTATTAAAACAAAGCGGTAAAAAT
This sequence comes from Ferruginibacter sp., assembly GCA_039922375.1. Lineage (GTDB taxonomy): Bacteria > Bacteroidota > Bacteroidia > Chitinophagales > Chitinophagaceae > Ferruginibacter. The sequence goes on from JBDSAA010000211.1 coordinate 96,100, forward strand.
TATCCACCACCCACACTAGTATTGTTTCGTGATGCGGTGCAATCCGCTTGTGGCAATGCCAGCGCTGCTTCAGGCCCTTTTTATTGCCCTGCTGATAACGATCTGTACATAGATCTTTCATTTTATGAGGAACTGCAATCGAAATTTAAAGCACCGGGGGATTTTGCAATGGCATATGTGGTAGCGCATGAGGTGGGACATCATATACAAAATTTAATGGGCACTTCCGAAAAGGTACAACGGCTGCGGGGTCAGGTTAGCCAGGAAGAATACAATCAATATTCCGTAAAGCTGGAATTGCAGGCTGATTTTTATGCAGGGGTGTGGGCACATCATGCACAAAAAATAAAAACGGCTGAAGGGAACAATATTATTGATCCCGCCGATATCAATGAAGCTTTGACTGCGGCCAACGCGATTGGTGATGACCGTTTACAAAAAGAAGGGCAAGGCTATATAGTTCCCGAGTCTTTTACACATGGCACTTCCGCACAGCGGATGTATTGGTTTAAAAAAGGTTTCGAAACCGGGGATATCAAGCAGGGTGACACTTTTAATGATGCTAGCTTGCAGTAAAAAATATCTTTACAGGCAAATACACCTATTCGTGTAGAAAATACTGCACACTCCTCATAAATAACCCTCAAAAACAATTGGCATAATATTTTCATCTTTTATTACAATGCGGATTAAACTTTAAACAATTTCATTTAAATCATTATCAAAAAAATAAAAAAATTACTATGAGCACAGTAGATAAAATATTGATTGGAGTAACCGTGGGCGCTGTTTTGGGCATCCTGTATGCACCTGACAAAGGATCGGCAACAAGAAGAAAACTTGCCCGGACAGGAAATGATATACGGGACAAATTTTATGATTTGAAGGATAGCATTAGCGAAAAGGTGGATAGCTTTAGGGATGATGCCGATGATATTTCTTATCAGAATATGGTTAGCGTTGAGACCGAATCTACACGGCCTGATACCTGGCAATCTTAGTAATAAAAAGGATGTCAATGTATAAACACATTGACATCCTTTTTTAAAGCTTAAAATCATCTTTTGAACTATAAGGTAGTATGGAAGGTGATTTTATATTTAAGGCGTTTACTATCTCCATTGCCAATAGATACAACTGATAAGGCCTTGTTCAAACGAAAGTTTAAGCTGGCTTATTTTGGTTGTAATCATAGTTCACCATCCAGTTAATTCCAAATTTATCAGTAAGCATACCAAAAAATGCTCCCCAGAATGTCTTGTCCAGGGGCATATTTACCCTACCTCCTTCAGACAGGCCATTGAAAATTTTGGTAGCTTCATCCTCACTATCAACATTAACTGATAACTGCACATTGTTTCCCTCGATAGTCTTGGCCCCCCATTCACCCGCAACATCACTGCCCATTAATACTGTTTCTTTACTAATAGGCAACGACATATGCATAACCTTGTCTGCATCTCCCTCGGCGATGGGCATATGCTCGGATGGGGGCATATCCTTGTAGCGGCCCACAAATGGAAACTCGCCGCCGAAAACGGATTTGTAAAAGTTGAATGCTTCTTCGCAATTGCCTTTAAAATTAATGTAGGGATTGACTTGTGCCATTGTATTGGTTTTAATATGAAAAAATAGTTTCTGGCGTTAAGTTAAGTATAAGAGGACTCATTTTATTACACTAATTGAATATCTAATTACACGAATTAAGAAATAATAAATAACGCCAATTCATTGTTAACCCATCCTTTACTTTAATTTTTAGGGAAATCCGGATGCCCTTTTAACTCATTAATTTGCTGCATATGCCTGGTGGTATGAGCAGACAAAAGCAACACCAACTGATAAGCATCCAGGGCGCCCATCGGTGTTTCCGTTGCTACATGATTACGCATGTCCTCCGTAGTATTTTTCATGTAATCAATCAGCTTTTCTCTACCCTCTTTCAATGATCCCAATGCTTCATCCACAGTGGCCCATTTAGCATTTTTCGGCTCAAAAGTTTCCGAAGTTTTTATTTTGTGTTCACGGCTGCTCACTCCGGCCAACACCTGCTCATCAGTCATTTTTATTTCGGCTCTTTTCTCCGGATTAGCAGGAGCCTTTAATGTCCCCTCCGTCCATTGCCACAAATTATTTTCAGACAGCGCAAGGTGAAATACGCATTCTTTCACTGACCATTTATCAGCAGAAGGCTTGAAATTTAATTGTGCATCCGTCATTCCTTTTACACTTTTAATCAAGTCATTTTTGGTGGACTTAAGGTGTGATGCAGCAAATTTTCTTTCTTTTTTAGAAAGCGTATCCACAGGTGCAGAAAAAGATGCAAGCAGTATAATACCTGCAAGAAATAGTAATTGTTTCATAACAAAAGTTTAGAAATTAATAAATGATATAGCTTACTTATGAGTAATAATAAGGACGGAAAATATCTGTTTTAAAATTACAAAAGATTTGCATAAAACATAATACCGTATGTAATTTTTACGTTATTAATGATGAATACCAAATTGATTTTGGAAAAAGTCAGGCACACAAAAAATATATTTAACCTAACCGGCTTTCAACTGTACATAAAGAAATCAGCACCTCAAGTCCGAACAAATTTTCTTCATGCTGGAAAATCGTTATCTTGAATGCATTACCTACTGAACTAAATGATGTTATATGCACCCAAACCACAAGAGTATTTTTCTCTTTACCATTTTTTTACCCATTTCCATTTTCTGCTATTCTCAAAATTTATCCCGGGGATTGGATTATGAAGAAGAGGCGTATGCTTCTGTGCCAAAAAAAGCAAAACTAACCAGGAGCCTTGACGAGGTGCCGCCAGTTGCATCATTAAAAAAGTATTCGCCTCTGCCAGGCGATCAGGGGCAATTTGGAACCTGTACCGCATGGTCGAGCGCCTATTGCGGAAGAACCATTGTGGAGGCAATTAATAAGGGATGGACCAACCAGCAAACCATTACGAGCAACGCCTTTTCACCCGCCTTCCTTTTTAGGCTGTTAAGGCCCGACGATGCAAATTGTGTTGGCGGCTCAGGATTATTATCCGCAATGCAATCCCTGAAAGTAAAAGGAAATGTTTTTTATAAAGAAGTTGCCGATAAATGTGTGGCAACAATTTCTGCAAGCCAGCTGACCTCAGCCTCCAACAATAAGGTCAAAGATTACATGAGAATATTTGAAAGTAAATCGCCTGGCAAAGAAAAGATACAGGCGGTAAAAAAAGCTATAGCAGAAAGAAAGCCGGTAATAATAGGGATGATCTGCCCTCCATCATTTAATAATGCAAAAGATGTATGGACACCCACTGAGCAACCCAACTCGGTTTTGTATGGCGGGCATGCGATGTGCGTAGTAGGGTACGATGATACCAAAGGTGGTGGTTCGTTCGAGATTCAGAACAGTTGGGGAACCCGTTGGGGCAACCAGGGGTATATCTGGATCAAATACGAAACCTTTGCAAACTTTGTGAACTATGCATACGAGTTTATTGACTTGCCTGAAGTAAAGCCTGCAACAGCGGACCTTTCGGGAGAAATTAAATTGATGCTTTCAACTAACCTGCTAATGCCGGTAAATTTGCAAACGGCTGACAGGGGCCTTATTGTAGTGAGTTCCCAGACCAAAGCAGTTCCCGGTCCTTTGACGATATATAAAACTACCAATGCATACACAACCGGTACCAGGTTTAGGATATATATTTCAAACAACCAGCCAGCTTATGTATATGCCATCAGCGCTGACCTTACCAATGCCGTTACAAAAATATTTCCTTATGAAGAGGGTATCAGTGCCGCACTTACGGACAAACGCAATGATGTCGCTATTCCGGATGAGCAGCATTTTATAGAATTTGATGATAAGCCGGGCAAAGATTTTTTGTGCGTTTTATATTGCCGGGAAGCACTTGATATTAATACAATTGTAAGCAACATCAGTGCCCAGCAAGGTAGTTTCAGCGAAAGAGTTTTTAAAGTGCTTGGTGATAAGCTCGCAGACCCGAAAAATATACTGTTCTCTAAAACCAAAATTGCTTTTGAGGGCTTCAGCGGGGGTAAGAATATTGTAGCGATGCTGGTGGAAATTGAACACAAATGATTTCGTGAATGGCGAAAGGTCATTGGTGAATGGTGAAATGAAAGGCACAGGTTGACCATTGACCATTCACGATCAACGTCGTTTAGTTAAGAAAATTATTTGTTTACAGGCATTTGTTTTTCAATTTAACATCGTTGTGTCACTCACTTGTACATTTTCAGCAATAAGGAGCAAGGAAACGCAGCTCCTTAACTAAACAACATTGAATTGTGAAGCGTGAATGGGGAATAATGAATTGATCTGTCTTGTCCCGCCGCTTTACCGGGGAACCGAATTGGTAGCTATAACATTTTACAACAAGTATTAACCCGGATAATAACCTGCATTAAATTTTGCATCAATCATAAAAATATGTGTAGAGAACTATTGCTGCTAATAGTAATAACAACTATTGTACCTCACGCTTATGCACAGCCGGCAAGCCAGGCTAATACAATAATTTACCATACCAATTTTGATACGAAAGATTATTGGGGCGGCGGAACCGGCGATAACGCGGTATACAGTTATGGTGTTAACGATGGTATATTTTTAATGACCGGAAAAACGGCCACGGCAAATTCACTTATCTATAAAGAAATTTTTATTGATGTTAATAAGGATTTCAGTATTGAAACCGCTGCGGAATATTACACCGGCCCAAATAATTATTCATACGGATTGATTTTTGGTGGAAAAGATTTTAGCAATGCCTATCATTTCGGTGTTTCACCCAACGGGAATTTTACTTTTTTTTATTATTTCCAGGGTACACCAAAAATAGTAATCCCCTGGACTGTATCCAATGCAATTAAACAGGGAAGCCATGTAAAAAATGTATTAAAGATTGAAAAAATCGCCAACCGCCTTTTGTTTTATATCAATGGAATTAAAGTAACAGAAACAACCAACGGCGGCTTTTTTGGAAACAACATAGGCTTTATGCTAAGCTTGTCCCAATCGGTAGCCTATCATTATTTAACGGTTAAGTACCTGCAGGATAAAAAAGAACTGCCGCAAACTCAAAAAACTGATAACACTGCGGCCGCAAAATTAGTTGACCAGGCGATTCAGTTTCAGAATGAAGGAAAAAACGACCAGGCCATAGCGTACGCCAATAAAGCAATGGCCATTAACCCAAAAAATGAAACTGCCTGGCTGGTAAGAGGAGTAGCCTACCACAACACTGAAAAATATGATTTAGCCCTGCAGGACTATTCAATGGCAATTAGCCTTAACCCATCCTATGCGCTTGCGTTTCAGAACAGGGCGATCTTATATGATTTCAAACAACAGTACGCCAATGCTGTGAAAGACCATACAGCTGCTATTCGTCTTAGTCCTAAAGATTCATTGTCCTATAGCCAGCGGGCCATTTCCTATAGCAATTTAAATCAATGGGACCTTGCACTACAAGATTGTTCAGAAGCCATACGTTTGGCGCCGGGAAATGCGCAATACCTTATCAGCCGCGGGTTTATCTATACTGAACAAAACAGGTATGAAGAGGCCATACAGGATTATACCAAGGCGCTGCAACTGGAACCAAAAAATATTTATGCCTTAAACGGGCGTGGCTATACGTACCGCTACACTAGGCAGGACGCATTGGCATTAGCGGATTATTCCATGGCTATCCGGCTGGCGCCAAATGATGCCAACGCTTATGACAGCAGGGGTGAATATTATTTAAGTAAAGGGAATTATGAGCTGGCTATTGCGGACTTCAGCAAATGCTTAACATTGGATGATAAAAGTTCCTTTGCCTATATCCATATTATTTCTCCCCTGGTGCGAACACAGGATTTCACAAAGGCAAAGGAGTACTATTCACAATATGTGAACCGGGGTTTTACTTCGTTTATCAATACAGACCCTTCATGGAAATTTTATAAATCATTCCTGGTGGCTGCTATAGAAAATATACCCTCTGGCATGTATCTGCAAGCCTTGGCAAACCTGGATAAGGCCATCAATGAATATGGCACGGAGATCAAAGAAAAAAACAAGACCGGCTTTAGCGATATACTTGCGTTAAAGGGATTTGTGTTAACCAAGCTGAATAAAACGGCAGAAGCAAAAGACGTGTATAACCAGGCGCTCATCATCAATGCCGCCCAACCTGATGTAAAGCTTGAAATTGCCGCAATAGAAAAAAAGTTAACCGTTATAGCACAGGCAGATATTATACCACCGGTTATTGAACTCATCAGCCCTCAGCCATCAAGGGGTTTTAAAATAGTAGCTGCTGATGAACAAACGCAATTGGTGGGCAAGGCCCGGGATGCTTCCGGCATTGCCAGCATAGAAATAAATGGCAAGGCAGTAAATGCAGAAGAGGATGGACTTTTTGTAACGGCCTTAACCTTACACGAAGGCAACAATGAGATTGTTATAACGGCTACAGATAAGCGGGGCAACAAGGCCTCCAAATCATTTACCATTGCAGGAAGTGCCGTTAGCAAAAAAGACATTGCACAAAGTGAAATTGTAACGCCACCCGAAGAAATTCAACCGGGCTTTCATGCAATATTAATTGCGGAAAAGGACTACCAGGACAGTGCTATTCCCGATCTTGAAAACCCTGTAAAAGATGCACAGGACCTCAAAATAATACTACAGGAACATTACACTTTTGATCCGAAAGACATTGATACTTTGTATAACAAAAGCAGGGAAGAAATAATGCAGGCAATTGTTCAAAAATGCAATTCACTTACTGAAAATGACAACCTGCTCATTTTTTATGCGGGCCATGGGATTGCAGAAAAAGACAAATTCGGTGGAGTGGATGGGTACTGGGTTCCTTCATCTGCCAAATTTGGATTGAATGCGAGCTATATTTCTTCTGATGATATCAACAAGGCCTTGAAAAGAAGCAATTCAAAACATATCCTGGTAATTGCAGATGCTTGTTTTAGCGGCAGCTTCACCCGGGAATTACCCGCTAATGCTCCGGTGGGCATACAAAAACAATACAATGTGGCAAGCCGCAAAATAATGGCCAGCGGCAACCTGGAACCGGTTCCGGACAATAGCCGGTTTATTTATTACCTCAAAAAAAACCTTTCAGAAAACAAAGACAAATTTATGTCCGGCAAAAAATTGTTTGATAGTTTTTATGAAGCAATACTTAATAACTCTGACACCTCGCCGCAATATGCTGCAATAAAAAATGTAGGGGATGAGGGAGGAGAATTTATATTTATTAAAAGGTAAGTCCTGACATAGTGCGTGTGCCCGATACTGGAAGTGATAAAACTGGTAGAAAACGGGCTGTACGCAACCTGTTACTTACCCACCTGACGCCAGCATTATTCAGTAATAAAAATGAGCATTAAAATTAAAAAATGGTTCCTTGCCTCCCTTCATGGGCTGTTTATTTTTATTCTTTCCTGGGCATGGTTGTCGTTTTATACTACTTACGATAAGGAAACAGTCTTTATAGAATGGGCATCGATCATAAAAAGAGTTTTTTTAAATATAGATGACGATCCTCCTGTTAAAGATTACCTGTTTATAAACCTAGCCCATGATAAGGAACTAATAGCGGATGAAATGGTACCAGGCAACCAGGTAATTACGGACAGGGCCAAACTAGCCGCCTTGTTTAACATCCTCAAGAAAAATAATGAGTCCTTTAAATTCTTTTTGTGCGATGTTAATTTAATGGGGGATTCACCCAACGATTCGTTGCTGGCAGTGTCTGTGGCAGGAGTAAAGAAGATTGTTTTTCCCATTCATGCAGCCGATGGCGATTCGATGGAACTGCCCAAATTTAATGTTCCCTATGCGCTCGCAGATTATACTACTACCGGAGATATGTTTTTTAAATATACCCTTCAGACACAAAAAAGATTTCCGACCGTACCAGCTTATATGTATCAGCAGTTAAATGGTGGTGATATCAGGTGGCATCCTTTATATACAACGGACAAGGGCAGGCTCATCTTCAATAATTTTATAGTAGATTTCCCCATACGTTCCCACGAAGTTTTTATTAACCGTGAATATCCTGTTGTTAATTTATCAGAATTATTATTATTACCTGAGGAAATTATTGTTGATCAATTTTTAAAAAACAGGATGATCCTCGCCGGTGATTTTGACAATGATGTACATTCCACAATACATGGTAGCACAACAGGCACCCTCATTCTTTTAAACACTTACTTTACTTTAAAAAATGGGTACCATATTGTATCTCCTTTTTGGATCATAATGATGCTGATCTTCTTTACGCTTATTTCTTACCAGCTTTTTTTTAATAAAACATTCTTTGCAAGGCATCAAAAAAATAAGCGGTATTCTTTTATTGCCTCATATCTTAACTACATGGCGATAATGGCAGCAATATCCATATGCTCTTACCTGGTATTTAATGTGTACGTTAATATTCTTATCGTGGCCCTTTACCTGAATTGCATTTCATTTTTGATGGGCCTGAAAAATAAGACAAGCCAGTTGCCTTCATTCCAGGATATGTACATCAATATAAAAGAGACTTACTTTAATTTTAAATAGTATGATAAAACTACTGTTGCTGCTCAGCATTTTTTATTCCCCTGTTAAAGATATTTACTATGTCACGTTCGTAAAAGGCGAGGCGAGGTTGGCCGGCAATAATAAAACATTATCAGTCGGCGATAAAATAACGGATACAGACAAGCTCATCTTTCGTGATAAGAACGGACGGCTGAGCTGCATCAGCCCTACCCGTGGCCGCTTCGATCTTTCACTGGAAAAATCTACACAAAACGAGCAAAAAGAGTGGATTGCTGTGTTAAAAAATGTGCTGGTACAATCCTCCTCCACGAAGCAATTAAGTACCCGGGATATACCGGGGGAAATGAACGATCCGGCAATATTATTTAAAAGCAATTCGCCGGAAAATAAAATGTTGATAGTAGAAAATCAACTCATCAATACCAACAGTGGATACCTTTTAGATGAAAAAAATTTCCTCTTTTTAAAGTACATGGTAAATGGTGTTGCTATGTTAAAAAAAGTACCAACCCGTGGCCAGGCATATTATTTTGACAGTAGCGTATTTGTCAACAACCGGAACGAATCCTTAGCCCCTGAAAAAATTGGGACTGTTTCACTGTGTTACCAGCAAATGAAAAATGGAGCCCCCGTTTCCAGGGTGATTATAAAATTTTTGCCGGTTTTAATAAGCAAGCTGGATCTTAAAAAACAATTATCCCTGCTTACAGAAAACCTGACATTAATAGGAATAAAAAAGGAGCAGATTAACAATGAAGCTTACAACCATTTTTGTACTAATTACGGATTCTTGCATCCATCCCTTTTTAAACAAATAATTGAAGAGTAATTACTCCTCAGGAAGCAATTCCATCGTTGAATGAAACACTTTCTATCCAGCCTTTAACGGCTTCTGCACTTCTGTTCATTTTCTTCGCCAGCCTTTCAAGCAAGGCTTGCTCCTGGCCAGGTTCATACTGCAGGTCTTCATCTGTCAGCTCCCCATTTACTTCTTTCAATTTTTCTTTTACTTCATCCCAGGGCGCATCTAATTTTAATTGTGTATCCATAAACTTTAGTTTTATAGAAATAGGTGAAACGTTCGCAATCAGTGGCTGGTAGCGGCCTCGAATAAAAAGTGCTAGAGAATTTCAATATAATCCATTAAGGTTAACCTTTTCTCAGCTTAGGTTTGCGAATATTTTACCTACTCCTTTAGTTTTAAGTATTTTAATTTTTAGAAAAAATAAAAAATATTTGTTTGTGAGCATTTGTTTTTCAATTAAGCATTGTTGCGTCGCACTCTTGTACTTTTCAGCAACGGGCAACAAACAATTGTAGTCCTTAATAAAACGATTTTAATCATTGATTTCCTAAATCTACTTCGGGTGGTACCTTCTTCTACAAATATTTCAACCACCATTGGCTGTGTGTCATTTTATATTGATGAAACCAGCGGCACGGCAAGTACAATACAGCCACCACGAATATCCAAACTGCATATACCACGCCAAGCCCATAACCAAAATCAAGGGGCCGGAAAAGGAACGGAACCTGTCGGTCAACAATCTGATCCGTTGTATAGCCTGTGGCAAAAAATACAATTACCGTTAATGTGTGGATGATATAAAAGTGCAGCACATAATAAAAGAACGGCACCCGGCCATATACAGAAATAACTGAAGAAAGCCGGGTGTTTATATTTTCTAAAAAAGCCAATGCCACCAGGGCGGGGCCAAGCGTCATGGAAAGGTATAGCAGAGAAGGCGGGTATTTATTGGTGTTTAGAAAAGATAAAATGCTTTGCTTATCCCAAGGCTCGGGGTCTCCATAAATATTAAAAAAGCGCAGGGCAATAAACAGGACCATGAGTGCCATTCCCGCACTCATCAGCAATTGTTTTCGTCTGATGGCAGAAAATTCTTTTCGGTACCATTGGCCTGCACAGTAGCCTAAAAGCATCACACCGGTCCAGGGAAGTATGGCATAAAAAACACCGATAGCATGCGAGTTGGAAACAGGCAAAATGGTGCTGCTGGCCGTAAAAAAAATTTTTATCAAGTTTCCTGCAACGCCTTGCAGTGGCAGCGTGATTTGATCCAAAATATTGTGGCCGAAAAATAGGAGTAACCCGGTTATTAATATCGTGTAAAAAGGAAACCTTATCAATAAACCCAGCAATACCATGCTCCATCCTATGGCCCATATCACCTGCCAGATAACAAAATTGTACAGTGGATTAAATGTAAGCCCGAGGGTAATAACAGCCACTTCGATGAATACCAGCCAAAGGCCTCTTTTTACCAGGAAAAGACTGGCATCCGCAGGCGCTTTATTTTTGGAAGAAAGAAAAGCTGACATGCCCGATAAAAACACAAATGTTGGGGCACAAAAATGTGTGATCCAGCGGGTAAAATACAAAGGCACGGTGGTAGTAGCAAGATTGAGCGGATCATCCTTAAAAGCTGCTGAATGAAAAAAATCTCTCGTATGGTCCAATGCCATGATGATCATCACCAGTCCCCGAAGAATATCGATCGAAGTAATGCGGGTTGAACGATTTGTAACCATCCATCTAAGATAATAACGGAAATATGAATTTGTACACTATTTCTCTTTTTTAATGAACGGTTATGGTACCATGTTACAATGGAACAGGTGTGAGCACTCCCGATTCCCATTCGCTGTATTTCTTTTTTAGCTGGCTAAAAACATCGGGATGCTTTGCTTTAATATCTGTTTTTTCTGAAGGATCATCTGTAATATTAAAAAGAAACTCGCTTTTTTCGTATTGCAGGTATTTCCAGTTTGCCTGCCGCATAGCTTTTTGTTCCCCATCCTGGAAAAGCCGCCAGTAAAACGTTCTTTCAATAATTTTTTTCTGCCCTGTACAAACCGGCATCAGGTCGATACCATCCAGCGCAAAAGCAGGATCAGGCTTTACTTTAGCAGCCGCCAGTATGGTAGCGGTCCAGTCCATGGTAATGGCTACCTGCTCCGTGATAGTATTTGGTGCAATAATGCCAGGCCATCTTATAAATGCTGGTTCCCTTATACCGCCTTCATACAATTGACCTTTTTTTCCGGCATAAATACCCATATCCGAAAATTGCTCGCCGCCATTATCACTTGTAAAAATAACCAGTGTATTGTTTGCAATATTTTTATCGTCTATTGCCTTTATAATTTTTCCTACAGCGTCGTCAAGGCTTTTGATCATTGCCACGTATTTTTCTTTACTGCCTCCTGCAAGCCAGGAAAGGGTATCGGGATACGGCTTATCGCCGGGCGCCTGCCATGGCCAATGAGGTGCATTGAACATGATGCTGAGGAAAAATGGTTTTTTATGTTCAGCGCTTATTATTTCCACCGACTTATCTCTCCATAAATCAGTTGTATAACCTTCCTTTTTTATAAGCATTTTAATTTCATACAGATCGCCACGGCCATTTCGGTTGGTATGTGATATGTAATCAATGCCACCCGAATTAAAACCAAAAAAATAATCGAAACCATTTCTCATAGGGCTATGCAAGCTGTCGAAGCCCAGGTGCCATTTACCTACCAGGTAAGTCTCATAACCATTTTTCTTAAGCAGGGTGGCAACAGATGTGTAGTTAGCTGTGAGACCAACAAGGCTGTCTTTCCGGGCTCCGCGGAGCGGTTCCATCAGCCCGACAGGAGTGCGTGAGGGGTAACGCCCCGTCATAAAAGCCGTACGGGTGGGCGTACAAATTGGCGCTGCCGCATATGCATTCATAAACTTTACTCCCTGCGAAGCCAATTTATCAAGATGGCGTGTTTGGTAATCTTTATGGCCATAACAACTTAGATCCGCATATCCCATATCATCCGCCATGATGTAAATAATATTGGGCCGGGGTGATTGTGCAGCAACAGTAAAAGGAGCGGCAGCAAAAATGAGCGTACAGAAAATCAGGGGGCGTAGCATACAACTTATTTGTAGAAAGATACTTTTTTTGACGGGGAGTTGATAGTTTTTCCTTGTAAAAAAACAAGTGATTATTATAAAAACAATTGATTCAATCACACACCAGGGATATTATCAACGTGAATGCCACCGTTCATAAAATAATTTACAATAATTTAATGTCGCACGTTTTATATAATTAAATTACAGGCTGCCCGTAAATGTTTTTTTTAAACCCAAACCAAATTTTAATGAGAAAGATACTATTACTTACCGTGAGTGCCTGGCTCACAATATTAAGTAGCCAGGCTCAGCAAACTGATGTTGTACTGGTATCCAAGCTGCCTCCCAAAACTGCAGCAGACACTGCTAAAACTAAAAAAAGCACGGTAGCTGAAAAGATAAAATCGAGTATCAAAAATGAAGGCCTTTTTACTGTTTACCAGGATACGGCGACCGGCACCGTGCAGTTGTATATTAAAAAAGATCAGCTTAAAAAAGAATTCATCTACCAAAGCTTTTCGATCAACGGCCCTACCTCTTTGTTTCTCAACCAGGGCATGCACCGCAGGACGGATATTTTAAAAATACAGAAGGTGTTTGACAAACTTGAATTTGCTGAAGTGAATACCAGCTTCTATTACGACAAAAGCAATGCTATCAGCAAAACCCAGGGAGTAGATGTTCCTGAGGCAATATTATTTTCTGAAAAAGTAGTGGCAGAAGATCCAAACGGATATCTCATTAGCGCTGATGGCCTTTTTATAAGTGAAAAGATGGATCCCGTAAAACCCGTACAGCCACCAGGCCCCCTCACAGGCCTGTTCTTTAATCTCGGGTCTTTAAACACCGCTAAGTCGAAGGTTCGCAATATACGTTCGTTCCCAAAAAACACCGATCTGCAGGTTGACCTTGCATATGACAATCCCTCTCCCTCCAACCGGGGCGGAAAAGATATTACGGATGCCCGTTACATCACAGTTTGCATGCAGCACACTTTTATTGAAATGCCCCAAAACGATTTTCGTCCAAGGCGGGACGATCCCCGGATAGGCTTTTTTACAAGGGAAGTAAACGACCAGACAAGCATCGAATCAGTGCCTTTTCGTGACATCATCAACCGCTGGAATCTTGTAAAAGAAGATTCTACCCAGGCCATCAGTGAGCCCGTGGAGCCTATCGTTTGGTGGATTGAAAATACCACCCCGGTAGAGTACCGCCAAACAATAAAAGAAGCAGGCGAAAAATGGAATGAAGCTTTTGAAAAAGCAGGTTTTAAAAATGCCGTAGTAATGAAGATAATGCCTGATAGCACCGATTGGGATCCAAGCGACATACGTTACAATGTTATTCGATGGGTTTCTTCCGCATTGCCGGAATATGGCGCCATAGGACCTAGTTTTGTCAATCCACGTACCGGGCAGATCCTGGGATCAGATATTACGGTTGAATGGTTTACCGGCAGTGCAGTTCCAATTTATGATGAACTTTTCAGCGGGCCTTCCGCAGAGCAATTGCAATTGGCCAATATTTTACCGCAGCAATATTGCACTGCGGCGGCAGAATTGAAAGCTCAGTTTACCGCAGGCTCCACCTTTTTAGAAACTTCCGGCGCAGCTGACAATGAAATTAAAGAAATGCACAAGCAGTACCTGTATTACCTGGTGCTACATGAAATGGGCCATACACTGGGCCTTAACCATAATATGAAATCAAGCCAGATGCTTACACCTGCTGAGCTCAATGATACTACCATCACACACAAAAAGGGTTTAACCGGAAGCGTGATGGATTACCCGGCGATCAACATTAGCCCTGACAAGAAAAAGCAAGGAGATTATTATACCACCAGGCCCGGCCCTTATGATCTTTGGGCTATCGAGTACGGATACACTCCGGTTAGTGGATCGAAAGAAGAAGCATTTAGAAAAAAAGTGCTGTCACGCAGCAACGAGCATGACCTGGCATTTGGCAACGATGCGGATGATATGCGTTCTCCCGGCAAAGCGATTGACCCTCGTGTAAACATAAGCGATATGAGCAGTGATGCCATTGGTTATGCTGAAGATCGCTTTAAGCTGGTGAATAATATAATGCCTAAGCTGAAAGAAAAATATAGTAAGCAAGACAAAGGGTATGCTGATCTGAGATCACGCTATTTCAATTTGATTGCCCAGCGCTCCGGAATGATCAGTGCGGTTAGCCGCTACGTGGGCGGTGTATATTTTGATAGAAGCTTTGTGGGCCAGAACTCCTCCGAAAAACCTTTTACACCGGTAGCCGTTGCAACGCAAAAACGAGCCATTGCTATTTTAAATAAATATGTTTTTGCACCAAATGCTTTTGACGCGGATCTGAGCCTTATTCCCTACCTGCAATCGCAAAGACGTGGCTTCAATTTCTTTTCAACCACTGAAGACCCTAAGCTCAGTTCAACCTATGCTGGTTTAGCAGCAGCGGCTTTATCACATATTTTGCATCCCATCACCATGCAACGTATTACCAACAGCCGTTTGTATGGCAACACGTATAGCCTTGTTGAAGTGATGAGTGATCTCACGAAAGGTATCTTTGATGCAGACGCAAAAGGCAATGTAAATGTTTACCGCCAATACCTTCAGACCGCTTTTGTAAAGAATTTATTATTGATGGTTGAAGACAGGCCGAATGTGGATGAGATGAGCAAGGCAGCAGCTTTATATACCAGCAGAAACATAAAAGCAAAGTTACTATTGCCTGTTGCGTCAAATGAAGAAACGAAAGCACATAGGGCCAACCTGGTATTTTTAATTAATAATACCCTGGAAAGAAAATAATTATTTTATTCATTTCGCCTAATTAAAAAGCCTGTTTTGATACAGGCTTTTTTTTGTTTATGGTGGCTTGATATTTTTGGTCCTGGCAGTGAAGCAATAAGGATCATTGTTGCATCGCCCTCTTGTACCTTTACAGCAATGGGCAACTTTAATTGCGTTATAAAACCAGCTTGGTTACCCTGCTCAACCGCTGACGGTTTTCAACCGTCGTCAGGGTAGGGTTATAGTTATTCGTAATTTTGTAGTTATGAAAACAATAGCCATAGATATGGATGGTGTAATAGCCAATGTATATAGCCAGTTTATAAAACTGCATGCAGAAGAGTTTGGAAAAATTTTGACGATGGATGAAATAACCGGGATGCCGGAGGCGGAGGCATTTCCTGAAATATTAAAATATGTAAACAGCCGCGGATTTTTTCTCCATGCGCCAGTGGTAGAAGACAGCCAGCAGATCGTGAAGGAATTGAACGACCAATACAAAGTCTTTATTGTTTCTGCGGCAATGGAATTCCCGAACAGCCTCGTTGAAAAGCAATCTTGGTTAAATGAATACTTCCCTTTTATATCCTGGCAGCAAATGGTTTTTTGCGGATCAAAAACTATTATCAAAGCCGACATAATGATCGATGATCATTTTAAAAACCTGGATTATTTTGCCGGTGCAACTTTTTTATTTACTCAGCCACACAACAAACTGGCTGATGACGGCAGGCACACAAGAGTAGATACTTGGAAGCAGGTTGAAAAACTATTGCTGGCATAAAAAAACCCGGCAGTTGCCGGAGCCCTTTATCATTCGAGACTATATCTGTGACCTAAAATCCTAATCCCACAGTAAACCCATTCACCAGTGAAGGAAAATTACCTTTCACGGTTGCCGCCCCGGTAGAAGTGTTAATCGTAAAAAGACGTGCTCTGCCATCACCTGTTAATATCGCCCATGCAGTGCCGCTGGTGCCGCCAATATCAAATCCTGAGGCAGCATCCACATTATAATTAAGTTTTCCAATCTCTGCCAGTACACCATTATTAGGAGGATTCTGAAGATATAATTTATCAGTCATTACATCAATATCAAACAACATAGTGGTGGCCGTACCTGCAAAATTATTTGCATAAGCAGCAGCAGTTACTGCCGCACTGCCGGGGTTAAGGCTACCATCAACCAGTACTGGCATAGATGGATCATTTGGATTATACCGAAGGTTTTGCCCGGTGTTGCTAACGATGCGGATGCGGTCTACCACCGGGTTAAAATCAAATCCGAAATCAGTTCCGGATAATGGCGTGCTCAATGTACCAACTGCCGCAGAGGCACCGGAAGAAGCGTTGAGCGTAATGATGCGGCTGCCACTGGTCAGCGCATACAACTGACCGTTTAAAGGGCGAAAATCTATACCCAAAACTTTTTCCCCCATTGTAAGGCCGGCTATTGGTTTTGAAACAACCATAGCGGGTGTGGCCGGATTAAAGATCAATAAATTACTCATCATATCCACAGCATATGCAACGGGTTCAGTAGGAATAGCGATGGCGGTATAGGGCATTTTTCGTTCGTATTTTTTCAGCGTTTTTGCCTCGCCGGTAGTAAGGTTCACATAAAATAATGTGGGGGTATTGTTCACCGTATACAAACCCAGTGCAATTGAATCAATTGGGGAAATATCGAAGCCGCCTTCCCCTGTTACCTTTAATTTTAACGGTCCCACTTCCACCAGTTTTCCATCATTTGGTGGTAACTGTTTGTACAATTTTTGGGTAGTCACATCAATATCATATAAAGTAGTGGTAGCAGCGCCTGCCACATTATTTGTATAAGCAACCCCGGTCACCATGGCACCGTTTACACCATTGATATTTAAGTCTGTAGCCGCAACCGTACCGGTTTCGGGATTCAGGCGCAGGTTCTGGCCGTTACTGGTAACAACCCTGATGCGGTCAACCGTTGGGTTAAAATCAAACCCGGCAATATTGCCGGAAAGTGCAGGAGTAAATGCACCGGCGCCAATCATTCTTGCGGTGCCTGTTTCCGGATTGATAACATATAGCCTTGATGCACTGCTTAGCCCATACAACTGCCCGGTAGCAGGTCTAAAATCCATAGCTACTATTACCTCCTGCGTCTGAAGCCCGGCTATCGTTACTGAGTTTAATATCCGTGAATTTTCGGTGGAGAGTTTATCTATCACTATTCCCCC
This sequence comes from Ferruginibacter sp., assembly GCA_039922375.1. Lineage (GTDB taxonomy): Bacteria > Bacteroidota > Bacteroidia > Chitinophagales > Chitinophagaceae > Ferruginibacter. The sequence goes on from JBDSAA010000211.1 coordinate 113,616, forward strand.
TGCAAGGGCATAAAAAGTAAGTTCAGGCTTATTGCCCGAATATTGAAATGGATCAAAATCTTTTCCCTTTTTACATGATGCCAGGGAAACTAAAAGCAAGGCAAAAAAACCTATTTTCTGAAAGGCAATAGTCTTTTTCATGATGCAGTATTTTATTTCTTAACAATGTTTATACGACTTACGGTGAAATTTGCCGGATGGATTTAACATGTCATAATAAAAAATTTGCATGAAAGATTAGAACCTCATTACATTAAATCTTGCCAGATAATGCATCAGCAATTTGCCATTGGATACTAAAACAGCAGGTTGATGATTGTGTATTGTAACTGAAGAGCTGCCATTATTAATATTCAGCCAGCAGCCGCTTATGTTTTGTAAGATACATGGGAGATCAACCAAAGTGCATCAAATGAAGCCTGGCTTTAAGGTTTCAGAATTAAATTAGAAGGAGTAAAATTTAGCCAAAGGCTTTGGGCAGCCTGTAGTTTTTTCCATCCATCCACGCTGATCAGCATAAGGTCATATTGCTGGAGAAAACGTCTTTCAATTTTAATACTCTCCAATATGGTAATATGGCCCGGGCGCTTTAATTCCATTTCTTTAATTGCTTCCCTTGTCACCTTATTATCTTTGATGTTTCCCGCAATGGCCATCAGCGAAACCCTGGCACCGGAATTGGCGATCAGTTTTTCAGCATAGGAAAAAAGGAATGAATCAGCGGCATCAAACACTGGGATAAAAACGCGTTTTATAGTCGATAAATTCTTGTCTATTAATATACCCACCGGCACATCTGTTTTTGACAATATCAATTGCGTGCGTTCCTCAAAAGGGGTATTTTCAAAAAGCTTTTCTTTACCTGTTACCTTTTTAATAAACCGGCCCGGACTCATAATCTTTGCGGTAAATCCCAACAGTTTCCCCAACAGGGTTCCCTCATATATTGATTGCTGAAACCCTACCAGTAAGAGGTCGTAATCTCCTTTATTAGCCACTCCTGTAATATCCGCATCTATATCATTGGACGCTTTAAACAGCGTGGTGATCTTTTGGTTTAAATGTTTCGCTTCTGCTATAACAGGCGCAAAACTTTCTTTCTCATACTCATCAATATTGTAAGCATGCAGTTCGTTACTGGGCGACAGATGCATCGCTGTAATGGTGGTGCCGTCTTTGGTATTTTTTACCAGGCTATTAGCAAGCCTTAATAATGCCTTACCCGTATCAGGATTTCGGAAAGACACCAATACCTGAAATTTGTCTGTCCCGTTTATTACCTGCGGAATCAACGCTACCTTCTTTTTGAAAACAAAATTGATCAGGTCCAGCGCAGGGCCCGTCATAAAAGTAGTAACCAGCGCCATGATCACCATCATTGCAAAAATCTCTGGCGTTAATACGCCGAGGTCATAACCAATATTTAGTACAACGAGTTCCATTAGCCCTCTTGTATTCATCAACGCCCCAATGGTGAGACTATCCTTCCAGCTTTGCCCTACAAACCTTGCTGCCAGTGCGCTGCCAAAAAATTTGCCAACCACAGCTACCAATACGATCAACCCACAAACCTTCCAGACATAGCCATCGTTCAATAACCCGATCTCTGTTCTCAATCCTGTAAACACAAAGAATAAAGGCAGCAACAATACCAATGCAACGTCTTCTACTTTTTCAATAAAAATATTTCTGAATTTCAGGTTTTCAGGCATGATGGCGCCCGCCATAAACGCACCAAAAAGTGCATGAATGCCAATGATTTCAGTAGCATAAGAAGACAATATCAGTGTTAAAAAAAAGATGGCCACTACCGGCTTGCTCAAATTTTCACGGGTGGTATGCAGGTCACCAACCCTCTTTAAAAAAGGCCTTACTACTGTAAGCATTACCAGCACATAGGCAGCGGCAAAAAATATAATATAGATAGCGCTTAAAAAAGAACCTGCCTTTACAATCGCTATTACTGCTGCCAGTAAACACCATGCGGTGATATCATCAGTAGCTGCGCAAGTAATCACTACGGTGCCCAGCCGGGTTTTATTGATACCTCTTTCCTGTACTATTCTTGCCAACACAGGGAATGCAGTAATACTCATTGCAATGCCAAGAAATAAGCCGAAAGAACTAAACTGTACACCTTGTGGCGCAAAATTTTCATAGATAAAATAGGCCAGTCCAAGCCCAAGGGCAAATGGGATTACGATGCTTGCATGGCTGATCACTACAGCTTCTTTAGCCTGGTTGCGAAGCACTTTCAAATCCAGCTCCATGCCAACTACAAACATAAAAAGGATCAACCCTATCTGGCTTAAAAACTGGAGATTTCCCAGGGATTGAGGTGGAAAAAGTACAGCTGAAAATCCAGGAAAATACTTGCCTAAAAAAGAAGGGCCCAGCAAAATGCCCGCAGCAATTTCGCCGATAACAGTTGGCTGCCCTATCTTTTTGCAAACCCAACCCAACAGCCGTGCTGCAAGTATAATGGTTACGATCTGTATTAATAATATTGCTAAAGGGTGGTGCAGGTTACTTTCAAGTGCATTTATAAATTCATTCCAGGTGCTTTTGCCGGAAGGCACAATCACAATATCCCTGCCTGTTTCCAACCCTTTCCCAATCAGCATCGTCCAGTAAATCAGTGCCGAGAATGCGCTTATAACCCCGACATAAAAAAAACTATTTTTAAATTTTTTCATTTATTTATTTATTTCAACCACAATACAAATATGAGGTTTATTATCTCCAAAAACTTATGTAGCAATTATGAAATTGTTTTCATTTACAGAAAACCGGCACCCCTTTCGCCACGCCCTGGTATCAACTTAAACATTTCTTCATAAAACGAATTAACGCTATTTGCTATCTTAGCTTTATCAAAATATAATTCACTATGTCAGCACAAAAAATAGCACTTGTAACAGGGGCAAGCCGTGGCCTTGGAAAAGATATGGCTACCAGCATCGCCAAAAAAAGCATTGATGTGATACTCACCTACCGCTCCAATAAAGCGGAGGCTGAAGAAACTGTAAAGGAGATTGAAGCGCTGGCGATTTTAAATCCCTTAATGGTTTTGTAGAGCAGGTGCTCGCCGGCTTACAAACGAACTGGAGGGTTGCCTCATTTGATTTCTTAGTAAACAATGCAGGCATGGGCGCCACCGTTCCTTTTACCCAGGTAACCGAAGAACTGTTTACAGATTTTCTCAATGTACATTTTAAGGGCGTCTATTTTTTAACACAAAAATTTGTACCCTATATAAATGAGGGAGGCAGGGTCATCAATATTTCCACCGGTACCACAAGATTTGCTAATCCTGGTTATTCTGTTTATGCATCTATGAAAGGAGCCATCGAAGTATTTACAAAATACCTTGCAAAAGAATTGGGAGCCAATGGCATTGGGGCAAATGTAGTGGCACCCGGTCCGATAGAAACCGATTTTAATAATGCAGCTATCCGTAATAATCCTCAGATGAAGAATGTGCTTAGCTCAATGTCGCCCCTGGGCCGTGTAGGTGCACCAGATGATATCGGAAGCGTGGTAGCATTTCTTTGCACGGATGATGCCAAATGGATCAATGGCCAGCGGATAGAAGTAAGTGGTGGCATTAATGTGTGATGGCTGATTTCCTGCCGGGTGTTTAATAAGCTATCACCTGTTCTTCCATCATGGCAGGCATCTCTCTAAACTCGTATTGCTGATTGCGCAACTGTGGCTCAAAACCTGCTTCACGTATCGCATCCTGGATACCTTTGCTTGTAAAGCGGTGAGGTGCACCCGCTGCACTTACCACATTTTCTTCGATCATAATACTGCCAAAATCATTGGCCCCCGCGTTCAGGCATATCTGCGCTGTTTTCTTTCCCACAGTCAGCCAGCTCGCCTGTATGTTTTTTACATTGGGCAACATGATACGGCTCATAGCAATCATGCGGATATATTCTTCTGGTGTAGTAAGATTATGAACGCCCCTGATCTTAGCAAGCAGGGTATCAACATCCTGGAAGGTCCACGGTATAAAGGCCAAAAAGCCTTTGGCATGTTCCGGTTTGCGGCTTTGTACTTCTCTCAGTTTTACAAGGTGTTCAAACCGTTCTGTAATGGTTTCCACATGGCCAAACATCATTGTGGCACTGGTTGTAATATTTAATTTATGAGCTTCATGCATTACATCCAGCCATTCCTGGCTACCACATTTCCCTTTGCTAATCAATCGCCTCACCCTATCCGTTAATATCTCTGCTCCCGGTCCCGGCAAACTATCCAGTCCGGCTTCCTTTAATGCCATCAATACTTCCCGGTGGGTACTCTTTTCTAATTTGGTTATGTGGGCCACCTCAGGCGGGCCCAGGGTATGCAGCTTTAAATTTGGATACAGGCTTTTTAATTCCTTAAACAATTGTACATAATAGCTTAAGCCGAGGCCAGGGTGATGTCCACCCTGTAATAATAACTGCTCACCGCCATAGCGAAATGTCTCTTCTATTTTCTTCTTGTAAGTTTCAATATCGGTTATATAAGCTTCCGCATGGCCGGGAATCCGATAAAAATTACAAAACTTGCAATTGGCTATGCACACATTGGTGGTGTTTACATTCCGGTCTATTATCCAGGTCACTTTTCCGTGAGGTACTTGTTTTTTTCTTAGCTCATCAGCCACGTACATCAACTCTGCCAAAGGCGCATTTTCAAAAAGAAAAACACCTTCTTCCACTGATAGAAATTCGAAGTTGAAAGCCTTATTAAATAAATCATTTATTTTCATAAACCGTTTGTAAATTATAGGCAAAAGTACACCCATTAGGTTGTATATTTAATTCTTGCTTTATGAAGAAATTATTTTGTATACTTTACTTTGCCTCTTTGCTTTTATCAGGCAATGCACAGGAAATTTTAAGACCGCTGCCCCAGGCAAAGTTGATCACTCGTTTTTATTTTAAACAATATAGTGGTGGCGTAATGATTGTAAGAGGCAAACTCGGTCTGGTACCCGATACCTTGAACTTCATTTTAGATAGCGGCAGCGGTGGCATATCGCTCGATTCAAGTACTTGCGCTTATTATAATCTAAAACCAACCAAGTCTGACACAACCATCCGGGGCATGGGTGGCGAACATAAGGTTAGCTTTCTCTTCAACCAGCAACTACATTTCCCGGGATTAACCGTCGAAAGGCTCAATTTTCACATTAATGATTATGAGGTTTTAAGCAGTGTATATGGTGAAAAAATAGACGGCATTATTGGCTATAGTTTTTTTAGCCGGTATATCGTCAAAATAAATTTTGACAGCTCGCTTATAGAAGTATACCAGCCGGGGGAAATGGATTATCCAAAAGGCGGCACCGTCCTGCGGCCTGCTTTTACCACCTTACCCATCGTAAACCTTGCATTTCGCGACAGGAAAAAACAAAATTTTAATTTTTATTTCGATACCGGTGCAGGGCTTTGTTTTTTGTTGAGTGAAGAATTTGCAAAGGACAGCAGTATTTTATTACCGAAGCGAAAAGCCTTCAATACCCAGGCAGAAGGCATGGGAGGGCGGCTGCAAATGCGCCTTACAGTAGTAAAAATGGTGCAGATAGGCAATTACAGATTTAGGAATGTACCCACTTATTTGTTCGATGATGAATACAAGGTAACCTCCTATCCCTTTGTAGGCGGCCTGCTTGGTAACGATCTGTTGCGTCGTTTCAATCTTACGGTCAATTATCCCAAAAGAGAAATTCATTTAATACCCAACAGCCATTACAGGGAACCGTTTGATTATGCATATACAGGAATGGCCATTTACTATGTTGATGGATATATCATAATAGAAGATGTGATCCCTGGCTCACCGGCTGCCAAAGCAGGATTAAAAAAAGATGACCTTATAATTGGTGTAGGTAAAAATTTCAGTAACAATATTATGGCTTACAAAACAATGTTGCAGTCTGCAAATGAAAACATCAAAATTACTATCCGGCGCAATGATGAGTTAAAACAAGTTAGTATAAGACCCTTAAGTATTCTATAACATGCCGTGTGTTCTACTGATCATTTGTTTATAAACATCCGTTCATTCTTCTTCATCTAAACGATTGCTGTTAATCAGTCTCAATGATTTATTTTTCAAACATTATGGCATAAACATTTAATAAACCTTCTTAGCTATTTTATGACCATGAAGAAAAAGGTTATGAAATAAATTTAAGCGCTCCGATAACAGGTGGAACGGTTTACTTTTGCATTTCGGGGATAAAGTTTTGCGGAAAACCTAAACAAGGATGTCACTTTTACAATAACAACGAATACACAACAATAAATAAATAAATTTTGATAGATAAAAAACAACTTAAGCAGGAACAAAAAACAGTATTGGTAGGCGTAATAACTTCCGACCAATCGGAACAGCAGTTAACCGAATACCTTGATGAATTGGCGTTTTTATCCGAAACCGCTGGTGTAAAAGCTGTAAAAAGATTTACTCAAAAACTTGCTCATCCCGATAGCCGCACTTTTGTAGGAAAAGGAAAACTAGAAGAAATAAAAAAATATGTAAGCCTGCACAGCGATGTGGAACTGGTGATTTTTGATGATGAATTAACAGGCTCACAGATTCAAAATATAGAGAAAGAACTGGGTGTAAAAACCATTGACCGCAGTGACCTGATACTCGACATTTTTGCAAGCCGTGCCAAAACAGCCCAGGCTAAAACCCAGGTGGAGTTGGCGCAATATCAATATATTTTACCCAGGTTAAAAGGGATGTGGAAGCATTTGGAGAGACAAGGCGGCGGTGTAGGCACCAGGGGCCCGGGTGAAACGGAGATTGAAACCGATCGCCGTATTGTAAAAGATAAAATCAGTTTATTGCGTAAGCGGTTGATTGAAATTGACAGGCAATCGTCCACCCAGCGCCAGGAACGGGGCGAATTTATCAGGGTTTCTTTGGTTGGCTATACCAACGTGGGCAAATCCACCATCATGAACCTGTTAAGTAAAAGCGATGTATTTGCTGAAAACAAATTGTTTGCAACTCTTGACACCACTACCCGCAAAGTGGTATTTGAGCAAACACCTTTTTTACTAAGCGACACCGTAGGTTTCATCCGCAAGCTGCCGCATCATTTGGTAGAAAGTTTCAAAAGTACATTGGATGAAGTAAGGGAAGCCGATATATTGTTGCATGTAGTGGACATTTCTCATCCGCAGTACGAGGAGCAATTGGCCGTGGTAAATAAAACGCTTGCTGAACTGGGCGCATCTGACAAACCAACCGTAACTATTTTTAATAAAATGGATAAGTATGAAACGGAAGCATTTGACCAATGGCTGGACCCTGAAGTAAAGAAAGATATCCTGATCGACCTTAAACAACGCTGGCAAAACGAAACAAAGGATAACTGTGTATTTGTATCTGCCACTGAAAAAATAAATATCGACGGCTTACGCCAAACGATCCTCAATAAGGTGCGGGATATGTACCAGGTAAGGTATCCATACAGGGCGGAGTTTTTTTATTAGTGGAGGGTTGAAGGTTTAAGGTTGATGGTTCGGGGTTCAGGGTTCCTGATTAAAGGTTTAGGTTGGGTTTGACGATAAGAGCACCTGTTTGATGGAGTAAGAAAAATGAAAGAAAAAAAATACAAATGGCATAAAGTAGCCGAAACCCTTGATGAGATCAATTTTTTGTCGAACTCACTGGCCGAAATACAAATAGCAGGAAAAACAATTTGTCTTGCTTTGCGCAATAGTAGCTTACAGGCCTGTACCCACAAATGCCCTCATGCCGGCGGGACCTTAGCGGATGGTTTAATCGATGCCCAGGGAAATATTGTTTGTCCTTTACATCGTTATAAGTTCAGCCTTCAAAATGGGAGAAACGTGAGCGGAGAGGGTTATTATTTAAAAACCTTTCCCATAGAAATAAAAAAAGAAGGCATATTTGTTGGCTTTGAAGAAAATAATCTCTTTAATTGGTAGAAATTGACGTTTTTATTTTTTGTTGAAAAATAAAATGCCTTATTTTTGCCACCCACTTAAAAAATGGCCACACTCCTCCTTAGCTCAGTTGGTTAGAGCATCTGACTGTTAATCAGAGGGTCGCCCGTTCAAGTCGGGCAGGGGGAGCTTAAAAATCAAGCAGTTATGAATTATTTCATAGCTGCTTTTTTGTTTTGTGACCTCAAATGTGATCATAAAATTAACGTGACCTTAGTTCGCTTGTATTTATAAAAAGGAAGTGCCCTGAAATCACCACGGGTCTGGTGCATGTGAAAGGGGAAGCCTGACTTTTTAAATTGAAGAAAGTCGGGCTTTTTATAATAACCCTTGAAATGATGTGTGGTGATAAAGATTGATCCTTCAGCACTAAAGTTATTTAATTGCGGCAGGCGTTCATCAGTTTGTGCATTGACAAAGATTTAGACCCCTGTTCTTTAAAAAATGTAGCAATCCTAAAACAAAACCCAGTCATCTTCAAGTAATAGGACAAGCAATGCAGATACCTCAGTAACCCACCGCCATCATTACAAAACGTACCTATTTAAAAACCTGGTATGACTTACCTTTGCCAACCACTATATTATGACATAAATACTAAGGCGTTGAATAATTTTTTTGATAAGTTTAAACTCAATGCAGAAAAGGAAGAATTGCAAACCGTAATCACAAATATTGATAACGGTGTTGTTTTCCGGGGTACCAATTTGTGGGTGCTAATTTTCGCCATTTTCGTAGCATCGCTTGGCTTAAATGTAAATTCTAACGCCGTTATAATCGGAGCCATGCTTATTTCTCCATTGATGGGGCCAATCATGGGGATTGGACTGGGAATGGGTATTAATGACCTTACTTTACTTCGTAAGGCACTTAGTAATTACATTAGCGCTACATTAGTAGCTTTAACCACCTCTACCATATTCTTTCTTATCTCTCCGTTAAGTGATGCGCATTCAGAAATTTTAGCAAGAACTTCACCTACAATTTATGATGTGCTGATAGCGTTGTTTGGTGGATTTGCAGGCATAGTAGCCACTGCAAGCAAACTAAAAGGAAACGTAATTCCCGGCGTGGCAATTGCTACTGCTTTAATGCCGCCGCTTTGTACAGCGGGTTATGGCTTGGCAACGCTGCAATTTAGTTTCTTCATTGGCGCATTTTATTTATTTATCATCAACACTGTTTTTATTGCGTTGGCTACCTTTGTTTTTGTGAGGGTACAGCATTTCCCTTTTAAACACCTGCAAAATGAAAAGGCCGAGAAAATAGCAAGTAGGATTGTCTGGGGAGTAGTATTGGCAACCTTATTGCCAAGCATCTATTTTGGCTATGATATGGTTCAGCAAAACAATTTCACCAAAATTGCCAATAGCTTCGTTACCAATGAGGCCCATTTCACCAACGATTATTTGCTTAATAAAAAAATTGATGCAAAAAACAGAACGATTTTACTTGTATTTGGTGGCAACGAAATACTTCCGGAGCAAATTGAACACCTGCAAAATCAGTTAAAAAAATACAACCTGAAAAATGCCTCATTAATTATAAAACAAGGATTCGCATACCTGTCAGATAACGAGGATAATAAGCCACATGACCAACTCAACCAGTTAACGCAGGCATTGGTAGCGAAAGAAAATCAACAAAAGACTTTGCAGTTGCAACTGGACAGTTTTCATAGGCAACAAAAATTGAGCGCCCAGGTTTATAAAGAATTAAAAGTTCAGTATCCAGCGCTAAAAAATGCGATCATACAACCGGCCATTATACTAAGTGATAGCTCAGACAATAAGCAATCCTTCCTCGTGCTATTATCATTATCGAGGACTTTGCGGGCAAGTGAGAGAGCAAGGATGGAGCGCTGGCTTAAATTAAGGTTGCATAACGATACTATTAAAATGATTTTTCAATAGTTCTAATGCTGAATTTCGTGGGGGAATAGAGAAAAACGGCTGGCAGATCATAGCCCGGGTTTAATGTGTTATACGGTTTTCAATTTTCAATTTTCTAAATGCACTTCTGTAAAGAAATTACGCCGATTTAGAAAATAGGTCTTTAGCCTGCTTTAAAGGTGACCATTTTTCTTAGTGATAAATAAACTGTCGTTGACGGACTAATTTTTAATTTTATTAGTATGGTTACACTTCTTATTATTGGCGTTTTTGTGGTAGGGTATATCGCAATAGCTTTTGAACATTCTTTAAAAATTAATAAGGCAGCTTCATCTTTAATTACCGGGGCGGTATGCTGGACGATCTATATATTGCAAAGTGAATCCCCCGACACGGTTACTGAAGAATTACTCCGCCATTTGGGTGAAATTGCGTCTATCCTCTTTTTTTTATTGGGTGCGATGACGATTGTTGAGCTCATTGACTCTCACAATGGTTTTGATATTATAACACAAAAAATTACCACCACCAATAAGAAAACACTGCTCATCATTGTAACCTTCCTGACATTTTTTCTTTCAGCATTATTGGATAATTTAACTACTGCAATTGTTATGACTTCTCTTTGTTCAAAATTATTGACTGATAAAGAGCATAAGCTATGGTTTGCGGGGATGATTGTTATCGCGGCTAATGCCGGTGGTGCTTGGTCGCCGCTGGGTGATGTTACCACTACTATGCTATGGATTGGCGGCCAGATTACTGCACTCAATATCATGAAGGAATTAATACTGCCCAGTATTGCAGTGTGTACGATCCCGGCTATTATTATGGCTGCCAGGTTTAAAGGCACAAACATTAAGGCATTGCCTGTATCCTTCTGTACAATTGAGGAGAAAAGAGCTGGCCGTGTGATACTTTTTGCGGGCGTTGGTTTTTTAATTTTCGTTCCTATATTTAAAACAGTTACTCATTTGCCGCCTTTTATGGGAATGATACTTGCTTTGGGCTTAATGTGGATTATTACAGCTATGCTTCATAAGGGAAAAGAACCTGAACTAGTAGAAAGATTTACCGTGGCTAAAGCGCTGCAAAGAGTAGATACGCCTAGTATCCTGTTTTTTCTGGGAATACTATTAGCGGTGTCCGCATTGCAATCTTTTGGATTGCTGAAAGAAATGGCTGGTGTACTTAGCAGTACCTTAAAAAATGATTATTTGATTGGTATTGCATTAGGATTACTTTCTGCAGTGGTTGATAATGTGCCGCTGGTGGCAGCATCCCAGGGTATGTATGATTTATCTACTTATCCTACCGATCATCATTTTTGGGAATTCCTGGCTTTAACAACCGGTACCGGTGGAAGTGCCATCATTATTGGTTCTGCTGCAGGCGTTGCTGTAATGGGAATAGAGCAGATTGACTTTATGTGGTATCTAAAAAAAATTACCTGGCTTGCATTAATTGGTTTTGCTGCGGGCGTACTGGTTTTTATGTTACAACTGCAACTGGCAGGTTAATCCCGCAAAGTTGGAATTATATCAAAACCGGCGAAGAGGCATTGCAGATGCTCCTTTGCCGGCTTTAATGATATCTTTTTCTTTAAAATACCCCTACCAATTTCATCTAATAAGTTGCAAGTCCCGTTGTTGCTGTTGGAAGTGAAGATACTTTATTGATGTATTCAAGTCCACCAAAGAATGTTCTCCGGTATCCACCGATAGTATTTGATTTTGAATTTAATTCGTACACAAAGTAGTTATTGGCGGCCACTACAATATCGAGCGGTGACATATCGGTTTTGGCTGCTTCGCTTTTTATTAAATACAATCCTCCCCACGGAGCAACATAGTAAGAAGATACATTGTTGGTCGCTGTATTGGTTATATAAGCAAACCTGCCATGTTTTGAAGTGGCTACCCAACATGGTGCAGACTGAAAATTTGGTATTGCCCCGTTTACATCTTTAGGTATTCCATTGAATCCAGTAATATAAGAGGTGGCTGAGCCGGCGCCGGCTCCACCACCGACGGCATTAGAAACAATCATAAAGCGCCCCCTGGCAAAATCAAACCCGAAAGGCGTATTACCAACTGAGGGGGTAAAAGTGCCTGAACTTACAGATCCGTCATTTTTAACTTTAAAAGTACTTACAATATTGGTTGATTTTTCTGTAACCACCAGCCAATCCCCATCAGGTGTAAACGAAATCTGTGGTGCATCCACTGCTGTTCCGCTCAATGACTTAGTGGAGCCGTCAATATGTGATAGGGTACCAGTGGAGCCAATTTTAAAACCATGAATATTATCGCTGCCATTATTCAATACATATAATATGTTGCCATCAACAGTCACACTCACAGGCTTTGTTCCCATTGAAGCTGCTGTATGGGCAAGCGTAAGACTTCCATCATTGCCAACTTTAAATGATGAAACAGTATTGCTGCCAGCATTTACAGCAAAAAGCCATTTGTGATTTTTGTCCAGCACCAATGCACCTTGTGACCCTAACGGCTTTCCGGTTCCTGCACCCCCCGATGTTGCAGATCCATTTAATTTAAGTGACCCATTTCCTTTTACCTCATAAACCAGTATTGAATTTTTACCACTGCTATTACTTTCTGTGTAGAGGTAATGTTCATTGCCTTTATCCTCTTCAGATCGGCTTACGACATTTCCCGTCATGCCAATATTTTCAGCAATGGAGGCCTCGTCAGGATTTGCTCCTTTTTCAGACATCATTTCTTCAGTAAGCAATGGTGGTTGATTGGCCTGTAAAAGGGTTTTGTCGTCATTCTTTTTACAGGAACCCAGGGTGAGTATAAGGGCGATCACCAATGTGTGTTTTAAAAAATTGATCTTTTTCATTTTGATGTTTTTAAATGTGTAATAATTTATTTGTGGATAAATGGAATGAATGTTAACAGGATCATTATTTTCACTGGCCCACAGGGCTCCGCCACAGCCACTATAACGAGCGGCTATATTCCAACACATCAATTCTATTTTAAACGGCTAATGATACCAACCTGCAGGCCTGCACTGGTAACTGGCAAACTTCCTATTCCTATTCCTTTCAAAGGAATTTTTACAAATGGTTCAATTCTTATTCCTAGCAAGGGGGAAACCTTGTGTTCATATCCTATACTGATATTTGCAACGGCGGGTAATCCATAGCTGTTTTTATCGTAGGTGCCCGTCATTTTTTCCGGGTTCCCGTTTGTAGTAACATTGTACTTGTTTTTTTCATTGGTCATTATGTAAGCAGACACCCCTGCTAATGCAAAAAATACCGCATTATTTGTTTCAATCAGATTGTACCTGGCTTTAAGTGGTATTTCTATTAATGCGATTTGGCTTTTCAGGTTGTTGATGGTCATGCCGTAAGGCATCGATGAACGAACTTTATCCATATGAAAACTACTGCCTTCGCTGCTATAATTTTTGCCGTTCCATATTATGCCGGTTTCCACTGAAAATTTCGATTTCGTTTTATATCCTGCAATTACTCCCCCAATAAAACCGGCATTATTAAATGGCCTTGATTGTACCTTGCTGAAATCTATACCTGAAACCAGGCCGAAGTACACACCTTTTTTTTTCAGCTTAAACGTGGCTAATTCTTTTTTACTGTTTACATGCTCATCTGACTCTTTTTTACTGCCAGTAATTTGTCCTGGGTCCGGAACAACTGGTTTGAGTTTTTCGGATATCGATGCATTATTACCCGTTTGGTTTTTTAAATAACGATTACCCGTACTATCTTTTAAAGACTGGACCGGGAATGAAGTGTTATCATAATTACCCGTCGTCGCATCTGTCAACGCCTGCTGATTTAATTCACCGGCAATTCCGATATAATTATTTGAGTTGGGCGATGCTTCAATTATAGCAACTGTTACGTTGTTCGCCGGATTTATAGCAGCAAGCAGAACGGCTTTGCCCTCCTTATTCTTTTTATGCGTGACAGGTTCTACAGCCTCGTTGCTACTATTGTTAACATCGTTTTTTTTATTTAAAGGGCCACTGGGATACAAGTCCATTCCCTTTGCCGGCTTGCTTTGGGTGGTGGCGGATAATGTAGCGGACAACGTCTTTTGAAAGACTATCCAGCCAGCCAATAGGAAAAATAAAGCTATAATAAGTGCTATGATTTTTTTATCCTTCTTACTGCCAGGAAATGATACTGCTGCATTGTCATCAGAGTCATCTGCGATTCGTTTTGCAATACGCTCCCAATCATCCTTTCCATTTTGGAGAGGATAGTTTTCCGATGCTCTTTGGAACAATTCATCCATATCGTTATTTAAACGCTGCATTTTGTAAGTTCTTCCTTTTGATCTAAAAATTGTTGCATCAATAGCCGTGCTCTTGATAAGTTTGATTTGGAGGTGCCAACCGGTATTTTCAATGTATCTGCAATTTCCATGTGGCTATAACCATCTATCACATACATGTTAAAAACGATCCTGTAGGCAGGGGGTAGCTTTTTTACCAGCTTTATCAGGTCTTTGTAGATCACTTGCTGATCAGAGGAAGCATTATTGTCCTTTATATCCCATACATATTCCGGAATGCCTCCAATTTCAGGCAACAGCATTTTTTTTCGTAACAGGTCAATCGAAGTATTAATCATAATTTTTTTGATCCATGCTGCCAATAGCTTTTCATTGTCAGCCACATTATCATACCTGAACTTTTCGATACTTAAATAGAACTTCACAAATCCATCGTTGGTTACTTCCAGTGCTTCTTCATAATTATAGATATAACGAAACACAATTTTTAAAGCAAAGGCACGGTACCGATCGTAAAGTATCTGCTGATACTTATGATTTCGTTCTCTGCAACCGTTTATTATTGTGAGTATTTCCTTCAAAAAAATTGAATTCAAGTTAAAAAATTAAATATTTCGGTTACTACACAATATAATACGCAGATAGTTGGAAAGGGTTGCAATAATGTTCATTTTATTTTTTTTTAATGGAGGAGACATTTGCAATGCAGGTATTTTGACAGAAAAAACTCCCTGGTGCGTGAAATGATAATTTTATATATAAGTGGTTAATGAACTGAGGGCTGGTGCAGCCGAATACTTTTTTCTTCAAAGTGAAGAATAGCGTGAGCAAATGTATTGTCTTCTAATTAAGAAAGTATAGACTTGAATTGACCAGGATCGACCTGTATTTAAATGGCTTCTATTCATGTTTGTTATCGTTTATGGAATTACCTTTCTTTGAAACCGCCTTATCTTTGATTTCAAATTTTTATTAACGAAATTAATTTAGGTGGCCCCGATAAAATTTTTGTATCAAACTACTATTCACTACCTGAGAACAAAAGTGAGCAGAATGCAATTTATGATGGTCATCGCTTCGCTGGTAGGTCTGGTATCAGGCATGGTGGCCGTATTGCTGAAGAGTCTGGTACATTTAATTCAACGCCAGATGGAGCAAATCCCGGTTACCAGGTTTGCTTATTTATTATTTCCGGTAATAGGACTGCTCATCACCGTTTTTATTGTTCAGTTTTTTTTTAAAGGGCATATTGAAAAGGGTATTGCGATGGTTTTAAGATCCATTGCACGAAAGTCTTCCTTTATTCCATTAAATCACAGTTACCTGCATATTATTACCAGTTCTGTTACCGTGGGGCTTGGCGGCTCGGTGGGCTTGGAAGCACCCATTGTGGCAACCGGTTCTGCTGTGGGTTCAAATATAGCCCGTATAACAGATTTAAATTATCAGGAGCGGACTTTATTGATTGCATGTGGTGCTGCAGCGGGTATATCCGCTGTTTTTAATGCACCGATTGCAGGAGTGATGTTTGCCATTGAAGTATTGCTTGCTGAAACAGTAGTCAGTTATTTTATTCCATTAATTATTGCTTCAGTGGTAGGCGCACTTTGTTCCAAAATTATTTTGCAGGAAGCGTCTTTGTTTAATTTTGTTTTAAAACAAACATTCAATTATCAAAATGTTCCCTTCTATATTTTAATGGGCATTTTTGCGGGATTTATTTCACTATACTATGCCAAAACATTTAAAACTGTTGAGAAACGATTGCATGAATCGAAAATGAATCATTACAAGAAGGCCCTGCTGGGTGGGATCATTTTAATGGTTATTTATTTTGCTTTTCCTCCCTTATTTGGTGAAGGGTACAACAGTGTGAAACTAGTAGCCAACGGCACATTTAACCAGTTTAAAGATAATACCGGGCTGTTTTCATTGATGAATGAGAACTGGGCGTTGGTGGTCTTTACTGCTTTAATTGTTTTAGTAAAACCAATAGCCGCTGCCATTACCATTGGCGGTGGTGGTAACGGAGGTAATTTTGCCCCATCTCTATTTACCGGTGCCTATCTTGGCTTCTTTTTTTCCAAGCTAATTAATAATAGCCCGTTAGTAAAAATACCCGAAGGCAATTTTAGTCTGGTGGGTATGGCAGGCGTATTGAGTGGCGTAATGTATTGCCCGCTTACCGCCATTTTTCTGATCGCAGAAATTACGAACGGTTATGAGTTGTTCATTCCATTGATGATCGTTTCTTCCATTTCTTTTTTTATTGTAAAAAGTTATGAACCATATTCAATGGAAACAAAAAAACTGGCATTGGAAGGTCAGATATTTACACATAAAAAGGAAAAGAATATTTTAACATCCATTGTTCTGGATGATATGATACAGGATGTTTATGAAATAATCCAAATGGATAAAAAGTTGAAGGACCTGATTGAAATTATCAAGAGGAGCGAAAAAAATATATTCGCCGTGGTAGATTCTAATGAAAGGTTTATCGGCATCATTGAATTAAATGATATTAAACAAAAGTTATTTCAACCTGATCAGTTTGATAAAATATCTGTAAAGGCGATGATGAAAAAGCCCCCGGCTATTTTATATTCCGACCAGGATATGCATAGTGTAATGGAAAAATTTGATGTTACCCAAAGCTGGTACCTGCCCGTTTTAAATAAAGAAAAAAGCTTTATTGGCTTTATTTCCAAAACAAAACTATTTAATAAGTACAGGGAAATTCTTGCCTCACAGGGGGATTTGTACGAAGAGCTATAACATAGTTTTTGTTATTGATACATGAAACCCGGAGGGGCTATTGCTCCAGGGCTGGTTTTATGATAAGTTTGCGGTTTTGATATCCCAAAGAATGTCATGTCTTACAGGTAGCTTCAGATGAATATCGGGTAACATCTTTTTCATTTGTTGATTTGATGAAAATAAAATTTTTCCGGATAAATGGATATTTCTGCAGCATTGGTGGGGCTTGACTCAACACCGACCTGGCATTGTTGAAAATAAAAGCTGCCGGGCCACCCGTTGAGAAATTCGGCGATTCAGATGTTGTGCGGACGGGTGAATGGTTAGTGGCAACAACTCAGGTTGTGGACTAAAAAAAATTAATGCTTACGCATACCGGAAGGAATGAGCTTTGATGAAATAAAGGAACTATGACAAAATATTTTAGCTGCCATTAGGGCAGCAGAAGCAGTTTTTAATCTATGCAAAGTGATGCAGCACATGGTTTAAAAAAGACATTCCTGCTAATACACCCCACTTAAAAGAAATTACACAGCGTACCGCTTGTGTTGGCAATGGCGCCTCCTGCATTGCGGAGCCAGATGGCGAATAGACTGCAGCTGCTGTAGTAAATACAGAGAGGCTGATTATCGAAACGCTCAACTGTAACCGGGTGTAAGGAGAAAGACAAAATTTTGGTGGGGGGGCGGCCACCACCCCGCTCAGATATTACACAGTTAACCCAGACCGGCATTCAATAATAAATTTTACAAATAGTTAAATAAAGTTGTAAGGTTTTTTTATTGCCAATGTATAAGTATATATGACAGGAAAATGGTTTGCTTTACGTTCGGTTGCTTCTAGCGTACAAGTGAGCATTTTCTTCATTATAAATACCATTACATGACAGACCATATTTTTGACTTTATAGGGGGTAGCACCGGCGACTGGGAAATAACAAAAATGGAAACGGTTATTGGCGAAGCAATTCAAGCTGCTTCTCATTTAAAAATCGTAAGCAGTAATCTCCAAAAAAGTACTGAAGGCTTATGGACAATAAAGGGATTAGTAAGCAATGTACGGTATGCAGAGAAAGGAGAAATAGAAAAGCTAACTGCGGTACAAGCTGGGCTTGGCAGAATCGGGACCACTTGTGCGGCCCTTATACCAATAAAAAAAAATGAAACGTGGTGGAGCCTTGCACAGGATGAAAGAAGAAGAATATTTGAAAACAAATCCCATCATACACAAACAGGTTTAAAGTATTTACCTGCCATTGCCCGTAAATTATATCACTGCCGGGATATTGTTGAGCCATTCGATTTTCTTACCTGGTTTGAATATGCACCTGGGCATAGCGATGCTTTTGAAGAATTAGTAGCAGCATTGCGGAGTACAGAAGAATGGAAATATGTGGAGAGGGAAATTGATATAAGGCTTATTCAGGTCTAGAAAAAATACTTGATAAATTAAATAATTTCACCGTTCCAACAAGAGAAGAAATTGCACCAGCCAACCAGTCTATTTTCGACTCATTCTCCAAAGCATTGGTTTGTACCAAACCTCTATGCTACCATCGCATATGCTGAAAATGGCTTAGGCTGCTATTTAGCGTATCAACATGCAAAGACAACTTTAAACAATAAAGAAAGCGAAACCGTTAACCTGATTGGCAGTCCGGCAAATAAATGTGTGTATTGCCAGTGTGCCAACACCGCAATTGTGCCGGTTGTTTTCCCAGTTACCCTGCATTGGAAAATGCTTCATTGGTCATCCAGGATTAAAATAAAACTTTCGTTATTAAAGCAGCTTAATTTACAGGAATATACTTTTAGGCCGGAAACAATGATCGTATTGAATATTGAGGCGTATAACTGGAACTGTCCCTGCCTGAGCCAAATTTTTTGATTGTATAGGAGGGCGAATGCAACGACGTTGAGCAAGCATAGAAAGCGTGGACAAAAAAAATTCTTGCCTAATTTTTCTCTTGCTAAACATAACTTTATTTTAATAGCAAAAACATTTTGTATCAAATCATAAACAATTGGTAACATTAAAATAAGGTCAGTAAAAATCATTTATTTATGCTTTCATTTCAGGTGAGTTTCATTTATATTTGGTTTATCCCACACTAAACATTGGTTAGTCAAATTATGCAAGCACATACCTTAAGCTGTAACAACTGGGCGGATAAATATACTGACTGCTTATTTTCTTTTGCTTACTATAAAGTTGGAAGAAAAGAAGATGCGGAAGATCTGGTGCAGGAGACTTTTTTATCAGCATATAAAGGCAGGGAAACTTACAATGGATCGGCCTCAGAAAAAACCTGGTTGATGGCGATTTTAAAAAATAAGATAATTGACTATTACCGGAAGCCAAAAATTACGGAGAGTTTTTCAACCTATCTTAATCAGACAGAAGAATCATTTGAGCACTCTTTTTTCGACCCGGATAATTATGGAAGGTGGAGCGAAAAAGTAGTAGATAATTATTTTTCAAAAGCTGCCGATGGTTATCTTATCAGTAAGGAGTTTCAGAAGTATTTAGGCATTTGTCTTGATAAAATGCCTGCAAAGCTAAAAGCAGTTTTTGTTTTAAAATATATCGAGGAGGAAAAAACGGAAGATATTTGCATCCAACATGATATTACCCCGTCTAATTATTGGGTAATCATATTCAGGTCTAAAGCGATATTGCGTGCCTGCCTCGAAAAAAAAGGCGTATTGAGTTAAAAAATGGGATACTTTAACCGGATATTAAACAATTGCAACGAAACCTGTATTCTTTTTTTGAGAAGCAAAGAGGAAACACTTTCGCTGAGACAAAAAATTGAAATGAAAATTCATTTGCGGTTCTGTAAATGCTGTCAAAATTTTACTAAACAATCTGATATGATTGATGAAATGATCAAAGGATATCTTGAACAGTTGGAAAAGCAGCCGCCGGTAAAAGCATCGGACGATTTTAAAGCCAGGATGAGAGAACAATTTAAATAACGTCTATTGGTAACATAGCACAGTGTTTAATAATGAAAAATAACATGGCAGATTTTAGCCTTTTTTTTGGGCGAATGTATATTTATTTGCAGAGTGCCACGCTAATTTATCTTTTTGTTTTTCTGCTCTCTTATTTATTTTCCTCCTGTTTTTCGTTTCGGTTTTCTCAAAAAGAAATTGATGCGGCCTTTATGCATTTGCCATTAAAGCCAGTGCAGCACAAGGTTATTGTAAATGGCAGAACAATCAATTATGCTGAAATAGGAAATGATAGTTTACCAGTTGCATTTTTTGTGCATGGTTCACCCGGAAGCTGGAGTGCATTTGTAGATTTTATGAAAGACACGGCATTGCTTAAAAAAGTTAAGATCGTCTCTGTCGATAGGATTGGGTTCGGCCATTCTGAATTTGGCGAGGGAGAAAAAAGCCTTGCAAAACAAGGTGAATATTTATTGCCAATTGTGCAGCAATATAAAAAAGCAGGAAAGAAATTGATATTGATCGGACACTCATTGGGCGGGCCGCTGATAGTCAAAATGGCAATGGACTATCCAGCGTTAATTGATAATTTGATCATCGTAGCCGGTTCTATTTGTCCCTACCTTGAACCAAACGAAAAATGGTTCAGGGTTCCGCTTACTTTTTTACCCATCAACGTATTAATACCAAAATCATTTAGGGCATCTAACGTTGAATTGTTGTACCTAAAACCGGAATTAATAAAAATGCTTCCCTACTGGAAAGATATACAGCAACCTGTTACGGTAATACAGGGTAACAAAGATGTATTAGTTCGCCCCGAAAATGCAGACTTTGCTAAAAAAATGCTGATAAATTCCCGGGAATTAATTTTTATTATTGTAAATGATATGAACCATTTTGTACCTTGGTCCCACCCACAGCTTATTACTGATGCCATTGAGAGAGCTTTATTGCACGACTGATTGGCAAAAGTGATTTCTACATCCCGCTCCATACATTTCTGTTGATTAATGGCAGCCCTGCTTTGTTCCAAATCTTCCAGTATCCTTATGGTTTCTTCCAGGTAGCAATGCCAAAATGGTTGCTTAACCATTTTTCAGCAAAATATTGCGGTGGTTGGCAAATGGCAAAATGCCCCCGATATGGTTAGGATGCAGTCTGCCAACTTCGTCCATCATACAATGCAACCTGATATCTTTTAAGCCGCTTACTGGCACCATCTTTAAATACATTCTGCAGCATTTTATTGATCATCGCTTTCAACAGCAAGTCCGTGCCTTCGCTGCAAGCGTTTGACAATTCTCTACCCAACCGGTATCGTTTTGGTTTTCTTAATCCTGAATTTCAACTCAAAAGAATCAGACAATGCGATACTATCTTTACGATATTCGCCGATGGCTTTACTGAATTGTTTTAGTAACTCCACCGCTTTTTATTTTGCTTTCCTGTGGTGTTGAAGAGAAAAGATTTAATCCCCCAATATCATAAGCATGCCCACCATGGTAAAGCTAGCAGCAGTGCTCATTGTTTCCTGTACATAAAATTTGATGTGCTGCTTTACCTGCTGTATATTTTGGTGGATGCAGGAAGTATTGATCTCCTCGTTTTTACCTCCGGGATTTGTTCAAAAAATTGGTGGTACTGACCGTCTATTGCTATGTAACGTCCATTGCTGCGCATAGATGTGTTTGCAGATTAAAACTTCAATTCTTTCTTTTGATAATAACCCGGCCGCATCATTATATATACATGAATGACTTGCGCTTTTCAAACATTGCTGCTAGTAAGTCTTTCGACTGCGTAAGTATATTAATTAATGCTTTGAGTAAAGCAAATAAGAAGTTCTTATCTAAAATCCGTATAGCTAACAATGGCATTAAATCAGCAGTTATGAATTAGATCATAGCTGATTTTTTTTCAATAAAATGGCAGCATCAATAACCTATCAAGCGCCCAAAAACAGTTGCGAGAAACAAATTGACTCGTTTGGCCCGTAACGTAACTTCGGGAAAAAGGTTGATGGGCGACCTGCAATAGTTAAAGAAATTCTTTTCAGAATAGCTTGGTTTGTGTCCGGCCTTGAATAAATGCTTCATGTAATTTTTGTCCCAGGGTTTGTCTTTTGCAGTCACGTGCGTCATCAAATAGGCGGGCTGTGTAAAGCCCATTCCTTCCTTGCCAATCAAACTCAATTTAATCTCTGGAGAAACTGTAATTGCAGCATTCAAGAGATCCTGGTCTCCTTTATAAGAAATATGCCCATCCTGAAAAAATTCTTTCAGGCTGCCACCTAATTCAGCAAATCTATCAGTTAACATCATCCACTTTTCTATCAGGTGAATGCTTTCCCGGCTAAGGCCAATAAAGCCACTGTTTACATACGCCGTTTCGGTACTCGGAAAGTCTGCCGGAACATTTGCCAGCTTTTTCCAGTCCTTTCGCCAGGGATGATTACTGTGTACGTATTCAAAGCTGCTGTCGAGACAGAGGCAGACCTGGTTGTCGAGCCAATTTGTAAAAAAGTTCCACGGTGCATTCACTACAATATCAACATCGAAATAAAAAATTTTATTCGCTAGTGGGTAATCCTGGAACGTTTTTAAGATGAAGTAGGGTTTGTAGAAAGCCAGGTTCATCTCAGTCTCTATCATTTCAAAATGAATGATAACATCATTTGCCACCCGGTAAGAATTGTTATCAATTAATTTAAGTTGGTTCACCCAGGGTGGAAGCACATCCCGGCAGGCAGCATTGATGATCCCTTTAAAATCACTCTTTACTAAAGAGTTTATTAAAGCTGCCAGGCCAAAATGATATTTGCCGTCGTATAAACAAACGATTATTTCATTGCATTCAGACTTTTTATCAAACATATATTAAATTGTAGATGTGGGTATTGATTTTCAAAAGTTGGGTTCTTAAAAGTAAAACAGGATATTAAAATGCGACAAGGGGTTTTAGAGGTGGAATAACGGGTTTTCATTAAAGATTTTTTTGAAAGAGTTTTTCATAAGGAGCGTTCTTTTCAAACTGCCGATATTACTATATAAAACATGCAGGGCATCTATATATTTGTATTTATCCGAGCTGGTATAATAGCCGGTAAATAATAATGCCAGCCATGTCTTGATTATATTTTTAAAATACCTCATGCATCTGTAACGATAATCAACTTTAATGCCATTTAGATTTTCCCTGTTTACAAAATACATTAATAACATTGTGTCAGATTTACCGAATGAAAGAAACAGATTTTTGTAATAATTGATTGTAGTTCTTCTTTGAGGTATATAATGCTTAAAGGTCAGGGCTTCATTGTAATATATTTTGTAGCCGATGCATTTTAGGGCTAAACACAGTTCGTGATCCCCACTACTCGCTAAACTATCGCCGATTCTGTCAGATACCTGGAAATGAAAAATAAATTTTTCTATCAACAGATTATATGCTGCTTTATTCAATACCAATCCGGCTCCATACAAAACCCCGCGGGCTTCGGTAATATCACCGGCTATGTGCCACTGGCTTCCCACGGCTAAAACATGGTACTGGTTTTCCCAAAAATGAGGGGGTTCTTTACCTTCAAAAACCGGGAAGCCCTTTCCGCCCAGGGCACCGATACCAGGGTACCCATTCATGATAGCCAGTGCATCGGCAAGATAAGTTTCATTCAGCCAGTTATCATCATCACAAAAAAGCACGAATTTAAACCTGGATTCCCCAATGCCTTTGTGACGTGCAGCAGAGAGACCAGCTTTAGCCTCCGATACAATTCTAAAAGCAGGCTTACTCAACGCAAAGGAGTCCCATATGGCCGCTGCTTTTACAGTAGTGTTGTCTGATGAAGCATTGTCTACAACAATCACTTCCCATGATTCCACAGGTATGTTTTTCTGCCGGTGTAAATGTTCAAGCGTGGGCTGGAGCCTTGAACTGCTATTATAACAACATATAATTACACTTATTCCTTTTTCCATCAGTATTAATAATTGATTATCTACGGTAATGCATGAAAGCAATGGGCCTGTAACCATGCTGTAAAGGGAAAAGATTGAAAATATTACCGGATAGTTCAGGGCTGGTAACGGATTGTTTTATATTGTTGCAACTTTTTTTTGCCAAATAAAATTGATCTTACTGATAGCTGTTTTCACTGATACTTTAAGAATGTCTTCCACCACCGAAAAAAAAGAAGCAACATCATAAACCAGTGGAAAACTACGAATAAGGATCAGTACCGATAACCGCTGCCTGCTTTGCACCTTTGCATAATATAAATAATGCTGCCTCGCTGAAATGCTTATCGCTTTCTTTTCTGTTTCGGACACTTTTAGGTAACCCGAATAAACATTAATGCACCCCAAAACATCTTTTACAAAACGACCTGTTTCAAGGCTTGCTGTAGTGTTAGATGTATCATGAATCCTGTAAGAAGCAAGAATTGACGGTTCGTAGTAAAAGCGATAGTTACAAGCTATCCTGATCCACATTTCCCAATCTTCAAGCCAGGTAAGATCTTTATTAAAGGCCCCCAGCTTTTCATACACCTCCCGCTTAACCACGATAGATGGGGTTTGAATCACTTGTTTATGGCTAATGATCTTTAAAAAATTATTTAATACTCCCGGTGCAGGTGCCACTAAATCCGATACAAGCACTAATTTACTATCCTGGTCAACTATATTATTTCCTGTAAAAGCCGCCCCAATGCTGTCATCAGCCAGTAACGGGCCTTCAAGTTTGTTGTAAAACCCACCATATACAAAATCATCTCCATGCAACAAATGAATGATTGTGCCTTTGGCAAGGTTTAAACAGGTACTGAAATTATTCAATTGGCCAACGTTACGCTCTTGCCGGTAAAAGTTGATCCTTCCTTTCCCCAATTCTTTCACCAGTTCTTCGGGATTGTCAGTGGAGCAGTCGTCCACAATCCAAATTTCCATGTTGTCAATACCCTTGTCTTGCATCAACACACTTTCAATTGTTTCCTTCAGGTATTTAGAACAGTTATAGGTGGGTATCATTACCGACCAAACCGGCCTGCTGATGCCCTCGCTAACCGGAAGTACTTTAATAGTATTCATCTGTTCATGCACCTTTTCAAACTTTTTGGCGAATAAAAAAATTATTATATAATAAAATTTATTAATCCGACCCTTGATAAATATAGTTGAACTTTTTCAAAACTAAAAAAACTCCGAGACAGATTTATTGTCAACGGTATTTGTTAGTGTTGATCAGTGGCACATATACCTTCGTACATAATGCTTTCATTTCTCTGCCTTATCATTCAATTGGAGATGTTATTGCATGGCAAAAATCCAATATAAGCCGCAAGCATCCCCTATTTTTGCAACTATATGAAATAAAGACTATAAAATGAATGACATTTCGATAAAACATATTGTGCAGGAGCAGCATTGGGACCGGGAAGTTAAGGCCAAAGGCAATCTCTTCGACCTTCACCTTAAGGATGTATGGAATTACCGCGATCTCATCATGCTGTTTGTTTGGCGGGATTTTATATCGCAGTATAAGCAAACCGTTCTGGGACCTGCCTGGCAGGTAATTCAACCAGCCCTTACAACGGGTATCTTTATGATCTTATTTAACCGGATCGCAAAAATCCCAACTGATGGCATTGCCCCTGTTGTTTTTTATATGGCCGGTATTACCGTCTGGAACTATTTTTCCGGTTGTGTAATGGTAATTTCGTCCACATTTGTTAGCAATGCATACATCTTTGGAAAAGTGTACTTCCCAAGATTGGTTTTACCCATTTCCTTTGTTATTTCTAACTTTATTAAGTTCGGTTTACAGTTTTTGTTATTAGTTATTGTAATGATCTATTACCACTTTAACGGCTATCCGATCCACCTGAGCGTTAATTTATTGTTTATCCCGCTGTTGCTGGTGCAATTAGCGGCCCTCGCTTTGGGGCTTGGCATCATTATATCATCCGTTACAACAAAATACCGCGACTTCGCCGTATTGTTATCCTTTGCCCTGCAGCTAATGATGTATGTAACCCCGGTGGTATACCCGCTTTCATATGTAAAAGATCAAAGTTATAAATGGCTCATCGAGGGTAATCCGGTCACCACGATCATTGAAGGGTTCCGGTTAGCATTGTTTAATAAAGGCACCGTAAGTTTAACCGGCGAATTATATAGTATCGGTTTTACTTTAATAGTGCTGGTGGTGGGAATTGTTCTTTTTAATAAGGTTGAAAAAACTTTTATTGATACGGTATAACTGACATCAGGTAAATGTGCGTGTAGCAATTGAGGAAAAAATAAAAATACGGTTTTAGATATGGCAAAAGCGATTCAGGTAGATGGCGTTTCAAAACAATACAGGCTGGGACAAACAGGAACCGGTTCATTACTCCATGATATCAACAGGGTTTGGCACACGATGCGGGGTAAGGAAGACCCGTATTTAAAAATAGGTGAAGTGAATGACCGCACCAAAAAAGGAAGTAATCAATATGTGTGGTCACTTAAAGACATTAGTTTTAGCATTGAGGAAGGCACTGCAGTGGGTATCATAGGCCGCAATGGCGCTGGCAAGAGTACCCTGCTAAAAATACTGAGCTCCGTTACGGCACCTACAACAGGGTCATTTAAAGTAAAAGGCAGGATTGCGAGCCTGCTCGAAGTCGGTACGGGTTTTCATCCGGAATTATCCGGTCGTGACAACGTTTTTTTAAATGGAGCCATATTGGGCATGCGCAAAAAAGAGATCAAACGAAAGTTTGATGAGATCGTTGATTTTGCCGGTGTTGAGCGGTACATTGATACCCCGGTAAAAAGATATTCTTCCGGTATGTATGTGCGGCTTGCCTTTGCTGTGGCGGCATACCTGGAGTCTGAGATACTTATCGTAGATGAGGTGCTGGCAGTAGGGGATGCAGAGTTCCAGAAAAAGTGTTTTAGTAAAATGAATGACGTAAGTAAGGGCGAGGGCCGAACCATCCTGTTTGTCAGCCATAACTTAGGCGCCATTAAACAACTTTGCAGCACTTCCATTTTATTGGATCAGGGCAGATTGGCTGCGCAGGATAAAACCCCCGAGCTGATCAAATCCTATCTTGAACAGTTTAGCAGCACCAGTTCGGTGTATGACGGGCCTGCTCAAAGTGACAAAAAAATCTGGTTCAGAAAGATATTCCCGTCTAATGCGGGCCACGAACTAAAGGACCAGTTTTTTCATGATGAGGAGATATTTTTTAATTTTGAGCTTTCATTCACTATTCCGGAAAATGACCACGACTACTCTATTTTTTTTATAGTTCTAGACGGTAACAAAACCAGGGTTTCCTCCTCCGAATCTCAAAAAATTACATCAAACAATGTACAACTGGTGATTGAACCAAGCTTTTTAACAAGAGGATCTTACAGCATACATACTTTTATTCACAAGCCGAGAACGGAACAAATTGATGTAGCCGAAGACGTTTGTAATTTTACAATTATTGATAACGGATCAAACTTTAAGATCCATGGTGATTATGATTATGGAAACATTTTTGGAAGAATGAATTGGAAGCATTGATAAAATCTTTAATCCCCCTAAACAAAAAAATATGTCGACCCAATCTGCAGTAGGAATTTTTGATACAGACCCCGATAACCGTTACTACGAAACAAACAAAGATGCACTGGGATTATCTTTAGCAGACTTTAACCGGTTAAAAACATTTGATTATTGGCAGGTAGCCGTTACAGAAACGGTGTTTTTCAACAGGCCATTCAGGTTGAGTTCCCCTTACTGGTTTCTACAGAGTGTGGAGGAAATTTTTATAAGGGAGGTTTACAAGTTCAATTCTCCCAACCCACAGCCCGTTATTATCGATTGTGGTGCTAACTGGGGCTTGAGTGTTATATATTTTAAAGCCAGGTTTCCGGATGCAGTAGTATATGCATATGAGGCGGATGATGAAATATTTAAATTGGCTGCAGAAAATTTAGCTGCCTTTGAATACAGTAATGTGAACTTATACAATAAAGCGATTTGGAATAAGAATACCCGGCTAACGTTTTCAAGTGAGGGGTCGGTGGGAGGTTCGGTGGCAGACCTGCAAATTAATTCCTCCAACGATTACGGAGATGCTCCTCCCGATACCTGGGTTGGGAATTACAACACTTATTTTGGTGTCCACAAAACAACCGAAAAAGAAGTGGAGGCTGTAAGGTTAAAAGATATATTGAAGCAGTACGGGGCAATTGACTTTTTAAAGATAGACATTGAGGGGGCTGAACATAAAGTGATCATGGATTGTACTAAAGAACTGAACCGGGTAAAAACAATGTTCGTTGAATACCATAGTTCGCCCAACCATCCACAGGTTTTAGACGAGATATTAAAAGCGATCAGTAAAAGTGGCTTCAGGTATTACATCAAAGAAGCTGCAAACAACTATAGCCATCCTTTTATAAGAGAAAAGGAATTGCTTTATGATCTTCAATTAAATATTTTTTGTTTCCGGTAGCCATTCGTTTCGCAAAAATTTATCTGAAAAAATCATCCTCAGCTCAATAATGCTTCAACTTTAATTGTTATGCCCATTGCTTTTTCAATTTGTTCTAATAATTACCTGGCAAAAGCCCGGGTAACCTCCGAAACCTTTTTACTTAAACATCCCGATTACCAATTCTTTATCTTTCTCGTTGATACATTTGTTTCGGAGATTGACTATCACGCATTTGGAAAAACGGAAGTGATCGCTATTAAAGACATAGTGCCCGATATTGAAACATTGGCAATAAAATACAATATCATTGAACTGAATACAGCCGTGAAACCCGCGGTTTTTAGCTACTTGTTTCAGCGCTACCAAAGCAGTCATATTTTTTATCTGGATCCGGACCTTATGATCTTTGACCGTTTTACGGAAATAGAAGAATTGTTCGAAAAAGAAACTTACAATCTCATCATCACGCCGCATGGTTGCTCCCCTATTGATGACGGAAAAGTGCCTTCAGAAATTCACCTGTCTACCTACGGCCTTTATAATTTGGGATTTTTAGCTGTTAAGAATAGCGCCGAATCACAAAGGTTTCTCGCCTTCTGGCACGAAAGGCTGATGAAATATTGTTACATCGATCCGGAACATGGCATGTTTACAGACCAGCTCTGGGTTAATTATGCACCCATTTATTTTGATGGTGTGCTTATTTTTAAGCATTTAGGATACAATGTTGCCAACTGGAATTTGTACGAAAGGCGAATTGAAAAAGCGGGTGATTCATACAATGTAAACGGGGCGGTAAAGCTGAAATTTTTTCATTTCAGTCATTATAAATTCACGGATCCCCACCTGATTTCTTATAAACAAAACCGGCACACGATTGAAGAATTTGAAGACCTGAGAACGATCATCGATGCATATCAATCAAAATTGATTGACTACAAACATGAATTCTATAATACAATTCCCTGTTCATATCAGCAATTGTATGAGTCGCATTACCTTCAGCAAAGGAAGGTGAACGGGCGCTTGAGAACGATTGTACGGAATGCAAAAAATAAAGCCATTCTTGTTACCCATCGTTTATTTGTGCCTTCATCGAAAAACAATTAATGGTAATGCGCTGTAAAAAATGAATGCCTCTGGTGACGATGGCTTGCACCTGATAAATCATCATAAATGTAATCTTGTAATCATGGACGCATCTCTAAATGTTCCCTTCTTTTCCATCATTCTTCCCGTTTACAATGGGGAAAAATCTATTTCAGAAACAATACAGTCCATACTACAACAATCTTTTCCAGCATGGGAACTCATCATCGTCAATGATGGCTCCACGGATAACACTGTAAGCATTATCAATGATTTTTGCAGCGTGGATACGAGGATAAAGTTATTGCACCAGGCTAATAAAAAACAACCTGCTGCACGGAATACCGGCATCAAAGTGGCTGCTGGCCAATGGCTGGCATTCATAGATGCGGACGATGTGTGGCTACCGGCAAAACTTACGCGTCAGTACCAATGTATCAAAGCAAACGATGGGTTGGACGTAATTTTCTCGGATGGGTATACGAAATACCATGACAAGGTGATCAGGCATTATTACCACTACGAACTGGCCAGAGGATATTTTAATGGTAAGGATTTATATAAAAAGATGATGTTTGGCAATTACATTCCGATTTTATCAGCGGTTGTAAAAATGAGTTGGGTTGTAAAAATAGGCATGCAGGATGAAACGGTACCAGGAGTGGAAGACCATGATTACTGGCTAAAATTATGCAGGGCGGGCGCTGCTTTTTATGGCATGGAAGACAGGCTTTTTGAGTACCGGGTACACGAAAATAATTTTTCAGCAAACCTTGTGAACCAGCATTACCTGTCCCTGGTTATCCGGATGAATAATTATGAGCCGCTGCTGCTTGGCAATCAGGAAAACAAGCAGTTCAGCAAAGCCTTTCATCAATACATCAATTATTTCGAGAACCAGGGTAAAACAGCCTGGGTACAGGAATTAAAAGAAAGATTTAGAAAATTGCCCATACCGCCTGTGCCGGTCAGTGAACAGATCAAAGACCGTGTGAAAGCCCTTAAAGGATCCTTTCGAACCGGCACCAAACAGTTTATAAAAAGATGGCTGTTTTTATTTGTCAAAATATTTTATTTCTATCCTAAAAAACGGCTGTTTCACTACCGGAACAAACTTGCCATCAGCTATGTGTATTGGTTGAATTTTAAACATATTAAAAATTACAAAGCGATCCAACTGAGTGCAACGGCAACCGTAAACTTTTACAATGTATCTGCCAGTATCGACACCCAGGAATTGTATGTGGGTGATTTTTCGAGGATCAATTTTATGGAGGAACATTCTAAAATGATCACCGGCGCTGCAGTAACCATCGGCAAGTTTTGCAACTTCAATATTGTGGGAGAACTTATAATGGGCAACAATGTGTTGTTTAATAATCATTCTACGCTTACGTGTCATGGACAGATTGTAATTGGGGATGACACCTGGTTTGGTGAGGGCGTAAGGCTGTATGATCACAACCACAACTACAAAGACCGCAATGTACCCTTTACCCAGCAAGGTTATACCAATGGCACCATAAAAATCGGCAACAATGTTTGGGTTGGCAGCAACTCAATCATTCTCAACAATGTAACCATCGGCGATGGATGTGTGATAGGCGCAAACAATGTAATTTATAAGTCGCTACCTGCCAATACTATCGTAAAGAGCAAATCGATGGATGCAACTGAAACAATACCGTCAGTATAAAAATTATGCTTGTACTTGCATGCAGCAATCCGAACTTTGTAAAAAGAGCATAACAATGGACAAGCAAAAACTGAGCGTAATAGCATTTAAGAATGAGTTCGTAAATACTTTTGAGGGTGATAATAGTGGAATATTAATGCCAAGGCAAACTCCCGGGGTACTCTATGCCAAAGCTCTGCCAACACCCGTTAAAAAGGTGACCCTGCTGGCGTGGAGCGAAGACCTTGCTGATGAGCTTGGGATCGATACCCCGTCAATCGGGAATACGGAAGAGGGCCAGGCGGATATTGATATCCTCGGCGGCAATCTTGTTACTCCTTCTATGGAGCCTTATGCTGCGTGTTATGCCGGGCATCAGTTTGGCCATTGGGCCGGGCAGTTGGGAGACGGAAGAGCGATCACACTGGGTGAACTGCAAATACCCACGGGCAAAACATATGAGTTACAACTGAAGGGTCCTGGCCTTACACCTTATAGCCGTACCGCAGATGGCAGGGCGGTGTTACGATCTTCGGTAAGGGAATATTTAATGAGTGAAGCAATGCACTACCTGGGCGTACCCACCACCCGGGCATTAAGCCTCGTCACCACAGGAGAAAACGTTCTCCGTGATATGTTTTACGATGGAAATCCCCGTTATGAACCTGGTGCTATTGTGATGAGGGTTGCCCCAGGTTTTTTACGATTTGGCAATTATCAAATACTTGCCGCAAGAGAAGAAATTTCCAACTTACGCCAACTGGTTGATTGGACGATCGAACGCTATTACCCCCATATAGACGCCGATAATAGGATACTAAAGTGGTATAAAGAAGTGCTTGACAGAACCGCTGCTTTGATCATTGAATGGCTAAGAGTCGGCTTTGTTCATGGCGTAATGAATACAGATAATATGTCGATATTAGGGCTTACCATCGACTATGGCCCCTACTCCTTTCTGGATGATTTTGATGTTAATTTTACCCCCAATACCACCGATCTTCCAGGACGACGATATGCATTCGGAAGACAGGCAGCTATTGCCAAATGGAACCTTGCGTGCCTTGCCGGCGCCATCGCCCCTTTATTGGAAGACCACACCCAATTGCAGGCAGCACTTGACGCATATGATGATGTTTACTGGCAAGGATATTATAAAATGATGGCTAATAAGCTTGGCCTTGATGAAGTAAGGGAAACCGATGCCTATTTGATTGAACGCTTTGAGGGCATGCTCAAAAAGATCAAACCAGACATGACCATATTTTTTCAACTTATTATTCAGTTTGCAGATGAAGGACCTGCGACTAATTTTGCCGGCCATTTTGAGGAGAGCTTTTATTCAACTCCTGCAGAAGAAGATATTGAACTACTGAATAACCTTATGAACGATTATGGCAGCCGAATCATATCCAATACAATCAGTAGAGAAAATGCTGTGGAAATAATGCGTAAAAGCAATCCGAGATTTATTTTAAGAAATTACCTGCTTCACCAGGCTATAGTTGAATTAGAAAAGGGAAGCAACACATTATTTGCCAAGTTACAGCAGGCTATGAAAGATCCTTATTCACACAGCTTTGATGAATTTTTTGTAAAGCGGCCAGAGTGGGCAACATCAACTGCAGGCTGCTCCACTTTAAGCTGCAGTTCATAGAAATTATGGTATTACTATAAGATTAATTTGTACAGCCACACTACAATAATTCTTTAACGGGAAATCCTTTGCATATCCTTAACCTTCATCATTTGTAAAAGGCATATAATTTGCTCTCTCGAAAACACAACAAAATTTATAATTTATGAAAAAAGGATTAATGCCTTATCTCGTAGCTGGAGCTATCGGTCTATTTGCTGCTGGTAATATTAATGCACAGGACACCAGCACCGCAGGCGAAGACTTAAAAGAAGCTGCTTCAAAAACAGGGCATGCAGTTAAAAAAAGCGCTAAAAAAGTAGGCAATAAAACTGCGGAATTAGCATCGAAAGGTTCATCTGCTGTAATAGATAAAAAGTATGACGGAAAACAGGGCCCCAACGGTGAGACGATTTATATAGACAACAAATCACAATATTACTGGGTAGATAAAAAAGGCCGCAGGCACTATGTAACCCAGGACGAGTTAAAGGAAAAAAATGACTAACGAGGATATTCCTTCACTAGCCATGTATTTATTTGCCACGAATGCACGAATCCATAAGTATTTGGTCTGAAAAGAATTTAGCAATCATTCGTGCATTCGTGCCAAAGAAGAAATTTAATAAGGATATCGCCCTGAGACTCTTATCATCATATTGATCCTTCTCTGACCCGTAGCTTATCACTATGGGTTTTTTGTTTATAAATATACTTTTACCTTAATTTGTCGGGTAATTTATACCCACCAATGGCTTTTACTTCATTCCCCATTGATCAAATTTATCCCGTATTTCAGTTATTACACCGTTGATTATAAAGGCAGGCGACAGCAGAAAGTTGATGGCATAGATATTGACAAAAAGGTATAAACAAAACTTCAAAAAAATGCAAACCACACATTTAATTATTACAGCTGCTATTGTCATGACCGGATTTACCGCATGTAACAATTCTGCAAAAGATACAGCTAAACAAGATGCTACTGTTTTAAGCCAGTATGTTGATTCCGTTGAAAACTTACGCCCGGTATATACACGGGAGAACTGGACCGCCATCGACAACGGTTACCAGCAGAGAGCTTTAACCGCGGAAAAAACCATTGCTGAACTTGAAGCCGCCGACCAGGCAAAAGCTGAAGAAAGCAAAAAGAAATATGCTGCTTTTAAAGCAAGTTATGAAGCCAAATTACAGGAGCAGGAAGCCGCAGCAAAAGTGGAGGTAGCTACTCCGACTGCTACATCATCAGATTACCGCCAGGTATTGAGAAACAGGTTATTTGGTGAGGGTAAAATTGGATCTGACATGAAGTTCGGATTTGTAAATGGCAACAATATCTTGGACGTTTATAAGAATTTTGTAACTGCAGTTGCTGATAACAAGAATAACTACACAAGGGAAGACTGGGATGAAATAAAAGTTTTGTACGAAGCGCTGGATACGAGGAAAAACGCCGTTGAAAAAGATATTTCATCTGGCGACAATGTGAAGATCGCCGGACAAAAAGTGAAGTTCGCATCTATTAGGGCAACACACAGAGGAGGTACAAAAGTATCTGAGAACGAAAAAGCAAAGGAGTAAACTGACCTTATAAAATTTTAAAAAAACGCCTCATTGTCCGGGGCGTTTTTTTTATTTGAGGGTGTTGATCTTTTTATCAAAAAAAAAGGAAGTGTACCCTATTCTCCAACTGTGAGTTTGCGAGTGACATACCTTATCCTATAAAATAAAATTTCTTAATCCAATTATCAATAGATTTAGTAGCTTATACAAAAGCAAAATATCCCTCAGCCAGCTAAATTTTTATTATGAACGAAGTTGTTAATTGCGCTTGCTATTCCGAAGGCCGGAAAGTTTCTAATCTACGCATTGATGAGATCAGCGATGTGTTTGAAAATACAGATCATTTTATTTGGGTTGGGTTACATGAGCCCGGAGAAGAAATGCTCTCAATGTTTCAAAAACAATTTCACCTGCACGACCTTGCTATTGAGGATGCCCACAATGCACACCAGCGGCCGAAAGTGGAACGATATGGCGATACCCTGTTTGTGGTTTTACGTACTGCAAAAATCAACAACGTTCTTAACAAAATAGACTTTGGTGAAACTCATTTTTTCTTGGGCAACCGCTTTTTAATAAATGTACGGCACGGTTCCTCTATCCCTTACACAGAAGTACGTAACCGTTGCGAGCGTATGCCAAACCTGTTACGCATAGGCGAAGGATTTGCATTGTATGCGGTGATGGATTCTATAGTTGACCAATATTTTCCTGTGGTAGATACTTTGGAAGAGGGATTGCTTTCAATAGAGGATAAAATATTCAGGGATAAGCCCACCAGGCAAACTACAGAAGACATTTATTTACTCAAACGGCAATTGCTTGAAGTGAAACGTGCAGTGTCACCGCTGACAGATATCTGCAACCGGCTCATGCGTTTTGACATCAAACTAATTTCCGAAGAAACGCAACCTTACTTTCGGGATGTTTATGATCATGTAGTGCGCATCAACGAAATGGTAGACCATACACGGGAATTACTGAATACGGCGCTTGAAGCAAATTTTTCCCTTTTGGCGATAGCCCAAAATGAAGTGTCTAAAAAATTTGCCGGGTGGGCCGCCATCATCGCGGTACCAACAATGGTAGCAGGTTTTTATGGCATGAATTTCAAATTCATGCCCGAACTCGATTGGCACTATGGTTATCCGGTAGTGGTAACCGGCACGATTATCATGTGCGTGATTATTTTTATGTTGTTTCGTAAATCAGGTTGGTTATAGTGCCTCATACGTATTTGAGGGTTTTGTAAATAACATGTTAATGTGGTATCGATACAAAAACTTAGGCATCATTTTTATGTTATTAAGATGGAGACAAGTCAATAAATTGAAACCTTTTTTAAACAATATTATTTTAAACTGTACGTTTTTATTGTATTAAACCCTTCATACCATGCAAGAAAAATTTAATAAAAATCCAATAAACCCATTGGTTCAATTGGTAAAGAACCTGTTAAGTAAGTTTATACAAACGCCGGATATTTACCCTATAAAATATTACAAAAAAGGGATGCGTTTCCGTCGCTTTTCATAGTCGTTAATTTAATATCGTTCATAACCCCCATAGATAAGCCTTCGCTAATTGCGAAGGCTTTTTTTTCTGCTATTTTTAACAGCTGCATTTATTTTATCATCACATTTTTTTAAACAAGCGGTGTCCTTAAAACATACATCTGTCCTCAACAAATGTTGGGCATTCAAATTGTTTTATTATGTAACTTTAAAATGTATCATACAAAAAATTATTTTCATGGACCAACAGATCATTAATCTTTACGATGAATATACTCACCGGCCGCTTAGCCGCCAGGAGTTTTTGAGCAGGCTTGCAAAAATGGCCGGAAGCGTTACTGCAGCGATGGCGCTGCTACCGATGCTGGAGGTAAATGCGGCCCATGCTGCAACAATACCGGAAGAAGAGTTGTTTACAGAACGTATCACCTATCCTGGTATTAATGGCGATATGCAGGCTTATGTGGCCAGGCCAAAAAAAGAAGCGAAATATGCCGCAGTAATTGTTATTCATGAAAACCGGGGCCTGAATGCGCATATTGAAGATGTTGCCAGGCGTGCTGCAAGCGCAGGCTACCTGGCCATTGCACCCAATGCCCTCTCCTCGCTTGGAGGCACGCCCGCCAATGAAGATGAAGCCCGCAAATTGTTTCAGCAGTTGAAAGCGGAGGACAGTCTGCAAAATTTTATAAAAGTATTTGATTATTTACCTGGCCGAAAAGATTGCAATGGCAAGTACGGCTGTGTAGGCTTCTGCTGGGGTGGTGCCATGGCGAATAAACTTGCTGTAAACCTTCCTTCTTTAAAAGCAGCAGTTGCATTTTACGGTGGCCAGCCTGATGCTGCCGATGTACCCAAAATCAAGGCTGCCGTTCAATTGCATTATGGTGGATTGGACGAACGGGTTAACGCCGGCATTCCGGCATACGAGGCCGCTTTGAAACAGGCAGGAACCAGGTATGAGTTGTATACTTATGAAGGCGTGAATCATGCCTTTCACAATGATACGGCGCCTACCCGCTATAACGAAGCTGCTGCAAAATTAGCCTGGCAACGAACCATTGATTTTTTCGGCAAGTATTTAAAATAACCGAATGATTTTTACTATCATAAAGATGCCCACTCAGTTTTAACTAAGCGGGCATCTTTACTTAAATATTATCTCCGATTGATGATTGCTAAACGGACACCAACTCTTTTTCTGCAGCTGCCGCAATTCGTACCGTTACCTCATGCGTCGAGCCATCGTCTACCATTGTAATGCATTTACAAGCCTGCCAGAATCCGTCAAGAAATACATTGATGTCTTCACCGGTTTCTTCAGGCAATTGCAGGTATTCAATATTGTACAAAGAAGTTTTATAACGGTATTTTATTTTTACGCCCGGCCACTCTGCAGGAATACAGGGAGTAAAAAATAACCTATCCCCTTCTTTTTTTAACCCCATAAAGGAATCGATGATCAGCTGGTACATCCAGCCAGCAGAACCGGTGTACCAGGTCCAGCCTCCACGGCCCTTGTTCAACGTTTCACCATACACATCGGCTGCTACCACATAAGGTTCTACTTTATATTCTTCTATCAATAGTGGGTTTTTACCATGGTTGATGGGATTGATCATTTGCAGTAATTCCCATGTTTTTTGTTTGTTTCCCATGGCAGCAAATGCCATCACCAGCCACACGGCTGCATGGGTATATTGACCGCCATTTTCCCGCACGCCCGGTACATAACCCTTAATATACCCGGGGTTCATATCCGATTTATCGAATGGTGGGTCAAAAAGTTGGATTATCTTATCCTGCTGCCTGATAAGGTGTTTAGCTGCAGAACCCATGGCTGTGACAGTTCGCCTGGCCTCGCCTGCTTTTGATAAAACTGACCAGCTTTGAGCAATCGAATCAATCCTGCATTCCACATTTTGAGATGAGCCAAGCGGAGTGCCATCATCAAAATAAGCACGGCGGTACCATTCGCCGTCCCAGGCATTTTTCTCAATATTGGCCCGTAAAAGTTCGGCTTGAACGCTGCATCTTTTTACAAATGGTTCGTCATTTTTTATACCGGCTATTGTTGTAAATCTTGTTAAAACATCATAAAGGAAAAATGCCAGCCAAACACTTTCGCCTTTTCCATGCTGCCCCACTTTATCCATACCATCATTCCAGTCGCCGGAGCCAATGAATGGTAAACCATGCACACCAAATTTTAACGCATGCTCAATTGCTATTTTACAATGCTCATATAAAGTTGCTATTTCACTGCTTTGCATGGGCAGGTCATAAAATGATTCTTCGCCGGCATTTAATAAGCGCCCTTCAAGAAATGGTGCAGGCTGATTCAATATTGAATGTTCACCGGTAGTAATCACATACCGGTGCGTTACAAAGGGCAGCCACAAATAATCATCAGAGCAGGTGGTACGAACCCCTCTTCCTACAGGCGGATGCCACCAATGCTGCACATCACCCTCTTTAAACTGCCGGGAAGCACATAACAAGATCTGCTCTTTTACCATGTCTGGTTGAGTATGCAATAAAGACAGGGTATCCTGCAATTGGTCCCTGAATCCAAATGCACCACCGGATTGATAAAATCCGCTGCGTGCCCATATACGACATGCAATTGTTTGGTAAGTAAGCCAACCATTGGCAAGCATATTCACCCCGTCATCCGGAGTCTCAATTTGTACCTTCCCCATGGTATCTTCCCAAAAACTATTTACTTTTTTCAATGCGGTATTTGCTGCCGCACTTCCGGCAAACTGTTGAATAAGATGGTGCGTATTTTGCAAATTACTACCGGCACCTAGCCGAAAAATTATTTCATGCTCCTCTTCCTCGCCCAAATCAAATAACACTTGTAAAGCGGCACAAGGGTCGAGCGTAGCGCCGATCCTGCCAGACAAGCGTGCCTTATTCATCGCTTCAGGGTTACTCATTACACCGTTACGGCCAATGAATTCCGCCCTATCTGTGGTATAAGATTTATTAGCGTCGTCCACATCAAAGAAAGCCACTCTATCGCCAAATTCTGTATTGTAAACATTTGTTGCAAGGATGGCTCCGCTCCTGGGATCCATTTCGGTGATGATATGCATCTGTCCTTTAGAACGCAGGTCGCCCAAAACCCATTCTACATAACCGGTAGCAGAAATGCGGCGCAACCGGTTAGAACTATTGCGCACCTTTAACACAATAAATTTCACAGGTGCTTCTACGTCCGTATACACACACATGTTCGATTCAATTCCATCTTCACTGTGTTCAAAAATACTGTAGCCGAACCCATGCCTTGTTATGTAAGGTGATTTGCCCCGGCTTGGTAGCGGCGCAGGCGACCAGAACCGGCCGCTTTCTTCATCCCTTAAATAAAATGCTTCTCCTTTCAGGTCATTGATCGGATCATTGTTCCATGGTGTAAGGCGGAATTCGTGGGCATTGTCAATCCAGGTATATGATTGCCCGCACTCAGAAATAATACAGCCAAAATGAGGGTTCGCCAGTACATTTGCCCATGGAGCAGGTGTTGCCTTGTCGGGAGAAGTAGTAATTACATACTCTTTACCATTTTTTGAAAAGCCACCGTACCCATTAAAAAATACAAGGTCTTTTGGCGCAACAACCTGGGTAAATACAGACGAATGAAACTTAGTGGGACTAAAATATGGTATGTTGGATTTTATTTTACTACGACGATTGATCTGTTCTTCCAGTGTACCCATTTTGTCGGAAAGTACAATATGCGCTACGGTTTGAAACAGAATCCTGTCCTCATTGGATATCTGGTCGGCAGCACGTATAAAAATTCCGCCGGGCTGTTCCTTCACATCACCTGACATTGCCGGTGTAACCAATCCCAGTATCTGGTTGTGCAAATCCTGACGGTAGCCGCCACGATCCTCATTCCATATTACAAGGTCAACCATTATACCCTTTAACCGCCAGTAAGAATGCGCCTGCACCATTTGTTTCACCAGGTTAATATTGGCTGCGTCTTCAATCAGCAATAAAACAATCGGCAAATCGCCGGATATAGAATAACTCCATAAACCGGATTGGCCCCGGCGGTTTTTTATAATTACAGCCGGATCGGCCCTTAACGCCGCATTGGTAAAAATAACCGAAGCAGAAAGACGGGCATATAACTGGGCATCTGCTTCACTTGCATTTATTTGGCGCAGTATCAGCAAACTATGTGTCCAGGCAAGTTCCAGTACCCTTCTTGTAAGCTGGCGATCCTGGTATTTTTCCACCAGGATATTGCATGTTTCCTTTGTGTCAGCAATACCGATGATCATATCAATCGTAGCTGTTTCGCCTGGTTCGATAACGATGCGGTATTGAATAGAAACCACCGGATCGAGTACGGAACCGGCAGTGCCCGATAACGGGCCGTCCTGGTGCATTACCGCCGGCCTGTTAATGGTATTGCCCCTGCCTATAAATGCGGGTCTGTTGGTTTCATACGAAATGTTTTTGATTTCAGCATCGTGTACTTTCATCAGGTGAAACATAAACGGGTTATTCTCATCTTCTGCCCGGGGCCGGCGCGTACACAATATCGCATGCCGCTGCTGATTGATTTCTGTTTGCACGAAAAGATTGCTGAATGCCGGATGCGCCTCATCAGCCATGCCAGTTGTCAACACTACTTCTGCATAGCTGGTGACCTCAATCAGGCGTCTTCTCCTGGAACGGTTGGTAATATGAATTCTTCTTAATTCAATATCATCTTCCGGTGAAACAACGATCTCTGTATGGGTGTCGAGCGACATATCGCGTCGGCGGAATTCTGCCCTCCCCTGGGTAAAAACGGCTTCGTAATTTTCGCCCTGCTGCAATGTTGGCTGGTAAGCTGTCGACCAGAATGAATTGCTGTCCATATCACGGATGTAGCAGAAAGTACCCCAGTTGTCACAGGTACTGTCCTCACGCCAGCGTGTAACGGCTATGTTTTTCCAACGGCTATACCCTCCGCCTGCATTGGTGACCATTACGTGATAACGACCATTGGATAATAATTCTACTTCAGGTATTATTGTATTAGGGTTAGTGATCACCCTCATAGATGTATCTGCATAAGGCACCGCACCGATATCT
This sequence comes from Ferruginibacter sp., assembly GCA_039922375.1. Taxonomy (GTDB): domain Bacteria; phylum Bacteroidota; class Bacteroidia; order Chitinophagales; family Chitinophagaceae; genus Ferruginibacter. The sequence goes on from JBDSAA010000211.1 coordinate 154,570, forward strand.
TCTGCATGCACCGTTGGTGAATAAAATGTAGCCACCCTCGGAATTTTTTCCTGTAATAAAAGTAAAGAGGATTTTATCTCTACATCTGTTTCAAAACGATCCTGCATGGGCTTATCTAAAAGAAGGTATGCCAGGGATAAAAAACTCATGCCCTGGTGATGGGCCATAAAAGACTTTACTACTGCATGGGTTTGCTTCCTGGCCAGCCGGGATGTTGTATAATCAATGGCTTCATAAAAGCCGTATTTGCTTTCAAATCCATTTTCTTTCAATAATTCCAGGTTTTCCAAAGCGGCTTCAGGAGACACCATTAAAGCCATTATTGTTGAATAAGGTGAAATAACCAGGTCATCGCTTAAGCCTCTTTTAAAACCAAGCCCCGGTACGCCAAAAGCCCGGTATTGATAGTTAAGGCTGGTGTCAACCATATTATAACCTGATTCCGAGATCCCCCACGGAACACCTCTCTTCCTACCGTATTCTATTTGCTTTTGTATGATGGCTTTATTCGTTTGATCAAGTAATGTATTGTCATAGGTAGGCATTACGAGTAATGGCATCAGGTATTCAAACATGGAGCCGCTCCATGACAAAAGGATTGGAGTAGTGCCGCTATTGGTCAGTTGCCTGCCTAGTGCAAACCAGCTTGCCTGTGGTAACTTCCCTTGGGAGATGGCAACGAATGTCGTTAACCTTGCTTCTGAAGCCAGCAAATCATAAAAACTATTGTCTCTTCTTTGTTCATCTACATTGTAACCGATCGACAATAAATTCTGCGCTTTATCATACAGAAAATCATACTCCATATCCGACAATTCAGCGCATTTTATTGCAAGCTGTTCAGCAGAAAGCGTGATCTCTTTTGCCCGCCGGCCCGACTCAGTAATGTGGTTACGGAAATTGTTGAGCCATTCATTTTCTTCAGTGCTGTTTTCGGGAGAATAAAAACTGATGATGCTATGCAGTAAATTTTCCTCAATTTTTGATAACTCCCTTGTGGTAGGAACTGTTGGCAACAACGATATTAATTCCTCAAATTTTCCCGGAACCTGCGGAAGCAAAATCCATGGCGCTATCGCTATCAGTTCATATTTTACCTGTTGAATTTGTAGTGTCATTTTTTGCGCCCACCAATCGCTGTCAGTAGATAGGCCAGGTTTCAATTGTGATAACACAGATGCAAACGATAACTCCAGTTCATCTATATAGTCCTTTGCTTCGTCAAGGTTTCTTATTTCAGACTGGCTTATATCATGCAGTTCTTCTTCAAACTGGGTCAACACTTCCGACTCCGGATTTAATTCTACCAGTATGCCCAGCGTATCACCCAACCCTTGAAATGCCGCGGAAGAAATCACCTTTTTATCCGGAATGGTTAATAACCCCTGTTTCAAAGTGATCAGGTGGCCCGCCAGGTTGCCACTATCCACAGTGGATATATACCGCGGTGCCAGCGGCACCAAACTAACGGTATCGTACCAGTTATATAAATGTCCACGGTAACGTTCCATTTTTAACAACGTATTGATGGTGTCGTCGGTGCGGTCTATTAACTGCCTGGGGCCGATATAGCCAAAATCATATGCTGTTAGATTGCACAACAAAGCCATCCCGATATTAGTGGGAGAAGTACGATGAGCAATTTTATCAAGTGGCTCCATCTGGTAATTATCCGGTGGCAGCCAGTTATCTTCTTCACCCACAAAATTTTCAAAGAATGCCCAGATCTTACGCCCAAGCCTGCGGAGGTACAAAGTTTCGCTGGCAGAGAGCTGTATTTTTTTGCCAATAAACGAATGACTGACCCACCAGACAATGGCAGGTGCCGCTATCCAAAGCCCCAGTATGGGTAATGCGATCAGCAAGGTTACCGGTGTTTCATAAAGCACCAGGTAAACAAAAACCGCTATTGAAAAAAATGGCGCAAACCACATGGTTCTAAAAGATTGATCCAATGTTTCTTTGTCCTGCGAGCTGCTGCTGTATGGGTTCCATTGTAGCAGGTTCCTTTTTGTGAAAACAATTCTTCCAAGGGTGCGCAGAATGGCATCTATATTTGAATACACTTCATAAGGAAGGCATATAAGGTCGAGCAGGTGCTGAACAAAATTGATCGCAGCAGACCTCAGCGAATAGATGAGGTGTTGAACAAAAAGCACGTCAGCCGGTTTCCAAAATAGTTCCCATACAAAATTTACAATGGAAGGCATTATAATGATGAGGGTAACGGCCAGGGTCCAGAACCAGGGCGAAGGGGAAAATATCCAGCCGAATATAAACAGGATTATTAATGACAACGGCACCAGGCTTCGCCGGATATTGTCAAATATTTTCCATTTACTTAACAGAGTCAGTGGATTTTTTCGCAAGCCTTTTGGAACGGCTGGAACAAATGGCAATATCCACGCTGCAATTTGCCAATCACCACGTATCCAGCGGTGGCGGCGTTTCATATCAGTAAGATAGCGTGAAGGATATTCCTCATATAACTGCACATCGGAAATAAGTCCCGAGCGGGCATGGCAGCCTTCTAAAAGATCATGGCTCAATATGCGGTTAGGAGGAAATTTATTTTTCAGTGCCAACTCAAAACTGTCCACGTCATAAATTCCTTTTCCTATAAAAGAACCTTCTTTGAAAAGGTCCTGGTAAACATCTGATATGGCCCTTGTGTAAGGATCCGTACCCGGCTCATTGCCATGCATCCGTGCATAAATGGAGCTGTCTGTGCGGGGCAGGCTATTGGAAACCCGCGGCTGAAGAATTGAATAGCCTTCCGTAATACGGCCTTTTTTTTCTTTATACAAAGCATGATTAAGCGGATGAGCCAGTGTTGCTACCATTTTCCAGGCAGTATCCCTTGGCAATTGGGTATCAGTATCCAGGGTAATCACGTACTTCACCGAAGTGTATATTTTTTCTTCTCCTACTACTACGGAAAAATGTGCTGCTCCTTCATTCTTCACCAGGCTATTGAATTGCTCCAGCTTGCCTCTTTTTCTCTCATAGCCCATCCATATTTTATCATGTGGGTTCCATTTGCGGGGCCTGTGAAAGAGAAAAAAAGTGTCATTGGCAACACGATCATATTTTTTATTGAGCTCAACGATCTTTTGTTTGGCTGTTTGTATCAACAGGTCATCTTCGGGAAGTGTTTCAGCGGCTGCATCTTTAAAATCAGTTAATAACCCAAAGTATAAATTCGCATCCCGATTGGCAAGAAACCTAACTTCCAGCCCTTCCATTATTTCATCTATTACAGGTAAGCTGCCTAATATGGTTGGAATCACCACCATTGTCTGGTACTCCTGAGGAATGCCTCTTGAGTAATCCATGCGGGGCAAAAGATTTGGCCTTGCGAGGATAGTGCTCAACCAGTTGATAATGGATATTGCCAACCGGCTGGTGGCTAATAATATTACGCCGAAAAGTAGCACCAGCGTGATTTTACCAAATCCTTCGTGGTAGGCTTTGGTAAAAAGCCCCCAGGATAACAGCGCCGTTAAAACCAATATTCCTCCCAAATAAGCCAGTACAGGATATTTGTTGGCTACATTTCTCCAATAATCTTTTTTTGTGGTTTTTGCCCCGGCTCTTTTTTGAATCAGCGAAACCCCCTTATCAATAAGGTAATAGCCTACATGGGATAAACGGCTATCGGTATCCTTGTTCTCACGGGCAAATTCAATCGCCATAGCTGCTACTTCCTGCTCTGATAATTCACTGTTCTTCGCTATTTTTTCCACTACATGCCGGTAATTATCACGGGTATGGAAATCCATTGCGGAGTAAATTCCATTGATATCAGCACTAAGCGTTTTTTCGACAATACTGGTAGCTTCTACAAAATCCCGCCAGTCGGTAGTACTTAAGAAACGGAGACTGCTGATACTGTTACTGATCGAAACCTGGTCTGCTGCCTGCTTCTGGTTTTCCTCCTGTATCAGTTCGCTGCTGGTGGATCCGTTTTCTGACAGACGTTGCTCGATCCACGTAAGCGGGAGCGTAAGGGTAACGGAGCTTCCTTTTTCCTGTAGCCTGCGTGCTAGTTCGGCTATAAAGGAGCTATCCATCGGTGGTTCTGACCTTGCCATATCAGCAATTACCAGCACTAGATTTTTGGGTGCTTTTTCAACTGCCTCCAGCATTTTATCAGCCCATTCGCCAGCTAGTAATTTATGATTGATGTCAATAGCGATTTGTATGGAGAGCCTTCGCAAATTTTCTATTAGGGCGAGCCGAAGCATAATAGGAATGGCCCACAATTCTCCTAATTTTAAGAAAGTGGTGCTTTGGTAAGCATTCACAAAACCGGTCAGGCTCTTTAAGTCGACATGGCCATCGCTGTGGGAAATAATTTCTACAGCCAGGTCATATACTCTCGGCAATCCGGCTGATTTTCCCTTTGAAAGCTGCGGTAAGCCTTTACTGTATCCTTTAGGTAAATGTTTTTTGCCGGTATATATTTGCTCCTCTACCAGGAAAAAATTGTCAAGCAGCCACTCTCCTGCCGGTGCTATCCTGTTATTCTCCTTTACTACATCGGTTAGCAGCGCATGCACTTCCAATAATATCTTTTCATTTTCATCCAGCCGCTTTAATAATTGCTCCGAAGGATGCTCAGAGATCAATGTGTGCTTGCTGGCAAGCCCCCTGGCATGGTGTTCCAGTTGTTCTTCAGTAAACAATCCTGAGCGGAGCGGAGGGCTTTCATCTGCGTATTTTTCGTAGCCATTGTCCCCAAAAATTGGTTCGATAATGGTTTTCTTCAGAGAATTCATCGCCTGCGGAAGCATTTCAAAGAGTTCCTTGGGTATATTTTTCCTTTGATCAGCTTTCATTGTGTTGGACTTTTATTTTACCAATTTAATTCATTACAATACAAATTCCCAATATTCGAAAATATGTACCTGCTAATACTATACCTGTTTAAATCATAGCGGCACTGTATTTGACCTAAGTCGGGCTAACTGTGTTGCAGTCAAAGCTACTTAACGCAAAAACAGTTATTCATTTATACTTTAAAATTCATTTTATGAAAAAAATCATCGGCTTATTTTCATTGTCTACAGTACTATTTATGGCTGCATGCAGTGATCAAACCAAAACGGTAGAAACCACCAAAGAAGTGCCAGCCGCACCTGCACCAGCACCGGCACAAACTAAAACAGAAGTAATCGTTGTGCAACCGGCACCGACAGTTGTAGTAAAAGATGCCCCTAAACCCACTACTATTGTTTTAGATAAGAACGGAGTAAAAGTGGGAACAAAGAAAGTAGAAGTGATTCTCGAAAAGCCATAAACAGAACTCGTGCCTGAGTTTATTAAGGTTTTTGTTGCCACGAATGCAAGAATAAGGATCTATTTTTTATTCGTGCATTTTTTTTATTCGTGCATTCGTAGCAACAAACATTATACTGGGTAGCACATAAATTATTTTTTATTTCTTGGCTGGTGTCATCGGATTTGTTAGCAAAATAATAAGCTAATCATGTGTACCTGGTAAAATGTAAATTTTATTGGGTACATTTTTTTTTGAGCAGATAGAAAAAAAGATCTAATCGTTATCATCATTTTCTCCGTCATTCGCCTTAATGAATCTGCCCGCTTACTCTCTTCGATATCACCTCACTAAATTCATTGTCCGGTACCCGGTCTTCTTTATTGAAAGGCCGCCTCCCTGATGTTTCGGACAATTCATTGCGTGCTGTATTGAAGCGCTCAAATGTATATTTGATGCAATTGCGTTGTATGGAACGGGGCCAGGCAAAGCTGTTAAGCAACTCCACGCCACAAAGGAGTTGCTGCCGCATCACTGGCTCATGAGTGGTATAATTGGTTATTACTTATGCTGGATTATGCATTATTCACTGTCGTTTGACTCAGTAAACACCACGGGTATAATTGAGAACATAAAACATTTTGTTCATTATTATGCGTATACATTATCAGCTATATCATTTAGACAGCTCAATTTTTTAATATGGTCCCAGACGCCCAATTTTGTAAACTAAAATATCATTATGTCGCTGCTCTTTACACCCATTGCAATAAGAGGTATAGAACTTAAAAACCGGATTGTAGTATCACCCATGTGTGAATATTCAAGCGATGATGGGTTTGCAAATGACTGGCACCTTGTACATCTCGGAAGCCGGGCGGTAGGCGGTGCAGCTTTGGTACTAACTGAGGCCGCAGCGGTATCACCGGAAGGACGGATCACTCTGCAGGATCTTGGCATTTGGAAAGGTGACCACATCCCTTTTTTACAACGGATCAATGAATTTATTGTGGCAAATGGTGCAGTACCAGGCATACAGCTGGCACATGCCGGGAGAAAAGCAAGTCATCATATACCATGGAAAGGGGGCAAGGCTTTGACAACAGAAGAAGGCGAGTGGCAAACGCTTGCACCCAGTGCCATTGCTTATAATGACGCAAGCCCAATGCCCAGGGAAATGACTACTGCAGAAATTCAGCAGCTTATTATACATTTTACCAATGCTACGGAAAGAGCGCTCAGGGCAGGCTTTAAAGTTGTTGAAATACATGCGGCACACGGTTATTTACTCAACGAATTTTTGTCACCGCTTAGTAACCGCCGTACCGATGAATATGGCGGAAGTTTTGAGAACAGGGCCAGGCTGCTGGTTGAAATTACTATAGCTGTCCGTAAATTAATTGGCGAAGAACTGCCTTTGTTTGTTCGTATATCCGCTACCGATTGGGTGCCAGGCGGCTTTGACGAAAATGATGCGGTACAATTATGCGTTCTCCTAAAAAACCATGGCGTTGATTTGATCGACTGTTCTTCAGGAGGCAATTCTGCTGCGCAAAAAATCCCTGTAGGCCCTTTGTACCAGGTACCTTTTGCAGAAAAAATAAAAAGGGAAACGGGTTTACTTACGGGAGCCGTAGGACTTATAACCACTGCATCCGAAGCTGAACAAATATTGTTGGGACAACAAGCTGACCTTATCATCTTAGCCCGGCAACTATTGCGTGACCCTTATTTCCCTTTACATGCAGCAAAAGAATTAGGGGCGGATATACCCTGGCCAGTTCAGTACCTGCGAGCGAAACAATAAAACGCTACTGAACAAGATTGTGTCAATTTATTTATCAACGCTTTTGGCAAAAAGAAAAACAATTTATTACAATAATAAATATGAACCCACAATTAAAAGAGGATCTCCAAAACCTAACAGCATTACTTGAAAAAACACAACTGCATGCATGTTATCATTTAAACAATATTGACAATGCCCGCACTACTACCGATTATAAGGCCAATACTATAAAATTATTATTGCCTGGTAACGGGAAGGGAGGATCGTCAACACTGGATATTTTTAATGCCAGGTTTAAAGAAGCATTGGCAGCCTCCGCCGGCCCGAGGTACCTGGGATTTGTCACCGGCGGTGCTACCCCCGCTTCCATTATGGGCGATTGGCTTACGGCTGCGTATGATCAAAACCCACAGGCCATAACAGGACAAGGTGATGTTTCAGCCATCATTGAATTGGAAACAATTGATTTACTACTCCAGCTTTTACAACTTCCGAATACTTTTTCAGGTGGTTTTGTTACAGGAGCTACTATGTCCAATTTTACCTGTCTTGCCTTAGCCAGGCAATGGGCAGGGCAACAACAGAACATTGACATTGCTAAAGATGGTGTGCTTACGGGTATTAAAATATTTGCAGCCACACCACATTCATCTTCCGTCAAATCGCTGGCTATGCTTGGCATAGGCAGCAATAATATCATCAAAGTAAAAACGCTTGAAGGCAACAGGGAAGCTATTGATACCGGGGCGCTGGAAATACATTTATCCGAAAACAAAAACAATCCCTGCATCGTAATAACCAGCGCCGGCACGGTAAATACAGTGGATTTTGATGATATGCAGGCTATAGCACAGTTGAAAAAAAAGTATAATTTTTGGTGGCATATAGATGCTGCTTTTGGTGCTTTTGCAGCTTGCTCTCAAAAATATGCACACCTCTTAACCGGTTGGGAAAATGCAGACAGCATTGCAGTTGATTGCCATAAATGGTTAAATGTGCCTTATGACAGCGCCGCGTTTTTTGTAAAAGAGCATTACAAAAAGCTTCAGTTCGAAACGTTTCAAAACTCAAATGCTCCTTACCTGGGAGACCCTTCGCAAAACTTTTCTTATTTAAACTTTTTACCTGAAAATTCGAGAAGGCTAAGGGCATTGCCCACCTGGTTTAGCTTAATGGCGTATGGTAAAAATGGCTATCGTGATATCATAGAAAACAGCATTGCTATGGCGCATCGGTTAGGAGCCTTGATAACAGATAGCAATTCTTATGAATTACTGGCGCCGGTAAGGTTAAACAATGTTTGCTTTTCATTGAAAGAGTGGAAGGGCAATCCCGCAGTTATACAATTATTTTTAGATACACTAAATAGTAGCGGTAAAGTATTTATGACGCCCACTGTTTATAATGGGGTTAATGGGCTTCGGGCGGCATTTGTTAATTGGCGTACAGGCGCACCTGATATTGAAATTATATTTGAAGAAATGCGGGCGGCATATGCAATTGCTACAGGCAAGCTCATTTCCTAAAAAACTAAGGTAGGTGCTGCCCAAAAATATTTACTTTATATGGGTGTTTCGCAATATTCTACATACTTTTATAAATATCAAATAACTATACAATTAGTATTATCAGATTCAGACTCCTGAATTTTTTTCTTTTTGCTTATCCACCCTATCTGACATAATAAGCACCATGTGTTAGTGGAAAATTGAGCTGTTTTTAGGTCGGGTTTTAATAGTTGGAATGGGGAATATTAAAGGGATTGCAAAGTATAAAACTTAACAATGGACCAATTAATAGATTTCTTTTCCAAACTTTTTAATTACTCCGACTGGCCTCCCCGGTGGCATTGTGGTAAATGGTCCGAATTTCATGGATGGCTTTACATTGTAAGCGACTTGCTGATATGGTCTGCCTATTTTACCATTCCGATTGTCATCATCAAATACATTTCCCGTAAGAGTGATGCACAATTTGTAAAGTTATACTTTCTGTTTGCTGCATTTATCCTTGCATGTGGTGCCACCCATTTTTTGGATGCCCTTTCATTTTGGATTCCTGTTTACCGTCTAAATGCATTGGTGCGTTTAATAACAGCCGTTATTAGTTGGGCCACTGTGTTCTTTATTATCAGGTATTTGCCTCTGGCGTTTTCATTTCGTTCCAAAGTAGTATTGGAAAAAGAAATTGAGCAAAGAAAAATTGTTGAATCGGAGCTAAGATTTAGTGAGGAGAAATTACAAAGCATTTACAATAATGCTCCTGATGCAATAATAGTTATCCATAGCAACGGAAATATTATAAAATGGAATCCTGCTGCTGAAAAAATGCTGGGGTGGAAGGAAGAAGAAGTGCTTGGCAAAGTGCTGAATGAGATTATTGTACCTGAAGACATGCGCCCTGTATATATTTCTGAAATGAAAAAATTTTTAAAGACCAACATGAGCGAGCTGCTGGAAAAAACCTCGTTGCAGACATTGGTGCATAAAAACAAAACGCTCCTCCTGGTGGAGTTTACTGTGTCGGCGGTTAAAATAAAGGACGATTATTTGTTTATAGGATTTGTAAGAAATGTAACCTCAATAAAAAAAGCAGAGACGGCGTTAAAGGATAGTGAGGAACGATACCGGCTTTTAACCAGTGAAGTGCACGATTATGCCATCATTATGCTTACACCGCAAGGTAATATCAACAGTTGGAATGAAGGAGCACAAAGAATAAAAGGGTATGCAGATCATGAGATCATTGGTAAACACTTTTCTGTTTTATATCCACAAGAATGCATTGAAAGTAATTTGCCCACTAAGGAACTGGTCATTGCACAAAGAGAAGGGCGTTATACAACCGAAGGATGGAGGGTAAAAAAGGATGGCTCCTTGTTTTGGGCGAATGTAGTTATTACAGCCCTAAAACGTGATGGAGTCATCAAGGGCTTTTCTAAGATAACCAGGGATAATACTGAACGAAAAAAAACCGAAGAGGAAATTCAGCATTTGAATACTTCGCTGGAACAACGTGTAGTTGAAAGAACAGAAGCGCTTCAGCAAAGTGAATTAAAATACCGCAGGCTTTTTGAGAATAATCCAATGCCGATGTGGGTGATCGAATTACCTTCTTTAAAGTTTATGGATGTAAATGAGGCCGCCCTTAGTAGTTATGGGTATTCCCGCCAGGAATTTCTTTCCATGAGTGCGCTTGATATCCGGCCTTCTGATGAAAAAAAACGTTTTCTCGAATATGATCATTCTATTTCGGCAGGCATCCGGCATGCAGGTGTATGGAAGCACCTACGCAAAGACGGTTCGATTATTTACGTGGAAGTAAATTCACACAAACTGATTTTTGACAATAAAAATGCCCGGCTGGTTTTAAGTGTTGATGTTACAGAAAGAAAAAAAGCAGAGGAAAGTTTGGATTTTGCCCTGGAGGCAGGGCAAATTGGGATTTGGGAACTTGACCTTGTAAAAGATGCTTCCATTCGTAATTTAAGGCACGACCAAATATTCGGTTATACGGTAAAAGTCCATGACTGGGGAGCAAAAGATTTGCTTGCACATATTCACCCGGATGACCTGACAATGGTAGAAGATTCGTTTAACGAATCATTAAAAACAAAAAGCTGGGTAATTGAAACCAGAATTATCTGGCCTGACGGGTCGATACACTACGTCTTAATAACAGGGAAGATAACGGAAGACAATAAGGAAAAGCCGTTGGAAATGTTGGGAACGGTGATAGATATTACGAAAATGAAAGAAGCTGAAGCAGAGATACTGGGCCTTAACAATGAACTGGAGCAAAGAGTAAAGATCAGGACCCGCGAATTGTACTCTGCCAACAAAGAATTGGAATCTTTTTCCTATTCAGTTTCGCATGATCTTAGGGCACCATTGCGGGCCATCTATGGATACTCGCAAATACTGCTGGAAGATTACAAGGCTTCCCTGGATGAGGAAGGAGACCGGTTGCTCAACAGGATAATTATCAACGCAAAAAAAATGGGGCAGCTCATCGATGAATTGCTCGAATTTTCAAGGCTGGGAAAAACCACTTTGAACAAAACCACTATAGATATCAATAAATTAGTAGATAACGTAATTGTTGAATTAGGCCAGTCAAATAAATATCATCAAAATATCATCGTGGGTGAGCTGGGAGTGGCTACTGCCGACCAGGCGACTATCCATCTTGTTTTTCAAAACCTGCTTTTAAATGCGACAAAATATTCTTCAAAAAAAGACAACCCCATAGTGGAAGTAGGAATAACTGAAACAGTTAACGGCACTGCCTGGTTTGTAAAAGATAACGGTGCAGGTTTCGATATGACTTATTATGACAAATTGTTTGGCGTGTTCCAACGGTTTCACAGGCAGGATGAGTTTGAGGGTACTGGAGTAGGCCTGGCTATCGTACAATCAATTGTATTAAAACATGGCGGCCAGGTATGGGCCGAGTCTGTAGTGAATGAAGGATCAACATTTTATTTTACACTTCAATAAACTAAACTCCTTTGCAAATGAATTTTACTCCATCTCTTGAAATTATTCTCGTTGAGGATAACATGAACGATGCCGAATTAACTATTCGGGCATTGAAGAAAAATAAAATAGTAAATAACATAGTACACCTGAAAGACGGTAAAGATGCAATTGATTATCTATTTTCCCAGGGAGCGTATGCAGACAAGGAACTGAAACTTAATGCATCCCTAATTTTGTTGGATTTAAAAATGCCGGGCATGAGTGGTATAGAAGTCCTTACAAAAATCAAAAGCAATGAACACACAAAGCTTTTGCCCGTCGTAGTCCTCACTTCTTCAAAAGAAAGCCCGGATATTGAAGAATGTTACCGGCTTGGTGTCAACAGTTATATTGTCAAGCCCGTGGAAATTGAGAATTTTTCCAAAGCCGTTACGCAGATTGGAATTTACTGGTTATTACTCAATCAACCACCTGTGGCATAAAATTGGTACCCAAATAAACCAACCATGACAAAAAAAATTAAAATACTACATCTCGAAGATGTAGAAATGGATGCAGACCTGGTTAACAGAATTTTGCGAAAAGGTAAAATTGATGCTGACATCCAGGTAGTAGATAATAAAGAAGCTTTTGTAAGTGCCCTTATTGAGTTTGAACCTGACGTTGTCCTTTCAGACCATACACTCCCGGCTTTTAATTCAACAGAAGCGTTAAATATTTTTCTTCAGAGCGGGATGAAAATACCCTTTATTTTAGTAACAGCTACCATCTCTGAAGAATATGCAGTATCCGTCATTAAGGCTGGGGCAAATGATTATATTTTAAAAGATCAATTGGAAAAATTACCCGAAGCAATTATTAATTCCCTTAAAAATATAGAGACAGCAATTAACCTGGAGAATCAAAAGGCGAACAATATCAAGCAAAAAACCAATGCCGTATTAATAGCGCATGAACTGGAGCGAAGCCAGATGGCAAATGAGTTGCTGGAAAACATCAACCAGATACTGGCTGCCTCCAATCTTTATATCGACTGTGCAATAAGTGAAGAAGAAAAGCAGATACCTTTTATGCAAAGCAGCAAGAAGTATATTTTGATGGCCATTGATGAAATAAAAAAATTATCCCAGGTTATAATGCCCCCTACTTTTGAGGTGATAGGGTTAATGGATTCGCTTGCCAACTGGATCCAGTTCAAGCAACAGCAAAACGGCATGAATATTATTACAGATTGGAAAAATTTTGATAACGAAGTAGCGAACGAAAAATTACAATTAACCATCTACAGGATTGTGCAGGAACAGCTTAATAACACCATTAAATATTCCAGTGCGCAAAACGTTTATATTTCTCTCGAGCAAAAAGCAGGTAAGCTTGAATTGATGATAAAAGATGATGGGGTTGGTTTTGATACTTCAAAAACCACAAAAGGTGTAGGCCTGCAAAATATCAATACAAGGGCCGAAATTCATAATGGCAAGGTATTGCTGAACTCGGAACCTGGGAAGGGTTGCATGTTAACGGTAGTTTTTCCTCTAAATTAAATAAGCCATTTTTATTCGAATTATAACATCCGTCATAATATTTATTGCCATTAGTTTTCATACAATTGAAGTGTGAGAAAAGTTCCATTTATACTTTCCTTCCAACCCCTTTGCCAACAGGATTCTCATCGTCAACGAATGCTACAGCCAAATAAAATTATTATTTTAACTATATTAGTAGTGGCAAAAATATCCCATATATAAAGGGCCCAAAATTTTACAGTTAACAAAAAAACATGGCGATGAAAAAAATAACAAGAAGGAATGTCATCAAGAACATGACGGTTGGTGCCGCTGCTATTCTTTATTCTCCTCAGAGCTTGTTATCGGCAAAGCGTGCCGGTAAAGACAAATTGGGTGTGGCATTGGTGGGGTTAGGATATTATAGTACTGATCTGTTGGCCCCTGCACTTCAGCAAACAAAAAACTGTTACCTCGCAGGGATAGTAACGGGCAGCCCGTCCAAAGCAGCAGCATGGAAAGAAAAATACAAGATACCAGAAAAAAATATTTACAATTATCAAAACTTTGATCAGATAGCCAATAACCCGGACATTGATGTGGTTTATATAGTACTGCCCCCTTCAATGCACCATGAATACACCATAAAAGCAGCAAATGCCGGCAAACATGTATGGTGCGAAAAGCCTATGGCAATGACAGCAAAGGAGTGCCAGGAAATGATTGATGCCTGCAAAAAAAACAAAAGGTCTTTAGCTATTGGCTACCGGCTGCAGCATGAGCCAAATACTATAGAATACCGGCGTATTGTAAACCAAAAATTACTGGGCAAAGTTTCACAGGTTAATTGTGCAGCGGGTTATTATGATAATCGCACCGATCACTGGAAACAAAAAAAAGAAATGGGCGGAGGGGTATTGTACGATATGGGGGTATATGCTATCCAGGGTGCAAGGCTGGGAACAGGCATGGACCCTATTTCGATCTTATCTGCAAAAACTTCTACTATCAGGCCCGAAGTTTATAAAAATGGCCTTGATGAAACCACCGTAGCCAGGCTGGAATTTCCTGGCGGCGTAATAGCCGATATTAAGACAACCTTTGGTGAAAATGTTAATTTCCTGGATATAACCTGCGAAAAAGGTGCGATTAATATGGCTCCATATTCAGCATACAATGGAATAAAAGGGAAGAGCCCGCTGGGGGAAATTTACCATCCTTACCAGGTACCATGGCAACAGGCAAAGCAAATGGATGATGATGCATTGGCCATCATACAGGCAAAGCCAATGTTCGTTCCGGGCGAAGAAGGGCTGAGGGACATTCGCATTGTAGAAGCTATTTATAAATCGGCTGGTACGGGAACCCCTGTAAAACTTATTTAAAAATCGGGGTTAAAGCCGATAAAATAGTTAGTCATTCTCCTCACTTTACGAATGCATTTAAATAAAAACGGAAGAGGTAAAACCCTGTGCCCATAATAAATCCATCCCATACTTACTGTATTGCACATTGCTGTAAAAGAAATTCATTCCTCTACCTTTGCCTGTAATTATATTAAATGAGCCGCAAAATAATTTATTTCGTCAACCCTATTTCAGGTACGGACAGCAAGGATATTTTAATTAAGAAGATTGAGGAAAAAACAGCTCTTCAAAATATCCCTTTTGAGATATTATTTACTAATCCCGAGGGCAACTATTTTTTTCTAAAAGAGAAGATCAATACCGAATTGATCACAGACATTGTTATTTGTGGCGGCGATGGAACAGTAAGCCAGGTAGCAGGTACATTGCTGGATGTAGATATTAATATTGGTATTATTCCGATGGGCTCTGGGAACGGGCTTGCACTGGCTGCAAAAATTCCAACAAAGATCGACAAAGCACTGGATATTGTTTTTACAGGCAAGGCTAAATACATTGATTCATTTTTTATTAACTCCACATTCAGTTGTATGCTTTGTGGAATGGGCTTCGACGCACAGGTTGCACATGATTTTGCGAAGCAGCAAAAAAGAGGGCTTGCCACTTACATAAAACAAGGGTTTATCAATTTTTTAAAAGTTCGCCCCTGGGCTTTTGAAATTATCAATAAGGGCAAATCATTTACAGCCAGCGCCTATTTTATAAGTGTTGCCAATAGCAACCAGTTTGGCAACCAGTTTACCATTGCTCCGCAGGCGAGCCTTACTGATGGCCTGCTGGATATAATTGTAGTAAAAAAAATGAGTAAGTTAAGGTTTCTGTGGTCTGTGTTTCAACAGGTGCGGAACGGTAAAATAAAAGAGCATGATGAGAAAACCTTTCATAAAAAAGATGTGCTTTATTTTCAAACTGATAAGCTGATCATTTATAACCGGGATGCCGCTCCCTTGCATATTGATGGTGATCCTTCGCATACTTCAAAGAAATTTATCATTGAAGTAATTCCGGATGCCTTTAAGTTGATACAACCCCAATAAGACTGGCTATGCGCTACATGAAACCTTGCTAAAAACATAACGCAGGTATGCCGCCATCGGCACAAAAGTACAAGAGTGCGACGCCACCGAAGCTTAATCAGTGTACACCTGCCCGGTACATAATTGAAACGGTTTTTGATGCGCAACAACTTATGATTAGCTCTTTCAATATAAAATTTCGGTAACTTACAGTACATACAATTTATTCATTTAAAAGTTATTCAGACATGCGTACGGTTGCAAACATTTTACAAAATAAACCACCAGTATTTAATACGATTTCCCCCAGTGCCAAGGTGATAGAGGGCTTGCAATTAATGAAATCAGTTAACCTTAGTTACCTGGTAGTAAAAGACGAGGATGGTGCATTTCATGGCATTTTTTCAGAAAGGGATTATAGCAGAAAGGTAGTTTTAAACGGGCTGCATAGTTCTACCTGTTCGATAAAAGATGTGATGAATACATCGTTACCAACTGTGGAGATGCAGGACACGGCGGAGATGTGCATGCAACTGTTTACCACACACAAAACACGCTACCTGCTTGCATTTGATCAAAGTGAGTTTAAAGGAGTGATCACCATTTATGATATACTTAGAGAAGCTATTGAAAATAAAGAAATGGTTTTTGATAAACTAGCGCTACAAGCTTTCTCAGATTTCCAGGAAAAAATTTATTGATAAAGTGGTTTTTTGTTACCGGGTATATTCCAAAAGGTGTTGCAATACCTTTTGGTTGTACCCGGTATTAAATGATGCGATCACATCCTTTTTTTCAGAAGCGGTTAAATGGAAATTTAAGGCGGCACCGCTTTCTTCCTTTTTGGGAACATAAATAAACGTAAGGCGATGAATATTATTCATGGTTGAATCGGTCAAGTAACTGTATTGATCGGCCTGTGTGTAATCCTGGAAATTGTGCCAGTTATGTTGCAGCATAGTTGCGGGCTTTATCAGGATATCGGTGATGGAACCTGTTTCTAAAGGGTGTTGCCAATAATCGTTTAGCCTGTCACGTATTTGCAGGATGACCACCCCGCAGGTATTGGCCTTCAGCCACTCTTTAAAATTATCTATAAAACGAAGCGTAGTCTCCTGTCCATAATTATCCCTGATACCTGCATCCATTACATCAATTACCGGCTGGGTAGGCAGCCACACATTTGGCAGTATATACGGAAAGGTGGCATTCATGCGAAGTGCCGTTAGCAGGCGAATGTTACCCGGGCCCTGCCTCGCAAAAAAGCCAGCGAAGTCTACTGCATCCGGACTGAAATCTTTATCATCAAGGTATGACACCGGCTTCATCATAAAACTAAGGGGTTGTGTTCCGATCATCATTTTGCGACCGTCACGGGTAATGACCGAATTATAAATTATCATTGGGATATTGGCAGCGTGTTCATCCTTTTCGTAATCCTTCATTTGCTTGTCTAAAATGCCACCTGTGTTTTCATTTAATTTTTGTTCGAAAGCATATCCCCTGTCTTTTACATAATGGTAAGGGCCTATTGAAAATTTTTGTGCAGGAGCAAAAATATCCCTGCTGATCATGGATGAAAATATTGGATTCAGCAGGTCCTGTGTAATATTGTCGATATATCCCTTATCATGGATATTGAGGAGAGCAGCGTGATTTCTTTTAGCATACAATTCCCGGAAATAGGTGGCAGACAGCATGCCACCACTGGAACCACTGATCAAAAATGTTTGCTGCATCAGTTTGCCGTTTGTGATACTGTCCAGTTGCTGTAATGTATTCATTACAAACGTGGCACTTCTCAGGCCCCCGCCACTTACATTCATAAACACCATTACCGGTTTTGGAGAGGCCTGCTTTTTCTTCCAGTTATCTAAAATGTCCACCATATTAGCTCTGTCCTTTGCAACTTTATCAGGCGTACACAAATTTTGCAATGACTGCCTGTTGTACCCGGGCCGCTCTTTTTTATTATTATAATTAAGCCCATAAGCTTTGTTGCGGGGATCAATAATTTCATTTTGATATAATACATTTAAAATGAGAACCACCCCAATCAAAAACAGTACACTCCAGCTTTCCAGCAAATAGGTAAGGGCTCCTATCACTGCTACCATGATAGCAAAAAATATAATGATGCTGGCCGCGGCTGGCGCCTGGAAAAATTTTACATCCAAAAAAAAACCGCCAATGATTAAAAAAATAAATGCAAGAATAACCCCTACCATTGCAGCAAAATGATGCCGTTTAAAAATGGCATCTAAAAACTGGTCGCTGTAATGCGACACGGGACGGGCTTTTTTAAACCTTAAACGGCCGGTAACAAAGTAGCCTACCTTCATTCCGAACCCATTAGACTGTGATGGCTGAGAGGGATTATAAGCCTTTTTGAAATGATCAGGTTTGGAGATAACGGGCGCTATTGTGCGAAGAATGGTTCTGTCTGCCCCGAAGAAAAATGCAAAGGAAAACGCTATCAGCAAAACCAATCCCCCTAAAAAGCCAATGGTCAATATAGCTTGTTCTGAAACAGTCAGTAATTCTTTATACAAATTATATTGAGTGGCCTTGATAAAATAAAAGAGTAAAAACAGCAAGGGCAATACTGAATTATTCATGCAATATTTTAAAAATGGCTTGGAGGTGGTAGCAAGAAACTTGAAGCGCTTGGTGTGCAAAATAAATGTGGTGATATTCCAGCTCATAAAAAATACGCCTATGGCAATCCCCACCAGTGATGCACTTAAAGCATCCACTGAACCCATGTATTCAGGAACAAAGAATAGAGAGTCGGCCCCGAAGGTTTTCATAAAGCCGCTATTGACGGCGCTGCCCATTATTGCCCAAAAGATTAATAATATCTGGTACTTACGAAAATGTAATATTAAAAGTTGAACAGGAAATGAATAAAAAATGTCTTTTAGCAAGCCACGCATTAAAATCGTTTTACAATTATATACAACGAAAAAGACAAGGTTTTAATATGTAAAGCTGCTTTATTTTATCCGGCCCTTCGCTTAGGGCCGCCCCTTACCAGGTATAACAAACATACTATTGAGATAACTAACAACATCGCAGTAAACTGGTGAGCAACACCCAGCCATATCAGCCGGGTGGCATAAGTGGCATTCAATACAGTTAATATGCCTAGAAAAATTTGTAAGCTTACCAAAAACATTACTGAAAAACGTAGCTGCATAAATAACCCGCCTTTGAGCGTGTTTGACTTCCACCACCAGGCTAATATTGTAAAAAACAGTAAATAGGCAAGCCCACGATGTATGAAATGAATGGTAATGGGATTATTAATAAAATTATTTGCAAAAGGAAGCATTTCGCTCATTCCTGCTGGAATCATCTTGCCGTTGATATCGGGCCAGGTAGGGGCCACTATCGCTGCCCTCAACCCTGCCATAAATGCACCGTACACCAATTGTAGAATTAACAGAAATAATATTGCCTGTAATAATTTTTGCAAAGGAGGATTTACTATTACATGGTTGCGTGCAATTAAAAGTTCGAGAGCAAACCATAATGTGTAACTCAGTAAACCCAATGCCGCAATAAAATGTGCTGCCAGTTCAATATGTCCGACAAAATACTTTTCAGGAACCAACCCGCTTTTCACCATCACCCAGCCAATAAGGCCTTGAACAGCGCCAAGCATAAAAAGAACCACCATGGGTATTATCATTTCTTTCTTAAATTTCTTTTTTAAAAGAAAATAAATAAAGCCCGCTAAAAAGACAATTCCCATTAGCCTGGCCCAGACCCGGTGAAGCCATTCCCAAAAAAAAATGGATTTAAATTCGGACAAAGTAAAATGCTGGTGTACATACTTAAACTGGTCTGTTACTTTGTATTTATCAAATTCAGCCTGCCAGGCCTGCTCATTTAAAGGAGGTAACATGCCGGTGATGGGTTTCCATTCTGTAATAGAAAGGCCTGATTCAGTTAGTCGGGTTATTCCACCAATCAGCACCTGTATTATTATCATCCCTACTCCAATTAATAACCAAATAGCAATAGCCCTGGAAGATGAGTTTAATTCGATTTTTTGGGAAAGTGGAAGAACAGGTTTATCTTTTTTTACAATTTCAATCATAGAGGACACAAAGTTAGTTCAGTGGTATTTGTTTTTCCACATTGAGTTGGATTTTTATTCATTTAGCGATATTTGTTAAACATATGCTGCAACCTTTCTTTCAAAATCTTTTAATAGAAGCTGGTCTTGATGAAGCCGGCCGAGGTTCCTTCGCCGGACCGGTATTTGCCGCAGCAGTAATATTACCTACTGACTTTCATCATCCTTTGCTAAATGACAGTAAGCAACTGCAGGAAAAAGAAAGGGATTTGCTTAGACCAATCATCGAAAAAGAAAGCATTGCTTATGCCGTTGCAGCCATCGATAACGATGAAATAGATGTTATCAATATTTTGCAGGCATCCTTTAAAGCAATGCATCATTCACTTGATAAATTATCTGTGAAACCTGGCTTTTTATTAATAGATGGAAATCGCTTTAAGCCCTATACAAATATCCCTCACCAATGTATTATTCAGGGAGATGGCAAGTATGCCTCTATCGCAGCAGCAAGCATATTAGCCAAGACTTACCGCGACGAATACATGCAGCAATTGCACCTGGAGTTTCCCCACTATGGATGGAATAAGAACAAAGCTTATGGAACCGGTATGCACCGCAAAGCAATTGGAAGTTTTGGACTTTGCAAATATCACCGCAAAAGTTTTAATATTGATCACTGCTATGAATAGCACCATTTTGCTCCCTTTATTGCCTCAGTATTTTTGAGCAGATCCTCCGTTTATATTTTTAGCGCCAAGAGTTTATAGCTTTTTGGGAATTGCTTATATTTCCTTATTCAGTCTTACTAAGTAACGATCAATTTGGTCTCCGGTAATCACGGATACGCCGCTTGCATCCATAAAGTTTTTGATGCCTGTTAAACCTTCTTCCTCATCCTGCGTCTGTATATGCGACCGGTTATTGAATTTTATTTTTTTATAAAACATTTAAATTTTTAATTATGAAGACTCAATTTATTATTACTGCTATGGTCTTATTGACCCTGTCATCAGTAAATGCATCAGCACAAAACAACCGAAGCTTAAGTGATGAAAGCAGGCGCATACACCAGGGTAAAGCCAGCGGTGAGCTAACTGCATTAGAAGCTGCCAGATTAAATACACAGAAGGCACGATTAAAGACTGAGGCTATTCGCTATAAGACAAATGACGGCCATATAAGCAAGTGTGAAAGAGCTGATTTGCGCAGGGATAACAAGCAGTTAAGCAAAAACATTTACCGTCAAAAACATGACAGGCAAAGAAGGAATTAACCTAATTAAACCCAAATACCAAATCTTTATTAAACCTTAAACCAGCAAATCATGAACAGGAAATTTTTATTTGCCACCGCAATCATTTGCGCACTTGGCATCGGTTCTGCAGAAGCACAAATTAGAAAAACTGCCAAACATCAGCACGCCCGCATTAAGCAAGGCGTAAAGAGCGGGGAGCTAACAAAAGGAGAAACAAAAGTGCTTGCAAAAGATCAAAGAGAAATCAGGCAGGAAGTAAAATCAGCTCACTCAGATGGTATAGTAACCAAAGATGAAAAGAAAGATATACGACAAGATCAAAGGCAGGCCAGCCATACTATATTTCGTAAAAAACATAATAATAAGAACAGGCATTAATAAATTTGTATAACTCCTAATATATAAAAGGTGCTGGCAATTGCAGCACCTTTTATATATTCACTTACCGCCTCAGCATTTTGGAAGTAACCTATTAGTCTTAAACCTGAGCACACTGGTAAGGAATTTTAATTACACTTTTAAATTGAACTTTTCCTGTATCCAGCCTGTAGAAAATCCATAAATAACAAGCGCAACAATGATTAAAATAATAATGATCATAACTAAACCTGTAGATGAACTCTTTTTATTGTGAGTAGCGTAAGCCGGGCGGGCAGTATAATTGCCATTACCTGTTTCATTACCAGAAAACTTTTTTACCTTAATCAGTTTTCCAGTATAACGGGCGGTAAATGTTTCAACTTCAGACTGGCTGTTTACAACTTGTTCAGCTATAAAAACTTCCTGATCGTTTTGTAATTCAAATGCCTGGATGGTAGCTGGCAAGTCTTCTTTTCTCAATTCCATTTTCTACTAAAGTTAAAAGGTGAGTAATATAATATTTTTGTAACAACAAGAATGCTGCCAAGCGGTCAATACAACAATTCATCAACTATCCATTCGGCAACCATATTTGAGTTTTTTAATTAATGGGTATTATTTTCTACTATAAGATCGATAGTGTTGAATCTTAAAAATCTTAGAAAAAGTATTGTTACCGTATTAATGATGTTTCGTCTGCTGTCTTTAAGACCAGAGCGTTATGTCGTAGCAATCGATTCCGCAGAAAATCTTTGGTACAATTAATGTTTTGTTCCTGATAAATATTACTTACTTAAAATAATAAATTACCAACATGAACAAATTATTCAGAGGATTAATCGCAGGTTATGGAGCTAAAAAACTGGGGGGTGGCTGTTTCAGTACCATTATCATTTTTATAATTATTTATTATTTGTTAGGTAATTGTAATTCTTAAAAAATCGTTTAACAGCACTTGAGTTAAACCAAACTTGAGTGGGACAGCTTAATACATTATACCCAGCTAACGTCTTCCGGGTTTACTGATGCTATAAAATCATTTGCAGATACTTCTCCTTTTTGGACCATCGCTTTCATTACTGCCGGGTCAAAGGTTAATCCTCCCGGCCCTCCACCAAGGGGTGCAGCCGGCCGAAACGTAAATAGCTTTATGGGTAGTTTATCTTCATAAGGATTTTCCCTTCCCCTTATTCTAAAAAATTCATTGATGGCTTCAGTAGAGAGCCCTCCTCTTTTCATTTTTCTTTTTACTGCATCAATATATTCCAATGCTTCGTTGTATTGATCTGGTATTATCAAATCATTTTTGCCTACATCATCTGTAAAAATATCAATGGTCTTTTGCAGTATGCTAAATAGATCAGTGTATTCTTCATTATCAATCGTTTTGGTGTCGGGTGACAAAAGAATAGTAAAAATTTCAGTAGCCCCATTGTCTATCGCCATTTGTATCCCGGCATACTCTCTCACACCTCCATCCACATATTGAAAATGAGGATTGGCTGCTCCTTGTACATCCTTATTCACCTTAATGGGTGGCATAAAAATCGGCTGACAGGCAGACGCCATCACCGCTTTTCGAAAATGGCCGGCACTGGTAAGCGTTTCCACCGAATAGTTGAACGGAGGTGCCGGATTAGCATCAGTAGTAAAAACAACCAGTTCTCCTGATTGCAAACAAGTGGTGGTTAAAAATAATTTTTTTCCTGTTAAGAGTAGTTCCTGGTATCGTCCATCGGTATAATTCTTTTCCAACAGTTTCCACAACGGATTGGCATCAAATATAGAATGCGTGTTTAACCGGTCACCAATTCGATTTTTTAAAATGATATTTTCCGTTTTTTGGGTAGTGTATATTTTTTCCAGCAAAGCCATTTCATTCATGGCTACCAAAGGCACAATTAATGACCCGGTACTGGTACCGACGAACATATCAAAATCCAGGTTGGGATATTCGTTGAATAACCTTTTTATAATACCAATTGCGAAGGCACCTTTGGAGCCGCCGCCGCTGATTACTAATGCTCTGTTCATAATTGATTTTAATTAAAGGGTTCTGGTTGTTTTTTTACTTTACTGATTCGTAGGGCAAGGGTATTCTGCAGCCACCAGTTATTTAAATTATAATCCCGGTGAACGGATAAGCCGAGTACTATCTTGTTACCAATATCCACATTGAGCCCACCACCAAACAGGCGTTGCTCTTCAGTACCCCATAAATGATCAATATTGATATGGATATTGCCGGCACTTCCAAAAGGTTTCACATGCAGGGTTTTTAACTTAATTGACATGGTAGGACCGAATGCAGCCTGTAGTTTTTTTGCTGTATAAAAACCATTTAAGATGACGCCTCCCCTGATGAGATTTTTTACAATCGTGTATTGAGGTATCAGCTGAATGCCTCCTGCATACATATCGGTTACCTTGCCCCGAAAGGTTGTAACCATCCCATTGTGCAGTTTCAAATGCATAATAAATTCTGTAGGAAATTCTGTGTCCTGCTCTTGTGCACACAATTGAAAGGAAAAGAAGATGAGCAAAACTTTGAGGCTTATAAATTTCATATTAACTTTTTTATTTGCATAAAAGTAATATGAAAAGTTTCTTTTTGCAATACCTCAAAACAGGTATGTGCTTTTATAAATGACCAGGTAAAGGGCCGGGATGGGTGATTAAAATTTACGGCTCGAAATGCATGGGAGAAAATTGCGTTTATGAATTACTGAAGCAAAATTGATAATGCCTTTGGGCAGGTGAGTTGTACGTGGGGGAATTTGTCTTAAGCTATAATGAATCACCTGTAAATATGAGGTTGAGCGATTGCTATTATCCAATAGATCTTATGCGGAGATTCTATTTATTTTGAGCAAAGTGGCTATTACTATTTGCCTCCTGATTGTCTTTGGTTTTACCCAACACATAACCACCTGCAGCGCCAATTACACCGCCAACAATAGCGCCTTGCACTTTCTTTTTGCTTATGATAGCTCCTCCTAATGCACCACCCACTCCGCCAATTACCGCACCCTTTGCAGCATTACTCCACCCGGTATTCTCTTTTTTAACAGGAACTACAGCCGGAGTAATTTTCACCGAATCTTTTTTATTAATAGAAGGAATAGCAGCACTAGTATTACTAGTAGGGTTACCTGCAGGCATAGCCGCAGGAACAGAAACAGTAACGGGAACTTCTTTTACTTCATTGGTTTCAGCAACTTCTGGTGCTGTTTCCATATTGGCTTCCTTAATGATGGCCTCCTCTATTTCTTTTTCTTCAATAGCAGTTTCCCGGATATTCTCTTCCGGAGCCCGGCTTTCAGTATTAGCTAAAGTGCTTTCCATTTTTGCCCGACTTCCCGTATTCCCTCCCATTTTTGTATTCGGCAACTCGTCATTGTAAACATGAATCTTATTACCGGGTGTTAACACTACCAAATCTGTCTGTAACGAAGAGGGGGCGTTATCATTGCAAGCTGTAAAGGCTGCGAGAATAAAGATGGCTGTTATAACCTTGCTCATGGCTTTCTATTTAAGAACGATTAAGGGAGGAAAACTAATTAAATGTTATGGCTTATTAAGGATAAAAACTGTGCCACAAGTTTTACTTTTGAACAGGTACTTATAACATGGAATGTTAAGATTTAGCATTTGCGTTTATGCCGGAGTTAAGGAAAAAAATTGAGGTAACAAATTAGAGTAAAAACTGCTGTCAATAAATCATTGGTAACAAATCATAATAGGCTAGTATTTTACATTGAATCAATGAAAAAATTTCAACATACCGCTTTTTATATCGGGCATAAAGGTGATAAGGATTTGCTTATAACAGCAATACAAGATGTAAGTGATTTTGGTTTCACCTTAAAGGAATTAAGGGGTGAGATTTTTTCTAACACAGTGCTGGAGCATTTTATAGAAGAAGAAATGCGCCATGATAATTTTGAAATTGTTGCGGGCAATAATAATATTCTTGCCAATTCATCCAGTGGTGAGCAAAGAAAAGCGTTGTTGTCTTATCTGATCCAAAAAAAACCGGCCTATCTAATTATTGACGGTTTATTTGAAAGCATTGATAAAGATTCACGTCTGTCGATACTCGCTACTTTGAAAGAAATATCTGCTGATACTTTGATCATCCAGATTTTAAACAGGCAAAATGAACTACTCCCCTTTATAGAAAATATTTATTTTATCAATGGCGATTTGGTAAATACAAAGTATAATCCACAGGAATTTTTTGAACAAGTAAATTTAACAGCCCCCGATTGTTTTGCAAAAGCTATCCCTTTACTCATTGTAAACTATCCACCACA
Organism: Ferruginibacter sp.; assembly: GCA_039922375.1. Lineage (GTDB taxonomy): Bacteria > Bacteroidota > Bacteroidia > Chitinophagales > Chitinophagaceae > Ferruginibacter. Next base: position 180,087 of record JBDSAA010000211.1, read on the forward strand.
AAAGGATCCGTTGATTGAGATGAAGCATGTGTGTGTGCACTATGATGACCGGCCTGTGTTACAAAACATTTCATGGAAAATTAACTCCGGCGAATTCTGGCAGTTAACGGGCCCCAATGGTTCAGGTAAAAGCACCCTGCTTTCATTGATAACCGGCAACAGTGCCAAAGGGTATGGGCAAGACCTGGTTCTTTTTGGCCATCGAAGGGGAACGGGCGAATCTGTATGGGACATAAAAGAGAAAATTGGATATTTTTCGCCTGCAATGACAATGCAATTTGAAAGACAGGATTCTATTGAACAAATGGTTATTTCGGGCTTTTACGACTCTGTGGGGTTATATATCAAACCAACTGACAGGCAGGCACAAATTGCAAGAGAATGGTTATCGCTGATGGGCTTTTATAAAGATAAAGACAAGCCATTTCGGTTATATCCTGCTGGCCGCCAGCGCATGATCCTTATTGCGAGAGCCATGGTAAAGCACCCGCCTTTGCTTATATTAGATGAGCCAACAGCCGGGCTGGACGATGAAATGGCCGCGTTATTTGTTTCGCTTGTCAATAAAATAGCTAAGGAAACAAATAGCGCAATCGTGTATGTATCGCATAGGGAAGAACCGGGCTTGACACCCGCTATGATCTTTGAATTATCACCCCATGAAAATGGATCACGTGGATTAATCCGGAAGCAAAACCTTACCGGGATTTAAAAAAATCAACAAAATATAACCCACGGCTTCTCTTTAAGTTTCTATTCTCACAGCACGGCTTCAAACTAAATGACTTTTAAGTTGCAAAACGAAAGGCTGAAAAACGTGGATAACTTAAAAAGTTCATTGGCGCATATTTATCGTAGTTTTACGAACCGGGATCGTAATTTCCCCCTCCTTATATTTCCAAATATTCAATCTGATTACCACCTTCCTTATATCTCTTTGTTAGTTCAACATGTAAACCCATTATATGCTCCTTCAGGGAAATTTATTTCTAAAATATGATAACAAGGTCATTTTGTTAATGGTGAAAGTGCTTCTAAGGAAGGGCATTTATTATTTTTTTGTGAAGGAAAAAGAGAACTTACTGTTGCACGGTGAAACGCTGGTGCTTACTTATGAAGATTCATTCTACCTGCCCCGAAAAGAAAATGAGGATAATTATAAAAACATCCCTTCAGATATAATAAATGCCATAACGCAATTATTAATGAACAATAAACAATCGTGGCTTTTTACAAAAGCAATATTTACATCCATCCATTAATTTCGAAGCAAAACTTCTTTTGCTCAAGCTTGCTTTCCACATTTTTAGTTGCTATCTTAATTTCCTTTAAGACAATTCGTGTCTTGACTATCTTTTTTTGATATCGCAGAATAACCTACTTTAACGTCATCTTTCATTCATTATAAACTTTAAAACATGAAACAAGCCCTGTTTATTGCCGCTACGGTATTTTTTGCCTTTGGATGTAATAGTAAAAATGAAACAACCGATACAAAAAAAACAACCGACAGTACCACCGCCGCTGCTGCTACTGAAAGAACGGACTACCCTTACACACTTGAAAAACCTTACCAGCACTGGCAGCCAAATGACCAGGTTCATGCAGTAAATGTTATGAAATCGTTGAAGGCATTTGAAACCAATGATATGGAAGCATGCATCGCCGCATTCGGCGATAGTGTGGAGATACGCTTTGATGGCTACCGTGAGAAGTTAAGTAATGACAGCCTGAAGAAAATGTTTACGAAGTCAAGAAGCGATCTGGCCGATCTGAAGATAAAAATGGGCGATTGGGAATCCGTTATTTCCAAAGACAAAATGGAACAGTACGTTACGCTTTGGTACAAAGAAATAACTACCGATAAAAAAGGAAAAACAGACTCTCTTTCGATTGTAGACGACTTGAAAATAGAAAATGGAAAAATCGTTTTATTAGATCAAAAAATTCAACATTTTCCCGCCCCAAAGAAAAAAGCATAATGATAAAAAAGCGCCTGAGAGAAATTCAACTCCCAGGCGCTTTTTAAAAAATATTTATTAAAATTTAAAGCTGCGACAATTCCATAACTGCCTCATTTTTTATGCAATTAATTTTTTAATTGATCTGTATAACCCTTGGCCCCTTTTGCCTGGCTTCTTCTTTTTTGGGAATTACGAGGTTCAGTATCCCATTTTCATATTTTGCCTGTATTCTTTCGGCATCTACCACGTCTTTGGGTAAAGTAAAAATTCGGGAAAAGGATTGGTAGCTAAATTCTTTTCGGGAATAACGCTCCTCCTCTTTTGTTTCATCTTCGTAATTTTTCTCTGAAGTAATGGTTAACGTATTACCATTCAATTCTAATTTGAAATCATTTTTGTTCATTCCCGGCGCAGCCATTTCTACCACAAAGCTTTCATTATTCTCCCTGATGTTTACTGCGGGCATGGTAGTGCCGGTAGGCGAATTGTTTTCCAGTCCCCAGTTCCAAAGATCCTTGGTTAACAAATCATTGAAGAATGGAAAATTGCTCATTTGTGAGCCATTTCTTTTGATGATTGACATAACGACCTCCTTTTTTAAATGGTTTAAAAATGAAAATGATTAAATAAAAAATCAAAAAGATAGACTCAAAAAAAATACCGTTGACCTTAGACTGAATTATTTTCAGAAATTGGTGTCTACAAGGCAGTACAGCAAAAGAAGTATTGATATTTTGACAGAAATCATGGAAGGTACTTTACTGTTTATAGGCCATGTTTTAATTATCGGGGAAAAAGAAATCCCTTAATTGCCTTGCTGTTTTAAAATAACCGGCTACTTTGTCGCCGATAGTTACAAAGAAAAACCTACCACCTCACCAATATGCTTCCCCAGGTATACCCGCTGCCAAATGCAGCCAAACAAACGAGGTCACCTTCTTTTATCTTGCCCGCTTCCCATGCTTCGCAAAGTGCAATGGGGATAGACGCCGCCGTAGTGTTGCCATACTTTTGGATATTGTTGTAGACCTGGTCATCATGCAAACCTAATTTCTGTTGTACAAACTGGCTGATGCGTAAATTGGCCTGGTGAGGAATAAGCATGTTAAGGTCTGCGGTAGTAAGGTTGTTCACCACTAACGCTTCCTGCACTACTTCCGGGAACTTAACAATAGCTTTTTTAAAAACGGACGGCCCATCCATGAACGGGAAGTTTTGTGCATGATCGATCATGTCTTTGCTCATAAACATATCCGCTATTTCGGCTTCATTAAAATCAGCTACTTTATCTTTTACCCAATGGTTAGCATGGGTTCCGGGGTTATACATTGCCAGTAGCTCGGCACTTTCGCCATCACTGTGCAGGTGAGTACTTAATATTCCCTGCCCTTCTTTTTTCGCCGGTTGCAGCACTACAGCCCCGGCGCCATCGCCAAATATTACTGAAATATTTCTTCCTCTTGTTGTGAGATCGAGTCCGAAAGAATGTTTTTCACTACCGATCACCAGTATATTTTTATACATCCCGGTTTTGATAAACTGGTCGGCCACCGATAATGCGTACACGAAGCCGCTGCATTGGTTACGAATATCCAGAGCGCCTATTTCTTTCATCTGCATTGCTCTTTGTACCAGCACGCCACAACCAGGGAAATAATAATCGGGGCTTAATGTAGCAAAGATGATAAAATCAATATCCTGGGCAGTGGTGCCTGCCCTTTCCAATGCAACCTTTGCCGCTTCTACTCCCATGGTGGTAGTAGTTTCTTCCGTGCGGTGGGCATATCGTCTTTCTTTAATACCAGTGCGTTCCTGTATCCATTCGTCGCTAGTATCCATATACTGTTTCAGATCTTCGTTGGTAAAGATATTTTTTGGTACGTACATGCCTATCCCGGCAATTTTGCTTTTGAACATGCAGCAATCATTTAGTGAGAAAGCAAATTACAAAAATGTAAAGGATTTGTAACTGTTTCATTTGCAACTAAAGCAAAATCAACTTACATGGCAAGGAGTTGGGAATAAGAATGTGCAACGCGTTTACAAGAGCGTTAGATCAACAGTTATCTCCTGAACCAATTACCAATAAATCCACCGGCTTCCATCATCCAGGCGATACCTAAATGTATTAGTAAGCCGCCCCAGATGCTGCCGGTATTATAAGATATGATGCCCAATAGCAATCCGCCAAAAAAACTGCTAACCGCTTCACCCATTGGTTTGCCAAAATGTATGGCGCAATAAAAGCAGGCAGCCGGAATAATGCAATGGGTGCCGCAAATACGCGTAAGGGCCAATATTAAAAACCCCCTGAAGAAAAATTCAATACTTATAAAGTCAAATCCATAACACAATTCAAACAACAGGTAACGCCCTTTATTTACCCAGCCATTTATTGGAATTTCGCCGATCAGTTTTGCCTTTGGGTACACCTGCAAAAAATCTTTTTGCGTGCTTGCCAATGCAATGAGCGGAATCATTAGCATCAACATAATAACGTATGGCTTTGCCTGTCCTAGGGCTCCAGTGCCATAAAGTGGCTGGTTCTGTTTGTCCTTTATAAGCCAGACAATAAATATAAGGATAAGCACTAAAAAGCTCCTGGCAACCCAGTTAATACTGTGCAGGTAAAAACTTTGATCAATGCCTGTATAATGCTGCCTGATCCAACTGCTTTGAAAATCAACATTGACACGGAGAGAGAAGAAAGCAGGGGCCAATAAAAGGATAGCCCAAAACCAGCCATTTTTATAATAAGTGCAGTCTTTAAAAAACAGCAACTGTAGCAGAAACGCTGTGGCAAAAGGCACAAAGTACAATAAATAATAACCAGCAAAATTCGCCAGTTTTGTTTTACCACCTGCAGCATATTTCTTTTCCAAACCATGCCAATAGTTCAAATAGATTAACATAGCCAACATCGCCATGATCAGCAAAAAGTAAAAGAAATTAAATTCTTTGGTATAAAATTCTTTGATGTATTTATAAACCTGGGTCAATGATTTTTTTTAATACGTAAAGATATGGTGGAGGGGCCTTTGTATTAAAAAACCTTCAGTTCTTTTGTAAGATTGTGCAAAATATTAGTGTATTGCGAATGATGTGCCTGTTAAGTTAAGGGAAAGAGGAGTACCAAATCAACCCCCGGCGGAATCAGAAGCCGCCGTCGGGCTTGAGGGAATAATTTTTTTCTTGGCTATCCCAGTTATACTTACACAGCTAACTATAACACAACACTGAAGGCGGTTGAAAACCCCGTGAACGGTTGATCAGGGTAAACCACTTGCTTCCTATAACGCAATTGAAGATGCCCATGGCAGCAAAAGTACAAGAGGGCGATGCAAGACAGATCCTTTTATGCTTCACAGCCCGGATCAAAAATTATTGGTTGCATAAAAGTACGATGCAATAATGCCGGCATAACCGAGTTGATAAGACCTATAATTCTTTCGGCGGTGCATTCAATGTTTTCCAAAGCAGGTCTTTAAGTTCGGGTAAGCCCTGCCCGGTGATAGATGAAATAAATACATGGGGGATTTTCTGCGGTAATTCCTTTGCAATAGATGCCCTCAATTCATCATCAAGCATATCATTTTTGCTGATAGCGATCACGAAATCCTTTTGCAGCATTTCGGCATTGTATTCCTTTAGTTCATTCACCAGTATTTCAAACTCCTTTTTATGGTCTACGCAATCGGCGGGTACCAGAAATAACAGGATAGAATTGCGCTCGATATGCCTTAAAAACCTATGCCCCAATCCTTTTCCTTCGGCTGCGCCTTCGATAATACCGGGCAAGTCGGCAATGCAGAAACTTTTTCCATCCCTGTAATCAACCATACCCAATTGAGGCACAAGCGTAGTAAATGCATAGTCTGCAATTTTTGGCTTGGCGGCAGTAATTACGGATAGCAAGGTTGACTTACCGGCATTGGGAAATCCTACCAGTCCAACATCTGCCAGTACTTTTAGTTCCAATACTTTCCATCCTTCGCTGCCGGCTTCGCCTGGCTGGGCATATTCGGGAGCCTGGTTGGTAGAAGTTTTAAAATTGCTGTTGCCCAGGCCGCCGCGGCCACCTTTTACCAGGATCACTTCCTGTCCATCTTCTAAAATTTCTGCTTCCTTTTCGCCGGTTACCTCATCCCGGGCAATTGTGCCCAGTGGAACTTCAATGACAATATCTTTTCCAAACTTGCCGGTACTGTTGTTTTTGCTGCCGCTTTCTCCATCTTCAGCCAATACATTTTTATAATACCTCAAATGCAAAAGCGTCCACAATTGTGAACTGCCCCTTAAGATAATATGCGCTCCACGTCCGCCATCTCCACCATCCGGGCCGGCCATGGCATTGTATTTTGTACGCATAAAATGCCTGCTTCCCGGCCCACCATGGCCACTGCGGCAAAAGATCCTGATATAATCTATAAAGTTTGATTTTTCCATTATTGCGGCAAAGGTAATTTATTATAAGAAAGCAATGCATTTGCTAGCTGATGAAGCTGATTACGGCAGAATTATTTCTGCTGTTTTATAAAATTAAAATAATGGCAATAAAGGAAGACTTGTACTCAACACGATATAATTGCCGAAGCATAAATCATAACAGCGGTTTATTTGTGTGAAAACAGGTTCCTTTAAATAACGCTACTACATGCCCTTTTTGATTGGTGATGGTAATATGATAAAGCCCTGTAGATTTTCCATTGTGCATTTCTTTAGCTTCCGCCGTTAGTACATCGCATACATGAACCGGCTTAATAAAATTGATGGAGGTCTCCAATGCTACTGAGAGTACATTGCGGTTGTTACATGCAAACGCAAAGCAACTATCAGCCAAAGAAAAGGGAATGCCACCATGTACAATGCCGAGGCCATTGATCATTTCGGCCCTGACGGTCATTTTAATTTTACTATAGCCTTCTGTAACAGCTATCACCGAGATTCCCAGCCAGTGGCTAAAGAGGTCCTGCTCCATCATATACTCCACTACCTTGCCGGCGGGTAAATCCTTACTAGTATGCATTTCATATAATTTAAAATGGCTGTTAAGTGCCCCTTTGGGGATTTAGGGTGCGTTACTCTCCCTTAAATACGGGTTGCCTTTTTTCAATGAATGATTTAACGCCTTCATTGTAATCGTACGTATTGGCTGCTTTGAATTGCAATTCGTCTTCTTTTTTTAATTGTTGTTCCAATGAATTACCAGCAGAAGCATTAAGCGCCATCTTCGTGTATGCCAGTCCTTTAGTGGGCATCTGAGAAAGGGTTATTGCAATTTTTAAACTATCGTTGGCAAAATTTTCATCGTCAAATACTTTATAGATCATTCCAATTCTTTCTGCTTCCGCTGCACCTACTTTATCGCCGAGCATCATCAATGCGCTTGCTTTTTGAAATCCAACCAGGCGAGGCAAAGTGAACGTGCCGCCGCTATCGGGGATCAAGCCAATTTTGCTAAACGCCTGGATAAAAGAAGCCGAAGCCGCTGCTACCACTACATCGCAGCACAAGGCAATATTGGCGCCTGCGCCAGCCGCAACGCCGTTTACTGCACAAACCACCGGCTTTTCAATGGTACGGATGCGTGTTACGATGGGATTATAATGCTCAGATAAGATCACTTCAAAACCAGGACGATTTTCTCCTGTCAATTCTCCTAAGTCCTGACCTGCGCAAAATGCTTTACCATTGCCTGTTAAATAAATAGCCCGGATATTTTTATCAGCAGCACAGTCATCCAGGGTTGTTTGGAGCAGCAGTGCCATCTCACGATTAAAAGAATTAAATTTTTCAGGACGGTTAAGCGTTATGATGGCAACTGAATCTTTTACTTCAAACAAAACTGATGGCATAGCAATATTTTAAAGTGAGCATTTATATATTTCTCCGGGTAAAATTAATGACATTTAAAATAATCAAATGGCTCTTTGCAATCCTGGCATTGGTACAATGCTTTGCAGGCGGTAGAGCCAAACTGGCTGATGACTTTGGTATGATATGAATTGCATAAAGGGCACGGGATGGCTTCGGATGCTGCAAACAATTTTGTATCGCATACAATTTGTATAGGGTTGGGTGGTGCAATACCAAATGCTTTTAATTTTTGCTTTCCAGCTTCGCTCATCCAGTCGGTTGTCCATGCAGGCGAAAGTACTGTCTTGATCTTTACATTTTTATAACCATGCTCAATTAGTTTAAGCCGGATATCCGTATGAATGGCATCCATGGCAGGGCAACCGGAATAGGTGGGCGTTATAATGATTTCCACCTCATCTTCAATGGCGTTCACTTCTCTGACAATCCCCAAATCCAAAATTGAAAGAACAGGTACTTCGGGGTCACAAACTTCTTCTAAAAGCCTCCATATCTCGGCAACTGCGTTTTTATTCAGATTTGTGTTATCAATCATGATGTTCGTTTGAGCCGATGGTTAAATATGTAGAGGAAGAGTAAGGATGGACTTTCGAAAGCCCCTCCTTTGGAGGGGTTGGGGGAGTCTTACCATTCAGCCCCCGGATATGTTCTTTGCAGGTATTGCATTTCTGATAAAATAAATCCCATGTGCTCTGTGTGAACTCCTTGCTTTCCGCCGGTGTGCATGAAGGTTACCTTCTCCTTACTATCGCTGGGAAAATCGAGGGTTGCTTCTTTGAAGATTTTGTTAACCTTCTTAAGCCATGGTTGTTTCAATGAGGCCAGGTCAAAACCTACTATGTCTTCATTTTCATATGTTGCAGGTATAAAAAATTCTCCGGTATATGCCCATAAATTTTCAAACGCTGTTAACATTCGTTGGTTGCTTTCAGCCGTACCATCTCCAAGACGAATGACCCATTCGCTGCTCCATCTTAAATGATACGTAACTTCTTTGATTGATTTTTCTGCGATCGCTGCAAGTTGCCCGTCAGTATTTTCTTGTAGCTGCCCGTATAACAAGTGCAAGTACACGCTGATAAAAAATTGGCGTAAAATGGTTTGCGCCCAATCGCCCTTCGGCAACTCAGTAATCAACAGATTTTTAAATTCACGTTCGGTTCTTAGGTAGGCGAGAGAATCTTCCGTTACATTTTTTACAAGTTGTTCAGGTAATTCGTTGATGAGTGCGGCGGCATATTGATAAAAGTTTCTTGCCTGGCCTAATTGGTCCAATGAAATATTAGTGATGGCGATATCCTGTTCCAATATAGGGCCATGGCCGCACCATTCCGCATTGCGTTGTGCAAGGACCAGGTTGGTGTCGGCAAGATGAAGAAGGAACGCCGCCCTGCCCCCCAAAGGGGGGGGCAAAGTGGAACCCTTAACCTTGTTATTATCTTTCAAAAATTTAGCATTATGGTTATACGCATCTATTGATCTTGAAATTTTTTACACTACTTAAACCCCTCCTTTGGAGGAGTTTGGGGAGGCTTTTACATATGTTCCACTTCATCCGGTAAATCATAAAAACCAGGATAACGGTATATTTTATCCGTGGCGGGTTCATAAAAGCTTCCGGCATCATCGGGATTACTGGCGTGTATATTTTTACTTTCAACCACCCAAATGCTGACGCCCTCCTGCCTGCGTGTGTACACATCCCTTGCATTTTCAACAGCCATTGCCGCGTCTGCCGCATGAAGGCTGCCGGCATGTTTATGATCAAGGCCTTGTTTGCTGCGGATAAAAATTTCCCATAAAGGCCAGGCAGGCTTTAGTAAGGGTAAAGTTTCTGACGAGCTTTCTATTTCGCTACTGCCTCCACTTTCTCCTGGTATATCACCATAATAATATTTTTTTATTGAAATGTACATAAGGGAAGTTTTTTAATTGTAAGCTTTTACCATGTCTGCTTCTCTGGAGACTGCTTTTTTTTATCTGCATAAGCCATAGCTGCTGCTCTTACCCAGGCACCTTCTTCATGGGCTTTAACTCTTGCTGCCAAACGTTGTTTATTGCATGGCCCATTACCTTTTACCACCTGCCAAAATTCGTCCCAGTTTATTTCGCCAAAGTCATACCGTTGAGTGTTTTCATTCCATCTAAGCGCCCGGTCGGGCAAAGTCATTCCTAATACTTTAACTTGTTGTGCAGCCATGTCTACAAAATTCTGACGGAGCTCATCGTTGGTTTTTCTTTTTATTTTCCATTTCATGCTTTGATCGTTATTGGTGCTTTCGCTATCTTTTGGGCCAAACATCATTAGGCTTGGCCACCACCAACGGTTGATCGCATCCTGGCACATTGCCCTTTGTTCGGCTGTGCCTTTACTTAATACCAGCAAAGTGTCAAAGCCCTGGCGCTGGTGAAAACTTTCTTCCTTACAAATGCGTACCAGGGCCCGGGCATAAGGCCCATATGAAGTGCGGCACAAAGCCACCTGGTTTAAAATAGCAGCGCCATCTACCAGCCAGCCGATGGCACCCATATCCGCCCATGTTAAAGAAGGATAATTAAAAATGGAGGAATATTTTGCCTTGCCGCTGTGAAGATCGTAGATCATTTCATCACGGGTTGCACCCAAGGTTTCAGCCGCTGAATACAAGTACAAGCCATGACCAGCTTCATCCTGAACCTTGGCAATTAATATCGCTTTTCTCTTTAAGGATGGCGCTCTTGAAATCCAGTTGCCTTCCGGAAGCATCCCAACAATTTCACTGTGTGCATGTTGACTTATCTGCCGGATATTTGTTTTTCGATACGCCGCAGGCATCCAGTCTTTTGGTTCAATTTTAATCTCGTCATCTATTTTCTGCTGAAATAATATGTCCGGATCCTGTAGAGGCATGGTGAAATTTTGCTGTAAATTTAAATAAAAGCTAACAACTGTTAGTTAAAAATGTTTGTAAAAAAGGCAGGCCTTTTTGACAATTGAGGCCTATTAATGGCATTGACGATATCCTGAAAATATTCCCTACAAAATGAGGTATAAGCGAGTCCAATGCAGTGTATCACACTTTACTGGGAATGAAATGATACAACGAGGATGGCATACAGGCTGCTTGTTATATATAAAATGAACAATGGTTTCGTCATCTTGAATCAAAATCTATCACCACCTTTTCTGACAGCGGATGGCTTTGGCAGGTCAGTATAAATCCTTTTGCAAGTTCATCGGCTTCCAGGGCATAATTTACATCCATTTTTACTTTGCCTTCGGTAAGCCTGGCCCGGCAGGTGCAGCAAACGCCGCCTTTGCATGCATAAGGTAAATCTGCTCCTTGCTTTAAGGCCGCATCTAAAATACTTTCACTGTTGAAAGCAAGATCAAAACCAAAACTTCTGCCATCTAACTGAATGGTGATATTACTTTTTACCGTTTCATTTTCGGTAGCGGATAATTGTTGATGGTTAACCTGGCCGTTACCTGGTGTAGTAAATAATTCAAAATGTATTTTCTTGGGATCAACTTTCTCCTTTTCTAAATATTCTTTTATAGTAAAAAGCATTTCTTTGGGGCCGCATATAAAGGTTTCGTCCATACTTTTATAGTCAATTACCTTTTTTAGTTCCGTAAGTTTTACCTGATCAATTCGTCCATAATGTATGTTAGCGTCTGTGCGTTCCCTGCTTAGGATATTGATGTAACTGAAACGGTTAAGGTATTTGTTTTTAATTCCTTCCAATTCTTCAAAAAAAATAATGGAACTACGGCTACGGTTACCGTACACCAGCGTAAAGGAACTTAGCAGCTCAGTGGTTAAAGTGCTTTTAATAATGGAAATGATGGGAGTGATGCCGCTGCCTGCAGCAAATGCCAGGTAGTTTTTTTTATTGGTAATTGACAAGGATGTATTGAACAGGCCCGTTGGTGGCAAGACATTTATCACTGCACCATTTTGCAGGAAAGCGTTGGCATAGCCCGAAAATTTGCCCCCTGCCACCTTTTTAACGGCAACGCTTAGCTCCTCTTCATGTGGCGCAGTGCATATTGAATAAGAACGCCGCAGTTCTTCTCCATCAATATTTATTTTTAACGTAACATTTTGGCCTGCTGAAAATCGAAACAATTCTTTTAATGGTTCCGGGATATCAAAAGTAATAACGACACAATCGTCCGTTTCCTTTTGTACTTTTTTTACCGTAAGTGGATGAAAATGTGCTGCCATCAAGTTTAGTTTACGAAGCCATTTATTAAATGATTCACCATATCGTCTTCCAACACCTGCGGTGATACATTTTTTTTATTGCGATGCCAAAATTCAAGTCCACGTACCGCCGATAATATTGTTAATACTGCCACATATGGGTTAGTTTGCCTTATTTCGTTTTGATTGATCCCTGTTTCTACCAGGGTAGTTAAGCTTTTTTCATAACTCCGGCGGATGGCTAAAAAGTCGGTTAAGAAAGGTTCCTGCAGGTGCTTCCATTCGTGATTGGCCACGTATACTTCATCAAAATTTTCCATCATCATTTGTATATGAAATCGAATGATCGCTTCTATTTTATCGACAACGCAACCACCGCTGTTTTCAATTGTTTCAATCTGACTAGCAAATTTATTGCCCACTTTAAAACAGATAGCTTGCAATAATTCACTCTTAGATCCAATGTGATTGTACAAACTGGGAGCCTCCACACCGAGAGCAACAGCAAGTTCCCTCATTGACGCAGCCGAATAACTTTTAAATTTGAAAAGTAATGCTGCCTGCTGAATGATCACCTCTTTTTTTGTGTCATTTTTACTGGTTTTTATTTTTGCCATTGATGCCGCTTTTTTGCAAAACTAACACTTATTAGTTTTTGCGGTTCCTTTAATAGCAACGGGCTAATAACGGCTTTTAGGCCAATCAATTGAGTTGTCAGGCATAATGAACCATACATGCGAACATTTGTTATGCATCCCACGGGACACCCGACAAAAGGTGCATTCCTAACCTGATTACAATTAAAAGAGCCTCATATAACTGAGATGTTTTCAAAGAAAATTTAACTGAGATCAAAAATTTTCGTAAAAAAAAATAATATTTATTAAAGAAAAATACTATTTTTACAATCTGCTCTAAAAACAAGTTTTCTCCAATCTTAATGAAAGCCCATCCCAATAGTTTATCTATCTGTGTGTTGTTTTTAGTTTACAAAAAATATATCCTTATAAAAATATTTTAACGTTTTTTCTTGTGGTTTCAGAGGTAAGCAAGGCCGGATATTTTTATCTCTGGCCACTCTTTTTTAGAGGATGTCCTGTTTGTTATTTTGATATGGCTTTCCTCGATTAAATGGTGGAAGAAAATCAGTCTTCAAGTTTTTAATAACGCTGCTAATAAAAAAATATCCCCTTTTCGTTTTACTTCAATTCTGTGATAGCAATTGAAGATTACTACTTTTTTCACATTTTTCCTTCCGTATATATCGGGTAATATTGGTGATTGAATTAATTCATCACAGTTAAAAATAAAGCAATGCTTACTCAAAAACTACGCAGCACCATTCTGGTTCTTTTTCTTGCAGCTCTTGGTTTACAAACCCAGGCGCAAGAAGATAAAAATCAAAAACATTATCCCTTATCTAAAAAAGCCAGTAAAGGATATATAGAAGAAGTAACCAATGTAGATAATAAAATACAGGCAGTATATAAGATAAAAGGAGATACCAAAGATGAATTGGCCTATGAGGTGTATGAATTTGATAACGATCTGAACCAGGTAAAAACATCGCTTCAGCCAGTTAAGATAGACCCGGTAAAATCTGACTATACTAAAACTGCTTTGCATGCTTATGTAGGCGGTAGCAATTCTTTTAATGTGCTGAGTATGGATCTTAAATTTTATAAACTGGAAAAAAAGTATACCTGGAATGCAGATAAGAAAAAGTATGATATTAAATACCTGAGCAATAAAGAAACCAAACTTAAAACAGAGAATGGAAAAAACTATGTTGGGTACACGGATTATTATAAGGCGGAAAATAACAATGCTTTGGTACTGGCAAAAGTAGCTGAACGTGGCAGCGGTGATGAGTTCATGCTTTTGAATGTAAACTTTGACCTGGATGCAAAACAGACCTCTATTAAATTTGACTACCCGGTATCGTTGGTTTATTCCTGCAGTCTTCCTTCGCTTGAAACTGAGGATGTGGATGAAAAAGCAGATGGGGCAAAAGGCTTATTTAAAGATGGCAAAGTATTATTCATTTTCGCTCCTGATACCAAAAAAGGCGTTTCAGCCAAAAAGTATACGATGGTGATAACTGACAACGACGGGAATGTTACCAGCCGCAATGATTTTGATGCACCGTCCGGGAACATGGCCATAATAGAAGCTGTACAAAAAGGAAGCGACCTATACCTGTGCGCAGGTTCTTCCAAAGATGCGGACAATTTGTTTTCTGATGAATATGGTGAGTATGCAAATATTGACAACCTTGCTGGTGGTGAAAACAGAAAATCATTGGCCTATTTTAAGAAAGCAAAGGACTTTAAGTACTTCCATTTGCTTAAAGTAAAGGATGGTAAATTAATATGGAGCACTACCACTGCTATTAAGGATTTTAAGGATAAGTTGAAAACACCACCAAATCAAAAAACAAAAGTGCGTTCTTATGAAGGCGATCATTTTACGGTAACGGCTTCCTATATTGCTCCCAATGGGGATATTTTTATTTCTGGGCAGAAAAGAGATATGGAAATGGTTGGTTCCAGTAATATTGAATGGATGTTCCAGGATATTATTTGTTTTCAGTTTGATAAGAATGGTAATATAAAAGCCCAATTCGGTATTGATAATATTAATGATGATAAGAAGAGTACAATTTACCCGGTTGGGCAAAGATTTATACCCAGCCCGATGGATAAAAATAATGTTTACCTGGAATTACTGGAAGTGAAAGGGGTAAAAGCTTATGCCAATTTTACAGCCGCAGTTGTAGGAGTTAAAACCTCTTTTCCACGTTTTTATCCACGCATTGTAAAAATAAATAGTACGGCTGCTGAAATTACAGGTATTACCACACTGGGCCTTAACAAATATTATTTTAGCCTTCTAAATGGAATGCAGACTGTTGACCGATTGAATAAAGATGGTTATATCATTTATGTGGGAGAGGATACGGATGGAGATGATATCTGGTTAGGAAAATACAAGTATGAATAACTAACAGGTTATTTGAAAATATAGTAAATCCCCGGTTCTACTCTTGAGATACCGGGGATTTTGTTTATAAACTGTCCGCTCTAACTACTCAACTGCCCTGTTTAAAAAATCGATCATTGGCTTCATTGTTTCAAAAACTTTGGCTACATCTTTTACCAGGGTTTTACTTTGCAGTTCGGCGTCTGTAAAGGGTTTGCTTACAATAAAATGTTTCATTTTCAGGTAAGTGATGGCGGGATTATGCTCGTTATATCCTTTTGGCGGTCTTACAAGATTCTCTATTCCATTAACCCCTTCGGGAAAGTATTTGATGAACGCCTTATTGTGGAGGATCTTTTCCCATTCTTCAAAACCATAGTCAATCTCCTGTCTTATTTTAGCCAGTTCTGCGGGCATCGGACTATAAAATCCACCCGCAGCATAACTTTTTCCCGGTTCGCAGTGAAAATAATATCCCGCCATATTTGCTTTTTTACCACCCTGGCTAAAATAGGCAGCCATATTACTTTTGTAAGGAGTTTTGTTCTTGCTAAACCGTACGTCCCGGTTAATCCTAAAAGTGCAATTTTTGACTTCGAGGTTACCAATGGGTTCATCAAATTTAGCAATGGCTGGAATCAATTGTGCTACCATCTTTTCGAGATCTTCTTTTGCAGCTTCGTAAACTTTCCGGTTTTGCTCAAACCATGGCTTATTGTTGTCTTTTGCAAGATTTTTTAAAAATTGTATTGTTGTTGGTTGCAGCATATTTTTTCTTTCGGTTAAAAACAATAAAAAAAGGAATTGGTTGTATGCCAATTCCTTTTCAATTTACAGTCATTTATTATTTTACTTGTCCCCAGTTCTCACCACTCTTGATTCTATACAGCGTCATTTCACTTACGTTATATTTCTCAGCCATTTGTTTATAGGTTAGTTTGCGTTTAGGGTTATTGATTGCTTCTTTAATTGAACGCACTTTTGCTACATTCAATTTCAGCCCTTCTGTTTTGTTGGCCTGGCGTTTTTTGTAAGCAATTTTTTGCGGGCTGTTTTGCTGATGGCTACCCACTTCTTCCATAGTAGCCCACTTTAGGTTATCAAATTTATTATCCTCTTTTTTATGATTGAGATGAATTACAAACTTATACCTGGGAGAAGGTTTTCTACAAAACAGTTTTGCGATCTCCCTATGCAGATAGATCGTACCATTGCCATTTTCAAGGTGCAGGTTCAACGTTCGATATCCGGAGGTAAGGGATCCGTTCAAGATCTTCCCGTCTTCGGTTACATCTTTTAGATAGCTCGCAGCACGGCCCAGGGAAGAGACAGCGTACTTTTTTCGGAGTTCTTTATGACCATTGAATTGAAGTTGTTTCCATGTTTCACCTGGAATTTTCTTAATCATATATTTATGATTTTAACTGGTACTATGCAGGTAAACCGTATTGCCTACACGAAATTTTGTTTTCAAAAAAAGGCTTTTATAAATATATAAAAAAAAATCACTAAGTAGGTAGCATTTTAATAAATTCTTCTTCTTTAATTATTTTTATCGATTGTATTTTTTTTGCTTTTTCTAATTTGCTTCCCGCATCTTCCCCTACTACAAGGTAATTTAGTTTACTGCTAACGCCACTCAATATTTTGCCGCCGCTTTTTTCTACAATTTGTTCTGCATCGCTTCGTTTTAACTTTACCAGGCTGCCGGTAAATAAGAAAGTTTGGCCTGAAAGTATATTTGTTTCACTGCTCTGTTTCTTTTGATTTTTTAACGAAATCTCCAATTGTTCCAGCTTTTCAAGCATTTTCAAATTTTCAGCATCATGAAAAAAGCGGTAAATACTTCCAGCTACTTTTGTACCAACATCTTCCAGGTTTTGCAACTGTTCTTCTGTAAAATTTTTAAAGTCAAGTAAATGATCTACTGCATTGGCCAATGTTTTAGCGGTGGTTTCGCCACAATACCTGATGCCTAACCCATAAATTAATCGGTGCAGTGGTTGTGATTTAGAGCTTTCAATAGCATTTTGTAAATTATCAACAGAACGCTTACCAAACCCATCTAGTTTTCCCACGGCATCAAAGTCGAGCTGGTAAATACTAGGTACATCTTTTAATAAGCCCAGGTCATAGAACTTCCGCACATTTGCTTCACCAAAGTTTTTTATATCCATTGCATCCTTACTTACAAAGTGGATAATTCTCTCTACCATTTGTGCCTTACAGTTGATATTGATGCAACGCCAAACAGCTTCCCCTGCCGGTTTATATAACGGGTGATCGCAAACCGGGCAAGCAGTAGGAAAGTGGATGATTTTTTCTTCACCTGTTCTTATTTCAGCGAATGATTTTACTATTTGAGGTATCACATCGCCACTGCGCTCTATTAAAATTGTATCGCCCAGCAGCAGGTTTTTTTCCTTAATATACTCTTCATTATGGATCGAGATACTGGTAACCGTAACACCGCTCACTGATACAGGCGTTATTTTGGCAACCGGTGTTACTGCGCCCGTTCTTCCCACCTGGAAGCCAACAGAAAGCAATTTACTCGTAGCCTGCCTTGCTTTAAATTTAAATGCAATTGCCCAGCGTGGATGATGAGATGTCATGCCCATCTTTTCCTGTAGGATCAGGTCGTTCACTTTTATCACCATTCCGTCAATTTCATAAGGAAGGTTATCCCTTTCAACTTCAAACGCCTCCACATATTGAATTACATCCTCAATTCCCTTTACCACTTTCATCTCCTTTTTAGGGCTTCTGAAACCGAGGTCCCAAAGCATCTCCAGCATAGCTGAATGCGTAACTGGCTGCTGATCTTTGGCTGTAATTGAGGAAGATTTTTTTGTAGAATATTCTAATAGCTGGCCAGTGGTTAATGGTTGGTTCTTTAGATTGGTAGCATAACTAACATGGTACAGAAAAACTTCCAGGTTCCTTCGGCTAACTGCAGCCGTATCTTTTATCCGTAAAGATCCGGCCGCAGCATTTCTTGGATTGGCAAAAGGTGGAACGCCCTCTTCAATCAATTTATCGTTGTATGCTTTAAAGTTCCTTTTATTGATAAGTACTTCACCCCTGATCTCTATTTGATCAATACCATAACTACTAAATTTTGCAGAAAGAGGTAGGGATTTTATTTGCTTTGTGTTAAGTGTTATTTCATCTCCCACTACTCCATCGCCTCTTGTGGCCGAACGGGCCAACAGATCGTTGTCGTAGATCAGTGAAATACTGGCACCATCAAACTTTGGTTCTACACAATATTCTATTTTATCAAGCCCGGACAGATCCCTTGCTTTTCTATCCCAGTCAAGAAGATCGGCAGCGTTATAGGAATTTTCCAAAGATAGCATCGGTACCAGGTGCGTTACTTTCGCAAATTCATTTACAAGGCCAACCCCTACTCGTTGGGTGGGTGAATCAGGTGTAATTAAAGAAGGTTCATCCTTTTCAAGCTTTTGTAATAATTTATATAGCGCGTCATATTCAAAATCGCTTATAAGCGGATCATTTTGTACGTAATAACGATACTCGTGAAAACGAAGCACTTCTCTTAAGCTTTCAATATCCGCAGATACAGATCCAGGAATTTTACCTGAGTTGATCAATGATAACCACTCACCGGTTTTTTTTTGAAGTACTAATGTTAGTTGTTGTTGATTCATAAATATTATTCAGGTTCAAAGTTAGAAGCTAAGAACACAGTTTCTAATTTTTTGCTATAATAAATAATTAATAAATAAATGGTGCAGATTTTATTTTGCAAACCTTCTAAAAATTAATGCGGGTAATTGTTTGCGATATTGCTATAATGTGTTTAATTTACACATTAAACGCTGCTTTGTATGAGAAAATTTCTCTTTTTGCTTCTTGCCCTTTTTCAGTTTACCGTATCGTATGCTCAATTGCTTTCGTGGTCACCACAATTTCCTGCTGACAATTCTACTATAATAATTACTGTGGATGCTACCCGTGGCAATCAGGGCCTTTCAGGTCACGTCGGTGCTGTATATATGCATCTGGGTGTGATTACAAATTTAAGCACCAGCTCTTCAGACTGGAGATATGTGTCTACTTCATGGGGAACCACTACTGCCCCTGCCGCTACATCACTTGGCAACAACAAATGGTCATTTACGCTTACTAATCCCAGGGCCTACTTCAATAGTGTCGCCGGAGGAATACCTGCGACCGAAAGCATTTTAAGGATTGCAATACTTTTCAGAGACGGCTCAGGATCAAAAGTGCAAAAAAACCAGGATGGCAGCGATACGTATGTACCTGTTTATGCCGCGGGAATAAACAGTATTCAATTTACCCAGCCTTTTATAGTTCCTACTTTCAATATGACAAATGAGGTAGTAACTGGTGTGATCGGACAAGGGGTGCCTGTTGCTGCAGTTGCTTCCACAGCAGGGGGAACATTAAATCTGTATTTTAATGGAACTAAGATTAACGGGCCTGTAACAGGAAACACAAATATTTCCGGCAATCCAACTGTCACCAGTTCTGGTAATCAGCAAATAGTGGCAGAATTGATAGAGTCGGAAATAAGTTATTATGATACGATACAATTCTATCTGCCACCTGTAAATAATATCTTATCGTTGCCGCCGGGCGTGAAAGAAGGTATTAACTATTGGCCGGGCTGCGACTCTGTTACGCTGGTATTGTATGCGCCTAACAAAACCAATGCTGTAGTATTAGGTGATTTTCCCAATGGTAACTGGGTGCCTCAAACGCAATTTCAGATGAATAAAACACCCGATGGTAATTACTACTGGTTAACGGTGCACGGGCTTACTGGTGGAACCGAGTATGCTTTTGAATACCTTGTTGATAATACAATTTATATAGCAGATCCTTATTCAGAGAAAGTACTTGATCCTTGGAATGATTCATACATTCCTGCGGTAACTTACCCCGGGCTAAAACCATACCCTTCGAATGCCAATGTATCTGCCGGAACAAATGGAATTGTGAGTGTATTGCAAACCTGTGCACCTACATACAATTGGCAGGTAACCAATTTCATAAAACCTGACAAACGAAACCTGATTATCTATGAATTATTGGTTCGTGATTTTGGCGACGCCAGGAACTATCAAATGCTTATTGATACCATTAGCTATTTTAAAAGATTAGGAATTAATGCAATCGAGTTAATGCCGGTAAATGAATTCAGCGGTAATGATAGCTGGGGCTACAATCCTACATTTTACCTGGCCCTTGACAAGGCTTACGGAACAAAAGATAAGTTTAAGGAGTTTGTAGATATATGCCATAAAAATGGCATTGCGGTAATACTGGATGTGGTATACAATCACCTGGATGCTTACAATGCGCCACAGGGGAAATTATATTGGGACGCCGTAAATGGCAGACCTTCAGCAGATAATCCATGGCTTAATATTTCAACTCCCCATCCCTATGGAGTTTTTCAAGACCTGAATCATACTACTGCTGCTACTCAGTATTGGGTATCCAGGGCACTTGAATATTGGATAAGTGAATATAAGATCGACGGGTACCGGTTGGACCTTGCGAAGGGGTTCACTCAATTAGTTACTAATGAAACTACGGTTGAAAATTTTGACGGAAGCCGGCTTGATAACCTTAACAGGTATTATGATTCGGTGGTTCCCAGGTTTCCCGGTACTTATATGATCCTCGAGTTTTTAGGACAGCAGCGGTTTGAAGAGCAATTGTATGCAAATAAAGGATTTATGCTGTGGGGCAACAGCAATCCGGCCTACAACCAATGTACCATGGGCTACAGCAGCAATGCTGACTTTTCTAAAATAGTTTATAATAGCAGCCAGCAATCTTTTTCTACGCCTGCAGAAATCGGCTATATGGAAAGCCACGATGAAGAAAGATTGATGTATAAAAATCTGCAATACGGACATAATTCAGGCGGGTACAATGTGAAGTCACTGGCAACCGCACTGGAACGGCAGGCTGCAGCAGCAACTCTTTTCTTCACCGTTCCGGGCCCCAAAATGATTTGGCAATTTGGTGAGAGAGGCTATGATACTTCGATAAATTTTAACGGCCGCGTTGGCAGTAAGCCCCCGCTTTGGCATTATATGGCAGACCCTAACAGGGTAAAGTTATATAACGCCTATTCAAGGCTGATCAACCTGAGATTGGCAAACACTTCGGTTTTCAATAGCAGTGCTTTCACATATGATTTTTACGATAATGGCGGGTTGTTTAGACGTTTTCAAATAGCTGACCCAGCCATAAATGGGGTGCGGGTAACAGTAATCGCTAATTTTGATGTGGTGCCGCAAACCCGAAGTATCACCTTTCAAACAGGAGGCAACTGGTACAATTACCTGGGCAATGGAACAGGCGCTGGCCTCAATGGGCCAACTGGAAGCACTTTTGATATTGGATTAGCAACTACTCAAAATATTACATTGGCTGCCGGCGAGTATCATGTTTATATTTACCAGCCTTCCACTATATTTACTTTTATAGGAAATGGTAATTGGAGTGATGCTGTTAACTGGACTTATAATGTCGTTCCTCCCGCTATTTTGCCGGCAGGTTCCGAGATCTTTATAAGCACGCAGCCTGGGGGTGAATGTATTTTGAACACGAATCAAACGATAGGGCAAGGTGCTAAATTTACTGTAGTGGCAGGTAAAAATATTAGGATACCGCTTAATTTAAATATTCAATAACGAAGATGATAACAGCCGAAGAAATGAAACATCCCAAAAATATCAAAACGCTACAGGTAATACAGTCTGAAGTTGCAAATACCAACCACATTGCTCTTTCAGTGGATTGCGTAATTTTTGGTTTTGATGAAGCAAAATTGAAGGTTCTTCTCATAAGAAGTGACCTAAAAAAATTTGCTGGGAAATGGTCTTTATTAGGTGACCTCGTTCTTCCAAAGGAGGACCTGGATGCTGCTGCTTACAGGATACTGCAACAACGGACTGGATTGAGCGATGTGTACCTTGAGCAGGTAAGCACCTTTGGAACAGTAAACAGGCACCCGGCGGGAAGGGTAGTGACGGTTGCATATTGCACACTCATCAATGTTCAGCATCATAAACTTAATATTTTAGACAATGAACTTCACTGGCATGATATAAAGAATGTAACAGACCTTGCTTTTGATCACCAGGAAATATTTGATAGCTGTTTAAAGCAATTACAAAAAAGGGTTCAGGAGCATCCGTTGGGATTTAACTTGTTACCAAAAAAATTCTCCCTCCGCGAACTTCAAAATTTATATGAAGCAATACTGGACATAAAAATGGACCGGCGCAACTTCAGAAAGAAATTTTTTTCCATGGATTTTTTGATCGACTTAAATGAAATGGAACAGGATGTCCCTCACCGCCCCGGCAAGTTGTACAAATTCAATTATGACAAGTATGAGAAAAAGACCAAAAAGTGGATTGGAATAGATTTTTAAGCTTGAGAAGAAACGTACCCTTGATAATGAACCCACCATCCATTCATTTTGTTTTAGTAAGCCTTTTTAGTTGCTGAAATCTTTTTAACAAATAATTTTTTTACAAAAAAACGCCCTATATTGTGTAATTATTACACATTTAATTGTGTAAAAAATACACTTTATTTCAAACCTTTATTTACAAACGGTAATGGTTGCCATTATGAGATAAAACGAAAATGCTTGCTTATGATAAATGAAGCCATGAGGGTATTTATTTAACACCACATTTTTGCCATATTTCCCCAGCCATTAAAAAGAAAATTTTACAGAATGAAAAAGAACATGCAAAAGCTTTGCAAATTTCTTGCGCAAACGCTTGCGTTCCTGCTGCTTTCAGTTGTGGCAATGGCGCAGACGGTGGTTACTGGTACAGTAACCGATTCTAAAGATGGCACACCTGTCCGTGGTGTCACGGTGACGGTTAAGGGCAGCCGTGTATCTACCCAAACCGCCAGTGATGGAACCTTTAAAATCAATGCCCCGGCAGGTGCAGCAATACTGGTGTTTACATCTATCGGCTTTGGCAATAAAGAAATTCCTGTAACCGGTAATATTGTAAATGCATCCCTTACCACCAGCACAGGCACAGACCTCAATGAGGTAGTGGTGGTGGGATACGGCACTGTTAAGAAAAAAGACCTCACAGGTTCTGTCGCTGCAATTAATTCCAAAGATTTTAACAAAGGAGTTATCTCTACTCCGGAGCAATTGATTGCCGGTAAAGTGGCCGGTGTATCTGTAATATCAACGGGCGGTGGGCCAGGCACTGGCAGTACTATCCGCATAAGAGGTGGGGCATCATTAAATGCAAGTAACAACCCCCTCATAGTGATTGACGGTGTACCGGTAGATGTAGATGGCGGCGTAAAAGGTGCGCCCAGTTTTTTATCTACCATTAATCCCAACGATATTGAATCTTTCAATATTTTAAAAGATGCATCTTCTACGGCTATTTATGGTTCAAGGGCGTCTAATGGTGTAATATTAATAACTACAAAAAAGGGTAGAAAGGGTAAACCTGTATTCGCTTTTAGTTCATTGGTGTCCGTTTCAAAACTGATTAAAAAAGTAGCTGTACTTTCTGCAGATCAGCTCAGGACTCTTACGAATACGAACACTGAAGGGGATGCATTTAAGCCATTTCTTGGCGCTGAAAATACGGACTGGCAAGACCAGATTTACCGCACAGCCATTGGCACGGACAATAATTTTAGCGTTAGTGGCGCCATTGGCAATATGCCTTACCGGGCTTCTATTGGTTATTATAACCAGGATGGAATACAAAAAGACAATAATCTTGAAAGGCTATCTGCATCAGTAAATGTAAGCCCACGTTTTTTTGATGATCATTTAAGAGTGGATATCAACCTAAAAGGTACCAATGCAAACAGTTTGTATTCTCCGGATGGATTGGTAAGCAATGCATTAAGTTTTAATCCAACTCAACCAATCTATTCAGGCAATGCCCGCTATGGTGGCTATTTTCAATACCTCCTTGCCAGCAACCAGCCTTCTGGTTTAAGGTTTGGTTCGCCCAATAACCCGGTAGGCTTGTTAGATCAAAATGAACATACTGCCAAATCTCAACGCAGCATTGGCAATGCTTTGATCGATTACAAATTTCATTTTTTACCTGCACTGCATGCAACGCTAAACGTTGGTTATGACATGTCACAAGGCACAGAATATTGGCATAGTTCTGATAGTGCAGCTAACAGTTACAGGTATGGCGGAAATGTAAGCCCCATTGATGGAAAGTATCATGGCGGTGCAAATAACAAGGGTCATGAAACCAATCAAAATAAACTGCTTGAGTTTTATTTAACCTATGGCAAAGACCTCAAATCAATCAACAGCCGTATTGATGCAGTAGCCGGATATGCTTATCAGAATTTTGTAAAAACAGTGTATAATTACCGTAGTTACTACCTGGACGGAACACCTACCGGTACTGGAGTTGAACCAAATTTCCCTTTTGATAAGCCTGAATATACAATGCTCTCTTATTATGGCCGGTTAAATTATACTTACAAAGGGCGCTATTTATTAACTGGTACCATTCGTTCAGATGCTTCATCAAGATTCCCTAAAGACAACCGTAGTGCCATTTTTCCCTCAGGAGCCATAGCCTGGAAATTGAAAGAGGAATCTTTTTTAGCAAATTCAAAAGTATTCTCTGATCTTAAAATAAGGGCTGCTTATGGTATCACGGGCCAGCAGGATGGTTTAGCCAATTACTCTTCCGTGATCAATTATTTTCTTACGGATAATACCTCCCAGTACCAGTTTGGTAATACATTTTACAGCGGCTATACACTGGCCGGTTATAATACCAATATTAAATGGGAGCAAACAGCCACTTCTAACCTGGGCCTTGATTTTGGATTTCTTGATAACCGTTTATCTGGCAGCCTGGATTTTTATTTAAAGAAAACTACTGACCTCTTAAACCAGGTGGATGTACCGGGTGGAACAAACCCTGCTAATAAATTTGTTGCCAATGTAGGCAGTATGGAAAATAAAGGGGTAGAGTTAAACATCAATACACAGGTTATTCGCAAAAAAGATATGACGCTTGATTTTGGATTTAATATCAGTTACAATAAAAATAAAATTACCAAACTAACATTTGTATCCGACCCCACCAACCCTGGTAATAAATACAATCCCGACGGCACCAGTTTGCCAGGTACCGGAGCCAACTTATTTATAAATTCCGTTAATCAGCTAAGGGGTTCTTTTTATGTTTACCAGCAGGTATATAACGAGGCAGGAAAACCTATCGAAGATCTTTTTGTTGATAGGAACCGGGATGGTGTAATCAATGATAAAGATTTGTATCACTATAAAAATGCAGACCCCAATGTGTTCATGGGATTCAACTCAAATTTCACCTTTAAAAAATGGAATGCAGGCTTTGTAATGCGGGCAGGCATTGGTAACTATGTTTACAATAATATAGCATCCAATACGGGAAGAACCAGTGCAATACTTACCAATAACAACACTGTTTTACGCAATGGTTCTACTGATGTTTTATATACCAACTTTAAAGGCAGCAGCGATAAATATTTTCTGTCAGATTATTACATACAGAATGCATCTTTCTTAAAAATGGACTTTATTAATCTAGGTTATTCATTGGGTAAAATATTAAATGAGAAAGCCAACCTTCGGATTAGCGCCAATATGCAAAATGTATTTACCATCACAAAATATACAGGGATAGACCCTGAAATCGGTAATGGCGTAGACAATAATTTTTATCCAAGGCCAAGGATTGTTTCATTGGGTGTAAACCTCGAGTTCTAAATCATTTATAGTTAAAGAAAAATTTCGTTATGAAAAGAGATAAAATTTTTAAAACCATTTTGCTGTTATGTATGGTCTCCATCATAATGGTATCATGCACAGAAAAGCTTGACCTTGTGCCCACCAATGGTACAAACAGCGGTAACTTATTCACAAATGCAGCAGCCTATAAACAAGTACTGGCCAAGGTATACGGCAGTTTTGCTACTACCGGTAGTACTGGCCCGGGCAGCGGGGATATACAGGGGATTGATGCGGGTACATCCGATTTTCTTCGCCTGTACTGGAAGGCGGAAGTACTGCCAACCGATGAAGCTGTAATACAATGGGGTGATATCGGCATCCAGGATTTTCACAACATGAACTGGACACCTAACAATCCCTTTATCACGGGGCTGTATTACCGCAGCCTTTACCAGATAACGCTTGCAAATGATTTTATACGCCAGGCAAGTGATGATAAAATTTCAGGTAATTCAATAACGGGCGCCGGCGCAGACAGTATAAAAACATTTAAAGCCGAAGCCCGCTTTTTAAGGGCTTTTCAATATGCGGTGATGATGGACATTTTTGGCACGCCCCCATTTGTGGATGAAACTGAACTAACGCTGGGCGCTTATCCAAAACAGAAAACAAGGGCTGAATTATTCACTTATATAGAAAGCGAATTGAAAGCAATTGAACCTGCCTTGCCTGCGCCAAAAACAAATGAATATGGCCGGGCAGATAAAGCCGCGGTATGGGCTTTGCTGGCCCGCATTTATCTCAACGCAAAAGTTTATACAGGCACCGATAAATATACCGAAGCCATCACCTACAGCAAAAAAGTAATTGACGCCGGATATTCATTGATCCCGGATTACAGGCAGTTGATGCTGGCAGACAATCACCAAAATACCAGTGAGTTTATTTTTACCGTTAACTACGATGGCAACCATACACAAAATTATGGAGGGACTACATTCTTAACGCATGCCCCGCTAGGCGGAACTATTAAGGCAAGCGACTATGGGGTGGATAATACGTGGTCTGGGTTACGCACAACAAAAGCATTGGTTAATAAATTTCCAGCTTCAGGCACTCCAGATAGCAGGGCACAGTTTTATACAGATGGGCAAAATTTAGAAATTAATTCCCAAACAGTTTTTACCGAAGGCTATGCAATTGTTAAATACAAAAACAAAACAAGGGCTGGTGCCAATGGAAGCAACCTCACTTTTGTGGATATCGATTTTCCCCTATTCAGGCTGTCCGAAATGTACCTTATTTACGCTGAAGCAGTTTTAAGAAGCGGCGCTGGTGGAGATAATGCTACAGCCCTTTCCTACATTAATAAAATACGCACCAGGGCTTATGGCGGCGCATCAGGTAACTGGGTTGCTACAGATTTGACACTAGATAATATTTTAGACGAAAGGGCCAGGGAACTTTATTGGGAAGGATTCAGGCGTACAGACCTGATCCGATATGGCAGGTTTACCAACTCATCTTACCTATGGCCTTGGAAGGGCGGAGTAGCAGGCGGTGTAGCAGTCAATGATTTTAGAAATTTATATCCGTTGCCATCAGCCGACATTACGGCTAACCCTGCATTGATACAAAACCCAGGCTATTAATTAAAAAAATAATTTAGTATGAAAAAAATATCACAACTACTGTGTTTGGCATTATTGCTCATTACAGTTTTATCATCTTGTAAAAAAGATGAAAACAGGGTAATTTTCAATAAGGGGACCGCACCTGTTTTATCTTCATCCATTGCTGCAACCATTCCGCTTGCCTTTTTAAATGCATCAAAAGAAGCAATTAATTTAACATGGACAAACCCTGAATATCAGTTTAATACCGGCGTAAGTTCCTATGATGTTTCTTACCAGGTAGAAATAGATACTACCGGCGCTAACTTTACTAATCCTGATAAAAAAACAATCAGCATTAGTAAAGACCTGGGCATTTCTATCTCGCAGAATGATTTTAACGATTACCTGTTAAATCAATTAAAATTAGTTCCTGCAATGTCGCATAATATCGAAATGAGGGTTAAATCTTTTTTAATTGGAAATACCGGCATATTGTATTCCAATATCTTAAAATTTAAGGCAACACCATATGCTATCCCTCCTAAAATTGATCCTCCCTCCACCGGCCAATTATTTATAGTAGGTGATGCGACCAATGGTGGATGGAACAATCCTGTACCCATGCCCGCACAGCAGTTTACAAAAAAAGATGCGTTACATTTTGAAATTACCCTGGCTTTAAACGGTGGTAAAGAATATTTATTTCTTCCACTAAATGGAGACTGGGGGCACAAGTATGCCTGCAAGAAGAAAGCAGATCAAAGCCCTAATGGCGGAGATTTTGGATTGGACTTAGGTGATAATTTTCCCGGGCCTGCAGCAAGTGGTAATTATAAAATAGAGGTGGATTTTCAACGGGGAAAATACACCGTTACAAAATTGTAGTAAAGCCCATCATATATTCAGCTTCTAATTTTTTAAAATAATTTATATGAAAGATATTTTTAAATTTCTTCTGCTTGCAACGGGCATACTATTTATATATTCATCCTGTACCAAAGTAGATGACCTGCCTTTTTATAGTAATGGCACGGCACCAGTTTTAAGCAGTTCGGTTACATCAACCGCACCATTGACCGCAGATTCAAACAAGGCAGTCATCACATTTTCGTGGACATCACCCAAATACGCTACTGATAGCGCCACACAAAAATTTATAATTGAAATTGATTCAGCCGGTAGAAATTTTTCCAAAGCAGCCAGCATAGTAATCAATGGATCACTCTCAAAAACATTCCTGGCCAAAGAGATCAATAATATTTTACTGGGATTTGGCTTCGTTTTCAATAAACCTTATGACGTGGATGTAAGGCTTACATCTTCCTATGCCAACAACAATGAAAGGTACCAATCCAATGTGCTGAAGATTAAAATGTCAGCCTACCTTATTCCTCCGAAAGTGGTACCCCCTTCATCAAAAAAATTGTTTTTGGTAGGCAATGCTACAGCAGGTGGATGGGGCAATCCTGTTCCCACGCCGGCCCAGCAGTTCAAACTGATAGATTCTGTTACCTATGAAGGAACCTTCTTTTTGAACGGCGGCGCCCAGTACCTGATGCTCCCCGTAAATGGCAATTGGGATCATAAATATAATGTAGAGGATGCAGCAGTGGCGGGACTTGCAAATGGTGGCAAATTTGGACTGGATTTAAATGGCGCTAATATCCCCGGCCCGGCAAATACGGGCATGTACAAAATACGGGTAGATTTTCAAAGCGGCACCTTTACCGTAACCAAAGTAAAACAATACGCATTATTATATGTACCCGGCGATTACCAGGGCTGGGCTCCTGCTACGGCACCTACACTTGGTTCACCCGACAATGATGGAAAATACGAAGGGTATGTAAATATTCCGTCAGGCAACAGCTACCAGTTTAAGTTCGCCAGTACGCCTGACTGGAATAATGCGATCGGCGGCAACGGCACAGGCAGCGGCACCTTGGGAGGTGGAAACAATGTAGCAGTTGCGGGCGCTGGTTATTATCGCATAACCGCAAATACAGTGGCCAATACATGGTCATCTGTTAAAACTACCTGGGGGCTAATCGGTGGTTTCGCTGCCAGCAACTGGAATGTTGATGTTCCGATGATTTATAGTGTCACTGATAACAAATGGACAGCCACCATCACTACGGTTGCAGGTGATCAGTTTAAATTCAGGGCAAACAGCAGCTGGACCTTAAACTACGGAGACGATGGCGGTGGTAATCTAACAGAAAATGGAGCGAACATAGGGGATGCTTCAAAGAACTTTCCCGTTCCGGCAGGAACCCATAAAATAACTTTATTCTTAAATAATTCCGGCTATTATACTTACCTGGTAGAATAGCCAAATGTAACAAACAGAAAGGGCGGCACTAACTATGCCGCCCTTTCTGTTTGTTACCACTGCCAAGCCACATATTGACCTGTCAACCGCAAGACTTGAGAAGTATTAAAATTTCAGATCAAAATTTTTACTGTAAATCAGTTACTTGTAATGGTGCGCTAAAAATACTTCCCAATTTTGTAGGAAAATATAATATAGGGGGCTACCTTCGCCGTCCATAAAAAAAGCCTTCGGGATAGCGACGGCATCACTTAAAAATAAATACAATGAGCAAACTACATTTCACCACCAAACATGCGAACGAGGCTACCGTTACTCACAACTGGTATGTGATTGATGGTACTAATCAAACCGTTGGACGTATGTGTTCAAGGATTGCGGCTATTCTTCGGGGTAAGAACAAAGCCTACTATACTCCACATGTTGATTGCGGAGATTTTGTGATCGTTACCAATTGCGATAAAATCAAATTTACCGGCAATAAAATGGACGAAAAAATCTATGACAACTTTAGCGGATACCCCGGTGGCCGTAAAGAAGAAGTAGCAAAAGACCTTTTGAAGCGCAGGCCCGAAGTGATCATCGAAAGAGCGATCAAAGGAATGTTGCCAAAAAATCGTTTGGGTCGCAAAATGTACAAAAAATTGTTTGTATACGTAGGTACAGCGCATCCTCACGGAGCACAAAAACCTGTTGAACTTAAATTTTAATCACTAAATAATTGAATTGAAAGTTTGTTTATTAATATTTTCAAATTTTCAAATTTTCAAATTTTCAAATTGAAATAATGGAAAAGCAAAAAAACGCAGTTGGCCGTCGTAAAGAAGCTGTAACCCGTGTGTTCTTAAGCAAGGGTGATGGTAAAATAACGATCAATGGCAAAGATTACAAGAATTACTTCTCTTTAGTTTACCTGCAAAACCAGGTAGAAGCTCCGTTAAAAACGGTAGAGTCGTCAGATAAATTTGATATTGTTGTTAATGCACAAGGTGGTGGCATCAAGGGCCAGGCAGAAGCAACTAAATTGGGTATTGCCCGCGCTTTGCTTGAAGTAAGTGCAGACTATCGCCCCGCATTGAAAGCAGCTGGATTACTTAAAAGAGATCCACGTGCCGTAGAGCGTAAAAAACCAGGCCGCAAAAAAGCAAGAAAGAGCTTCCAGTTTAGCAAACGTTAACCTCTGTCCCAATCCCCCGAAGGGGAGGAATGGCAACGGCCTTCATTTTCACATTTTCGAATTTTCAAATTTTCAAATTATAATATGGAAAATAATACTTCCTTACAACAGCAACTTCTTGAAGCAGGCGTTCACTTTGGTCACTTAAAAAAGAAGTGGAACCCTAAAATGTTGCCTTACATTTTTGCTGAGAAAAAAGGTATCCACATTATCGACCTGAATAAGACCGTAGAAGGTTTACAGGAAACTGCTGCCGCTTTAAAATCTATTGCGAAAAGTGGTAAAAAAATAATGTTTGTAGCCACTAAAAAGCAAGCGAAAGAAATCGTTTCAGATTGTGCAAAGCGCATCAATATGCCTTTTGTCACTGAGCGGTGGTTAGGCGGCATGCTTACCAACTTTAATACTGTTCGTAAAAGTGTAAAGAAAATGCAGAGCATTGAAAAAATGCTGAACGACGGTAGTATTGATAACCTTACTAAAAAAGAGCGTTTAACACTTACCCGCGATAAGGATAAGATGGAAAAAGTGTTGGGCGGTATTGCCCAGATCAGCCGTGTACCAGCCGCATTGTTTTTAGTAGATATCGGCCACGAACACATCGCATTGGCCGAAGCAAAAAGATTAAACATTACCACTTTTGGGATGGTTGATACCAATTGCGATCCGAATAAAGTAGAATTTGCAATTCCTGCAAACGATGATGCAACCAAATCAATTGCAATCATTGTAAACTATATAGCAGCAGCCATCGCAGAAGGATTGGCAGAACGCCAGGCGGAAAAAGATGATGATGATAGCAGCGGCGATAACGAAGAAAGCGCAGAATCAAAAGCATCCCGTTTTGAGCAAAAAGCTGATGGCGGTGACGACAGGAACAAAAGAGCAAGAGGAGCAGCGCCAACCAAACGTCGTGTGCCAGGACCTGGTGTCGGCGGTAGAAGGCCAGCGGGTGGCGGTGCACCGGGAGGACCAAGATAAGTATAAGATGATCGGCCGGTTAATTTTATTTAACCAGCGATTGTACTACTATTAAGCATCGTTGTGTCACTCACTTGTGCAGCATACCATTGAGGAGCGTGCCCAAAAAAGTGATCATCCTTTTATAATCGATTATTAAATTTTCGAACCCTTGATCAGCAAACTGGTTAGGGGTTTGAAGCAAAAAATATTTATTATGAGTGCAACAATAACAGCAGCAGATATTAACAAATTGCGTCAGTCAACAGGCGCCGGGATGTTAGATTGCCGCAAAGCATTAACAGAAAGCAATGGCGATTTTGAAGCAGCGATTGATTGGTTACGCAAGCAGGGCCAAAAAGTAGCTGCCAAGCGTAGCGACAGAGAAGCAAAAGAAGGCGTTATATTAGCAAAAACCACTGCAGATAATAAGACAGGCATGATTGTTTGCATCAGTTGCGAAACTGACTTTGTAAGTAAGAACGCTGAGTTTGTGGCCTTTTCACAAAGCATCACTGACGCAGCAATTGCCAATAACGTTAAGTCGGCCGAAGAGTTAAATGAAGTGGAAATCAACGGAACTAAAGTAGCCGAATTGATCAATGATAAGTTAGCCGCTATTGGGGAAAAGATCGCCATTAAGTTTGAAAGAATAGATGCGGAATATGTAGCTTCTTATATCCATGGCGCTAACCGTATGGGTGTTTTGGTTGGCTTTAACAAGCAGGCAAATGATGCAGGAAAAGATGTTGCAATGCAAATTGCAGCAATGAATCCATTGGCAGTCGATGAAACTTCCATAGCTCCTGAAACAATTGCAAGAGAAAGGGAAATTGCCATTGAGCAAATTAAAGCAGAAGGCAAACCGGCTGAAATGGCTGAAAAGATTGCCGTAGGAAAAGTAAATAAATTCTTTAAGGATAATACATTAATGGCACAGGCGTTTGTAAAGGATAACAGCAAAAGTGTTGCTGACTACCTAAAAAGTGTGGATGCCGAATTGAAAGTAATTGAATTCAAAAGAATAGCATTAGGTTAATCTTTTAAGATTTTAAAAAAAGCGGAACGTAGGTTTCGCTTTTTTTATGCTTATAAAGTTTTCCTGGCAGAATAGTTTATTCACATATAGATGAAATGGCTATTCGAAGCAAACCCAATGGACTATTAGGAATGGAGCAAAATGTTAGAGAATTCAAACAGCCAGGAGGATAAAAAAGTCTCTCATGAGTTCAATAAAGACAATCAAACAATTTAAAAATATATCTTCGCAAAAATTTAGAAACTAATGGTACCACAATTCAAGCGTATACTTCTCAAACTTTCCGGCGAATCATTAATGGGCGATAAAAATTTTGGATTAGATAGTAAGGTAATGGCCCGTTATGCGCAGGATATTAAAAGTATAGTTGAATTAGGTGTACAGGTAGCCATCGTTATTGGCGGTGGCAATATATACAGAGGGATGAACGAGGCAGAAACAGGTATTGAAAGGGCACAGGGCGACTATATGGGCATGTTGGCAACCGTTATCAATGGGATGGCTTTGCAAAGTGCATTGGAAAAGGCAGGGGTTTATACACGGCTGCAAAGCGCTATTAAAATGGAACAAATAGCTGAGCCATATATAAGGAGAAAGGCCATCAGGCATTTAGAAAAAGGAAGAGTAGTGATCTTTGGTGCAGGTACGGGCAATCCATATTTTACAACTGATACGGCAGGCTCGCTAAGGGCTATTGAAATACAGGCTGAGGTAATTTTAAAAGGAACAAGAGTAGATGGTATTTATTCGGCTGATCCCGAGAAGGACCCTGCAGCTACCAAGTATTCAACGATTTCTTTTACCGAATGCATCAATAAAAATTTGAAAGTAATGGATATGACTGCCTTCACGCTATGCATGGAAAACGAATTGCCCATCATTGTATTTGATATGAATAAAGAGGGGAACCTGGCAAAAGTGGTTACGGGTGAAAAAGTTGGGACATTGGTAAAAGGTTAAAACATAAAAAGAACATAAAAAGAGCTTTCGGTTTTTCCGGAAGCTTTTTTGCTTTTATAATTAAAGTCATCTTATACAACTTAAAAGTCCTTTAATTTTGGCAGCACGAAAGAAAGGAATATTAATATTTATCTCCGTCAAGCTGTTATCAGGATAATGGAAAATACAGGTCATATTGATTTACTGACAGTGATTAAACAATTGCAGGCACAAAACAATAGCCAGGCAGAAAGGCTGGAAGAGTATGCGAAAATTGTAACCAGCCGGGACAATGAAATCGATTTACTGCAAAAAATGTTATCTGAAGCTGATGCACACAGAAGCAGCATGGATAACAATTTAAAAGAATTAATGCAATTACGGCTGTACATACATGATTTGCAACAACAGGCGGCTGCATCATCTTTCATGATAGCCGGCAGGTCACAGCAGGCAGGTGTTAAAGTGAGCGCTGAGCAACAGCTTGAAGAACTTAAAGTATCGTACACTAATTTACAATTACAACTCGCCGACCTGCAAACCCAGTTGCTGGATGTAAGTAACCGCAATCTGCTGCTGCAACAACAAGCAAGCCGAATGGCGGAACTTGAAAGTAAATCATCGAATCAACTTATGGAAGAGTTACCAGGCGATGAAGAGAAGCCTGATTAATTTTTATTCACCTTTATACGTCAAAAATTTTACTGATGAAAAACATAGCAGACATAAGAAAAGATTACATGCTTCATTCGTTACTTGAATCCGAAGTGGAAACAGACCCAGTCAAACAGTTTGGTAAATGGTGGCAAGACTCAATTGAGAGTGCCATTGATGAAGTGAATGCTTTTACACTGGCAACGGCAACATTAGAAGGTAAGCCTTCAGCAAGGATCGTTTTATTAAAAGAGTATGATGAAAATGGCTTTGTCTTTTTTACCAACTATACCAGTAACAAGGGTAACGAGCTGGCAAAAAATCCGCAGGCATGCCTTGTATTCTTTTGGAAAGAGCTTGAACGGCAAATAAAAATAGAAGGGGTAGTGGAAAAAGTAAGCAGCGAAGAAAGTGACGTTTATTTTGCATCAAGGCCAGAAGGTAGCAGGATCGGGGCCTGGGCCTCACCGCAAAGCACTGTTATCGAAAGCAGGGATGTGATCGAAGCAAACGTAGCAAAGTTTCAGCATCAATTTATAGATCAGGGAATACCGCGTCCGAAGCATTGGGGAGGCTACCGTGTAAAACCACTGCTGGTAGAATTTTGGCAGGGAAGAGCCAGCCGTTTACATGATCGCTTGCAGTATACTTTGCAGCCAGATGGAACCTGGAAAATAGAAAGGCTGGCGCCTTAATGATTTTTTTTAACGAATAAAGTTGATAAGTTGAATTGGTTACACCAATCAACTTATCAACTAATTTGATTAGGTAGTTTTTTTTACTTCAACAACTTTTTTCACTGATTTTGCAGGCCTTGATTTTCCAAAAGAGCCTTTGGCAATTTTGCCTTTTTTAGTTTTAATATCTCCACGTCCCATGTTATATATATTTAGATGATGAATAAGATAAAAAAGCAAGACATTTCAGCTACGTCTTGCTTTTTTTAATGTGGTTCCGCAATCATTACAATTTACCAGATAATTCCTTGCCAGCTTTAAATTTAGCTACTTTTTTAGCTTTGATTTTAATAACAGCACCTGTTTGCGGATTACGTCCGTTACGGGCTGCTCTCTTTGATACAGAGAATGTACCAAAACCAACTAATGTAACTTTACCATTACCTTTTAATGTTTTAGTTACAGCTTCTACAAAAGAATCTAAAGTTGCATTTGCTTGTGTTTTCGTAATGCTTGCATCATCAGCAATTTTTGCGATTAATTCTGCTTTGTTCATAATTAAGTTTTTTGAATTTTTACTCCAACAAATATAGACGGTTTTTAATTGCGACAAAACTTTTTCTATTGTTATTATTGCGTACGAAACGCTGTAAGCCGCAAGGAATAAGGGCTTTACGCAACCCGCACTTTATATGTGTGAGCAAGATGACTAAGGGAATTCGCTTGAAAGTCAATGTGGGTAAGCCTTTTAGCAGGTGCTTCGTGCAAATCCGCTCCCCATGCGGTTTTGCTGAGAATATGTAAAATATTTTATTTTACACATTTAATTAACAACCTGCATAACGGACCTAAAGGAAATGAATTGGTTGCCCCATTTGTCAAATGATTTCTGGCGCATGATGTCGGCAAATTTTTCAATATACAGTTCATACATTGCCATGCTTTTTGCAAGATATTGAATGGCATATGTTGGTCCTTCAGTATCGTCTGTTTCCAGCAGCCGCATAATGTTGGCATTTGTAAAACACCTGGTCTCCAATATTTCAGGAACATGATTTTCTTTCAACCACGCAAGCCATTCATTTTGTATCGAAGAATCTACTTTAATAGTTACGTTATAAATGATCATGAGTATAAATAAGATGCTTAAATTGTTGGCTTGGTCAATAGTTATGCTTTAAATAGACAAAGTAATAAACGGCATTAGATATCCGTGATAACTATATCAGGTTTTAATTTCCAAATAAATGGGGCAATGATCACTGTGTTTTATATCAGAGAAAATATCCGCATCCACTAATTGATTTTTTAGCGGCTCCGTTACCGTTATATAATCGATCCGCCAACCTTTGTTATTTAACCGTACAGTGGGAAAGCGCTGGCTCCACCAGCTATAGCGATGTGGTTCCTGGTGAAATACCCGGAAGGTATCTACCCATCCGCTTCCTAAAAATTTGGTCATCCATTCCCTTTCCTGTGGTAAGAATCCACTACTGTTTTTATTCCCTTTGGGATCGTGAATGTCGATCTCCTGGTGGGCAATATTGTAATCACCACACAAAATTAATTTAGGATATTTCTCCCTGAGATTATCTAAGTATGAATGAAACGTATCTAACCACTCGTATTTAAATTGCTGACGAAGATCACCACTGGTACCTGACGGAAAATAGGCATTAATTAGCCGTAGATCGCCAAAATCGAGTTGTATTACCCGGCCCTCTGCATCGCTTACCGGAATATTACAACCTATGCAAACATTATCAGGTTTTATTTTAGTAAACACCGCCACTCCGCTATATCCTTTTTTTTCAGCGCTAAACCAATGATGTTCAAAACCCAGTGCTTCCAGTAATTTCACATCTACGTCATCTTTGGTGGCCTTGGTTTCCTGCAGGCAAATAACATCAGCAGGATTGGTTTTTAACCAATCAATAAATCCTTTTTTTAAAGCGGCACGTATGCCATTGACATTATAGGAAATGATACGCATACAAACATTTTAAGCACCAATTTAAAGATTATTTTTTTAACTTTTTCAGCAACTAAAATACTAACCCGTAAGCTTATTAAAATTTATATTTCTTGCCGGCGAAAAGGGTTACTTATAACTAACTAAAATAGCTATTTGTACAAGATATTTTATCTGGTAATTGAATTTAAAGCAAAAGGCCGTTTAGTAAAAGTCAAAATTCTTAGAGCCAAAACCTATATAAAAATGTATTTTTGGCTCTAAGTTTATTATATATCTAGAGCCAAAACCATATAAAAAACCTACTTTTGGCTCTAGATAATTTGATTAAGAAACGATAGCTAATAGAATTGACGTCAAATAATCACCAACGAAATTATATAATGGCTGAAGAAATTATTGGCAGAGAAGAAGAAAAACTATTGCTTGAAAGCATTACCGGCAATTCAAAGGCAGACCTTGTAGCGGTTTACGGACGTAGAAGAATAGGCAAAACATACCTCATACGAAACTGTTTAAAAAAACATATTGCTTTTGAATATTCTGGTGTACACAATGTAGAAACTACCACACAACTTACGAGCTACTGCCAGGCAATGGCTAAGCAGTTGAACAATGGGATCGCCCTACCGGTTGCTGCTGACTGGTTTGCAGCGTTTGAATTGACAGCTACTCTTTTACAAAAAAAACTCCGCGTCAAAAAAAAGGTAATTCTTTTCCTTGATGAGTTTCCCTGGATGCAAACATTCAAGTCCAATTTTCTTGCCGCCTTTGAACAGTTTTGGAATACATGGGCCAGTAAACAAAACAATCTCGCTGTTATTCTTTGCGGCTCTGCCGCCAGTTGGATGATACAAAATGTAGTGCGCAACAGGGGCGGCTTACACAACCGGATAACTCAGAAAATCGCGTTGCAGCCTTTTACATTATATGAAACAGAAGCGTTTTTGAAAAGCCGCAACGTGCAGTTAAACCGTTACCAGGTCACCCAGTTATACATGGCCTTTGGAGGTATTCCGCATTATTTGGACCAAGCCAAAGCAGGGTTCAGCGCAGCACAAATTATAGACAAAACATGCTTTACCAAAAGCGGATTTTTATACAATGAGTTCACAGATTTATATAAAGCTCTATTTGATAACGCAGAGAGGCACTTTAAAGTAATAAGAGCGTTGGCAGCTAAACCTATGGGCCTAAACAGGAATGAGATCATTAAGGTATGCAAACTACAAAGTGGAGGCAGTACCACTAATCTACTTGAGGAGTTAGCATCTTCCGGCTTTATAACACCTTATATTCCGATTGGAAAAAAAATAAAGGATAGCATCTATAAGCTAACGGATGAACACTCGCTCTTTTATTTAAAATTTATGGAAGCCAATCGTGGAGGCAATAAAGGTACGTGGATGAGGTTGAGCGATACTCCCACCTGGAAAAGCTGGAGTGGTTTTGCTTTTGAAAGTGTATGCATGAAGCATATTCCTGCGTTGAAAATCGCATTGGGTATCCCAGGCATTTATAGTGAAACTGCTATATGGAAAAGTAAAGGCAACAGCAGTAAAGATGCTGCCCAAATTGATCTGGTGATCTCCCGCCGTGACAATTGCATTAATCTTTGTGAAATAAAATTTTATGAAAATAAGTTTTTGCTGGATAAAAAATATGCTGCTGCATTGCAACAAAAGAAAAACATCTTTAAGCAGGAAACAAAAACAAATAAGCAATTATTTATTACGCTCATCACAACAATGGGTATTCAGCCAAATGAAAATAGTATCGGTTTAATTGATCAGTACCTGCAGCTGGATCATTTGTTTGTACCATGGCAAAAAGAAGGCTAAGCATCCGGAGCCAAAAGTATACCTGGTCACCCACTTTTGGCTCAGGATAATTTTTTCAATTCATGAATGATGGAATGTTCTTTTTATTCCAATATGGGGCTTAACCATCTCCTGGCTTCACTTAACGGCATCTGCTTTCTTTCTGCATAATCTTTGAGCTGGTCTTCATTTATTTTTCCCACACCAAAATATTTACTTTCAGGGTTTGCAAAATACCATCCCGCCACAGAGGATGCCGGATACATAGCCAAAGACTCAGTCAAGGTAATACCAGTGGCTTCTTCGCCCCCAAGCAAATCAAAGAGTTTATATTTTTCGGTATGATCGGGGCAGGCAGGATAACCGGGTGCCGGACGAATACCCAGGTATTCCTCTTTTATCAATTGCTCATTGGTTAAATGTTCATCAGTTGCATAACCCCAATATTCAAGCCTTGTTTTTTTATGTAATAATTCTGCAAAAGCTTCAGCAAGCCTGTCTGCGAGCGCCTGTAAAATAATTTTATTATAGTCATCGAGGTTTTTTTCAAAGCGGGCAATATGTGGTTCAATACCTTCCATTGTTACAGCGAATGCACCGATAAAGTCTGTACCGTTCTCTTCATCTCTTATAAAATCTGCTAAAGAAAAATTAGGCTGGCCCGCGGTTTTCTTTATTTGCTGGCGCAAAAATTCGAGTCGAATCTTTTCATTTTCTTTTTGGGCTGTTATTGTATCAGGGGCAGTTTTGGTGGCGGGCCAAAAGCCGATTGCCCCTCTTGCCGTCAACCATTTTTCTTCTATAAGTTGTTTTAATAATTTTTGTGCATCCTTGTACAAACTGGTAGCTGCCGATCCAATTATTTCATCACTTAATATTTGAGGAAATTTGCCGTGCATTTCCCATGCAATAAAAAAGGGTTGCCAATCGATATACTCCGCTATTTCAGACAGATTATAGTGATTGAAAATTTTTGTTCCAATAAACGAAGGCGCAACCGGTTTAAAATTATCCCAATCAATTTGAGCAGTATTTTTTTGAGCTTCATTAAAGGGTAGGTAATTTTTCACCGCTTTTTTGTTGGCAAAATCTTCCTTTAATTTATCATATTCTTTTTTGATGCCGGTTAGGAAATCAGGTTTCAAATCTTTGTTCAACAAGCTACCTGCTACGGTAACACTACGGCTGGCATCCAGCACATGTATCACACCATTATCATATTGTTGCGCAATTTTTACAGCGGTATGCATACGGGATGTGGTGGCTCCGCCAATCATCAATGGCTGGGTCATTCCCCTGCGTTTCATCTCGTGGGCCACATGCACCATTTCATCCAGAGAGGGAGTAATGAGGCCGCTCAGCCCGACGATATCAACATTGTTTTTCACTGCTGCATCAAGAATTTTATCTGTTGCTACCATTACGCCCAAATCAATAATGTCATACCCATTACAACCCAGTACTACGCCAACAATATTTTTACCAATATCATGTACATCACCTTTTACGGTTGCCAATAATATTTTAGCAGCACCTGCAGATTCTTCATTGGTAGTTCCTGCTGCAAGGTGAGCCTGTTTCCTATCTTCTTTTTCCTGCTCTATAAAAGGAGTTAACACCGCCACTGCTTTCTTCATTACCCTGGCGCTTTTTACTACCTGCGGTAAAAACATTTTGCCTGCGCCAAACAGGTCACCTACTATATTCATGCCATCCATCAACGGGCCCTCAATAACATCCAATGGCTTGGGATATTTTATGCGTGCCTCTTCTGTATCTGCATCAATATAATAGGTAATGCCATTCACAAGAGAGTGAGCGAGCCGTTTTTCAACAGGTTCATTTCTCCACTTTTCATCCCGTATTTCCACCTTTCCTTTGGCCTTTACTTTCTCTGCGTGGATAATTAGCTTTTCAGTGGCTTCATTGTTATCATTGTTTCGGTTTAGAATTACATCTTCACAGAGATCCCTTAGCGTTGGCTCTATTTCATCATATACTACCAGTTGGCCTGCATTTACAATACCCATATCCATGCCCGCTTTAATAGCGTAAAATAAGAACACACTATGAATTGCTTCCCTCACATGATCATTGCCCCTAAAAGAAAAGGATACATTACTAACGCCGCCGCTTACCTTGGTAAGGGGCATCAATCTTTTTATTTCTTTTGTAGCTTCAATAAAATCCACTGCATAATTATTATGCTCTTCTATGCCGGTGGCAATTGCAAAAATATTGGGGTCAAAAATAATATCCTGCGGATCGTAGCCAACCTGTTCCGTTAATATTTTATAAGCCCGATGGCAAATTTCTATTTTGCGTTGTTTGGTATCTGCCTGGCCTACTTCATCAAAGGCCATTACAATTAGCGATGCGCCATAACTTTTACAAATGAAAGCCTGCTCAATGAATTTAGCTTCGCCTTCTTTCATTGAAATAGAGTTCACAATACATTTGCCCTGCACACATTTCAGTCCTGCCTCGATGATCTCAAACTTAGATGAGTCTATCATGATCGGTATTTTGGCAATATCAGGTTCAGCTTGCACAAGGTTTAGAAAAGTGGTCATTGCCTGTACACCTTCCAGTAAGGCATCATCCATATTTACATCAATGATCTGTGCACCACTTTCTACCTGCTGACGGGCAACGCTTAATGCCTGCTCGTAAGATCCTTCCCGGATTAGTCGTGCAAATTTTTTACTACCGGTAACGTTGGTACGCTCGCCAATATTTACAAAATTTGTTTCGGGACGAACAACTAAAGGTTCTAATCCACTTAACCTTAAGAATGGTTTAATATAAATGGTTTCGCTCATAATTTTTTCCTGTCCAAATGTGGACGTTAATTTTTATTAATATTTCTTAACTGGTTCTTCACTTACTATTTCTTTTTTGGATAAGGAAATCCCACTGGGTTTCTTTTTACAGGATCAGGTGCCTGCAATAATTTTTTTAGAACAATAAATATATTTTGAAGGCCCTTGTCATGATCCGTTAGTTTCCTTTCAATTTTTTCA
Organism: Ferruginibacter sp.; assembly: GCA_039922375.1. Classification (GTDB taxonomy): domain Bacteria; phylum Bacteroidota; class Bacteroidia; order Chitinophagales; family Chitinophagaceae; genus Ferruginibacter. The sequence continues at coordinate 222,074 of JBDSAA010000211.1, forward strand.
ATTTTTAAAACCAAGTCTTTATTATCCAGCAGTAGTTGCTTCATTTTTGTGAAAACACGAATGATCTGAATATTTACCTGGATAGCGGTTTCGGAATTCAGCACGGAAGAAAGCATCGCCACCCCTTGTTCGGTGAATACAAAAGGCAATTTTCTTGCGCCGCCCCAGCTTGAAGTCGCAATTTGCGACTTCAAGTGTACCCATTCTTGTGTAGATAGCTGGAACATAAAGTCCTCGGGAAATCTAAGGGCGTTTCTTTTTACAGACTCATTTAATCGCTTTACTTCTACACTGTACATCTCTGCCAGATCTTTATCCAGCATTACTTTCTGGCCACGGATAATAAAAATTTTATCAACAATTCCGCTTTCGCTGATTTGCAAGGAAGATACACCGGACGGTTTGGCCATGATAAAAATTAAGTATTGATGGATTTGTTAACCCGTTCTATTCCTCTTTTGTTGCTTTGATACTGCTTATATCTTGCTAACGCCCATTTTACAAAACCTCTTCCATCACCGGCAATTTCCTTGCCTCGTATTTGCTTACTTCCTGTGCAATATGTTTTATATGATCCGGGGTTGTACCACAACATCCGCCTACAATATTGAGCCAGCCATTCGCTGCCCATTCTTCAATGATATGTGCAGTTTCGTGTGGTTGCTCATCATACTCGCCAAAGGCGTTGGGTAAGCCGGCATTCGGATATGCAGAAGTATAACAATTGCATATTTGAGATAATTCCTCAATGTGCGGCCGCATTTCTGCAGCTCCCAATGCGCAGTTTAAGCCGACGCTTAACGGGTTGGCATGCATAACGGAAACGTAAAACGCTTCCAGGGTTTGTCCGCTCAATGTGCGCCCGCTTGCATCTGTAATGGTGCCACTGATCATGATCGGCAACTCTGCTGTACCGGTATCCCTGAAATGTTTTTTTGCAGCGTAAATAGCCGCTTTCGCATTGAGTGTATCAAAGATGGTTTCAATCAGCAATACGTCTATTCCTCCTTCTATCAAACCTTTTATTTGTTCAGTATAAGCTGCTGCCACTTCATCAAACGTTACGGCCCGGTACCCTGGGTTGTTTACATCCGGGGACAAACTCAAAGTTTTATTCAACGGCCCAATGGCGCCTGCAACATACCTGGGTTTGGATGGGTCTTTTGCAGTGTACGCATCAGCGGCTATCTTGGCGCATTTTGCAGAAGCTACATTTAATTCATACGCCAGCGATTGCATATCATAATCTGCCTGGGCAATTACTGTACTGCTGAATGTATTGGTTTCGATAATATCTGCACCAGCCTCCAGGTATTGTTTATGAATCCCAATAATAATTTCGGGCTGAGTGATGCTTAACAGGTCATTGTTTCCTTTTACATCGGTATGCCAGTCTTTGAAACGTTCGCCACGGTAGTCGGCTTCCTCAAGCTTATGCCGCTGGATCATTGTACCCATGGCGCCGTCGATGATCAATATCCGTTCCTTAAGACTTTCCTGAATTGTTTTTTTCATACTTAAACCCGCCAGATGAGCGGAACATTTTTATCATTATTAACTCATTTCCTCTATCGTGAACAGCTGGGCAAAACAGACTGATCAACGTGTATATGTCCATAAGTAATCCGTCTAAACAGAAATTAAAACATACAACCATGATGGCTATTGTGCCCAACGCTTTAAAAAAGTGATAACTAAGGAAACGAGAATCAATCCGGGGGAAGTTATGCAGAATTGCTTTCGTTTATTAGTTCACTTGTAATATAATTTGCGGGCTGAACAATAAACAAATCTGCCCGTAAACGGTACAAAAATAAAACAACTAAGCCGTAACACAAAATGCTACGGCTGTTATTAATGCAAGAAGAAAGAAGGATTTTATTAGGGGAAAGTTTATTAATAAATATTAAAATGCCTGTATTTGATATTTTCTTATTTTTTTCCAATTGTAAATACCCTGGAAATATTAAAGCCAAAGGAAATATGACCTTTATCCCACTCGTCTGTGGTTTCCGCAATAAAGCCCGATTCGTTCATCGCTCGGGAATTAGTGAAATGCAACTGGAATACATGCCCCCCGGTTTCTATGTCAAACCCGATGGACAGGGAGTTAATACCTTTATCCCGGGTTATTACTGCAGACAAAGGGTCTCTTTTTTCTTCGAGTTTGTGACCGGGCAATTGATAATAGTATTCAACATTTAAGCTTACACGTTTCGAAAGCTTTTGCCTGCCGCCGATGCCTATGGCGAATAAGTTATTGGGATCATCCAGATATTCCGCCATATTATTATGAACCAGGGAAGGCATTAATTGTAGAGAAGTGGCTTCTGAGAATTTTCTTCCGATGATCAATTGATGGGAAAAAGAGATTTTTGAACTATAAAAATTTTTGCGGTCAGCGGGAGGCTTGGGTGCTGTTTTTATTGCAATGGCAGGAACATAACTTAAAGTAATTGGCATGTTAACTTTGCCCTTTGACTGCCGTAATAATTTTACCTTAAAAAAGGCATCATATGTTTTTTTATAAGTGCTTCTTCCGATGCCGACCATTAAATACCGCGTAACACCATAGTCCAGTCCCATACGCATCGTTGCATTATCCAACCCAAAAAGATTGTAAGCTCCGCCTTCGTCGCCACCTAACGTGCCGAACCGATGAGATATTTTAACATCCAATACGCCTTTGGCGACATTTTCTACGGTATGACCGTTTACTAAACGGGTAGTTTTAAAAGTAGCAGTAACGTAGTTTACCTCACCGGCACTTGTTATTTCTTTTTCTAATTGATTCATTAGGTCTGTTGAATCCTGGCCGTGCAATCCAATTATAGCAACGGTTAGCATTGATACCAACAAAACAATGTTCTTATAATTCATACGAGGAAAATTAGAGGTAATAAAAAGTTATTTGGGTTCGTAATTACAGTCCACTTTTATGTCGATAGTTTTAGCAATATTATTTTCCACTACTTTGGGAATCCTGATAGTATAATCAGAGAGCAATACAGTGAAAGCGGAAGCGGCAAGCAATCGTCCTGCTTTAACGGTAATGACCGCAGGAGCCGTAACTTTTTTGGTAACACCATGAATCATCATATCGCCGGTTACCGATACTTTATACTCACCATCTTTGGTGAAATTAATACTTCCAATATTGGTAACGTTGCCATTAAAAGTTGCCTTGGGATACTTTGCACTTTCCATATAGTTTTCATTGAAATGTTCCTGCATTAAGGCCTTTTTAAATTGGAACCCTTTGACGATCACTGAAAATTTTATGTCTCCTGTCGCAGTATTAAGTACACTTACAGCCTGGTTATTTACGCCAGTAATATTTTCCAAAGGGCTTTTGGAAAAGAAAGATATCATACCATTTTTGGTGAAAAAATTTTGTGCATTTGATACGCTTGCAAAAGTGAAAGTTATACTTAACAGGATAATGATTGTTTTCATCTTAAATTATTTAGTTGTTTTGGGCACCCGCCTCTAACCAACATTTTATTTTGGCTATTTCTGCAGGCAACAGCGGCCCTGTCGGGGGCATTGTTTTGTCCACCACCACCTTTGTATTTATTTTGTTTTTTTGAGCACTAATCTGTGCATAGGTTTGCAATGTAATGCCAGCAGGATTGTTGCCGGCGTTTGCGTCATGACAGCCGGAAATGGCGCATTTGGTGGATATTAACGGGCTTATATCAGCGCCAAATTTTGCCTGCACCGGCCCACAACCAAGCTCTTGCGATCCATAGAGTAACTCCTGGTTGTCATTGTAACATCCATTGGTAAATAAAATAATTGAAAGCAGGGTTGGGATTAGGAAACAAAGGGTTTTTTTCATGAAAATTTAATTTTAATACAATTCTTCAAATTGACTTCTTCACTTAGACCAAGGCGTTCACGAGATTTCTTTTTTAAAAATCTACTTCTTAATTAGTTGCTGGGATTTTTTAAGCCTATTCAACAATATAACACCGGCTTAAGTAAACGTCGGGCAATATGCCAAGATCCGCGTCTCCCTGGCCTAAACCATTGCATATGCCTTTAACAATTATATTGGCTCCTTCTTTTAGGTTGGTGCCTGCGGGGCCTTCCATAGTACAGTTTATAGCACCTTCAGCCGTATTGGTTTTTATCAAAATAATTGATTGGGCTTGTTGATTTTTGTTGAGCCGGGTTACTTGCCCGGATACCTCCACAATTTTTTCCAGGTAATTTTTTTTCGCCAAAGCAGAATCTTTATAAAAGGTTTCATAAAGATTTGCGGCGCTCACTTTTACACCGCTTGTATTTGCTATATCCGGCCCTTTTTTATTAAACATATAACTGCCGGTGATAGCGCCAACAAGTATAAGGCCAAGCAACACAAGAAGGAGGTTTCTTTTAGTTTTGCCCATTAAATATAAATGTGTCTTAGATTATTATCTGTAACGGAGAAAAGCCAAATGAGGTTGCTTGCTCATTTAAAATAGAAGTTTTTTAGTTACCGGATACGATATAATTTTCTACAGGGATGCGATTAGTAATACTCCTGGCAAGGGTCATTTCATCAGCATATTCCAGTTCGCCGCCAAAGGCAATACCCCGGGCTATAGTAGTTATTTTTACGGGATAATTTTTTAATCTTTTGCTGATATAATAGATGGTGGTATCGCCTTGTATATTGGCATTTAAGGCAAATATGATCTCGGTGATGGCTTCATTTTCTACCCGCTGCACCAGCGAATCTATAGTCAATTGTTCGGGTCCGATACCATCCAAAGGTGAAATAATACCACCCAGCACATGGTAAACACCATTGAACTGCTGTGTGCTTTCTATGGCAATCACATCACGGATATTTTCTACCACACAAAGCATCTCCCGCTTACGGGAATGATTAGTGCAAATATTGCAAAGTGCTGTATCAGAAATATTATGGCAGCGGCTACAAAATTTTATTTCCTCTCTCATTCTTGCGATGGCTTCACTAAACTTTGTTACATCATTTGACTCTTGCCTGATAAGATGTAACACAAGCCGCAAAGCAGTTTTCTTCCCAATACCCGGAAGCTTGGCAAATTCATTTACCGCATTTTCTAAAAGAGATGAAGAAAAAATCATGAAGCAAAGTTAATCGATAATGGCATAAGGGATATTCGATGGCGCTCAAATAGTAAAGCGGTTTGTTGTAAGATATTTGGAATCCTGCATGTAAAAGTCATCGATTGCCAGTTGAAAAATGAAGCGGTTATAGTTTTATATCCCGCTCATTGTCCCAGTTGGCCTTAATGGTGAAATTTTTATCCAGCGTGATGGCCCTTTCAGGTTGTATTTTTTTAGAATAATCCCCTGGGTCCCATACGCCATTGTTATTGGTATCAAATAAAATACGGAGTTCATATTCATCGGGAGTAAATAATCTATCTGTCCAGATGGGGCTTGTAACGGGAACCGATTTGTATATTTCCTCCCCTTTTACAAACTGTAAGATAGGATGATCCGCCAGGGCAAAATTGATGAACCTCAGTGTAAGTTTGCCATATGCACTCTCCTTTTTTGATACAAACGAAAGGGTATCAGACCGTGTTAATTGCAGGCCTGTGGAGTCGCTTAAAGCATCTTTATTTATTACCAGGCGATAACGGGTATCTTCTTTCCATTTTGTATTGATGTGAATGTTTCTGCCAGTACTATCGATACTAACTACACTGTTAATTTTATTGAAATTAGTATCAGTTAAAACAATTTTAGCAGGATCTACATTTTTTAGTGGCTTGTTAACGGTTATAATAAGATCGGTGAGCAGATCCTGTTCATTGTTACTTAAATTGGTATTGTACCTAAGTTTTTTGTCAGCCTGTGACGTTACCTTGGGAGCGATCGCCGCACCAGCCTTTTTAATATCCTTTTCTTGGGCATAGGCATACAAGGTGACTGGTGCGGTGCTGTCACTAACTGTTATTGCTGAATTTGCAAAGGCAAATAATTCAATTTTTGAGTTATAGGTTTTTCCGCCATCACCGTCTTTCAGCGCATATATTTTATAGGTTGCCGGCGCAAGATTACGGAATGTGAAATTGCCCGAACTATCCAGTTTGGCTATATAATCAGGTTTTCTTTTTTGAACCGTCGAGTCATCCAGGTTGCGGTATAACAGTGCAATGAGCGTACTGTCTTTTTTGCCTGTTTCTGCAATGATTACCTTGCCAGTCACCCGTAAAGAATCGATGGTTTTTCCGGTAGAAAAAACATAGATGAAATCTTTGAAAGGGTTGCCTTCATTGTTATCCCGGATGGCATTGCCAAAATTGATGGCATAGGTAGTATTGGGAAGCAGTGTATCTTTTAATTTTACAGTAACTGTTTTCAACTTGAAATCGACCATTGGATTTGTTTTGGGAAATGGGGACACCAATACATTTTGCTGCACATCCTGCACATCAATATATTCGTTAAAAGTCAGTACGATTTTATTAGATGAAAAATTCGTGGACAACATTTTTGGATTAGCACTTATTAGCACCGGGGGTATACTATCTCTTGGCCCGCCAGTGGGAGAACCTATTTGCGCACAGCCGGCCCCGATGATCAAAATAAAAAAAATGAAGCAAATAAAAGCAAGGGCATAAAGTAAACGGCTGATAGTCATTGGTTGAAATTAAGTTACAAACTTAGGCTCTTTCTTTTGGTTGCGCAGTGCGTAAATCATAAAATTGGCTTAATCTGTTTGCCTTGCGTGCACTTGCAGGGATGTTTTTAAAACTGCGGATAGTATGTAAATTTTATGCTACACCATTTATTCGTGTTGCAATAGATGGTGACGAAATGATCATTCCTGTATCAATGTCGGTTAGTTAAAAAAATTATTTTTGTTTACCAGCATTTGTTTTTCAATTTAACATCACTACTGTCCCGTTAACATTCAGAATAAAATACCCTGATTGCTAACGATTTTGGTTTCTTCCTTTGTAAATAATTCTTTGATATTACATTTTTCAGACAGGCCGATACTTAGTATCTGTAATATTTGATTGAATGACGCATCAATTTTTAAGTGTTTTTTTAAAATTGCAATTAATAAATAATCACACACCGCAATCCATATTTGTGTTTTTACCGCATTTTCACTGTTGCCTTAAAACCGTTTGATTTTAAGGTTGTGTTTTATCCACTTAAAAAACAATTCTACTTTCCATCTTTTCTTATAAAGCCTTGCAATAATTACGGCTTCTATTGTTAGATGATTTGTTATAAATGTCAACTCTTTTTTTGTTGCTGCATCCACATATTCTATTCTCTTGAAAGTAATCGGATATTTTCTTTTTCCATGATGCCATTTCAATTTTATAAATTCATCTTTTCTAACACCGGTTTTCTTATTTATTTTATTAACCGATATCACGCTGTAAGCAAGATTTTCTTTAGCCCTCATTACAAAAAAAGCATTTTGTAATTCTATTTTATATAATCTTCTAAAATCTATGTAAGCTTTATCCACCAGGTAAAAGCAGCCACTGGTATAGGTAATCTCATCCAGTAATTTTACATCCTGCCTGTTACCTTCTGTTATACTTACAAATTCCGGAATTGAACCATCGATGTTTAGAAGTACATGTACTTTTATGGCATTGGTAGTTGACCTGAACTTTGCCCAGGGAAACAATGTCGCACACAAATCAATATTTGTACTGTCAAAAGCATACACAATTGTTTCAAGTTCTTTTGCCAGATTGTTTTCTCCTTTGTAAAGCGGTACCGTTTTGGCAATTAGAATTTGTGCTAAATCTGAATATATCTCCCATGGCCGGTTTTCATTTGCTTTGGCAAGTGTGCTTCTGGCAATTTTAGTCTTAAGACCGCAGTGATATAATTTCGATTGCATACCTCCAAGGCAAAATTCTATATCTCTTAAACTTTCTCTATAAGATAACTGAGCAAAACTCATTACGATAAACTGTTCCCAGCACTTAAATACTTTCACCCGGTAATTCCCATTATGATTATTGACACATTTATCAAACTCATAACGGTTAATTAAATCAAAAACCTGTGAGAGTACATAGCTGCCTTGATTCATATTGCTAATTTGAATAGCAAAAAACCCGCTTTAAGGTCAAATCGTAAAATCAAAGAACTCCTTACAATACTTACCTGTCCTATATTCTATCAAGCTCACTCACAACTTAACGGGACAGTAGTGATTCAACATCGTTGTGTCACTCACTTGTATATTTTCAGTAATATGGAGCAAAGAAACGTCGATCCCTAACTAAACGACATTGATTCCGGTGTAAGTATTTTTTACACAGCGAAACTTTACTGGATAATTATTGTTAACAGCAGCAAAGTAAAAAGATGAGCAAGGTTTATATTATTAAGACAGTGCAGCAACTACCGGCCGGCCTGGATGAAGCCTGGGACTTTTTTAGCAACCCCGGTAATTTGAAACGGATCACTCCAGATAATTTGGGATTTAATATCATATCTAAACATCATGGTGAAAAGATGTACCCGGGGCAAATTATTGAATACAAAGTAAGCCCGGTTTTAAATATCCCTATTTATTGGATGACAGAAATAACGCATGTGGAGGACAAAAAATATTTTGTTGATGAACAGCGTTTTGGCCCTTACGGCATGTGGCATCATCAACATCATTTTAAAGCAATTGAAAAAGGGGTGGAGATGACAGATATTGTTCATTACAAATTGCCGTGGGGTTTTTTAGGAGCTATCGCCCACCAATTTTTTGTAAAAAAACAGCTTAAAGCAATCTTTGATTATCGCTATGCCATCGCGGAAACCCTTTTTAAAAACTGCTGATTTATTCGGCTCAATTAATTAAAGATTCTTAGCCAGGCATCCGGGTAATATACTTTTCCATCTGCTTTATCTGGTCGGCAATCTGTGGCGTGGTAGGTTTAAGCCCTTTTGCTTTTCTAAAATATTCTTTACCAGCCCTGAACTCTCTTTTATTGATCATAATAGACGAGAGTTGTAACCATGCGGCTGCTTCATTTTCCTTATCGGGTAGGCCTGACCGTATAGCTCCACGTATATATGTTTCTGCCTGGCGCATGTCGCCTTTTTGCATCGCCAGCATTCCTAACTGAAGTTTATTTGCGCCTTCTGCCTGCTTCATTTGCCCACCCATCAAACCGCTGCCGTCACCCATTAGTTCCTGGCTTTTTTTCAAGTTCTTTTCAGCGCCATCAAAATTTTGATCCACCATATCCAGGTTGCCCTTTACGGTGTAATAGACGGAGCGGATAGGTTTAATAAGCAAGGCAGGGAACCAAATGGAAGCCAGTACTTTCTTTGCACCTTCCATATCACCGGTCTCCATGCATTCCTGGATCAGCCGCATCGGACCAAACAAAAAATGACCCGCAATTAAGATTACAGCGGCAAGGTATAATACAAAAGAAGGCCAAAACCCAGCCTGTATATTGGTGAAAATGCCAAGGGCTAATAATAAAATGCCTATCCATAGACGGTACTTAATAATTACATTCAACCACTTCATATTCTTAATAAAATTAGGGAAGGCAAAGATAAGGTGCCATTGTGGATTTTCGATTTTTCGATTTATAAAATGCACAATGAGGGAGGTGTAGCATGAAGAGCATTGTGTGGTTATCGTGATATAAAATAGTTCATAATATGAATCCCTGATTGGGGATTAAATCGCCAGTTACTTACCTCTCCCCGGCATGCTGGTAAACATTGCAGTCACTTACCTGAGAGGCAAAGACAGAAAGTAACGGAATATTTTTTGAAGTAAAAAGCCTCAAATATGGGAGTTTACCAAATTGATCTGCTTTGCCCGGCAGGGCTAATTAATTTTTTATTAACTTGCGCCAGTTATTTTAATTTTTGGATTTTAAATCCATTTCAGGTCCCGTAGTTCAATGGATAGAATAGAAGTTTCCTAAACTTTAGATGTGAGTTCGATTCTCGCCGGGACCACCACCTTTATAATCTCATATTACACCCTGTTACATTCTGAAACCTTTCAAAACCACTACAGACGGGCGTTTCCAATCAAAATAGAAAATAGGAGAAAATTGTTTTAAAATAAAAGTATCCGCAGTCGTTCCCGCGGTTTATATATCATATCTTTAGTATTCAATTTACCAGAGAATGAAAGTTTCATTTTTCCTTACACGGCCCAAGGCCGAAAAGGCAACATCTATTTACGTGAATATTTGTTATGCCGGGTTTAAATTCAAGTATTACACACCCGAAAGTATCCATCCTGATCACCGGGACAAACAATCACAAAGGGCAATTCAGAAAGTCAAAAAC
>JBDSAA010000212.1:0-9333 GCA_039922375.1 Ferruginibacter sp.
TGATGAAGCCTCACTTGAGCCCCGGGCGCTGGAAAAAGAAATCAACTTTATTTTGGAAACTGCCGCTGATTATTTAGCGGTGAAGCCCACCCATAGTGATGTGCTAAGTGTGTTTGCAGGGCTAAGGCCATTGGCTGCTCCAAAGCAAGGCGAGCAAAAAACAAAAGAAATCTCCCGCAGTCATAAGATAATTGTATCGCCTTCCAACCTCTTTACTATTCTGGGTGGTAAATGGACCACTTATAGAAAAATGGGAGAGGACATGGTAGACCGGATTGAAAAATATTTTGGCTGGAAACATAAAAAAACGCCCACTGCGTCATTGCATATTCATGGCTATGAGGATCATATGAATTGGAACGATCCATTTTATTTCTATGGCAGTGATGCCTCATTAATCAAACAGCGCATCAATAGAACCGCCAGCCAATGGATCAGTGAAAGTTTGAAGATACATGAGATGCAGGTGTGCTGGGCTGTTGAAAATGAAATGGCAAGAACTGTTGAGGATGTGTTATCAAGAAGAACCCGTGCCTTATTATTGAATGCAAAAGAAAGTATCCGCATTTGTCCTGAGGTTGCGAAGATCATGGCAAAAGAATTGGACAGGGATGAAAAATGGATAGACAAAGAAATAGCCCAATATACAGCGCTTGCTCAACAATATATTTTGAAACAGAACTAAAACGATCGGCTTAAAGCTATATGGCAATTACGCAATTATTAAAACCGGCTGCGCATAAGGAAAGGTTATCTGAAGACAAGATCGATCCGCATGTCTTACCCTGAATTAGGTTGACCATTTTTGGTTATAAAATTTGGTGAAATTTTAAAGTTACTCCGGAACATTGATAAGATTCAAAAGATCTTTAAAGCGATTTTTTAAACCTTATCGCGGCTAACAATCATACGTAGTTGCCACAGTATAAAATGGCATTGCTTTTAAAAGATCCAATCTTGTTTTTCGCAAAAGCTGTGGCAACTCCCAGCACGTCACAGCAGGGTGATTTTCCAAAAAACTAGTTGTGCATAAGCCACCATTGTTAGCGGCATAGCCTTCATTGGGATTCAGGTAATGTCTTTAATTTAGTTTCAAGAAGTTTTAGCCTTTTTTTGTCGATAATAAATTCCAGGTCAATAATTTTAGGATCAATTCGTTGTTCTACAATTGTGGCATCGAAGCCTTCAAAAGTAACTTTGTATGCGGAGAATATTTTGATATCTTTTGTTTTGTTAATTTCTACAAAGCAATACATGATCCAAATTGAATCTTGGTTAGGCTCGTTGTCATAAGTGGCACCCCATAACGAGAAATCCCAAAAAGTTTTTGGTAGGGACTTTCTAATATTGACAATATTTTGTTTAACAAACAAAGTGTCTACTTTATAATTAGGCGAGAAATGTAACACTTTATTTGTTTCTAACTTTCCCTGTCCTTGAACCATATTCTTAAATGATTGAGCAGGTGAAGTAAACGTAAATGTGTGATCGTCTTTGTTATTGTTTTTTATTATAAGGATGTCATGATACGGATACTTTCTGGGAGGAGGGTTATCGCCAGAATAGATAACTTGGGAAAATACGTTTACTGAAATAAGTATAATATAGATACTGATAAGTGCCTTTTTCATTGGTGGTGTTTTAAGCTTGCCGCTAACACAAATATTTCCGAGTGTTTTAACGAATCCCAAATCGCCTCAAAAAAAATAGCTGGCTTAATTGTCAACACATTAAATCATTTTAGCGAAAGTCAGTTTCTATATAAACCTTCGTAAAGCCAATTTGCCGTTATCGTATTGCGGCATTGTTTTTATGAACATCGATTGTTTACAAACCTGTGCGGCAATCGCTTATTTATCGAAAGCATTGGTAAATCCCAGGCGTTTTACATTCTTTACACTTTCCATTACTATATCATCCTGGTATTCTTTGTAAGCTTCCAGCTTGCCGGCAATGGAGGGGTCGTGCAATGCGAGGATTTGCGCTGCAAGTATGCCGGCATTTTTTGCACCGTTCAGCGCCACTGTTGCTACCGGTACACCATAGGGCATTTGTAAAATGGATAGCATCGAATCCCATCCATCTATAGAATTGGAAGATTTTACCGGTACACCAATCACGGGCAATATTGTATTGGCTGCTACCATGCCAGGCAAATGGGCCGCTCCGCCGGCACCGGCAATGATCACTTTTAATCCCCTTGCTTTTGCAGTGCTGGCATACTCCCGCAAACGCTCGGGAGTGCGGTGTGCAGATACAATGGTCAATTCAGGTTCCACTTCAAACTGGCGAAGCATTTCAGCAGCACCTTTCATAATTTCCAGGTCGCTTTCGCTACCCATTATAATACCAACAAGAGGATTCATGCTTTTAAATTTTACGCAAAGAAAGGTAAAAAAAGGAACGCTCAGACTATATATTTTTTAACATATTTGGTTCTAAATACGTCCTGCTTTGTTTGAGCCGGCAGAAAAATAATGCCGGCAAAATCTATTTAAGTACACCGACAGCTATTGAACTTAATGTCGTCTTATAGCCATGGCGCAAGCCTTAAAACTTCTTATATTTGAATACTTTTCATAAAAAGTTGATCCTAAAATGCACAATTTTATCAAAAAGATTTCATCCATACTTTATTCAAGCTTCCTGATTGTTCTTTTTGCTAATTGTGAAAGTAAATCTAAAGCATCCTCTAATGTACCCAAAGCAAATCCGCCGGTGGTGGTTGATGTGATAATAGCAGAAAAGGCAGAAGTCGCCAATACAATAGAAGCGAACGGCTCAGTGATCCCAAATGAATATGTAGAGCTTCGGCCGGAAGTAAGCGGCAGGCTCATTTATTTAAATCTGCCGGAAGGGAGAATGATATCAAAGGGCACTGTGGTGGCGAGAGTAAACGATGCGGAGTTGCTGGCGCAAATTTCGAGAAGCAAAGTACAACTGGATCTTGCTCAAAAAACCGTGTCACGCCTAAAGCAGCTGCTGGATGTAAACGGTGTAAACCAGGCTGACTACGATATAGCCCTCAACCAGGTAAATACTTTAAAGGCTGATATGGCATATACAAGTACCCTCGTAGACAAAACTGTAGTAAGAGCGCCCTTTAGCGGCGTAACGGGTTTGCGGCAAGTGAGCCCCGGAGCCTATGTTACTCCGGCCACTATCATCGCCACGTTGCAACAAACCAATGATGTTAAAATTGATTTTACCTTGCCTGAAATGTATGCCAGCGCTATCAAAAACGGTGCAATTGTAGACGTAGAAGTTGATGCTGTAACCAAGGAAAGAGGCAGGGCAATGATTATTGCAACAGAGCCGGGTGCAAATACAGATACAAGAAATTTAAAAGTACGAGCCTTATTGAAAGGCGCCCGGGCTAATCCGGGTGCATTCGTAAAAGTTTATATTAATGCTGGAAAAGGAGTTTCCTCCGTTAAAGTTCCTGCCAATTGTATTATCCCTGATGATCAAAACAACCAGGTGATTTTAGTAAAAAACGGAAAGGCTGACTTTGTAAATGTAGAAACCGGAATAAGGGAAGCTAATACAGTAGAAATAAAAAAAGGTATTAATGTGGGTGATTCAGTAGTGGTTACAGGAGTACTGTTTGCGAGGCCCAAGGCCCCTTTAAAAGTTAGGGAGGTAAAGAAGTTGTCGGCGTTAACAAGTCCGGCTGATGATACAAAATAAGCAACACAATATATCTGGCACGGCGTTTTAAGTATTTTATCCATTTTATAAGACAGGTCAAATGAATGTGTCTTGTTGAGCAAAATACAAGACGAAGAATTATTTGTTGTTTCAAAAAAATATACCCCGTTTTACTGCATGAATATTTCCGAATTTTCTTTAAAGCGACCGGTTTTTGCCACTGTGTTAAACCTTATGATCATCCTTTTTGGGGTGGTTGGTTATACCTTTCTTGCAGTACGGGATTACCCCGCAATCGATCCGGCCATCATAAATATCAGAACTTCTTATACCGGCGCCAATCCGGATATAATGGAAAGCCAGGTAACGGAACCATTGGAAAAACAGATCAACGGGATACCCGGTATCAGAACCATCACTTCCTCCAGCACATTGGGCAACAGTAATATTACCGTTGAGTTCGAATTAAGTGTAAACCTGGAAGCCGCGGCAAGTGATGTAAGGGATAAAGTGGGCCAGGCAAGCAGAAGCTTACCGCAGGATATAGACGCCCCGCCAGTAGTTACCAAAGCCGATGCCAATAGCGATTTTATTTTGATCCTCGCAGTACAGAGCAGGACCAAGGGTTTGATGGAGTTAAGCGACTATGCTGAAAATGTGTTACAGCAGCAGTTTCAAACAATTAACCAGGTTAGTTCAGTAAACATTTTTGGCCAAAAAAGAAAGGCCATGCGTATATGGATCGATCCGGATAAGATGTCTGCCCAGGGTATCTCATTTTCCGATATACGGTCTGCGCTAAATACTGAAAATATCGATTTGCCACCGGGGAAAATCTATGGTAATAATACAGAGCTAACCATTAAAACTTTAGGAAGGCTCACCACTGAAAAAGATTTCCGTGACCTGATCATCCGTTCTGATAGTGCAGGCATTATAAGGCTGGCTGATGTAGCCCGTGTTGAAATAGGGCCTGAAGAATTGGAGCAAAGTTGGAAATACAATGGGGTTAATGCCGTTGGTATTGTGCTGGTTCCGCAGCCCGGAGCAAACAATATCCAGATTGCCGATGATTTTTACAAAAAACTGGAGGCCATTAAAAAAGCAAACAAATCGGATATTGAAATGAATGTGTTATTGGATAACACTAAAAATATCCGCAAATCAATCAGTGAAGTAAAGGAAACTTTAATGATCTCGTTCACACTGGTTGTGCTGGTTATCTTTTTCTTTTTCAGGGATTGGTTGATTGCCATCCGGCCATTGATCGATATTCCAATTTCCCTGGTAGCCACTTTTTTCATCATGTATTTTTCGGGGTTTTCAATTAACATTTTAACCTTGCTGGGTATAGTGCTTGCAACGGGGTTAGTAGTGGATGATGGAATTGTAGTGACAGAAAATATATTCAGCAAATTTGAAAAGGGGATGCCCATCCGGCAGGCTGCACTGGAGGGGAGTAAAGAAATATTTTTTGCAGTTATTTCTACCTCTATCACATTGGCAGTAGTGTTTTTGCCCGTTATATTCCTGGAGGGATTCATAGGCCGCCTGTTTAGGGAGTTTGGTGTAACACTGGCTGCAGCCGTTTTAATATCGGCATTGGTATCGCTAACAATTACCCCCGTTTTAAATGTGGTATTAAACAGGAAAAAACCGGGGCATGGCAAATTTTATATGAAGACCGAACCGTTCTTTGTCGGAATGGAAAACGGTTACCTGCGGTGGTTAAAAGGCTTTTTAAAAGTAAGGTGGCTGGCTTGGGTAGTAGTAAGTGCCTGCGTTGTGATAATAGTGCTGATTTTTTCAACACTGCAAACCGAAATAGCCCCGCTTGAAGATAGAAGCAGCATCCGTTTTACTACAACTGCACCAGAGGGTACCAGTTACAGCAGCATGGTAAGGATATCGGATGCAATTAGTAACTACCTCTACGATTCCATACCGGAAAGAGATTTTGTATTTACAAGAACGCCAGGTGGGCCGGGTGGTGGCTCTGTGAATGCGTCTCAGCCCAGACTTGGATTGGTGGAACCATCTTTACGTAACAGGTCACAGGCGGAAATAGCCAGCGACCTCCAAAAAAAATTACAGCGATTTAATGAGGCGAGGATCTTTGCTGTACAGGAGCAAACCATTGCCGTAGGCGCCGGTTCAAGAGGAGGATTACCCGTACAATATGTGTTGCAAAACCAGGACCTTGATAAACTTAGGGAAGTAATACCAAAGTTTTTGGAAGAGGCAAGGAAGGATAAAACATTTGCAAATGTTGATGTAAACCTGAAGTTTAATAAGCCGGAAGTGGACCTGACACTGGACAGGATCAAGTTAAAAGACCTGGGCTTGTCAGCGCAGGATGTTGTATCAGCTTTGCAATCTGCATTCAGTGGAGGAAGGCTTGCATATTTTATTATGAACGGTTACCAATACTCTGTCATTGCCCAGGTTGACAGAAGTGATCGTAGCAGGCCGGGTGACATTTCAAGGTTATTTGTGCGAAACAACAGGGGAGAAAGTATACCAGTCAGTTCCGTAATAAAATTACAAGAGAGTAGCAGCCCGCCTACATTATTTCATTACAACCGTTATAAAGCTGCAACCATTTCGGCCTCGCTGGCAGACGGAAAAACGATTGGCGATGGTGTAAAGGCAATGGATGCGATCGGTAAAAAATTACTTGACGAAAGTTACCAGACTTCCTTAACCGGGCCTTCAAGAGACTATGCTGAAAGTTCTTCAAATATCGCATTTGCTTTTACCTTGGCATTGATGCTGATCTACCTCATTCTTGCGGCCCAGTTTGAAAGCTTTGTGGACCCGTTTATTATCATGCTTACGGTGCCGCTTGCAGGGGCGGGGGCTTTGCTTAGCTTGTTTGTATTTGGGCAAACCTTAAACATATTTTCCGAGATCGGCATGATCATGTTGATCGGATTGGTAACAAAAAATGGTATCCTGATTGTTGAATTCGCCAATAAAAAAAGGGAACAGGGCCTTAATAAAGCTGAGGCGGTATTACAGGCATCACAGCAACGCTTACGCCCCATTTTAATGACGAGCCTCGCAACTTCACTGGGGGCGCTTCCCATTGCATTGGGGCTGGGCGCATCTGCAAGCAGCAGGGTACCGCTTGGGATTGTAGTGGTGGGAGGTATCATTTTTTCACTGGTACTTACTTTGTTTATTATACCGGCCATCTATACTTTTTTATCAGGTAAGCATAAGGTGGAAGACACAGTGCCAGCCACCACACAGGAGAAATCACTGGAAGAGAGCCTTCAGAATTAAAGTACAAAACAAGCAGGATGACAAAATCAATCGCCTATTTTTTTTTATTGCTGACATCGCTGGCGGGCCGGGCCCAGGATACATTGCGTTTACAGGATGCCGTTAATATCGCATTAAAAAACAGCCTTGATATCCAGTTGGCAGCAAATGACGTAGAGGCCAATACCATTTTAAATAACAGGGGTGTAGCTGGTGGATTGCCGCTGGCTACTGCATCGGTTACAGATAATGAACAAGTATCCACCATCAATCAAAAACTGAACACCGGTGTTACTATCAACAGGAATGCCGCGGCGGTTAATAATTTAAATTCCAATGTTGGCGTAAGCCTGTTGCTGTACAACGGCAACAGGGTAGTGGCCACGAGGGGCCGGTTGGCGCAGTTGCAAAAGCAAAGCCAGGAATTGCTTAACTCGCAGGTGCAGAATATCATTGGGGCTGTAATGACAGGCTACTATGATATCGTTCGCCAGCAGAGTTATTTGAAAACAATTGAAGTATCCATTGATGCATCAAGGCAGCAACTGTCAATTGTAAAAACAAGGCAACTGGCAGGCCTTGCAAACAATGCCGATCTGTTCCAGGCACAGATCGACCTCAATGCTTTATTGCAGGCACAGCTATCACAGCAGTTGATTATCGACCAGGCAAAAACAGAGTTGCTTCGGCTTCTCACCCTAAAGCCGGATTCCGTTATCGCCATCAGGGACACAATATTAGTAGATAAAATGATCAGCCTGGACCAGGTAATGAACAGCCTTCATCAGAATGCCGATATCATTGCATCGGACGACCAGGTAAGGATCAACGAGCTGATTGTGAAAGAAACCGCAGCGCTCAGGTATCCTTCGCTGAGAGCCACCGCCGGCTATAATTTCAACCGAAACCAGGCTGCTGCCGGCCAATTATTATTAAATCAAAATTATGGGCCATCCGTAGGGGTTACTATTGGAATTCCTATTTACAATGGTTCCATTTTTAAAAGACAGCAACGGGTAGCCGAAATCAATGTACGGAATGCCCAATTGAGCAGAAATATATTGATGAGGGATTATAGTTCACAGGTGGTTAAATCATACCAATCTTATTCTTCCACTTTAAGCCAATTGGAAACTGAGCAACAGAATTATACTTTATCATTACAACTGCTGGACCTCGTGCTAAAGCGTTTTCAATTTAAAGAAGCTACTATTGTAGATGTAAAAAATGCCCAGCAAAGTTTTGAACAATCCGGATACCGGTTAGTAAATTTAAGCTACGCCGCTAAGTTTGCTGAAATAGAATTGAAACGCCTGGGGAATCAATTAAAATTGTAAGCCTTCATTTTATCTGCCTACATTTCTCCCGCCGGCATATTTTGAACAAGCGGTATATAGATATCGAATGTTGCCCCTTCATTTAATTTTCCTGAAGCAGTGATAATACCATTGTGGTTTTCGATTATTTTTTTAACAATGGCAAGCCCTATGCCTGTGCCTTCATATAACTCTTTCAAATGCAGGCGTTGGAATACTTCGAAAATCCGGTGTTTATATTGCGGGTCGAAACCGATTCCATTATCTGCACAGCTAATATGAGTATACTTCTTTACAGAAGACAGGCTACCTGCACTCAATAACGGATCTTCGTTTTGAAGTTGCCTGCCGGTAGCAACCCGTGTTTTAATAGTGATGTATGGTTGTACACCCTCTTTCGAAAATTTAAGTGCATTCGTAAGCAAGTTATTCATAACCTGTCTAAACTGAAAAGGATTGATATAAGCCTCACCAAGATGATCGCCTTTTATAAGTGCATTTTTTTCAATTAAAGTTTCTGATAATTCATTTTTTACCTCCTTGAGAATCATATCAAGATCAGTCTTTTCAAATTTCCTTTCAGTTATATTGGTATGAGAATAAGCAAGCAAATCTGCAATGAGTGTTTGCATGCGCCTGGCGGAACCATGCATCCTGTTAAAATAGTCTTTTCCTTTTTCAGATAATCCCTCATATTCGTTTTCCAGGATACGGCTTGCGAAAGTTTGTATTTTGCGCAATGGCTCCTGTAGGTCATGGCTGGATATAAAAGTGAAAGCCTTCAATTCATTGTTTGCAACAATTAATTCGGCGGCCTGCCTTTCTTTTTCTGTATTCTGAAATGCAAGTTCATTGTTTGCAATCAGCAGTTCAGCGGCCCGGTTTTCTTTTTCTGTATTTTGAAATGCAAGTTCTGTGTTGGCAATCAGCAGTTCAGCAGCCCGGTTTTCTTTTTCTTTATTTTGAAATGCAAGTTCATTGTTTGCAATCAGCAGTTCAGCGGCCCGGTTTTCTTTTTCTGTATTTTGAAATGCAAGTTCATTGTTTGCAATCAGCAGTTCAGCAGCCCGGTTTTCTTTTTCTGTATTTTGAAATGCAA
>JBDSAA010000213.1:0-33503 GCA_039922375.1 Ferruginibacter sp.
AACCTTAGTTCAAATTCGAATTCTTTTGTTACCTTCGCCGTCCAAAAAATTAGTATATGGCTAGAGTATGTCAAGTTACAGGTAAGAGGCCAATTACGGGTAACAAAGTATCGCATTCAAACATCAAAACAAAGCGTAGGTTTTTGCCGAATTTGCAAACCAAACGTTACTTCCTGGCAGAAGAAGACAAGTGGGTAACGCTGAAAGTTTCATCTGAAGCTATACGCACCATTAACAAAAACGGCCTTTTCTCCGTTGTAAAACAACTAAGGGCAGCCGGCGAAAAAATTTAAATCCTCACTTCCGCCCAGGAAGTGTAATAATAAAATAAACAACAATGGCAAAGAAAGGTAACAGGGTTCAAGTAATTTTGGAATGTACAGAGCATAAAGCCAGTGGTAAAGCTGGTACCAGCCGGTACATCACCAAAAAGAACAAAAAAAACACCCCTGAAAGACTGGAGTTGAAAAAATTCAACCCAATTTTAAAGAAAGTAACAGTACATAAGGAAATCAAATAATTAGCAAATTAGGCAATTTGAAAATGTGAAAATTTAACCAATGGGTTGATGATATTCATTTTCAAATTTTCAAATTTTTAAATTTTCAAATTAAATAGTCATGGCAAAAGCAGCTAAAACAGCGATTAAAACCAAGGACCAGAAAGCGGCAGCGGATGCTAAAAACTGGACAAAAGTAATACGTGCCGTACGTAGTCCTAAATCCGGTGCTTATACTTTCAAAGAGTCCATTGTTCATAAAGACAAGATCAAAGAACATTTAGGCCAATAAAATTTTCAGGCTTGAAAAATAATTAAGTTATAAAGCTGTTCTGATTATATCAGGACGGCTTTCTTAATTTTAATGGTCAATGGTAGGCTATTTAAATTTTTCTAGCTGTTCGAAATTGACGATTGACCATTCACCATTCAATGTGGTTTAATTTAAGCATCAGCGCTTCTTGTTGCTGAAAATGTACAAGTGAGTGACACAACGATGTTAAATTGAAAAACAAATGCTTGTAAACAAATACTTTTCTTAAGTAAACAAAATTGATTCACCATTGACCATTCACCATTGACGATCTCACCAATTTAGTAACCAACAAACAAAATCCTATGGGACTTTTCGATAAACTCTTCGGGAAAAAACAACAACAGGAAACGCTGGAGCAGGGATTGCAAAAAACCAGGGAAGGTTTTTTTACCAAAATAACCAAGGCCATCGCTGGAAAAAGTACGGTTGATGAGGAAGTACTGGACGATGTGGAGGACGCATTGGTTAGCGCCGATGTTGGAATTGAAACCACCGTTGAAATCATCAACAGGATAGAACAAAGGGTTGCCAGAGATAAATATATCGGCACAGGTGAATTGAATGCGATCCTTAAAAGTGAAATTGAAAATATATTGGTTGCTGCGCCGCAGGATACAAGTTATGAAAATTACGAATTACCAATGGGCCATAAACCACATGTAATTTTAGTTGTAGGCGTAAACGGCGTAGGCAAGACAACTACTATTGGCAAACTGGCCCATAATTTTTCTAAAGCGGGTAAATCAGTTTTGCTGGGTGCTGCAGATACCTTTCGTGCGGCAGCGGTAGATCAACTAACCATCTGGAGTGAACGTACCAATGTTCCGATAGTAAAAAAAGAAATGGGCAGTGATCCGGCTTCTGTTGCTTACGACACAATTATAAGCGGCGTGGCCAGGAATGTGGATGTAATAATAATTGATACTGCCGGCAGGCTTCATAACAAAGCACATTTGATGGATGAACTTACCAAGATCAAAAAAGTAATCCAGAAAGTAATTCCTGAGGCCCCACACGAAGTAATGCTTGTACTGGATGGCAGCACTGGCCAGAATGCGCTGGAACAGGCGAAACATTTTACGGCAGCCACAGATGTTACAGCATTAACCATTACCAAACTAGATGGTACCGCCAAAGGTGGTGTAGTATTGGCGATTGCACATCAATTTAAAATTCCTGTTAAGTTTATTGGTGTAGGTGAAAAAGCAACAGACTTATTGGTATTTGATAAGCACCAGTTTGTGGAAGGCCTGTTTAACTTGGGGGGAGAAGGTTAATGGTTGAGGGTTAAAGAGGGTTACATTCCCCACTCTTGATTCCTAATTCTTAATTCTTAATTTCTATTATGGTCAAAGTTGGCGAATACAATTTATTAAAAGTTATAAGGGCTGTCGATTTTGGTGTGTACCTGGATGATGGTGCAGACGGCATTTTATTGCCGAAGCGTTTTGTTCCCACTGCTACTTCGATTGGAGATGAACTGAAAGTGTTTTTGTACCATGATGGTGAGGACAGGATTATTGCCACGACACAAGAACCGAAAGGCGTGTTGGGTGATATTGTAAAGCTGAGGGCAATAACGGTTACGCAGCAGGGGGCTTTTTTGGATATGGGTTTAATGAAGGATATTTTTGTACCTACATCAAAACAAATAAGCGGCATGCGGCCGAATGGCGATTACCTGGTTAAGATTTACCTTGATGAACAAACAGGAAGAATCGCTGCTACTGAAAAATTGGAACCGTATTTAAGTAATGAAGTGCTCACCGTTAAAGAGTTGGAAATAGTCGATTTGATTGTTTACCGCCGGACGGATATTGGATATGTTTGTATCGTTAATAATCAACATACCGGTGTATTGCATTTCAACGAAATTTATCGCAACATACAGGCCGGTGATAAGTTTCAGGGTTTTGTGAAGAAAATTTATCCTGAAAGCAATGACAAAGATGATCGTTTCAGGATAGACGTAGCCGCTGGTAAACCTGGCTACAACAGGGTAGAAGGTGAAGCCGAAAAAATCCTCAGGCTGTTGCAGGAAAATGATGGGTACCTGCCATACAACGATAAAAGCAAACCGGAAGATATTTATGATTTTTTTGGCATGAGCAAGAAGACATTTAAGATGACTACCGGTAACCTGTACCGGCAAAGAAAAATTTCTTTCGAGCCGGCAGGAATAAAGTTGATCGGATAAATGGGACACTTCAAATCACCTCACATCATTTTTATCTGCACTATATTTTCTCCACTTATCAATTACCGCCATCATATCCTCGGGCATATCACTTTCAAATAGCATCGGCTCTTTTGTAGTGGGGTGAATAAAGCCCAGCTCTTTGGCGTGTAAGGCTTGCCGTGGGCATAGTGAAAAACAGTTGTCTACAAATTGTTTGTATTTGTTAAAAATGGTTCCCTTTACAATCTTATCTCCACCATAAAAATCATCATTGAACAGGGGATGACCGATGTATTGCATATGAACCCGTATCTGGTGAGTGCGGCCTGTTTCCAGGCGGCATTCAACGAGTGTTACGTAATTAAATCTTTCTAAAACCTTGTAATGCGTTATGGCATCTTTTCCATGCTCGCCCTCAGGGTAGGTTGTAAATAATTTTCTAAAGCGCTGGTGCCTGCCCACATGCCCTGTGATGGTCCCTTCATTCTCTTCAAAATCGCCCCATACCAATGCTATATACCTCCGGTGTACAGTATGATTGAAAAACTGTTTGGCCAGATCGGTCATTGCTTTCGGTGTTTTTGCAAGTACCAGCAGGCCGGTTGTGTTTTTATCGATCCTATGTACCATACCAAAGCGGGCCAAACTGCTTTCTTCAATCTCCGGATTCTGTTGCTTTAAATAATAGGCCACTCCATTGATCAATGTGCCGCTATGGTTACCGCTCCCGGGATGTACTACTAGTCCTGCCGGTTTATTTACGAGCAATATATCTTCATCCTCATAGGCAATATTAATCGGTATATCCTCGGGAACAATATCATTTGATTCAGGATGCCTGTGGGTAAATACAACAATCTTATCATAGGGCCTTACTTTGTAGTTGGTTTTAACAGGCTTATCGTTTACAAGCACCATTTCATTTTCAATACCCTGCTGAATTTTATTACGGGTGGCGCCCTCAATGCGGCTCATTAAAAATTTATCAATACGCAAAGCTTCCTGCCCTTTTGGAATTTCAATTACCAACCGTTCATATAATTCCTCGGTCTCCTGCAGTTCTTCTTCTATCATTGTTATCTCGTTGATCATACTTATAATTTAATGTGAAAAAATGCAATCCGTTAATTCAGGGATGCTGCATTTTTTCTTACCTAGTTATACACCTGCACCTTACCTTCTACCTCACCCTTACACCTTCTACCTTCTTACGCCTTCTACTTCATACCTTTCACCTTTCAATTATCTTTGCAAAATAAATCAATTACATTGGATAAGCAGTTAGTAACGTACAAAGATTTAGGCATCATTGATTATAAAACCGCCTGGGACTACCAGGAAAGTTTATTGCAGGAGAATGTGCAAGCGAAGTCCGCTTTTGCCAGGGAGCAGCTGAAGAAGGGGGAAAAAGAAATGTTAAAAAGTAATGGTGGATTGGCCTCACCTTATGATATCAATGCCTCAAAAGGTGCAGGCATTTCTACTAAACATTATTTATTACTATGTGAACACTCGCCCGTTTATACGTTGGGAAAAAGCGGCCATGCAGAAAATATCCTTATCAGCGAAGCGGAAATGCTGCAAAGGGGGATTCAGTTTTATAAGACCAACAGGGGCGGAGACATTACATTTCACGGCCTTCAACAAATTGTTGGGTATCCCATAATTGACCTGGAAAAATTTTATACTGATATAGGCAGGTATTTACGTGAGCTTGAAGAGGTGATCATCCTTACCCTTGGTGATTATGGCCTACTTGGTAAACGCAGCAAGGGAGAAACAGGTGTGTGGATGGAGCCTGGTATTGAGGGTAAAGAAAGGAAGATATGTGCCATGGGAGTGCGCTGCAGCAGGTGGATCACCATGCATGGTTTTGCATTAAATGTTAATACTGATCTAAGCTATTTTGATAGTATTGTTCCTTGTGGTATTAAAAATAAGCAGGTAACTTCTATAGCGAAGGAATTAGGTAATGTTGTTGATGTGGCAGGTGTAAAAGAAAAAATACAGTACAATTTTAAAAAAGTATTTGAGGTAGATCTAATTGTTTAGACGTGTACTCGATTACTTATTCCGCTGCTCTCTTCCGCTGGATCCGTTTCTGCCGTCTTTAGGGATGTAGAATTTGTATTTCTCCAGTAGTATTTCACTATTGTACAAATTATATTTAAACCATCCTGAGTGTAGGAAGTTTACTTTTTCCAGGATAAGGTAAGGTTCTTTAATGCTGCGCAATTCAAATACTGGGTTGTCATGTTCATCAAAAAATTTGATAGAAAACTTTTGGGATTGAGCATTAAAGAGGTTAATGATTACATTATTATCTTTTCCTGTAAACACAAATTTACTAGGGACAAAACCATTCAGTGCCAAGGGCCCACTGCTTTCATTTGTTTCCAGATCTATCAAGTCATTCGAAGTATCAGGTACCGGTTTCATGGAGCGGCTAAATACATATTCCCCTCCTTCGAACGCAACAAACACCCTATAAAATATGCGGCCGCCGGTATATTTAGTATCAACAAATCCATTCTCTTTATTCAGAGGATTCAATACGGTTCCAATAGTTGAAAATCTTTTCAAGCTATCGATGGAACGCTGGATATTGATATTACTTATTTTGGCACCGTAAGCATTTTTCCAACTGATAATAATTTTACCGCCCCTGTTTTTTACGGACACACGGGGTAGTGTATCCTGTGCATACATATTTGTGGCAAACACAGTGCAAAATATAAATAAAGAAAAAAGAAACTTGAACATAAAAAATAAACGGAGAATTGAATAAAATCGTGTGGTTGCAAAGATAATGACAATGGCAATTTAATTAAAAGACTAATGCACCAGATGTTAAAGATAAATTCCCTTGCAACCCTCCCGTATGGATGCAAACAACTTTGCTCCTTTTAGGAAAAAAATCTTTTTTGATACAGTCCATTATTGCCAACATCATTTTGCCTGTATAAACAAAATCAGTAGGTAGCCGATGTTTTTCATACAGCATATTCATTCCATCAATCAGTGGCGGTGTTTTTTTCGCATATCCACCAAAATGATAGTCGCTAACGATCTTCAATTGATCATTGCTAAATTGTTTTTTTGTTAAAAATGTGATCCTTTCCTGCAGATCATGCATATTTTTTAGTACGGGAACGCCAATGACTTGCTGTGATCCCTTAAGACTTAATAACAAGCCAGCAATAGTTGTAGCCGTTCCAACAGCGCAGCATATATGCGAAACTTCATCGTCTATCAAGTCCATTATTATTGCAGCTCCTGCAGCACCCTTTGGGTGATAGCCGCCTTCCGGAACGATAATGTAATTTTTATTTTGCTGGTGTAGTGTTTCGAGGAAGAAAGGTTGCTCTTTGTTATGATATTCTTGTCGTGAAATAAATTTCAGTTGCATGCCATAATTAAGGCATTCAATTAATGTATGCGATAATGCAGCAGGCCGTTCACCTCTAACAATTGCTGAACTTTTTAACCCAGCTTGTTTACAGGCAAAGGCAGTTGCCACTAAATGATTAGAATATGCTCCTCCAAAAGTAACAATACCTTCTGCTGAAGTCCTGATAGCTTCTTCCAAAAAGTAATGCAGTTTAAATAACTTGTTTCCGGAAACAACAGGATCAATTTTGTCAAGTCTTAGTATGGAGATACTTACTTGTTTAAGATCAAATAGATCATCGGTGAGCGTTTCCGTTGTGATATTAGCGCATGGTAAAAGCATTTTTGTGTATTATTAAACTGATTATATTATTTTCGCCTACGCAAATTTGCGACTAAATCAACCAATCTAAATAAATATGCAACCAACTCTTTTAATATTGGCCGCAGGCATGGCTAGCCGTTACGGAAGTATGAAACAAATACAATCATTTGGACCGTCAGGGGAAACGATTATGGATTATTCTATCTATGACGCTATCCGTGCAGGTTTTGGAAAAGTGGTGTTCGTTATCCGTGAAGATTTCGCTGAGAACTTCAAGGCAATATTCGAACCCAAATTGAAAGACAGGATAGCTACGGAATACGTTTACCAGG
The DNA here is from genome assembly GCA_039922375.1 of Ferruginibacter sp. GTDB lineage: Bacteria > Bacteroidota > Bacteroidia > Chitinophagales > Chitinophagaceae > Ferruginibacter. The sequence continues at coordinate 7,042 of JBDSAA010000213.1, forward strand.
AGAAGGATGCCTACCTACCAGGAGATGTTACGGTGCCCGCAGAAAGGACAAAACCCTGGGGTACTGCACATGCAGTATTGTGTGCTAAAGATGCTATCCAAGAACCGTTTGCAGTGATAAATGCGGATGATTTTTATGGTAAAGACGCTTTTGAAAAAGCAGCCGCCTTTTTAATTAATGAGTGCAATGAAAAAACTTATTCTATCATTGGATATGAACTTGCAAAAACCCTTAGTGAGCATGGCACTGTGAGCAGGGGGGTGTGTCAGGTGGATGAAAACAATAACCTTGTTAGTATAAAGGAGCGTACTAAAATCTACAAAGACGGCGATAAGATCGTATACGAGGAAAATGATGTTAAACATGAGGTACCTTTCAAGTCACCGGTATCCATGAATTTTTGGGGTTTTCCTCCTACCATGTTTGCTGACACCGAAAAACTATTTCAGGATTTTGTTAGAATCAATTATACAGATATCAAGTCGGAGTTTTTTATTCCATTGCTGGGTGACGATTTTGTACAAAACCGTCAGGGTACTATAAAAGTAATACCCACTTCGGCTCAATGGTTCGGAGTAACTTATAAAGAAGATGCGCCCATTGTTAAAGCGAATGTTGAAAAGCTGGTGGCAGAGGGAGAATATCCTGTAGCTCTTTGGGTATAATAACTTCTAATTTTTTGTTTTTATTATCGAGAAGGCTGCGAGCAGTATCATTAAAGCAGATTATTTGTTTTGATGATGCTGTTTTGTTATAAGGATAAGTGAATGTAGCAAAGGAGAGCCATAGATTAAAATACTTCCTAAGCAGTAGCAATACGAAATAGAGCTGCCGCAGAAAGTTTTTTCATATAAAAAGCGGCCCAAAATATTGGAACCGCTTTAAATTTTTAAGGGCCGGATGGATTAATTTCCTACGACCATAAATACAAACTCTTCCATTTTTTTAACTTGTTGCACCCTGTCTAACCCTTTTAAATCAGAATTGGTTGGTGTCTTAATTACCTGGAACTTATCATCCAGTTTTTTTAGTTTTTCCAACAGTGTAATTATGTTTTTAGATTTTGCAGCATACACCACTCCATCAGCTTTTGAATCTTTAGCCGTAATAATTCCAATTATTTCGCCGTTGCGGTTAATAACGGGCCCGCCACTGTTTCCCGGGTTAACTGACACCGTTAACTGGTATGCGCTTGAATCACCATCAATACCGGATTTAGCGCTTAAATATCCTTCGCCATATACGATCTCATTCCGGGGAAATCCTAATGTAAAAAATTGTTCCCCCAAATCAGAATTTCCTTTTTTTATACTGTAGGGTAAATTAGTCACAACTTTAAAGGATGTATCTGTAATTTTTAAAATGGCTAAATCAACGTCTTTGTCTGTGTACAATGCTTCTGCCCGATAAAAATCTCCTTTTCGGTTTTCAATATAAATATTTTTTTTATTGCTGATCACGTGGGCATTGGTAACAAGATATCCTTTGCCATCTATTAAAAAGCCAGTGGCCCTGAAATCAACGACAGGTTTTGGGCTTACCACTTCCAATCCTGTTTCTTTAGATTTTAATTTACTTACCTCACGATTGGTCGCATTCAGTTGATCCACCAGGACCCGGTAATTTTCATTACCATATTTTTTTGTGTAAGTAACCATTACACTAGCTGCAAGTAAGGAGACAAAAGCCGCTATTGATGCAGCTACAGCGATACTGCGCTGGTATTTTTTCCAGAGAAAAACAACTTTAGCACTGCCCTTTAGGGGTGCCTGGCCGATGATGCCTTCTTCCATCAATTTGGCTTCCACCTCGTGTAAATTGTGTTTGAAAGCTTTGTGAGTGCCAAATGTTTCCAATCCTTGCAGGAAATAACTATGCTCTACTACCATTTGATCTACCTCAGGATCCTTTTTCCGAAGGCCTTCAAAAAAAGCTTTTTCTTCCTGGCTCATTTCACCCTTCAGGTAACGCTCTACTGCTTCTAATAGTAAAATTTCATCCATTTCAGCCATTTTTATATTGTGCAAAAAATAATTTCTTTAACCTCACCAAACATTTATATTTCTGGGTCTTGGCATTATCCGCATTAGTATACCCAAATTCTCCTGCAATTTCCTGCATATTTTTCTTTTGCAGATAATATGCATCCAATAAACTTTTACAAGGCTCACCTATCTTGGTCATTGCCTGCTCCATCAGGATAAAATCTTCATTTCTTTTCTCGTGATCTTCAATTTCCTCTTCCACTGAAATGGTCTCCTCAAGGTTTTCAACCTGTGTACTAAATTTTCCAAGTTGTTGCAGCCTTTTGAGCCATAAACGACGGCATATAGAATATAGATACGTCTTAATTTGACAGTTTAACGAAAATGTTGCTAATCTTGATTTCTCATATAACACGATCATCGCTTCCTGAAAAATATCCCTTGCATCATCTACGGACCCATTATTATTTAAAACAAAAGACTGAATAGAAGTATAATTTTCCCGATAAATTGATTCGATGGAATTCTTGTCGTTCTGCGCCAGTCCTTTCAGTAGTATTTGTTCTTGTTCTGTTATGTTCACCAGTCTGATATTAATACGTTATTGTGTGTAATAGTAACCCAAAACAACGAAAAAAAAGTTTTTTAAAAAAGCGGGTTACCTTTTTTAGCATTTAGTATTAATCAATAAATAACAATTAAAACACAAAAAAATGAAAAAATTATTAGTATTCGCAGTTGTTGCTGCCTCTTTTGCTTCTTGCGCTAACGCCGATGACAAAAAAGTAGAAGAAACTAAAACGTCTGATACAACTACAGTTGTTACTCCAGTTGCTCCTGATTCAACATTGGTTGTTACTGATTCTACAGTTAAAACAACTGTAACTACAGATTCAATAAAGAAATAATTCTGAATCCAGCTAGATTGCTTGTAAAAAATCGCTGGATTTATATACGAGTTTTCATATGGCAAGCAATCGTTAAAGACGCCCCTATTCTTAGGGGCGTCTACTTTTTACAAGCATTCCTAATTATTAAAATTGTTCTGAAAACTGTCAATTGATGATTATTTTTCAAGATATTTGCACATTCCTTTAAAAAATATTGGCAAATAAAATTTTATGCCCTATTTTCGTTTTTCAAATGACACCAATAACAAATTTCACCCGATTTTATTTTAGCTACTATTTTAGAAATGGTGCGGGAGTCTTTTGTTAAAAACTGAAACTGACAATAACAGATTAACATAGAAAGAATCCCGGCTAAATAGTCGGGATTTTTTTTTACTTATCCTGAAGGGTACTAATAAATTATAGCCACATCATAGTGATTGATCCAATGGGAAAACAAAACAATAATATGAATTACACATCCGAAATGGGAACCGTGGGAAATGGAGTGAATACTAAAGTCTCTATTCAGGGTTTTGAAGGAAGTTTTCACCAGGAAGCCGCCAGGATTTTTTTTGGAAAAAAGGTTGAGGTGGTTTGTTGCGCTACTTTCCGTGAAGTAATAAAAATAGCCGAAAATAAAAAGGAAAGTAATGGCGGCGTAATGGCAATCGAAAATTCTATTGCCGGTAGTATTTTGCCAAATTATAATTTATTGCAAAAAAGTAATCTTATCATCACCGGTGAAGTGTACCTGCAGATAAGGCAAAACCTTATGGTGAACCAAGGCGTGCAACTAGAGGATATCCGTGAAGTACATTCGCACCCAATGGCAATACAACAATGCTTTGGTTTTTTAGATAAATACAATTGGAAACTGGTAGAAACAGAAGATACTGCATTGAGTGCTAAACACATTCATCAGCACCGCAGTAAGCATATTGCAGCCATTGCCAGCAAGCTTGCTGCGGATATTTATAAGCTGGATATGATTGTCCCCAATATTCATACCCTTAAAAAAAATTACACAAGGTTTTTAATTTTACAAAGACAAGATAAGCCACTTGAAATACCAGGTGCAAATAAAGCATCCATTAATTTTCATACAGATCACTCAAAAGGAAGCCTGGCCAAGGTTTTAACAAAGATCGCAGAAGCAGAAATTAATCTTAGCAAATTACAATCATTTCCCATACCCGGCAGTGACTGGCGTTATTCTTTTCATGCCGATGTGGAATTTGAGAGCATGGCACAATTTAATACAATGATCAGTGCAGTTAAAAAATTAACGGAAGACTTAAAGATTTACGGAGTGTATAAAAAAGGGAAATAATGCATCGTGTTGGTGCCTTTAAAAATTACGCCATTTTATAGTATTAAAGTTTATTAAATGAATATCGAAAAGGATTTGAAAACAGCGACATCTTTAAAACCATTTACCCGGGAAGAAGTTACTGACAACATAACAGCAAAACGGCTGGAGGGAATTGGCGAATATTATTTTTCTCAAAAACTTCGCGAAATTGATGGAATGAATCAGGCGGGTAAGCAGGTTATTAACCTGGGCATTGGTAGTCCTGATTTGCCGCCACATCCGGACGTGATCAACACTTTGCATGAAGAAGCTACGAAGCCTAATCAACATGCTTACCAAAGTTATAAGGGAAGTCTGCTATTTAGAAATGCTATTGCCAAATGGTATGCTAAATGGTATAATGTTGAATTAAACGCTGATACAGAAATACTACCATTGATAGGTAGTAAAGAGGGTATTATGCATATCTGCATGACCTATATTAATGAAGGAGATTTGGTCTTGATTCCTAACCCCGGTTATCCGACGTATAGAAGTGCGGCAAAAATTGCAGGGGCTAACATAGTAGAATATACGCTGCAAAAAGAAAATAACTGGTTTCCTGATTTTGAGGAAATTGAAAAAAATGATTTGCAAAAAGCGAAACTGATGTTTGTAAATTATCCCCAGATGCCCACAGGACAATTACCTACAAAAGAAATGTTTGAACAACTGATCGCCTTTGCAAAGAAGCATTCGATATTGTTGGTACATGATAATCCATATAGTTTTATTTTAAATGACAAACCTATGAGTTTGTTAAGTATTGCAGGTGCTAAAGAGGTTGCGGTTGAATTAAATTCCCTTAGCAAATCGCACAATATGGCAGGATGGAGAATAGGGATGCTGGCCGGTAGCCCGGAGCGAATTAATGAAGTATTAAGGTTTAAGAGCAACATGGACAGCGGTATGTTTTTACCCATACAACTTGCTGCTGCAAAGGCTTTAGAATTGGGACAGGACTGGCATGATGAAGTAAATGTAGTCTACAAAAAAAGGCGGAACAAAGTATTTAAATTATTGGATTTATTACACTGCGAATTTGATAATAAGCAAGCTGGAATGTTCGTGTGGGCAGCAATCCCTGGCCAATATAAAAGCGGTTATGATTTAAGTGACAAAGTGTTGTACGAATCAAATGTATTTATTACTCCGGGTGGAATTTTCGGTAGTGCCGGCGATCGTTATGTCAGAGTGAGTTTATGTGCCACAGATCAAAAAATTGAGGAAGCAATTGAAAGAATCAAGGCCACCGTTTAATTGTCCCTATGCAGAATATGAAAGGCAATCAGTATTTAAAATTTAGCAATAAGAAAAATTTGTGTCACCAAAAGCAGGTATAAGTTCAGAAGATCAGGAAGCTAAAACTTCATCCGCCTTAAAAAGTTTGGAAGGAGCTGTCGTCACCATTGTTGGTGTGGGGCTAATCAGCGGGTCGTTTGCTCTGGCAATGAAAGAGAAAGGTTTTGCAAAGAAAGTAATTGGAGTAAGCAGGACTGAAGCCAGTTTGGTGAAAGCAAAAGAACTAGGCATAATTGATGAAGCAATGCCTTTGGAAGAGGCAGTATTGCAAAGCGATTTTATTTATGTAGCCATTCCGGTAGATGCAACGCTTGCAGTAATGGAAAAGATAATGAACCTGGTTACCGATAAACAAATTGTAACGGATGCAGGCTCAACTAAATTTGCATTGTGTGATGCACTGGCACAACATCCAATGCGGAAACGTTTTGTTGCTTCGCACCCCATGTGGGGTACGGAATACAGTGGTCCTGAAGCTGCTGTGAAAGGGGCTTTTGCTGGGCGTGCCTGCGTGATATGTGAAAAGGAATTAAGTGATCCTATTGCAGTTGAAATAGTAGAAAATATTTACAAGGTGATGGGAATGCACATCATTTATATGGATGCTCACAGCCATGATATTCATGCGGCTTATGTAAGCCATATATCGCACATTACTTCGTTTGCATTGGCAAATACTGTATTGGAAAAAGAAAAAGAAGAAGATACAATTTTTGAACTGGCGGCTGCTGGTTTTGAAAGTACAGTACGGCTTGCAAAAAGCAACCCAGCCATGTGGGCGCCGATATTTATGCAAAACAGGGAAAACGTATTGGATGTGCTGAATGAACACATATCGCAGTTAAGGAAATTTAAAGCAAGCCTTGAAAAAGAAAACCTTCAATACCTTATCGAATTGATGGAGAATGCAAACAAAATAAAAAGAATATTAAAGTAGCATGCATGATTTTTCGTGAAACTGTGATCGGGGATATTGGGTCGATGCAGATTGTTAGAAATGCTGTTAAAGAAAACAAATTATCTGATCCTGCATTGATTACGTACATGGCTTACGAGGTGTTTTTAACGGGTAGGGGCAAGGGATGGGTTTGTGAAATTGATAATGTGATTGTAGGTTTCTCAATAATTGATTTGAAAGAAAATAATGTGTGGGCATTATTCATTCATCCGGATTAGGAATCAAAAGGAATTGGGAAAACATTACATAAACTAATGTTAGACTGGTATTTTCAAGAAACGGTGTGGCTGGGTACGGCACCAGGTACACGAGCAGAAAACTTTTATAAATCTATGGGGCGGCTGAAAATTGGGAATATGGTGCCAAAGAAAAAAAATTTTGAAATGACTTATGAAACATATAAAAGTTATTATGGAAATAACTTTAAAATGTTTGCGAACTACAACGTATAAGAGTAGCCGTATTGTGCTGAATAAACAGCAGCAGTACCATCAAAAAAGTATCTGATATTGATAACATAAAAACTAATTTTGCAATGAACGCACAAACAAAAACAATGAAAAACTTAGTACAGGAAAAATTAACGAAACGTCCCTTGATAATTAGCGGGCCCTGCAGCGCTGAAACAGAAGAGCAGGTAATTGAAACGGCAACACGGCTTGCTAAAACAGGCAAGGTTGATATATTACGTGCAGGCATTTGGAAGCCACGTACAAAGCCCGGTTTGTTTGAAGGTATTGGGGCTAAAGGCTTATCGTGGCTGGCACAGGCAAAAAAAATAACTGGGTTACCAACTACAGTGGAAGTGGCGACTGCAAAGCATGTGGAAGATTCTTTGCACTTTGATGTAGATATGCTTTGGATCGGTGCAAGAACTACTGTTAACCCTTTTAGTGTACAGGAAGTTGCAGATGCATTGCGTGGAGTAGATATTCCAGTGTTTATTAAAAACCCAATCAATCCTGATCTTGAATTATGGACCGGTGCTATTGAGCGCATACAGAAAGCTGGTATAAAACAAGTAGGCATGATACACCGTGGATTTTCCAATTATGGCAATACAGAATATCGTAACGCACCCATGTGGCATTTGCCTATTGAAATGAAACGCAGGTTTCCTGAAATGATTTTGATTTGTGATCCTTCCCATATTTGTGGCAACAGGAGCTTATTGCAATCGGTGGCACAAAAAAGCATTGATCTTGATTTCGATGGCGTAATGATTGAGAGCCATATCGATCCGGATAATGCCTGGAGCGATGCTAAACAACAGATCACTCCGGAGCGTTTAGCTGAAATGCTGGATGCACTGATATGGCGTTCCGAAAATACCGACAAGCAGGAATTCATAACGGCTTTGGCTACGCTGAGAGAACAGATCAATCATGTTGATGATGAATTATTATTACTGATCAGCCAACGAATGAAAATTGCTGATAAGATCGGCGAATATAAAAGAGCCAATAACATTACTATTTTGCAAACCAACCGTTGGAATGATATTTTGCAAAAGGCATTTAAGAAAGGTGAGACCCTTGGCCTAAGCCAGGAATTTATAACCAAATATTTTGATGCGGTCCATCTTGAAAGTATCAACCACCAAAACAAAGTGATGAATTCGTAATATCCATACCCGGTTGTGTATTTTGTCGTGGTATAATATTCATTCATTTTTATAATCTACAAGTGGCAGTTAAAAAGGTTGACCATCTTTTCTCTGAAAAAAAGGTGACTTACTATTTCGATGCGGAAATTAGTTACCTGGAAGAAATTGTGTCCAAAGAGAATACAATTTTGATCACGGATGAAAATGTATTTGCAAGCCATTCGGAAAAGTTCCGTGGCTGGAAAATAATTGTAATAAAAGCAGGCGAGGAGTATAAGCAACAATCTACCGTTGATTATATTTTTCAACAACTAATTGCATACGAGGCAGACAGAAAAACTTTTATAGTTGGTGTCGGCGGTGGGGTAGTTACTGATATCACAGGGTATGCGGCATGTGTGTATATGCGGGGCTTAAAATTTGGGTTCGTGCCTACCACCATATTATCAATGGTGGATGCATCTATCGGTGGCAAGAACGGAGTTGATGTTGGCGTTTATAAAAACCTTGTTGGCTTAATAAAGCAGCCTGAATTTTTATTGTTTGATTATTCTCTTTTACAATCGTTACCACCTGAGCAGTGGGTAAATGGTTTTGCAGAAATAATAAAGCATGCCTGTATAAAAGATGCTGGTTTATTTGATCTGCTGGAGGCTGAAACGCTTGAAAGCTTTCAATCAGACAGGAATAAGTTAGCTGGGTTGGTAGAAAGAAACGTGCAGATAAAAACCACCGTTGTGTTAAAAGATGAGTTTGAAAATGGTGATAGAAGGTTACTCAATTTTGGCCATACACTTGGGCACGCTATTGAAAATAATTACCTGCTATTGCATGGCCATGCAATAAGTATTGGTATGATAGCTGCTTGCACAATTTCAGAACTAGTCAATAATTTCCCTCCTGTAGATAGGCTAAGGGTAATCAATCTGGTTGAAAAATACCAGCTTCCTGTTCATCTGGAATATGACAAAGAAAGGATTTGGGAAGTATTGAAAATGGATAAAAAAAGAGCAGGCGATGAAATGAATTTTGTGCTGCTTAATAAAATTGGCGAAGCTGTTATTCAGCCAATACCGTTGACACAATTAAAAGATTTAATTAATCAAAGTTTATAAGGTGATTGTAAAAATAAAACCAGGAAATATTTCAGGAATAATAAATGCACCTGCTTCCAAAAGCTCTATGCAGCGGGCTTGTGCGGCAGCACTGCTGAATGAAGGAGACACAGTTATCAGCAATCGCGGCAACAGTAACGATGACAAGGCTGCCATAGGTGTAATAGAAAGTTTGGGTGCAGTAATAGAAGCAAATTCGGATGACCAGTTGGTTGTAAAAAGCAGCGGTGTTGCACCTGTTGATAATGAAATGAATTGTGGAGAAAGCGGCTTAGGCATCAGGATGTTTGCGCCAGTCGCAGCATTGAGCAATAAAGAAATTACAATAAACGGAACTGGTAGTTTGCTTACGAGGCCAATGGATTTTTTTGATGAAATTTTCCCGCAGCTTGGGATAATGATTACATCAAACAAAGGTAAACTCCCCATCCGCATAAAAGGCCCGCTACAACCGGTAGATATTACGATTGACGGATCTTTAAGTTCACAGTTTTTAACTGGTTTATTGATGGCTTACGGCAAAGCTACCACGCAATCTGTAACCATAACAGTGGATGATTTAAAAAGCAAGCCCTATATCGATCTTACTTTGCAAGTGATGAAACATTTCGGTTACAATGTAGTCAATCATAACTACCGGGCTTTTGAAATATCTCCTAAAACTGAACACGCAAATAAATCGATCAATTACACGGTTGAAGGGGATTGGAGCGGTGCTGCTTTTTTATTGGTCGCCGGAGCCATTGCAGGAAAAATCACCGTAAAAGGATTAGATATTTTTTCTACGCAGGCCGACCGGGCGGTTTTACATGCTTTGTCAATGTGCGAATCAGTGATGTCGATAGAAGAAAAACAAATAGAGATTGGCCCGGGCAAATTAAAGGCCTTTCATTTTGACGCTACCGATTGCCCCGACCTTTTTCCTCCGTTGGTTGCTCTGGCAGCCTATTGCGACGGTACTACAGTAATTGAAGGAGTAAGCCGTTTAGCTCATAAAGAAAGTAACCGTGGCCTCACTTTACAACAGGAATTTGGCAAGATGGGCATTGAAATAGTATTGCAGGATGACCTGATGTTGGTAAAGGGTGGCGGCGGTGTAAATGCTTCAACAGTTCATTCACATCATGACCATCGTATTGCGATGGCCTGCGCTGTGGCGGCATTAAAAGCACAAGGCGACACTACTATTGAAGAAGCTGAAGCCATCAATAAATCTTATCCTGATTTTTATGAACACCTCGAAAGATTGGGTGCATCAATTAATCAACACCAGAATTTGACTTTGAACCAATAATTTTTTTTAATTAATATAAATCCTTTAGGGGAACGGGAAACATTATGAATAGTTTTGGCCGCATTTTTCGGGTTAGCATATTTGGTGAATCGCATGGCGAATGTGTGGGTATTAATGTTGACGGGTGCCCTGCAGGTTTACCGTTATCTGTAGATGATTTTACCACTGATATCGACAGGCGGAAGGCTGGTGCAAAAGGTACCACTCCACGCAAGGAGGCCGATCTCCCCCGGATAATGAATGGTGTATTCAATGGCAAAACAACCGGGGCGCCGCTCACCATATTATTTGACAATACCAACACCCGTAGCGGTGATTATGAAAAGCAACGGGCAGTCCCAAGGCCCGGCCATGCAGACTTTGTAGCTTCCAAAAAATTTGGGGGGTTTGAAGATTACAGGGGCGGAGGGCATTTTAGCGGCAGGCTAACTGTTTGCCTGGTAGCAGCAGGTGTTATAGCAAAAAAATTATTAAGCAACATTAAGATAGAAGCTACGATACTTGAAATAGGTGGTGAAGCTGATTTGGAAAAAGGTTTGCAAAAAGCCATTGATGCAAAAGATACAATTGGCGGCATTGTTGAGTGCCGGGCAAATGGATTGCCAATAGGTTTAGGCGAACCATTTTTTGATTCCGCGGAATCTGTTATCAGCCATGCTGTATTCGCCATCCCTGCTGTGCGTGGTGTTGAATTTGGTACCGGCTTTGCGGCGGCAAGAATGTACGGCAGCGATCACAATGATGCCATAGAAAATATGGAAGGCAAAACAACTACCAACCATGCAGGTGGAATAGTAGGGGGCATCACCAATAGTAACGAAATTGTTTTTAGAGTTGCCATTAAACCTACTTCTTCTACACCAAAAGTGCAACAGACCATCAACGTTGAAACGGGAGCAATAGAAGATTTCTCTGTTAAAGGAAGACATGACCTTTGTATCGCATTGAGGGTACCCGTGGTGTTGGAAGCGGTTACGGCTTTTGTTCTGGCCGACCTTATACTATTAGAACAACAAATTCCCCGCACAATAAAATAATTTACAATGCACAGCTTCATAGTCAATGCTTCTTTACAAATTCTTCCAATAGTGCAGGATAAGCATCCTTACGAATGGGTAGATGAAGCTATTGCTATTATACAAAAGTCAAATGTGAAATATGAAATTGGCGCTTTTGCAACAATACTGGAAGGAAGCTATACCGATGTGCTGAAAGTGATCAATGATGTAAATGAACATTTATTTGAAAAGGGTTGTGCTGAGTGGATATCAAGTATCCAAATACAAATAAGAAGTACCGGTGATATTACAGGTGACGAAAAAATTGCAAAGTTTGCCACAAGCGTTGTTGATTAGTTTGTGTCCTGAATGAAATTATTAAATTCAGTGAAGCTTATAAATGCTGATATTATATTTTCAATTTCCTTAATTGTTCAAAACTCAAATCCAGTAATTCATACTGTATACCGTTTGAAAAAGAATAATGCCACCATTCGGTCTCCAATGCTTTAAATCCGTTTTTCTCCATAATATTTCTTAACAATAAGCGGTTCAGCAACACTTCTTTCGGCAGGGCCTGAAAATCATGGTGTGCTGTATCTGAAAAATCGTCAAATGTTGTTCCCATATCGAGTGGGCGTTTTGTTTGCAGATCGATAATAGTAAGATCCACCGATATGCCTCGGTTATGGCCACTTCCTTTTTTTGGGTCAGCGGCATACCTGTCATCTTTTACCAACTCCCACATTTTTTCAGTGACGGCATAAGGCCGGTACGCGTCAAATATTTTTAATCCTAATTCATTTTCTTTTAACTCTCTTTGTACTGCTGCCAACGCAGCCGCAGCAGGCTTACGCAAATAGGTTGTTTTAATTTTTGGGTAAACTTTTGTCTCCATAAAATTATTAGCACCTGCGTATTTCAGGTCGATTGTAAGACTGGGTATCAGTTTCTTTAAATCAAGCATATCTTTGCCGGGATTATCCCTAATGCTTGCCTGGTAGCCTTTAATAGAGCTTATGACCTGCAAGCCATATTTATTCACGATTGTATCCTGTGCATAATTGTTGAATGAGGATAAGAAAAAAAATAATACGCAGGCCAAAATTTTACTGAAGCTATTTATTCTCTTGTTCATGGATTGAGCACAATTATGAAGCATTATAAATTACTATTTTCTTTACTAATTATTGTTACTATCTGCAATTGCTATATTTTTTTTAACCGGGATGATTATGAATATATTAGACAATCGTCTTACTTTGATTTGTATCAAAAATTCACAAATCCCTCCATTCAAAATTTTGCGCCGGTTAATGACAGCAAGTTTGTTATAAAATTGACCAAGCCTTCGCCAACGCCGGTAACCTGGTTTGTAAGGAGAGATAGTAATGAAACTATAGTATCAAAACAAGTGGAGCCAACCATCATAATGAAACAGGGTTTGTCAACTTACACTATTTTTTCTAATAGTTTACCAGACACATTAATTATAAAAGCAGAATATTATCCAAAAGATTATTATAATAAACTTGGCAATAAACAAAGTGGGGGGATTGTAATTTATACCTCAGATTTTCCTTTTTCAACTTCTCCGCAGAATACTGAAGAATGGGGAGATAATAAAGTTGCAATAGGCAAAATTGATGAAGAAGCATTGGCTATTATTTTGAAAGACTCTATGCACATCAAACCAAATAATAACACAGTTGAAAAAATTAAGAAAATAGGTAACTTCCTTTACAATAAAATATTTAAATCCAGGGGTATACCTACCGATAGTATGATGGCTTTGCCTGTATTTCAACAATACAAAGCAGCGGCAATCGGTCAACCTATCTGGTGTAGCAATTATGCGCAGATCTTTAACATGTTTGCAACTGCCGCTAATATAAAAACCAGGTATCTCGAGATCAAACTCCCATTTGGACCCATCGCCGGGGGAGTACATGTATTCAATGAATACTATATACCAGAGCAAAAAAAGTGGGCAGCTGGTGACATCATGTTTAATAATTTGGCATATTGGAATGCGGCAGGTAAATTATTAAACGCAGTAGAAGTTAAAAACACCGACCCTGCTAATGTTTCTGTTTCGGTTTTGCAATCATCCATTAAAGATTCTTTCATTGTAAAACCTTTTACTCTTTTAGAAAGCGAGTTTTTTGATTTATATGGGCCCACAAAAAACCTGTATTATTATCATGATATTAACCTGGATAATATTTATCCATTTAAAGAAAAGGCCAGGCGTTATTTAACCAAGGCCGCATGGTTTGAAATTTATTCTGATAATACCATAATTGATAACCGTTCATTTTATATAAAGCAATTATTTATTGTGATTGAATTAATCGTTCTACTCCTTCTATTTGTAGAGTTATTATTGAAATTATTTTATAAAAAACGGGCATGATCGAAATTAAAATCTTAGTTTCAATTAGGAGAAACACTTGCCCAAACACATAATATTTCCACCTCATAATATGAACCGACAAAAAACAACTTTCTTTCTTTTTCTTTATTTATTATGCTGGGGATTAATTATTTCCTGTAATAATTCTCCTAAAAAGGGTGAGAAAACAATTGTAAAGGATCCCGCTAAAATGGATGAAGTAACTACCGAAAGTATAAAGGACGCCCTGGCTTTTGGCATTCTCAACAAGGGGCTTATTGATGATAGCATACAATTAAAAATGCTTTCACTTGTGAATGACTTTTATGCTCAAACTAAATATGAAACCATTTGGAGCCATAAAGAAAAATGGGAACCATTGACGGATAGTTTGCTCAACTTTATTGAAAAGAGTGAGTTGTATGGACTGTTTCCAAGCGATTATCATTTGGAAAGTTTACGATCTTTAAAAACAAAATTAGACACTGATTCATTGAATAGAATGGATGCCCAGCTTTGGACAACGGCAGACTTAATGCTTACTGATGGCTTTATTCATTTATTAAAGGATTTAAAAATAGGCAGGCTTAACGGGGATAGCACTTTTTCAAAGAAGTTAGATTCCGCAGCTAAAAACGATTTTTTTATTTCCTCTTTAAAAGCTTTCATTGCAGATAAGCAATTGACAGGGCACATGAATGATGCGGAGCCAAAGCATTTTGGTTACCAGGAATTAAAGAATGCCATTCCCGCCTTTTTGGATAGTATGGACAAAAAGGAATATACATATGTACCTTATCCCTATAAACCCAACGATATCAAAGATTCTTTGTTTGTTATAAAAAAGATACAGAAAAGGTTAAACGAAAGTGGATGTATAGAGCTGGCCACTAAGTTGCCTGATACATTACAGTTGTTAACTGCCATTAAAAAGTTCCAAAAAAAGAAAGGCATTAAACAGGACGGAAAAATTACAGCAGCGTTGGTACGTGTGATGAATCTAACCGATGTGGAGCGGTTTAAGCGCATCGCCATTACCCTTGACCGGTATAAAAAGCTACCGGATGATATGCCAGAAAAATATATCTGGGTAAACCTCCCAACTTATTATCTGCAGGTATACGACCATGATACGGTAGCGCTTGTGTCCAAGGTTATTATTGGAAAACCTATCACCAGGACTCCGCTTTTATATAGTGTCATATCCGATATGGTTACTTATCCTACGTGGACGGTTCCCAACAGTATTATTAAAAAACAGTTCCTTCCAAAATTAAAAATGAACCCATATTATTTAGCAAGCCAGGGTTTAAAGCTGATGGATGACAAGGGCGAAATTGTGAATCCCGGAACAGTCAACTGGAGCAAATACAAAAATGGTATACCTTATAAAGTAGTACAGGGAAGTGGTGATGATAATGCTTTGGGTATCTTAAAATTCAATTTTAAAAACCCTTACAGTGTCTATCTTCATGATACTAACCAACGTTACCTGTTTAAGAATTCTTCAAGGGCACTAAGCCATGGCTGCGTAAGGGTAGAACAGTGGGAGGAACTCGCTTTTTTTATTGCACGCAATGATAGTATGAATTTAAAAGAGGGTGATACACTTCCGTATAATACTGATTCAATAAAAACATGGCTTGGCAATAAAGAAAAGAAGCGAATACCTGTTAAAAATGGCGTTCCATTATTTATAACTTATTTTAGTTGCGAAGCAAAGGGTGAGAAGATTAAATTTTATGAAGATATTTACGGAGACGATAAGCTGATGAGGGAAAAGTATTTTTCGGATAAGTCCTCAAAAAATTAATTGCCTGCATGAATAGCCATCCTTTATACCCTCAATATTTATTAAAAGCACCAATTTTCATTTTTGCCTGTCTCACACCACTTTTAATCACACCATCTTTTGGTCAGAAGGCAGCTTTGCCGAAAGCAAAAACCACCAAATCGCCTCCCAACAAAAGAATTATTTATGGGCTGGCTAGTTTTTATGCAGATAAATTTGAGGGGCGCCAAACAGCAAGTGGCGACATTTTTAGCCAGCGAAAATTAACCTGTGCATGCAACATGCTGCCGTTTGGTACCTGGATTAAAATTACCAATGTACGCAACGGCAAGTCTGTTGAGGTGAAAGTGACAGACAGGCTTCATACCAAAATGCGGCGTATAGCTGATCTGTCAAAAGCCGCTGCCAGGAAATTAGGCTATACAAGCGCTGGCTTGGTAAGGGTTAAAGTAGAAGTGCTTAATAAAAAACGCCGCCGCTAAGTATCTTGCAGCATAATCCTTCAAATTATTGTCTTTAAACCAAAAAGAGCCATATCAAAATAGAATGTTATTGCAGCCATTGAATAATTGACAAAGATCATCCTCAAATAAAAATGCTAATGCCACATTGTTTTCAACGAAAGGGTTGGTATATCAAGCATTTATAAATTTTAAGATTTGATTTGAAGCAACTACTTTTGTTTAATACAAGAAAAACTAACCTTAATATGAAGAAACTTATTTTATCTCTTTTGTCCTCGGCCTTACTTATAAATTCTTTTGCTCAGCAGGAGTATAAAAAACTTCCTTCATTGGGGATTCATTTCTTTTTTAATGATTTTAAAACTGCTGCTGAATTAAGAAGTGGTGGGGTGGCCAATGTAATAAGAGACAAAAACTGGTTTAAAACCAAGCGCATGACACCTGGTCTCGCAATAAGTTATATGGAAGGCCTTAGCAATAATCTTGATTTTACTGCTACTGCTTCCGGTTCTTTTTTAGATTATCCTATACCAGATAAACCTCCAATTGGCTCCAGCAAATTCCTTATTGACGTAACCGCAGTTGGTAACCTGAAATTAATTTCAGATAAATATTTGGTTTCACCCTACATTTCTCTAGGTATTGGTGCTTCCAGATATTCCGGGTATTTTGGTGCATTTATTCCAACAGGAGTGGGGCTACAGTTCAATATTTTTAATGACGCATTTCTGTTGATAAATTCTCAGTATCGCATACCTGTTACCGAGAACGTTGCGTATCATTTATACCATAGCATAGGTTTCGCCGGCAATATTGTTCAACGAAAGGTTAATGAACCAGCTCAATTGCCTCCACCTCCGGTAGAAGAACCAGCAGATAGGGATAAAGATGGTGTTTTAGATGAAAGTGATAAATGTCCTGATGTACCGGGAGTAGCATCTTTGCAGGGATGCCCGGATAAAGATGTTGACGGCATAGCTGATAGCGATGATAAATGTCCTGATGTGGCAGGCATAGCTAAGTACCAGGGATGCCCTATACCAGATACTGATAAAGATGGTATTAATGATGAAAGCGATAAATGTAAAGATGTACCAGGGGTGGCCCGTTACCAGGGATGCCCTGTGCCTGATACAGACAGGGATGGCGTAAATGATGAGGAAGATAAGTGTCCATCTGAAGCTGGCCCGGCAAGCAACTATGGTTGCCCTGTTATTGAAAAGGTAGTAATTGAAAGAGTCAATAAAGCAGCACAAAATATTTTCTTTGCTACCGGTAGCGCTAAGCTGCTTGCAAAATCAAACGCATCCTTAAATAGTGTAGTTAATATCTTAAATGAAAATCCAACTTATAAAGTTGATATCGATGGACATACGGATATTGTAGGAACGGCCGAAAAAAACCAGGTTTTATCTGAAGCAAGAGCAAATTCCGTAAAGGCTTATTTTGAGAGTAAAGGCATTGATGCAAGCAGGCTTGTTGCCACAGGTTATGGCATTGACAAACCTATTGCTGATAACAAAACTAAAGCAGGCCGGTCTAAAAACCGGAGAGTAGAAATGAGACTCAGGAATTATTAATGATAACAGCTAACAATAATAGCTCCCCGCAACACAGGGAGCTTTTTTTATAACCAGGATTATGTTTTTTTGGGAACAAACAATTGTTTTTCATGGCATCATCGTTGTGTCACTCACTTGTGCCGCATACCAGTGCGAAACTTGCACACGTTTTAAATAAAAAAATTGCGTGTTGTAAGCTCATCCGTTTTGCTGTCATCCCTTATGGAACACTGGAATGCAGCTATTGCTTGATTAAGCATTTAAATTTCTCATCTCGAAAGACAACTACCAGCCACAATAATTATGAGCCTGCATTATTTGTTACTTTTGTCATCCCTTTGGAAATTCTCAGTAACTAAATTCAACAAAGGATTATATGGCAAAAATTGGCATTAACATAGCAACCGGCAGTTTGCAAAAAGAAGAGATCATAGTGGGCATTGACCTGGGTACTACCAACAGTCTCGTATCATTCATTCACCCCGATACAAAACAACCTGTTGCATTAAAAGAACATAACAGCAGTTCTCTGGTTCCCTCCGTTATTTATTTTGATGAATATGGTAACGTCACAGTGGGAGAGGAGGCTAGAAAAAAATTAATAACTGATCCTCAAAATACCATCTTTTCCGCTAAGCGTTTGGTGGGACGATCCTTTAATGATATAAAGGATAACGCGTCTTTTTTTTCGTACAAAGTAATAGATGATAAAAGTGAGGGATTGGTAAAAGTGCAGGTTGGCAACAAGTTTTACTCACCTGTTGACCTCTCATCTTTTATACTAAAAGAATTAAAGCAAAGAGCGGAGCATATCTTAAAAACCCCTGTAAACAAAGCTGTAATTACAGTGCCGGCATATTTTAATGACACACAGCGGCAGGCCACCCGGGATGCTGGTAAGTTGGCGGGTCTGGATGTGCTACGGATAGTAAACGAGCCCACAGCCGCAAGTCTCGCCTATGGTCTTGGAATCAGCAAGGGCGAGGAAAAAACAATAGCTGTTTATGACCTTGGCGGCGGTACATTTGATATCTCTATTTTAAAGATCAGCAATGGAATTTTTGAAGTGTTATCCACCAACGGAGATACCTACCTGGGCGGTGACGATATTGACAATGCGATCGTAAGGTTTTGGTTGAAACAGTCAGGGCTAAACGAAGATGCTTTAGAAGAGAATAAAGTATTCGCACAGGTAATACGGCTCAAAGCCGAAATGGCTAAAATTCATTTATCAGGCAATGATAATTTTGAGGATGATTTAAATGGTGACCGGCTTACGATGTCGGTAACAACCTTAAACGAACTTATTCAACCGCTGGTTGGTAAGACACTTTCGTCTTGCAAAGCCGCTTTAAAAGATGCAGCACTAAAAGCCAGCGATATAGATGTGGTAGTGATGGTAGGGGGGGCTACAAGAGTTCCCTTAGTGAAGAAAAGCATTGGTGATTTTTTTGGTAAACAGGTCAACGACACTGTTAATCCAGATGAAGTAGTTGCATTAGGTGCTGCAATACAAGCTGATATTTTGGCTGGGAATAATAAAGAATTTTTACTGCTGGATATTACACCACTTTCTTTAGGCATAGAAACAATGGGCGGACTGATGGACGTACTGATTCCAAGAAATTCAAAGATTCCCAATTCAGTTGCGAGGCAATATACTACGCATAAAGATGGTCAGGGTGGAATGAAAATATCAGTTTACCAGGGCGAAAGGGACATGGTGAGTGATAACCGTAAACTGGCAGAATTTAATTTGACTGGCATACCAGGCATGCCTGCGGGTTTGCCAAAAGTAGAAGTAAGTTTTATGCTAAATGCCGATGGGATATTGGTGGTAAAGGCAAAAGAGTTACGCAGCGGTGTAGAACAAACTATCGAAGTAAAATCTCAGTTGGATTTAACGGATGAGGCATTAGAAAAAATGTTGCTTGACTCCATTACCCACGCAAAGGATGATATTGCCACCAGGGCGCTGGTAGAGGCACGAACTGAAGGTGAGCAGTTACTGAGTACTACCGAAAAATTCATTCAAAAAAATGCCGCCCATTTATCCAGGGAAGAATTGACCCAAACGGCCGCTGCCATACAAGCTTTGCAGTTATCGCTTACCATGGATGATAAAGATCTGATTCATACAAAGATTGAGGCCTTAAATGAAATATCAAGGCCTTATGCAGAGCGTATAATGGACCAGGTTATTTCTTCGGCGATGAAAGGAAAGACGGTTTAAAAAAAGAAATAAATAAAATCAAACCGTACACGACAAATAAAATAAAGCTTAACAACATAGCACCTTTTACTCCGCTGGGTTCAAAGCTAAATATGATATTGTTTTGGCCTGCGATTACAGGAGCTTTCATGAAATTTATTCCAAAGGGGTCAACAGCTTTTTTTACTTCGCCGTTTTGATAAAACCAATGAGGATAATAATTTTGTTGCAGTACCAAATTGGTTGAACTGTCGGCGGTAACGTTTGCCATTATTCTATTTGGCTCAAATGATTTTATTTCAATTTGGTTTCTGCCCCTCGCATCCTCAACAAAAATAAAGGGTTCTTTCAAAAAAATATTTTCCTGCGAAAACTTTCTGTGTTCGAAATATGCCCGCATGTTTTTGAGGATGATCGGATAAGCCACTTCATCCTTCACACCAATTTGTTTATTATACATGCTCCAGTCGCCAATGAGCGCTTTTTCTTCCGGCGCTATACTATCAATACTATTAATGGGTTGTAATGTGGGTATAGGAATTCCTGTAGGCGACTTATTTAATACAGCTTGAACTTGGGCTACGGAAGCTATACCCACACCAGTAAAGGGTAGATTTAAAAGAGATGCAATGACCATATCTGCAACTAAAATATTTTTAAGCAATTTTAGGTTACTACATTTTAAACACCATTTAATACTCCATAATATCAATAACTGGATGAAAGATTGTATCCAAATAGTATCGTAAAAAGTAATGGTGTTTATAAAGGCTTTCAATTTTAACCCTATGCTATTTTTTGTTTCAAAAGAATGCGTGCTAAAAAGAAAACTTTGTTTGTTACCGATTGCTTTGTATAAACCATAAGCAATGCAGGCAATCACTATTATTTCAACCACGTAGTAGATCAATTTTATCTTTCCCTGAAATGTTTTTTTTTGCTGAAAAAACTTATCCAGTTCAATAGTTGCGATAATAATAAAACATAACAGGCTAAATATCCTGAACTCTCCGTTGAGTCTTATGTATCCAATAAAAGGTATAAATGTGTGAGCAAGACTTTTAAAAATTCCCCCGCTAGATAATAAAGCAAATAACATTCCTGCTACTAATAAAAACTTTTGCCAGTTGGTTTTTTTATTTAAACATGCATGGATAAGAAACAGCAATAGAGCAAGGCTGAAATAACTGTTTCGCATTGATATATCTGTATTGTAAAAGCTATGGTTTTTGACAGTTGCAAAAGGCAGTAAAGCACTGGTCCAGCTTTGCAGGCTGGTGGGATTGCTTAAAGAATCAACCAGGGCGACCTTGTGACCTCTTAAAAAAAATGGCATTATATCTAAATAACCAGCAATCATCCCGGCGGAAATCAATACAAATAATAATAGGAAGGTTCCGTGGGAAAGGCTTACTTGTTTGATTCTGTTCCACACAGGCACTGAAGTATTGCTTTTAAAAAAACAAAAAACAAATACGCCGAAAAAGAAATAAAATGCACTGATAGTAATACCAGGATGTGCTGAAGCAGCAAGCATATAAAAAAGCAAAACTGCTACTATGGTATTTCTAAATGAAAAGTTTTTTAGCAATAACAAGTAACACCAAAAACACCATGGTAAAAAGGCAGCCCCGCTAACCCAGTTAAAATGCTGAAGATGGCCAACGTTGTAACCACAACACATAAACGAAACTGCAGCAATAATGCGTATGTAATAATCAAGCTTCCAGGCACCGGCAAGTTTGTACATTCCAATGCCGCCTAACAAAATATAAAACAACAATTCAAGTGTTAGCGTATATGCGTTGTACCCCAAGGTGGCAGCTATAAACCAGGTAATAGGGCTCCAATATCCACTGCTCATATCGCCATATTGTGGAATGCCGTAATTGATGTACGGATTCCATAGGGGAAGATGGCTTGCATGGATACTCTCGCTCATAAAAAACTTAGGAGGAAGGTAGCCGGTGAAAGCATCATTTTTTAAGGAGAATAAAAAAGTTGAAACGGGTAAAAATGCGATGAACAAAACAGCGATAAAAAAGAAAAGAGTTTTTAATGCAACCCTGTTTGAATTTGCGTAAACTTGCATTGAATAAAAATACACATTCCCAAAAAAATGGAGCAAAGAAATTTTGATGATTTTGATGATTTCGCAGATGACTACAGGCTAACTCACACCAGGAATATTGAATTGTCGGGGGCTGATAGTTTTTATTTTGCTGAAATGAAAGTAAGATTGTTACAACCATTCGAAAGGAACAAAAGACTTATGGTATTGGATATGGGTTGTGGGGACGGAGCAACAGAATTATATATGCAAAAATATTTTCCACAATGGGGGATATGCGGAGTTGATGTTTCTGAGAAAAGCATCGAAGCTGCCCGAAAAAGAGAAATATCCAATGCAGTTTTCGCTGTTTCTAATGCCACTGAAATTCCCCTGGAAAATGAAAGTGTAGATATCGTTTTTATAGCAGGAGTATTGCACCATGTTGGGTACCATTTACACAAATCCATTGCAATGGAGATTTCAAGAGTATTAAAAAAAGGTGGAAGATTATATCTTTTTGAACACAATCCATTGAACCCACTTACCCGATATCTAGTGAATACCTGTGTGTTTGATAAAGATGCAAAATTGCTTAAAAGTAGTTACTTAATGAGGTTGCTTGTTGAAGGCAATTTCAAAATACAGGGTAGGCATTTTATCATATTTTTTCCCCGCAATGGAATTTTTTCAAAACTTATTTTCTTAGAAAGGTATTTGCAATGGCTCCCTTTTGGCGGGCAATATTTTATAAGGGCAATCAAATAGTTAATCCATATTTATTTTTCTATCTACAAGGTATAAGGGCCTATGTTTGGTTTCCGTAAATAAGCTTGCAATGTATTCTCCCAATAGACCAATAGCCAATAATTGGGTGCCTCCTAAAAACATAACGGCAATGATTAGTGATGCCCACCCCGGTACAGTGTCTCCATTAAAATATGCAACCAGTGCAAAAATGCCAAAGGCAAATGCGGCCAGTGAAATAAAGCTGCCAATCAGCAAAGCAATTCGCAGTGGTTTGAAACTAAAAGAGGTAGTGCCTTTTAAAGCCAGTTTAAGCATTTTCCCTAAGGAATACTTTGTTTTTCCAAATTTTCTGGCGGGTGCATCGAAATCAATTGTAGTTGTTTTATAACCGATCCAACTAAAAATCCCCCTCAAAAAGAGCTCTCTTTCCTTAAATTGTAAAATGCTGATCAATACCTTGCGGTTAAACGCCTTAAAGTCTGCAACGTTGGCTTCTATTTTTGTATCGGATATGGTATTGATGAAAGAATAAAAGGCAGTGCCCATTATTTTTTTTATAGTACTTGTGTCAGCCGTAGTCTTCCGCCGGGTAAGTACCAGGTCAAATCCTTTATCTAACTTGTCCAGCATCGTAGGAATCAGCGATGGCGGATGTTGCAGATCACCATCCATAATAATGATCCTGTCGCCAATGGCATGCTCCATACCAGCCATTAAGGCATTCTGATGGCCAAAATTCCTGCTCAGTGAAATACACTTGTAATGCTTCTTTGTATTCAGTATGTCTTCAATCACTAACAAGGTATTGTCTGAGCTTCCATCGTCCACAAAAATTACTTCATGTCCGTAAGGACAAAAAGTCGTTAGTTCATTAACCAAAAAAAGAATATTTTCTGCTTCATTGTAAACAGGAATAATTATACTTATTAAATTCACATTTTTGTTTTGGGGTTAATGAAAAATTTAAAAGTAGAAATAAATTTTCAAACTGATGCCGCAGTAAGGTAAGTGTAACGTTTTACCTCAATTGCATAAGGCGGTTAACATACTTGCCAATCATATCGAACTCAATATTTACTTCATCCCGTATTTTCAATTGCTGCATGTTGGTATGTGCATACGTATAAGGGATAATAGCTACCTGGAATGTACTGTTCAAAACATTAAATAGTGTAAGGCTTATGCCATTGATAGTGATGGATCCTTTTTCAATTAGCAATGCAGCAAATTTTGAATCAAATTCAAAAGTATACTCCCAACTGCCATCCTTTTGAACAATGTCAATACAACTCGCCACTGCATCTACATGGCCTTGTACAATGTGGCCATCGAGTCTCCCGTTCATTTGGAGACACCTTTCCATATTTACTACCATGTTTTTTTTCCAACTATTTAGGTTGGTTTTTTTTAAGGTCTCTTCAATAGCAGTTATTCTGTGTTGACCATTCTTGATTTCTTCTATCGTGAGGCAAACACCACTGTGGGCAATGCTTTGATCAATTGTAAACTGGGTGGAAATGGATGATTCTATCCAAAATGTCCTGTTAGTTCCTGAGGAAATAATTTCCGTTATCACTCCCATTGTTTCAATAATGCCTGTAAACATGCGGCAAAATTACTTTTTTTATTACTCGGATTTTGAATTTTGATTATTTCTACTATCTTTGCGCTTCTAAAAAAACTACCAGAGGAGGTATATCAACATGTTAATTATAGATTCTAAAGATTGCGAAAACATAGACAAGGCTTTAAAAAAGTATAAGAAGAAATTCGAAAAGAGCCGTGTTTTATTACAACTAAGGGAAAGACAAGCTTTTATTAAACCTTCTATCAGGCGCCGTATGCAGGTGTTGAAAGCTGTTTACAAGCAGAACATAGCAAGCGGTAAAATAGAAATATAGTTCGTTTTATTGCTGTCTTAATATTTTAAACTGGTAACTGGTTACATTGTAACTTTGGTTACCAGTTTTTGTATGCCCCATAGTAACCACTCGCACATAAAATCCTTTTTAGATCATCTTGAATTCCAAAAAAGGTATTCTCCGCATACAATTATCTCTTATCAAAACGACCTCTCGGGCTTTTTTGATTATATCGAACTACAGTTTGGAAATACGGCCCTTTCGGAAATCAACGCGTCTTTTGTGAGAAGCTGGCTGGCCAGCCTCAAAGAGTCGGGAATGGAGTCTAAATCCCTCAACCGTAAAATATCTTCTTTAAAATCCTTTTTCAAATATCTGTTGAAACAGGGTTTATTACTCACCAGCCCCATGGCTGCCATTGTTTCCCCAAAAATTAAAAAACGGCTTCCACAGTTTGTGGCGGAGAAAGACATCAGCACTTTATTTGAGTATGTTGAATTTCCGGGCGACTGGGAAGGTAAAACACATTTGCTGATATTACAGTTATTTTATAATACCGGTATGCGGCAGGCGGAACTCGTAAATCTGAAAGAATCACAGATTGACGCGGGCAACAGCAATATTAAAGTGGTAGGAAAAGGGAATAAGGAAAGGATATTGCCGGTAAAAAAGGAATTAATGGGGTTGATCCGGCAATACTCGGATGCCAAACGAACCCAGTTTGCTATGTTTGACAACGAATTTTTACTGGTGAACTCAACAGGTAAAAAGTTGTATCCTAAATATGTCTACAACGCTGTAAAAAAGTATTTGTCCCTGGTAACCACAATCGATAAAAAAAGTCCTCATGTACTTAGGCATAGTTTTGCTACTCATTTAATGAATAACGGGGCCGAACTAAACGCCGTAAAAGAGTTATTGGGGCACAGTAGTCTTGCTGCTACGCAGATCTATACGCACAACACCATCGAAAAATTAAAAGATGTATATAAAAAGGCACACCCGAAGGCATGAATTAGTCGCTGGTACAATAAATTTCCTGTTTTTTGGTTTAGTAAAAAGCATCCCTTTTTTTTTGTATTTTATTATCAATTTAGTAACTTGTAACATCAACCGATCATAAATTGTAAACACTTGCCTATGCTGTTTTAAGCTTACTTTTTTTAAAAATTTTCCCGGTTTACCTTTTTTTACACACAATTGTTCACAGATTAAAAATTTAGACTTTATGAACGTAAACATTCAAACTGTACATTTTGATGCAGATTCAAAGTTAGTATCCTATGTAGAAAAAAAGCTTTCGAAACTCCTTCAGTTTCATGATAAGATTACGAAAGTGGATGTGTTTTTGAAACTCGATAATGTGGTGCATAATATCAAAGACAAAGTAGCTGAAATTAAGGTCCACATTCCCAAGTGCGATATTTTCGTAAAGCATTCTTCCAAGTCGTTCGAAGAAAGTTTTGACGAAGCTCTGGATTCAGCAATTATACAAATAAAACGAAAAAAAGAAATGTTAGCCGCATAAAAAAAGCCCCCGATTAACGGGGGCTTTTTTAGTCGTTTTACAGCCCGCTAGCCCTAATATTTTTTTACTAAAAAAAAATCTTTTCCAAAATTTTAGAATTAGGCAATTATACCTACCTTTGCCATCCCAAAAATAGACGTGTCAATAGGTGACTGCTTTTGATGGATAGTTCTTTCAGGTAATGGAGAAGATTGCTCAAGATGGAAATTGTCAAATATAAATACGGGCTTTCATTCAAATTGAGTCATTTTCGAATTTTCAAATTAAACAAGCCGAAGTAGCTCAGTTGGTAGAGCAGCTGATTTGTAATCAGCAGGTCGGGGGTTCGACTCCCTTCTTCGGCTC
>JBDSAA010000214.1:0-18615 GCA_039922375.1 Ferruginibacter sp.
GTTACTGTTACCGGTCTTGCCGTGTTAACCTTTCGCATCAATGTGCAGGGCACAGTATTTGAATTGTACCTGCTGATATGGCTGCTGGGGTACCTGTTATTACTGAACAATAAATACCTGTTTTTACTTGCGTCTGAAATAATTTCGTCCAGGTTGATTTTTTGGTTCTTCTTCTTTTCACTTTCCATTGCTTTTATCATTCTTCACGAAAACAATAATAAGGAAATCGCCCAGCGAAAACATTATGCAGAAAATCTTGCCAGCAAGGCAGACCCTTCAAGTGAACGGTTGATGAATACTGTCCTGACTGATTTTAGGAGCGAAGCCCTCGCCCCGCTGTTTAACAAATTCAAAAGTAATACTTCAAATAAATTATTAAAAGACAGTTTATTAAATGACAATTTTACGGGATACCTGAATAAATATGATACCCGGATTTTTACTTTTGATGCAGCTGAAAATTCTTTGTTCAATGAAGATTCCTCCACTTTTACTACGTTAACGACCATTCTCAATACACAGGGCAAACCGACGGCAATACCGGATCTTTATTTTTACGATGTTTCTTATGACCGGTTCAATTATATAAGTAAGAAGGAGATATCGGATTCCGCAGGCAAATTGTTAGGCTATATTTTTATTTTAGCCAGCCCCAAAAGATATAAGACGGATGCGTTATACCCCGAATTGTTTTTAAAAGGCTACGAAAAATCTATTGAGAACTCGCCCATTTACTCATTTGCTGTTTACAACAAATTGAAGCTTGTCAGTAGTCACAATGATTATGCTTTCCCCCTACAGGTTACACCAGTGCAATTGCCTAAATCAGATTTTAACCTGGTGGGTAAAAAAGGGTACGATGAACTTTGGTATAAAGCAGGCGCTGACAAAGCAGTGATCATTGTCAAAAAAGATAATTTCTATATTGAAGCCATCACTTTATTCTCGTATTTATTTTGTGCTTTTTTGTTTGTTACCTCCATATTTTGGTTGTTAAATGCAGTGATACGTTCCCGCTTGAGGTGGAAGGAATTGCGGCGGTATTGGCAAATGAGTATTCGAAACCAGGTACACAGCACCATCATTTTTATCAGCCTTACATCTTTTATAATCGTAGGTGTCGCCACCATTTTATTTTTCATAGACAGGTACAATAATAATAATCGGGAGAAGTTGAGCCGTACCATTCGGGTGATGCAAAACGAGGTACGTAATTCTTTGGCCGGCTTCATTGTATTTGATGACGTGATTAAAGTATATGATGAAGGTTTTAGAGAGAAGCTGGACGCAACAATTGCGAAAATATCAGAAGTACATGCGGTGGATATCAACTTATATGACCTGGATGGAACCCTTAGGGCTTCGTCGCTTCCCCTGCCTTACAATAAAGGAATTGTTAGCAATAAGATGGACCCTGTTGCTTATTATCATTTAAATCATTTGAAGGAAATTCAATTTTTTAAACAAGAAACCATTGGCACTTTACAATTTTTAAGCAACTATGTTCCGGTTATTGATGAAATCGGCAGGGAATATGCGTACCTCAATATCCCATACTTTACGTCTCAAACGAAACTGCGCCAGGAGATCTCGAATTTTTTAGTTGCCATTATAAATCTGAATGCATTCATTTTTTTAATCGCAGGTATCGTGGCGTTTTTTATTACCAACCGTATTACAAGATCTTTTTCTTTTATCAGTAATAAAATGAAGGCTGTAAATCTTGGGCAAATGAACGAAGCGATTGTCTGGAACAGGAGGGACGAAATAGGGGAGCTGGTAAAAGAGTACAATAAAATGGTGGCTAAACTGGACAATAGTGCGGCGGCCCTTGCAAAAAGCGAAAGGGAAGGCGCATGGCGTGAGATGGCAAGGCAGGTTGCACACGAGATTAAGAATCCGCTTACACCCATGAAATTAAGCCTGCAATATCTTCAAAGGGCTATTGACAGCAATACCGGCAATGTGTATGACCTTACAAAAAGCGTGGCCCGTACATTGGTAGAACAAATTGATCACCTCAGCCAGATCGCCGGAGAGTTCTCACAGTTCGCAAATATTGGTAATCCACGAAACGAAGTTTTTGATTTGAATGAGTCAATAAAATTGTTGACGCAGCTACATTCGGTTGAGGATAATGTGCAACTTACCTGGAAACCTGTTAATGGTGCCGTAATGATTGATGCAGACCGTACACATATCAACCGGTTATTTACCAACCTGATTCAAAATGCATTGCAGGCTATTCCTGACGGTAAAAGAGCCAGGATAATAATGGAAGAAAAGATATCCGAAAACAGCGTGCTTGTAACTGTTACGGACAATGGATCGGGGATACCGGAAGAAGTACGCTCAAAAATATTTACGCCTAATTTTACCACTAAAACTTCGGGTACAGGACTGGGCCTTGCCATGTGCAAAGGCATTGTGGAGGAAAGTAAGGGCAGCATATGGTTTCAAACCAATATCGGCACAGGCACTACCTTTTTTGTAGAGCTGCCCATTGTAACCAGTTAAATATTCTTCAACCTTTTTCTGTTCAATAAATATTCCTTCAGCTCAGCAAGGCTAAAGCTGCTAAGATTCCTTTCTTTTGTGAGCATAGCTTTTTGGGCAACTGATACACCATATTTTATATCGCCGAATCCCTCCGGCGAATGGGCATCAGGATCAATAGAGATCAATACATTTTTTTTCAATGCATAATCCATATGCCGCCAATCTATGTCTAAGCGATTTGGATGGGCATTCAATTCAATTACTACATGGTTTGCGGCACAGGCATCAATAATTCTTTTGTGGTCTACAGGATAGCCCTTGCGGCTCAATAGCAGGCGTCCGGTCATATGGCCCAAAATGGTAGTGTAAGGATTTTCAATGGCGTTCATTAACCGTAGCATTGCCTTTTCTTCACTCATTTTTAAATTAGAATGAACAGAAGCGATTATAAGATCGAACGTAGCAAGAATATTACTGCTGTAGTCAAGGCTCCCGTCATTTAATATGTCGCTTTCGATACTTTTGAATATTTTAAAGGGTGCCAGCTTAATATTTAGTTCATCAATGTAAATATGCTGGGCCATTATCCGTTCTACTTCCAGTCCATTGGCATAAAATGCACTTTTACTATGATCACTGATTACAAGGTATTCAAAGCCTTTTTCGATTGCGTTCATCGCCATATCTTCTATGGTACTGCCGCCGTCACTCCAGTTGCTGTGGCTGTGTATTATTCCTTTGATGTCGTTCACCATAAGCAAGGAAGGTAGTGGAGCTGTTTTTGCCCTTTCTATTACTGCAGTGGTTTCTCTTTGGCAAGCTGGTATAAAATGCAATCCTGCTTTTTTAAAAATATCTTCTTCATTTGCGCATGCTAAATAATCAATGCCTGGAAATTGCTGAGTAAAGTTTCTTTCAAATTCTTCAGAACATCCTTTCGTAAAAGCCAACTGTATTATTGGCTTACTATCACAACCGTATAAACGAAATTTCAAACCTACTGAAGCCCTGTATAAAAGATCTGTCTCATTGGTTTCGAGCAGTTCAAAATCTTCTGCGGTAGTTAATGTATGTCCAATATTTTTTATTGTGTCATCAATTACAATTTCAATTTCATTGACCGTTTCAAGTTGTCTCTTATATGCTCCTGTAAACGCAAATTTATTTTCAGAAAATAATTTTGCAATAAAACTTTTTATATTATTATGCATTGTTTCTATCTGCGAAAACAAAAAACAACCTTTGCTCTTTAAATAAAATTCAATTGTTTCAATAACATTTTGTTGCGTTTTTTCTCCAAAGCCTTTGTATAATTTTAACCGGTTTTCTTTACAGGCATATAATAATTCACCGATCGTTTCTATCTCCATTTCTTTCCAGATCGTAGCTATTTTTTTGGGGCCGATACCTTTTATGTTTAGCATTTCCATTACACCCGGTGGTGTTTTTTCTATCATCTCAGTTAATGCTTTTAACTCGCCGGTAGTTAATAACTCAGCGACTTTTTTTCCGGTTGATTCCCCAATTCCTTTTATGCCAGATAATTTATCCAGGGGCATTTCACTCAACTGCATTGGCAATTTTTCTATATTAAATGCGGCAGCCGCATACGATTTTGCTTTAAAACTATTCTCACTGTGAATGTCCATCAATTTCGCTAAGAGTGAGAAGGAGTCTGCTATTTGGTAATTATCCATATCCAAATGTAAAATGTTTTTGGGAAGAAAATTATTTATTAAGGAAGCGTATTTAAAAGTAGCTATGGTGGAGTTTTAGTCTTAGGGTATAAGTTGTGTATCACCTGCTATAAATAAAAAGTCCCGGCGTGAGCCAGGACTTTTGTATAAATTTTGCTTTCAAAAAAGCAAAGCTTACTTCTTTTTTGCAGCAGCTTTTTTTGCAGGAGCCGCTTTCTTTGCAGGAGCCGCTTTTTTTGCAGGAGCAGCTTTTTTTGCAGGAGCAGCTTTCTTTGCAGGAGCAGCTTTTTTAGCTGGTGCAGCTTTTTTTGCAGGAGCAGCCTTCTTAGCTGGTGCAGCTTTTTTTGCCGCTTTTTTTGCAGTTGCCATGTTCTTTAAAATTTAATTGGTTAGTAAATAATACTTAAAAGTAAAAATATTTTTCTACCCGCCAAAAAAAACTTTAATACTTAAGCAGTTACGTCAACAGCATTCACTGAAATGTAGCTCTTGTCACCTCTTCCTTTTTTGAATTCTACTAAACCATCAGTCAATGCAAAAATGGTAAAGTCTTTTCCAAGGCCAACATTTTTTCCAGGATGATAAACAGTGCCGCGTTGACGAACAATAATATTTCCTGCAATGGCTGGTTGACCGCCATAAATTTTTACACCTAATCTTTTGCTTTGTGAATCCCGGCCATTCTTAACCGAGCCTTCACCTTTTTTATGTGCCATCTTAAATTTTTTTTGTTTCGGATTTCGAATTATTAGTTCATTGTTCCTTTCATAAAGCCGATCATCTTATAATCAACTGTCTTTAAAAGAAACAATTTTTATTAAGCGATTTCAGTCACTTGTATTTTTGTATAGTGCGTACGATGCCCGTGTTTTTTACGGAAGCCTTTTCTTCTTTTCATTTTAAAGGCGATCACTTTATCACCTTGTACAAGGTCAGTCACAATTTCAGCTTTTACTATTGCTTTTACGGCGCTGCCAATGGAAAGGGTACCATCGCTGTCTGTCATCAGAACTTCTGAAAACTCAACCTTGTCACCACTCTTTCCTTCAATATGCGGAACGTAAAGACTGTCGCCTGCTTTAACTTTAAACTGCTGACCTGCTATTTTTACTACTGCTAACATATAACCAAAATTTAGGACGGCAAAGGTAAGGGAATTGAAATTAAATTGAATAATTTATAACGGAGATTTTTGCCAAAACCATCAAAGGGTGAATTTAGCGGGCGTTTTCGGCAGGCAATTGGGTAAAAACGGGGAAAAGGCCGCCTTATGCCCGTATGGCTAAAGACATTATATTCGCTTTTTATTATGAAATATTTATTTTTTCCAATTCGAGTGCTTTTTTCAATATATGGATTTGTGCTTTTTATGGTAATCATGTTTGTGCTATTTCCCTTTGTTATCATTGCTTCTTTTTTTGGAAAGATCAGGGGAGGAAACTTTATTTACAGAATTTGCCAGTTGTGGGCCGATTGCATTATGCCTCTGTGGGGTATTTATCACAAAAATCTTTTTGAAGTACCGCATGATCGCAATAAGTCATATGTTTTTATTTTTAATCATATTTCTTATATGGATATTCCTGTTATTATGAAAGCTATCCGAAAGCAACATTTCAGGATTTTAGGAAAATCGGAAATGGCAAAAATTCCAGTATTTGGTTTTTTTTATAAGAATGCGGTAGTAATGGTGGATCGAAGCAGTGCTGAAAAAAGGGCCAGGAGCGTACAAAAATTAAAAGCGGTTATACGTAAAGGTATCTCTATTGTGATTGCCCCTGAAGGAACTTTTAATATGACAACAAAACCATTAAAGGATTTTTATGATGGGGCATTTAAAATTGCTATTGAAACCCAAACTCCATTGAAGCCAATTTTATTTCTGGATAGTTATGATCGTCTGAATCATCAAAGCATTTTTTCATTAATGCCGGGTAAATCACGAGCTGTGTACCTGGAAGAAATAAGTGTGAAGGGATTAACACCAAAGGATGTGATTGTATTGAAGGAAAAAGTTTATAACCTTATGGAGGAAAAGTTGAAAGCATATAAGGCAAGTTGGATAAAGTAGCTTTATAATTGATGGAACAGTAAGAATAGAATAAAGCATGATTATAAATATAGACAAGGCGAAGATAAATGAATGAGCCAAATCAAATACCTCTTTTTAACACCTCAAATGAAAATCCTGAGGAGAAAGATTCTATGAAGTCAACTCCCGCGGAACTCGATGCGGTATTGAGTTTTTCGAAAGCTTCGTCACCCGCAGGCATTAATGCTGCATATGCCATTGTTATACTTCCGCTTGCATTGCCAACAACATATACTTATTGTGTGCCTGAAGTTTTTTTAAATAACATAAAGCCGGGTTGCAGGGTAGAGGTGGTGCTGGGAAAGAGTAAAAGATATGCCGGCATTGTAAAGTCGCTAAGCTTCGAGGCGCCCCCTTATCAAACGAAAGACATTCTAAATATCCTGGATGATGAGCCACTCTTGTACCCGCAGCAATTGAAACTATGGCAATGGATAAGTGAATATTATATGTGCAGTGAAGGTGAAGTAATGGCGGCAGCCTTGCCGGCTCATTTCAAGTTGAGTAGCGAAACTATCTTAATATTTAATGAGGAATATGGAGATGATTTTACCGACCTTGATAATGATGAATACGTAGTAGCCGAAGCACTGCTGATAAAAAAGCAATTGAATTTAACTGAGGTGCAACAAGTATTGGACATAGCCTATGTGTACCCGGTAATAAAAAAACTGATAGACAAAAAAGTTTGTATCGTATGGGAATCGTTGAGCGAAAGGTATAAAACCAAGATGGAGAATTATGTCATACTAAATCCCATATACAACAAAGAGGAAGATCTCGCAGCATTGATGAATAACTGGACGAAGGCTCCAAAGCAATTGGAACTTTTGTTAAGCTATATACACCTGATAAAAACCGAAGGGGACGTAACACAATCAGCGCTTTTGAGGAAATCCGGCGCATCTGTTGCCCAATTAAATGGCCTTGCTGAAAAGCAAATAATAAAGGTTGAAAAGCGGAGCATAGACAGAATTAAATCGATGCCAAAAGCGATGGATATTAATTTTGAATTAAGTTGTGCTCAACAGGATGCGTTGCAACAGACACGGCAAAGCTTTATCAATAAAAATGTTTGTTTACTGCATGGCATTACGAGTAGTGGCAAAACACAAGTTTATATCAAACTAATTGAAGAATTTTATCAACAAGGTAAACAGGTATTGTACCTCTTACCTGAGATCGCACTTACTGCCCAAATGATCCGCCGGTTGCAATTGCATTTTGGCGGAAATATTGCTATTTATCATTCCAAATTCAACAACAATGAAAGGGTAGAGTTGTGGAATAAAATTAAAACAGGTGAAACGAGGATCATATTGGGAGCCCGTAGTGCCTTGTTCCTGCCATTTAAAGATCTGGGGCTGATAGTCGTAGATGAAGAGCACGACTCCTCATTTAAACAGCAGGATCCTGCTCCACGATACAATGCAAGAGACGCCGCTGTATTTTATGCTTCTATTTTTAATGCCAAAGTTTTATTGGGCAGTGCTACGCCTTCGATAGAAACGTATTTTAATGCAAAAAAAGGTAAATATGCATTGGTGGAATTAAACGAACGTTTTGGAGGAATACATTTGCCCACAATAGAAATAATTGACACTCGTAAAGTAGTTCAGAAAGGAAAGGTAATGCTGTCACCGCAATTGAAAGAGGCTGTTCAAAAAACGGTTGAAAATGGCCGGCAGGTTATCCTCTTCCAGAACAGAAGAGGATATTCTCCTTACTTAATTTGTGGCACCTGTGGTTACCTGCCCCAATGCAAAAATTGCGATGTAACCTTAACCTTGCATAAGTATTCTAATAAACTGCATTGCCATTACTGCGGCACTACTTATCCCAAGATAACGGATTGTCCGGCTTGTGGCACTGTTAACTGGATGGAGAAAAATTTTGGTACCGAAAAGATTGAGGAAATGCTTGAGGGAGAATTTCCAAATTTGAAGGTTGCAAGGATGGATGTGGATTCTGTAAGAGGAAAATCAGCACATGATAACCTGATCAAATTATTTGAACAGCAGCGTATAGACGTATTGGTAGGTACACAAATGGTAGTGAAAGGCCTTGACTTTGAAAAGGTAAGCCTCGTGGGGATTTTGGATGCTGACGGCTTATTAAGTTTTGCGGATTTCCGGGTAAATGAAAGGGGTTTTCAATTGATGGAACAGGTGAGTGGGCGGGCCGGAAGAAAAGATGAACAAGGCAAAGTGTTGGTACAGGCCACACAGGTAAATCATCCCGTATTGCAATTTGTGCAACAGCATGATTATAAAAAAATGTACTCGTATGAAATTGAAAACCGTCAACAGTTTTTTTATC
This sequence comes from Ferruginibacter sp., assembly GCA_039922375.1. GTDB lineage: Bacteria > Bacteroidota > Bacteroidia > Chitinophagales > Chitinophagaceae > Ferruginibacter. Next base: position 8,608 of record JBDSAA010000214.1, read on the forward strand.
CGCCATTCAGCCGCATCATAGAAATTACGCTAAAGCATAAAGCAAAAGAAGTAGTGGATGAAGCAGCCCATCAATTGGCAACGGCTTTAAAAGTCCATTTAAACAATTTTGTGGTCGGACCCGCAGCGCCGGTGGTAGCAAGGGTCCGCAACCAATATTTGATGGAGCTATTAATTAAGTTGCCCCTGGATATGCACCAAATACAGCAATACAAAAAAGTGATCAGGAACCAGTTTAATTTAATACTCTCACAAAAACAATTTAGAAGCGTGGTAATGATTGCGGATGTGGATGCTAACTAATTAGCCAATTTGCTAATGTGCTAATGTGCTAATTGAGATAATAGTTTGGGAATTTTAGAATTTTAAAATGTGAAAATAAGATGCTGCGTCAGTAAAGACTTAACCCTTATCAAATGAAAGAATTTGCCTTATGATCCACGAAAATTTTTCTCTCAAAAAATACAACACCTTTGGCATTGATGCCCTTGCCCGGTACTTTTCCTCATTTACTAATATGGATGAATTAAAAGAGCTGCTCGAATTTAACCAACCATCAACCATCAACCATCAACCATCAACCTTAATACTCGGTGGCGGCAGCAATATTTTATTTACTAAAAACTTCGGCGGCCTTGTTATAAAAAATGAGGTGCATGGTATTGATAAAATAAATGAGGACGAGGAACATGTCTTCATCAAAGCAGGTGCAGGCGTTAACTGGCACCAATTGGTTGTTCATTGTATCAATAACAATTGGGCCGGCATGGAAAACCTTTCGCTCATACCAGGTAATACGGGAGCATCACCCATGCAAAACATCGGCGCTTATGGAGTGGAAATTAAAGACATATTTTTTGAATTGGAAGCATTTCATTTGCATGAAAATAAAATTGTAAAGTTCAATCTAAATGATTGCGAATTTGGCTACAGGGAAAGTGTTTTTAAGCAAAAGTTTAAAAATGAATTTGCAATTATAAATGTTACTTTTCGCCTTAGCAAAAATCCAAAATTAAATACGTCCTATGGCGCCATTGAGCAGGAACTTGCCGCGATGCAAGTCACCGAATTGAGTATACAGGCGATCTCACAGGCAATCATCAATATCCGCAGTAGCAAGTTGCCCGACCCAGCCGAGATCGGTAACGCCGGTAGCTTTTTTAAGAACCCGGAGATTGCCGCAGATCATTTTGAAAAACTAAAAAATAACTTTCCCAAAATAGTTGGTTATACGCTTCCCAATGGTAAGATCAAGCTGGCTGCCGGTTGGCTAATAGAACAATGCGGGTGGAAAGGCTACCGGAAAGGCGATGCCGGCTGTCATGCAAAGCAGGCGCTTGTATTGATAAATTATGGCAATGCAAAGGGCGGGGAAATTTTACTGTTGAGCCAGGAGATCATTGCAAGTGTGAACGAAAAATTTAATGTATTGCTGGAAAAGGAAGTGAATATTATTTAACAATTTTCCGATGCAGCGCTCCATTGTTTTTAATCATCTTAACCTAATAAACAGTGTATGAAAAAACAAACCCTTATCAGCTTAATTATTGTTTTACTTTTTTCAACTGCGGCCCATGCACAAACTCCTGCCAAATCATTTTACTTCGAATTAGGCGGCGCCGGACTAGCTTCTATAAACTACGATATGCGTTTTCAAAAAAAGGAGGATGGGCTCGGCTTCAAAGTTGGTGTGGGTGGTTTTAAAGTGGAAGGGACCGGTGCCCTATTTGTCCCAGTGGGCCTAAATTACCTGTTGGGTAAAGACGGACGAAACTATTTTGAGATAGGGCTTGGCGTTACTTTCGTTTCAATAACCGAAGATTATTATTATAGTGATGACGAGGATCAATTTTCAACAACATTTGGCCATGCCTTTTTTGGATACCGGATGCAGCCAAAAAACGGCGGATTTTTATTTAGGGCAGGCATCACACCGGTTTTCAATAAAGATGGCTTTGTGCCTTATTGGGCAGGAATTTCATTTGGCTACAAATTTTAATTATACACTATCTTATTTGCTGGCTGTACGATTGCTTGTTAATACAATGGCCCTGAAGTGATACCTGGAAAAGGAAACGCTTCGGGGCCTTGTATTTAATTGCTCTGGAAACCAGCTGCTGATTAAATTTTTTCACCATTTATTTTTTTGTAGCCAAACAGTTGAATACTGATTAAGCATTGTTGCGTCGCACACTTGTACATTTTCTCTTCAGGCAGCTCGCAGACGCTATAAATTAATATAACCGTATTGGTTAAAACAATCACGATGCCAAAGTGATTGCGTATTATCAAAAAATAAATTGAGCATCGCCAGCTTCAACCGAATTGCCAACCCTCTGAAGGTTGGCAATTGTTGTAAGACGATATGAATGAATATATCTTGGCTCTGCTAATTAAAATCGTTGTCGTTAAAATCTTCCTCAGTAAAGGATTGTGCACCCATATTGAGCATGCTTCCCATCAGGTCTTTAAACTCAATTTTACCATCCAATACTTTTTTGCTGATGAGAGAAAATGCAGCAAGGCCATGTAAAACAAATTCCATCAGCAAAGCATTTTCCTTATCGTTTGCAGCTTTGTAATATTTTTTTACTACAGCGTGCAAGCCATCTACCTTATACAGCAACTGCACTTTGTCAACATCTTTTGTTTCAAAAAATACATCCAGGTGATTACCGCTGTCAAACCATCGTGTAATTGATTTGTACGGATTGTCATCAACGGAAACTTCTTTGGTTCTTTTCTTTTTCAGCGTATCAGGGTTAGGGAAAAATTGAGTAAAGATAGAGCGGGTTGCCTTTTCTAATAAGTTAAACGCAACCTGGTAAGGCCCTTCCTGCTCGCCTTCATATACCAGTTCTATTTTACCCGTAATAGACGGAATAATGCCCACAAGGTCACTAATCCAAACCTGTGTCTGTTTCTCATCGTTGATGATTGCCCTGCGTTCTGCAGCGCTCACAGCATTTTCATAAGCTGCGATAGTAAGCCTTGCACTTACCCCACTTTTTTTATCCACAAATTCACTTCCCCTTGCTTCAAACGACACCTGCTCTATTAAACGTTTTACAAGGTCACTGATGTTCACCCGGTTCAGTTGTTCTTCATAGATATTCGCCTCCTGCTCGGTGATGGCCAAAGATGTTTCAATTGATTTGGGATAGTGTGTAAGTATCTGGCTTTCTATCCGATCTTTTAGTGGCGTTACAATGCTTCCCCGGTTGGTATAATCCTCCGGGTTAGCTGTAAATACAAACATTACATCAAGGGGTAGCCGCAATTTAAATCCCCTGATTTGTAAGTCGCCTTCTTCCAGGATGTTGAACAACGATACCTGTATCCTGGCCTGCAGATCCGGCAGTTCATTTATCACAAAAATACTGCGGTTGCTGCGTGGAATAATGCCATAATGCAATACCCTTTCATCAGCAAAGCTCAATTTTAAATTGGCCGCCTTTATAGGATCAATATCGCCAATCAGATCCGCCACACTTACATCAGGTGTAGCCAGTTTTTCACCATAGCGCTGGCTACGGTGCAACCAGCTGACAGGTGTTTCGTCTCCTTGCATTTCAATGAGATCAAGAGCATATCTTGATATTGGTTGCAAGGGATCATCATTGATCTCGCTGCCTGCCACTATCGGGATATACTCATCCAGCAATAGGGTCATCAGCCTTGCCATCCTCGTTTTGGCCTGTCCACGAAGGCCCAGGAATAATATGTTGTGGCGTGATAATAAGGCCCTTTCAGTATCGGGGATTACTGAATCTTCATAGCCCAATATCCCGGGAAAGGCATTTTCTTTTGCCTTTATTTTTTTGATCAGGTTATCACGGATCTCATCTTTAATCGATTTTGATGTGTACCCTAATTTTTTCAGTTCGCCCAATGTGCTTGCTCTATGACTCATTATTTTATTTTATAGGATTTTAAATTATTCAGGATACTCATCCAAAATGAAAGTACTTAAACAAAAACTTTTAATTTAATTGAGGGAAATGTTCCCTAAAGGTATGCGGTACAAGAGTGCGACGCAACAATGCTTAATCAAGGTTCAATTGCTGGATTCAAAATATTTTTTGTTGCTTTTTTCTAAAATTTAATAGACCGTTTTCCGTTTGCCACTTTCAAAATCTTTAAATATAAAAGCACCCAATCTATCCAGCGAAGCAAAGAATGCTTTGCCATTATTGGTCTCGGTGAATTCGGTAACAAATTTTTGCAGGTACGGATCGCTTGCTATCATAAATGTAGTGATCGGTATTTTCAATTTTTTACATTGAGTAGCCAGGCTCATACAGCGGTTCAATATTTTCCTGTCCACACCAAAGCTGTTTTTATAATAGCGTTTACCCACTTTCAGGCAAGTTGGTTTGCCATCGGTTATCATAAATATTTGCTTGTTAGGATTTCTTCTTTTGCGCAGAAGGTCCATCGCAAGCTCCAGCCCGGCAACTGTATTTGTATGGTAGGGGCCAACCTGTAAATAAGGAAGGTCTTTTATCTCAATCGTCCATGCGTCATTTCCAAATACCACAATATCCAATGTATCTTTTGGATACTTGGTTTGTATCAGTTCACTCAAAGCCATCGCAACTTTTTTTGCAGGTGTAATCCTGTCTTCACCATATAAAATCATAGAGTGACTTATGTCGATCATCAACACGGTAGAGGTTTGAGATTTAAAATCAGTTTCCCTGATCTCAAGGTCATCTTCATACAAACGGAAACTATCCACCCCATGATTGATTTGAGCATTGCGTATAGAAGAAGTAAAATCAATTTGCTCCAAAGTATCGCCAAACTGAAACGGCCTTGTTTCCGGGTTGATCTCGTCTCCGCCGCCGGGCTTAAATGTATTGTGATTGCCTTGTTTGGTCTTCTTTAATTTGCCGAAAATTTCTTCGAGGCTTTTTTTGCGGATGCCCTGTTCGGTTTTGGGTGTAATTTTTATTTCGCCAGTATCTTTTTTCTCATCAATGTATCCTTTGTCTTTAAGGTCTTCATAAAAATCGCCCATGCCATAGTCATCCTTACCAAGATTATATTCTTTATCCAGCTCATTCATCCATCGCATTGCCTCGCCTACATCTCCGTTGGTGTAGGTAAGCAACTGCATAAAAATATCAAGTAATTGCTCAAAACGTGATTTGGCATCCTGGGAAGGATCATATTTAGAGAAGTTGTATCCTTTCATAAAAAAAGGTCACCGTTTATCTGACAACCGGCAACCGGATCTCATCACAATTGGTGGCCCACGCTGGTCATCTGTCGGTTACTGCAATTTAATAAACATTTTAGTGCCAGAATTAGTTCGTTTGTTAAATTAAAAATCCTTCTGCTGTTGACAGAAGGATTTCTAATTTTATTAAGCTAGCTGTTGTTCTGCTGATTCCAAATTGAACTATTTTTTTGGACTGTCGGGCTTCCTTGCATCCGGGGTTTGTGGCACATTGTTAATGGTACCCTGCATTTCATTCACTTTTGGCAAAGGGTTTTTATACATACTTTCTATTTGCTGAATCCCCCTCAGGAAATTGGTTGCCTGCTCGCTATCGCTTCTAAACTGTTCCTGCTTATTCTCACTCAGGTTGCTATAATAGTTGATCTGCTGTTCCAGGTCTTTTTTAACGCTCCTGCTAACCTTTTCAGCCAACACAGTATCACCGGCTTTGTAACAGGCTTCTAAAAATTGAAGTGAAATGTAATTGTGCTGCTGAAAGCGGGAGACCATACCATAGCCAAAATTTTCTTCCAGCATTCCTTTATCACATTTCTGCAACATCTTTTTTGCTTCATCTTTCTTACCATTATCAGCAAGGTTACCAGCGGCTTGTGCGTATGCCAGGCGAATGCTGTTTAAATGCCTGCGGTTTTCTTCATCAAAATAAACGCCTTTTACATTGGCATTGCCAAATACGAATTTGTTCATCATTTTGTCATACACCCAGGTTTTGTTAACCGGGCTGTTTGCCACAGGCACCAGCCTGTTGGTAAGTCCATCCTGGCGAAGGTAGGGGGCAAAACCAAGGTCCTTGTATTCGGAAGTAAAGTAAATAGGCCTTTTCCACTTGTTAGCGGCAATGAGGTTTAAAATGGCGGCATCATTTTTAAACAAAGCAGCCTTTGGAATTTCAAACTTCATTTCTGTAAGCACACTATCGTCGGGGTTTACAGTGCCATTGCTGCGTACCAATGCTGTATCAACAGGAATGAATACTTTTTTTGTTGGAAAAATATTTAAAGTATCTCCATTCCGCAGCTCAATTTTAGCAGCCTCATCACTGCCTGCATAATCTTTCATCATGGTGTACAGATCCATATATTGATTTGGATCTATTCCCGGCCTTGGAGCGTAATAAACAATATCTCTCTTGGCTCCTTCAATTTGTGCAGCGCTCCAGATAGGGTCCATCGGATCGCTTTTATTTACCTTGTAACGAAGCTGGTTAATGTACCAGTCTGTGCCAAGTAAGCTTGAATTTACTACCCTTATATCCCTTCTTATTCCTTCTACTTCCTGTGCATACCACAACGGGTAAGTATCATTATCACCAAATGAAATAACGAGTGCATTGGGCGCACAACTTTCCAGGTAATCAATTGCAAGATCCCTTGCCAATACTTTCTTACTACGGTCATGATCATCCCATTCCTGACTCGCCATTAATATCGGCACTGCCAATGCGCAAAGGCCTGCTGCCGCGTAATTGGCCATCTTCCCATTCATGTACCGGGTAAATAATTCTCTTACGAATAACACACCCAAACCAATCCAAAGAGCGAAAACGTAAAATGAACCTACAAAAGCGTAGTCACGTTCCCGTGGCTGATTACCCGCCATATTTAAATAGACAATAATGGCGATGCCCGTGAAGAAAAACAACAACGATACTACCACCGCGTCTCTCTTATTCTTTACATAATGATAATAAATACCTAACAATCCGAGTATAAGAGGCAATGCAAATAATTTATTATTCGCTTTGTTGTGCTTCATACTGTCGGGCATATATTTTTGATCGCCCAGCCGTGCATTATCCCAAAAAGAAATGCCCGATTTCCAGTTACCATCTCTTACATTGCCCATGTTCACGCCTTGTATATCATTTTGCTTACCTGCAAAATTCCACATGAAGTATCGCAGGTACATCCAACCCAACTGGTACTGCGTAAAAAAACTAATGTTATCAGCCATAGTCGGCGTTCCTTGCCATTCACCGGTTTTCGGGTCCTTTCCAATACCGGCAAAACTGGCATAATAATCAGCATGCCCCTGGTCATTACTCTGGTCCCACATCCTTGGAAAAATATGCTGGTCTTCCGGTGCGTAAGTTGTTTCCATCTTACGGCCATTTTTAACATATGAATTCTTTCCTTTAATGTATGTCTCCACAATATTTTGTTCAATAGGGTTTGCGGTAAAATCCTGGCCTTTTAAAATTGGCCAGTCGCCATATTGTTCACGGCCCAGGTAACCTACCAGGTTTACAGGGTTATCTACATTAAACATGTCCACTACAGGGTCTGCATTGCTGCGAATAAGTGTGGTAAAATAAGTTGAGTACCCCAATAGCATAAATGCAAAACTCCACAGGCCAAGCCTCAGGAAATTCCAGTTTTTCTTTGTAGCGATGCGTAGCCCAAAAAATATCAACACACCAATCAAAATGAAGAAAAAGGCGAAGCCGCTAAAGAAGGGCATCCCAAAATCATTCACAAACATAATGTCGAAATTGCCTGCTCCTTTTATGGTCCATTGGATCACTGCTTTCTGTATGAAGCCAGTTAGTATGCAACCAATTAAAAAAGCGAACACTACTCCCCAATTGGTTACTTTGTACCGCTTGAAATAATAGATCATTACCATTGCAGGTATCGTAAGCAGGTTGAGTAAATGAACACCAATTGAAAGGCCCATCAGGTAAAATATCAGTATCAACCATCTGTCGGCGCTGGTAAAATGACCATTGATACCTTTCTTTTGTTCTTCAGTAACAGCATCTTCCCATTTAAGCATTCCCCAAAATACAATGGCTGTAAAAAAAGAAGACAATGCATATACTTCGCCTTCTACAGCGCTATACCAAAACGAGTCAGAAAAAGTGTAAGCCAACGCACCAACAGCGCCGGCAGCCATTACAGCAAATGTTTGTTCGCCGGTTAACTCCGTTGTACCGGTTCTTACCAGTTTTTTTGCGAAATGCGTAATGCTCCAGAATAAAAAAAGGATAGTAAAGCCACTGGATAAAGCACTCATCAGGTTAATACCGGTAGCTGCATGTTGGGGATCAAAAGGAACCATAAACAAACGTCCGATCAACACAAACAAGGGGGCTCCCGGCGGATGAGGAATTTGTAATTTGTAAGCGCTGGAAGCAAATTCACCACAATCCCAGAAACTGCCGGTAGCCTCCATCGTCATAATATAAACAGTGCAGGCAATAAGGCACACGATCCATCCGGTAATGTTGTTGATACGTTTAAAAGTCATATAGTATTTGGTTATAAGTGGGCAAATATAATTAGTTTGATGCTTGCAGTTATTAGTTTATAGTTATTTATCATTTTTTTTGTACAAGCGGAAGAGCCTTGATTTAGCATCGTTGTGTCACTCCCTTCAACTGTTGTAGTGCTATTGAGCGCCGAAGGAAAGGTAGAAGGTGGTAGGCAAGAGGTAAAAGGAAAGCTAGGGAAAAGGTAGAAGGTAGCAGGTAAGAGGCAAAAGGTAAAAGGAAGGCAAAAATAAATTCCTGCCACTCATACCTTACACCTCAAACCATTTACGCCTCACACCGTCCTTCCTATCTTTGTCATCGATGCGAAAAGCTTTTATTCAATTACATATTGCTGTTTTTTTGGCAGGCTTTACTGCAATACTCGGCAAGCTGATCGGCCTTAACGAGGGACTACTGGTTTGGTACAGGTTGCTGATTACTGTTGTTGTTTTAGCTGGAATACTTTATTTTAAAAAGTTATTGCAGCTAATTCCTTTGATAGATGCTTTTAAGATTTTGGGGGTAGGAATGATTGTGGCTTTACATTGGGTGACTTTTTATGGCAGTGTGAAATACGGCAACGTTGCAATAGCAGTGGTTTGCTTCTCCGCATCCGGTTTCTTTACAGCCTTTTTTGAACCGCTTATTTCTAAAAGAAATATTGTTTTGGTGGAAATTCTCTTAGGGCTGTTGGCAATAGCAGGCATCTATATCATTTTCGATTTTCATCCTCAGTATAAAACAGGGGTTATTTTTGGTGTAATTTCAGCCATCGGCAGCTCACTATTCCCAATTTTTAATAAAAAATTATTACTAAGGTTCAGTCCGTCAACCCTGACACTTTACGAACTGGGAGGAGCATTAGCCGCATTAACTCTTTTGATTCCGTTTTACCTGTGGCAGTTTCCTGCTGCCTATTACCTGCCTACTGCCCAAGATTGGATGTGGCTGGTGTTACTGGCATGCGTTTGTACAGTTTTCTGTTTTGATTTGCAATTGAAAGCCTTAAAGCATTTGTCACCCTTTACGGCCAACATGATCTATAATCTGGAGCCTGTATACGGGATCATACTGGCCTTTATTATTTTTAAGGAGAATAAGTTATTCAACATTCAGTTTTACTTTGGAGTGAGCTTCATTATTCTATCGGTAATTTTTCAAACAGGCAGGGTGTGGTGTAGCGCAAGAAAAAGCTTGACGGATTCATATTTAAATAATCAATTTTGATTTGACGGGGATATGAATAATTTGTAATAAACTAAGTTTAAAATCTACGATAGATTCACAAATGTTATCGGGATAATGCAGGCGGGTTACTAATAATTCCCGGAGATTTACAAATTACAACGGAGATATTAACCTGAATTAAAAAAAAACCAAAAACCTTAGTTCAAATTCGAATTCTTTTGTTACCTTCGCCGTCCAAAAAATTAGTATATGGCTAGAGTATGTCAAGTTACAGGTAAGAGGCCAATTACGGGTAACAAAGTATCGCATTCAAACATCAA
>JBDSAA010000215.1:0-5665 GCA_039922375.1 Ferruginibacter sp.
TAATTCAAAATGAAAATTAAAAAACAGGTAATGCTCAGTGTTTTTTTACTGATGTCAATTTTCCAGCATTATGCATTTTCACAAGGAACCCTTATCCAGGCAAAAGGCTATGACAAAGCCACATACAATCTCCCTGCCAGCGGAAAATTTATGAAGACCTGGCTGGTGGCAGGCCCCATTCCTGTGAGCAATGATACACTGGCACCAAGTGACGCAATGCAGGAAAAAGCTTTTAAATCTGATGTTATAGCGGGAGCAAATACCCTTGCCGGAAGGCCTCCTGCACCAGTTTCAATTAATGGAAGGGATTTCAATTGGCAATTGATTACTTCAGGAGCAGATATTGTGGACCTGGACAGCTTTTATAAAAACAAAGATTTTGTGTATGCTTATGCACTGGCAGAAATTAAGGCCAATGCTCCTACCAATATGGTATTAGGATTGGGAAGCGATGACGGCATAAAAGTGTGGCTTAATGGCAAGCTGATACATGACAACTGGATACCAAGAGGGGTAGATAAAGACAATGATTTGGTACAGTTGAAACTTGTAAAAGGAAGCAACCAGCTTTTGTTGAAAATACAGGATATGAAAGGCGGATGGGGCTTTGTGGCCAGGTTGCTGGACAAGGCTGCATTAACCAGTCAGCTTACTACAGAAGCTGCCAACGGAAATGTTGATAAAATAAAATTGCTTATTGACGGTGGCGCAGATATCAATGCTGGAAATGCCAGCGGTATAACACCGGTAGTAGCTGCCAAAATAAGGGGCAGAAAGGATATCGCTGACATGTTGCTGAAACAGGGTGCTAAAGACGAAACAGTACCTAAGGCAGAAATTTTAATTGATAACTTTTACACTTCTTTGAAAGGCAAAGAAGCGCCAGGCATTGCTGTGCTGGTAGCAAGAGAGGGCGATGTACTGTATCGGAAAGGATTTGGTTATGCAGATGTAAAAAACAAGGTCCCCGTCACGCCGGATACAAAGTTTAGGATCGGTTCTGTTACCAAGCAATTTACAGCAGCCGCCATTTTAAAATTGCAGGAAAAAAACCTGCTAAGCGTAAATGATAAACTATCGAAATTTATTCCGGATTTTCCCCGGGGAGACGAAGTAACTATCCATCAGCTATTGACGCATACTTCGGGCATCCACAGTTATACCGGCAAGGATGATTTTGTTGAAAAAGTAACCAACACTGTCTTACCCGATACGCTTATTAACTCTTTTAAAAATGATCCTTATGATTTTAATCCGGGCGAAAAAATGCTCTATAATAATTCGGGGTATTTTCTGCTGGGATATATTATCGGCAAAGTGTCCGGCAAGCCTTATGAAGCATATTTAAAGGAAACATTTTTTGATCCGCTGGGAATGAAAAACACAGGTGTACATTATGCTGCAATAAAACTGGAGCATGAGGCCAAAGGATATTCTAAAAACAAGGAACTGTATGAGCCTGCGAAAAACTGGGATATGTCGTGGGCCGGAGGTGCCGGTGCCATCTATTCAACTGTGGATGATTTATTAAAATGGAACATTGCCCTGCACAATGGCAAAGTGCTGAACGAACAAAGCTGGAAAGCCGCTACAACCCCAGCAGTACTAAAAAATGGCGAACCGCCAGCAATGAAATATGGCTATGGCCTGATCTTTAATAATTTTAGAGGAGTAGATATTATTAGCCATAGTGGTGGCCTTCATGGTTTCCTAACCCAGCTTGCTTATTATCCAAAAGAGAAAATGACCGTGGTTATGTTTGTTAATACGTCCGAGCCCGAAGTAAATTTTGACCCCAACAAAATAGCAGAAACTTTTTTGTGGGACAAAATGGACAAACAGACTTCTTATATCGTCTCATCCACCAAGCCCAAAAACCTACAGCTTTATACCGGCAGGTTTGAAATTTCAAACGTGGGTGTATTAACGGTTACCACGGCAGACGATAAACTTTTTGCACAAATAAGCGGTCAGCCAAAATTTGAGATATTCCCGTTAGCTGATGATGAATTCTTTTGGAAAGTAGTGGAAGCCCGGTTAAAGTTTTTTAAGGATGAAAAAGGAATGATAAGCCATACGGTTTTATTTCAAAATGGTATGGAGTTAAAAGGCCAGAAATTACCTGAAGAACATATTGTTGAGATCAACCCTGCAATACTTGATAACTATATTGGCAAGTACAAGTTTAAAAATCTGGTGCTTACGATTACTAAGGAAAATGATAAACTTTTTGTTGAACCCGCAGGCCAATCGAAACAACAGATGTTACCCACTTCAGACACGGATTTTGTGATTAAAGAGATCAATGCAAAAATCTCCTTTGTGAAAGATAAAAGCGGTAAAGTAAACATGTTTAAGCTGAATATGAACAACACGAATTCGGAAGTGCCGAGAATAAAAGAATAGCCGTAACTGCAAAGAGCTTAGTCCATGCAATACCGTTGGCGTAACCATTTCAACTAAGCAAAAATGCATCTCATCACAAGATTGCGACAGTCTGTTCATGATATGTTTTTATTTTATTAGAAACCGATCCACTTTTACGTCTCAGTTAGTTTCTACATAAAAATGCTACAACCTGTAAAATTAATTTCAGAAAAATTAAGGATAGTTTTTATATCTTAAAGGTTGGTTTTTTACAACCTTTCCAGCCAATTTTTTTTAAAAATTTCAAAAATAAAAAACATGAGCAATCCACTTCATTTTGACACGTTACAGTTGCATGCAGGCCAACAATTGGACTCTGCTACCAATTCAAGGGCCGTACCAATTTACCAGACAACTTCTTACGGTTTCAAAAGCAACGAACATGCGGCCAATTTATTTTCTTTGAAAGAGTTTGGCAACATTTACACCCGCATCATGAACCCTACCACTGATGTGTTTGAGCAGCGGATGGCTGCCCTGGAAGGCGGTGTGGCGGCATTGGCTACATCTTCAGGACAGGCTTCACAGTTTCTGGCGCTTAATAATATTTTACAGGCAGGTGATAATTTTATTTCGACCACTTATTTATACGGCGGCACTTACAACCAGTTTAAAGTAGCCTTCAAACGCTTAGGCATTGAAGTAAGGTTTGCAGATGGAGACAATGTGGAAAGTTTTGTAAAGCACATTGACAAAAATACAAAAGCAATTTACCTGGAAACCATTGGCAATCCGAGGTTAAATATTCCTGACTTTGAAAAATTTGCGGCCCTTGCCAGGGAGTATGATCTGCCCCTGATCGTAGACAACACATTTGGCACGGGTGGTTACCTGTTTCGTCCGTTGGAGCATGGCGCCAATGTAGTGGTAGAATCTACCACAAAGTGGGTTGGTGGCCACGGAACCAGTATTGGCGGAGTGATCATTGATGGTGGAAATTACAACTGGGGCAATGGCAAATTCCCGCAGTTTACTGAGCCCAGCGAAGGCTACCACGGCCTGAAATTTTGGGATGTATTCGGTGAAGGCAACCCATTGGGACTACCGAATATAGCCTTTGCAATCAGGGCAAGAGTGGAGGGCCTGCGTGACTTTGGTTCTTCGCAAAGCCCGTTCAATTCCTTCCTGATATTGCAAGGCATTGAAACCTTAAGCTTACGGGTACAACGCCATGTAGACAATGCGCTTGCGCTTGCCCAGTGGCTCGAGGTGCACCCGTCCGTAGACTTCGTTGAATACCCTGGATTACCAGGAAATCCTTACCATGAACTGGCAAAAAAATACCTCCGCAATGGATTTGGTGGCATACTCAATTTTGGTGTGAAGGGTGGTAAAGAAAATGCCGGCAAATTTATTAATTCATTGAAACTGGTAAGCCACCTCGCCAATGTGGGCGATGCAAAAACATTGGCCATTCACCCCGCATCTACTACGCATGAACAGCTAAGTGAGCAGGAGCAGGTAGCGGCTGGCGTTATGCCCAACCAGGTTCGCATCAGTGTGGGTATCGAACACATAGAAGATATCAAAGCAGATTTTGAACAGGCTTTCGCCAAAGTATTTTCAAGCGAACTGGTTGCTTAAAATGCCATTTCAAAAAATTAAAGGAGTAATTTTTTGGTCCGGGCTGTGAAGCATCCAGCATCATTGTTGCGTCGCCCTCTTATACTGCATACCATTGGGCAACTTTAATTACGTTATAAAACCGGATGGTTTACCCTGTTCAACCGCCGACAGGGCTTTCAACCGCCGTCAAAGTGGGTTACAGTTAGCAGCGAAATGCATCACGGCGGATACTTGCGAAAGAATATTTCCACAACCCCGACGGCGGCTTCCGGCCCCGTCGGCGGTGGATACGGGGTATATTTTTTACACAACCAAATCTTATCCGGGTTGTAAATCAAGCTCAAAAACATGGCAAAAACATTCATTAACAGCAAGCCATTCATTTTAGAATCAGGCATCACCTTACCACAATATCACCTGGCCTACACCACCTATGGCAGCCTCAATGAAACGAAGGATAATGTGGTATGGATATTTCATGCGCTTACCGCCAACAGCGATGCAAAAGAATGGTGGCCCGGACTTACAGGCGAGGATAAATTATTTGACCCGGCGCATTATTTCATTGTTTGTGTAAACATTCCCGGCAGTTGTTATGGAAGTACCAGCCCGCTTGACCTAAATCCCGACACAGTTCAACCCTGGTATCACGACTTCCCCTTATTCACTATCCGGGATATGATCCGTGCATATCAGCCCCTAAGAGAATACCTGGAGATCAATAAAATTTATATTGGTATTGGTGGATCTATGGGTGGCCAGCAACTGTTAGAATGGGCAATTGAAGAACCAGCCCTGTTTCAGCACATCATTTTACTTGCTACTAATTGCATGCACTCTCCATGGGGGATTGCCTTTAATGCCACACAGAGGCATGCCATTGAAACTGATCCAACCTGGGAAGAAAAAAAAGAAAAAGCAGGCCTGCAGGGCATGATGGTTGCCAGGGGAATTGCATTGCTCTCGTACCGGAATTATCATACCTACGGCCTCGGCCAGTCAGAAGATACACACGAAAAAACAACAGGCTTCAAAAGTGAATCTTACCAGCAATACCAGGGAATTAAATTAGCCCGGCGATTCAATGCTTTTAGCTATTATTTTCTTAGCAAAAGCATGGATACCCATAATGTAGCAAGGGGCAGAGGGGATTTAATAACAGCGCTTAAAAAGGTGACAGCGGGCACCCTTGTAATTAGTATAAGTTCAGACATTTTATTTCCTCCGCAAGAACAGGAATTTATTGCAAACCATATTCCTGGAGCCATGTACCTCGCAATTGATTCCACCTACGGGCACGATGGATTTCTGCTGGAATTTGACCAGATAGGAAACGCCATTACTCAATTCCTTCTCAAAAATGCCTTGATACAAAAAGAAGCGGACCCAATCAATGGCTTTGCCAATAGCATTTAGCTTTACTCAATAATCAGTGCTGCAGAGCCCTTCTTCAACTTAAATTTCCTTCCCACAACGTAATTTTGACAGGCAAAAATTTGCGTTTGCTGTTGTATCAACATCCAAACATGTTGATAAATTAATAACACCCCGAACACCGTTGGCGCAGATATACTCCCTACTTTCGCCGTACCAAAAAGACACTCATGAAAAAAATCTACGCAGTATTTTTAGTCCTGTTCCTATACCATTTATCGGCCAATTCCCAGGTTGT
>JBDSAA010000216.1:0-22979 GCA_039922375.1 Ferruginibacter sp.
CAGCATCAAGCAATGAAAGGTATTTACGCACACTATTGCGGCTGATACCAATGCGACGTGCAATCTCCCGGATGCCTATTCCATCATTTTTAAGTTGAAGGATTTGTTTTAGTTGTTCCATTGTTACCGGCTTTTGTGACATCGCTCCTTTGTTTAGTGAGGAGCAAAAAACATCAAAAAGCATCGAACAATTAATTACCTGCAGGTGGGTCAATATGCCGGAATGACAGCGCACAATAAAACCAGCAAGAAAATAAACGCTGAAAAAACAGGTGGGTCAACATCCCGGAATAATCAAACTTAAAATGTTTGTAATTAAAAAAAGGGGGTGGGTCAACATCACCGGAATGGTGGGTCAACATAAAACGGAACGGTGGGTCAACATGCTCCGGAATCTACACTGTGCCAATGCCAATGCTGTCACTGCCATTGTATACCCATTTCCTGGTAGCAGATTGTGCCCAGTAGTCGTTGGTGATGTGATGGCGCCAGGTGCCATCCTGGTATTGATACAGGCGGTGTGCCGTGATATCATAAACAAGCAATCCTTCAGCGGGAGAAGAAATACCAATACGTTCTGTAGTGGTCATGGAAGGGATGAGCAAGCCATGGTCGGTGCTCCTGATGTCTAAGGCGGCGCTGGGTTTGGGACTGTTGGTTCCAATACCCACCTGGGCAAGAGCAATATGGCAAAACAATAAACAGGTTAAGCAGCTAATCGTTAACTTTTTCATTTAAAGAGGTTTGGTCTTAACTAAGTTAACGAAATTCAGGCCCGGCGTTCTTTAATTTTTTTTTACCCGGCTGTGGTACTGCTATGACGCTTCATTGGCGTCGCACTCTTGTACAGTGGATTTTCAATTGAGCAATGGAGCGAAGGGTTCATGTTAATCGCTTCTGTATTCAGTTCGAAGATTAGTAACAATTTGACACCGGACGGAGTCCAGCGCCTGATGGGGGTATCTCTCTTCTTACGCCTTTAAGTCCAATACAATAGCGATTTTACGTTATAACCTGGTAATCGCACATTACAATAACCTGGTAATTGCGCAATAGAAAAACCTGGTAATTGCACATTATCAACTATAGATGCAATGGCCGTATGGGGCGGTTTTTAATGAACGCAATGCTGGCAAGTGGCGGCTACCCGTGGACGGTAATACCTGTTGAAGAACGTAAAACTTACATGGAGGCTTTGGAGAGAGCGAGTGTGCACGCCGATATAGAACCCCTTGCAAAATTTCTATCTTACCTCGTGAGCGAAGGATTGAAAGGAAGGCCTGTTGCGGTCATTGAGAATTAAAATAGGAGAGTGATTTTTATTGGTACTGCTGGTAAGCTTTATTGGCCTGTCCCGATCTTTTATCGGGATCGCACTCTTTTACATTGGTTTTTCAATTGAGCAATGGGCGATGGGTTCATGTAAATCGTTTCTGTATTCAGTTGGAAGATAAGTAACACTTAGACACCGGACGGAGTCCGGCGCCTGAGGGGAAAACAGCATCAATATATTGGCCAGCAAAAGCACGGGCACCATGCGCAAGTATGGTAAATGCGCAAGGCGCAAAGTTTTTACAAGATTCATTTTAAGGGGATTTATTTACGATGCTAAAGTAGTTTCGCATCTTGCTCACCAGCTGTTCGTTTGAGTGGATGGCAGATTTAATTAGTGCGTTACAACACCGAAGCGTTCGGTAGCTTATTTCTAAAACATGATCACCCGATTACAGCAATATTTGCACTTTGATAAATACGATATCGCCCTGCCCTGGAAGGGTAACCTCTTTGTAGCAGACATCATAAAATTTTTTGCCCTTGCCCCAGCGGGGCAACCTGTAACATTGTTTTGTGCAATGCCTTAGCGGCCCTTTTGTATAAAGCAATCTCCATAATGGATGGCTATTTAGGTTGCCCCCGCTGGGGCAAATTGTTTTGCTGTTGCTGGCTACAAACAGGTTATGCAGCTGGCATAAAAAGGCCGCCCGTTTAAATCATGAACCCATGAAATTTTTCCGGGCTCGTTCCGTAGGAAAGTAATGTAGGTAAAAGATAACGCAGGTTCAACCGTTTCGTAGGAACAAGATGTGTTAACTTCTTTATTTACACCTAATGCAATAATTTTTTACCCGGCTGTGGCACTGCTATTAAGCTTCACAGGCGTCGCACTCTTGTACATTGGTTTTCAATTGGGCAATGAGCGAGGAGATATGTTAATGGATTCTGTATTCGCCTGGGAGATTAGTGACAATTGGATACCGGTCGGAGTTCGGCGCTAATGGGGTACGTTGGAGGTAAGGAATACGCCATACTCTTCTCTCCGTATAACACCTCATTTACCTGGCGTTCTTTTAGTTAATTAAAAATATTATGTATAATCAGACAATTTTAAATACTAAATGAATTAATAGTGTATACTGTATATTGTGTCACTAATATATTTTACTGAAACTGTTAGTTTGAAAGATGGAAAAAGTGCTCAAAAATCAAATCGCCGAAGATTTCTCTCCAGACCCTTTGGCATTACTTGAATCGAACAGAAATTTGGGTTATTCGATCGAAGAAGCCGTTGCAGATTTAATAGATAATTCTATCACAGCTAAAGCCACCAATATTAAATTCAATTTAGATTGGAATGAGGGTCTGCCAGTTTTCAGATTATATGATAACGGTTTGGGTATGAGTGAAGAAAAATTGATTAGCAGCTTTAAATTAGGTTCCCTTGAACAACGAAATCCAAAGGATCTAGGTCGTTTTGGCTTTGGAATGAAAACGGCTTCTTTAAGCCAGGCAAGGGAACTAATTGTAATTTCAAAAAAAAAAGGTGGTGAAGTTTTTTTGAGAAGTCTTGATTTAGAGTTCATAAAAAAAAATAAGAGTAAATGGAATCTTAAACATTGCGATGTTAACAAATTTAAAAATGAAATACAGGAATTAAGTAAAGCCTTGCAAGGCACAATAATTTGTTGGAAAAATTGGGATCGTGTACCTCAATCATTTGAAGATTTTGCATCCTTAATATCCAAAATCAGTAACTATTTGTCAGTATGCTTTCACCGATTCATTGAGAAAGGAGTAAAAATATTTTCACATGATGAACTAATAAAAGCCATTAACCCTATTCCAAAAGATAGTCAAAAATATTCCGAAATGCCGTTGAAGGGCAATTCAACATCAAAGCAAACTGCCTATATATTAAAACATCCAAAATTTTGGGATCAGGAGTACGATTCATTGCCCCAAATTAATTCCTACAAGCTTTTTACTGGCTTTGCTTTACAACAAGGCATTTACATTTACCGGTGCGAAAGGTTGCTTAATCCATATGGAGGTTGGCTGGGAGTGATTAAAACCATTAACTCATCAAAACTGGCAAGAGTTACAATTGATTACCCAAATTCAGCAGATAAATTATGGAGCCTTGATATAACAAAAACGAACGCAACTATTCCCTACCAATTTAAAAAGGAAATCGAAAAATTAATTGAAAACACTAAGTTAGAATCAGTATCAAAAATAACAAGAGGGGTATCTTCAATAAAAAATAAAATTAAAATTCTTTATGATAGTTCATTGATATGGGAAGAAAGAGAAGATAAGGATTTAAGGTGTTATAGATATTTTCCAAACATTGAACATCCGATATTTCAAAATTTTATTGAATCAAAAAAGATTGATAAAAAAACACTAAAAATGATTTTCGATTTGGTGTCTGAAAATTTGCCAGTTGCTACTATCGTAGAAAATAACGATAATGACTCAGGCAAGCATGATAGGATGGTTAAACCAGAAGAACTAACTAAAGACGAATTAATGCTGGCAAAAGGTATTTTTGAAAAAGTTAAAATTGAAAAAGATAAAGCGGCCGCATTATCTTTCTTATTTAAATGTGAACCATTTTGCTACCATCAAGAACAAGTTAAAATCTATTTAAATGACTGATTTAATTGAAAAGAAAATTGTCGCCTGCTATCAAGTGGTAGATAACGCCATTAAGAATTTGCAATCTTCGGTGGAAGATGCAATTACTATGTTTGCTGGGCTATATTATGATAAGTTAGAGCCTGATGATAAAAACTTGATTACTCTCGAAGATTTCAAAAACAATGTACGGGAATTCACCATTGAAAAGGATCCGCCTAAAGTATTAAAGGAACTGTATATCGAACCTTGGCTTGAACCTGTTTGGCGAAGTAATGAGAAGTGTAATTGGAATAATTATAAATTGGCGCTTGAAGCTGAAGGTAAAGAAAAACTAGTTGCCCAACTAGATGCTGATACTTTTGCAATCCTTGATAGCTGCTATAATCCAACAACAAACGGACAATGGGAAAGAAGAGGATTGGTTTATGGACACGTCCAATCTGGAAAAACTGCAAATTATATTGGATTAGCTAATAAAGCATTTGATGTTGGATATAAAATTGTCGTCATTTTTACAGGCATGACAGAAGATCTTAGAAAACAAACTCAAGACCGCGTCAATTCAGGAATTATTGGGAAAAATGAGCATAGTGAGAAATATGGTATTGGAAAACTTGCTTCCCATAAGCCTGATACTATAAAAGGGGCGACAAATATTTTTCTTGATTTAAACTCGAAAAATATTCAGACATTGATAACCAATTTAAGTCTTGACCAAAATATAGTTTTTGTTGTTAAAAAAAATGTAGCTGTTTTAAATAGCCTCATCAAATGGTTGAGTAAAAAAAGTATTGCCCAAGACCCTAACCAATATAAAATAATTAATACTCCATCTCTAATTATAGATGATGAGGCTGATAACGCTTCTATCCAGTCGTTATCAAAAAAAGACTATCAATTAGAACAGGATGCGCTTGCGATTAGGGAAATCGAAGATATTGATGAAGAAGATCTGACCCCTGTACAATTAAAAATACTTGAAGACGCCAAAAAGAAAACTATTAAAGCAATTAACCGTAATATCAGAATCTGCCTTTCTCTTATTGCCCAGAAATCCTTTGTAGCATATACCGCCACTCCTTACGCTGTGATTTCACAACGGTCGGAAGCAATTGAAAAGGAATGGGAAATCGAAAGCGTAAAGTATGCAATTGATGAAAATTCTGATTTATTTCCTGAACATTTTATTATTCCGTTGGAACCCTCACCAAAATACATGGGGATCGAAAAAATATTCGGATCTAAAAGAAAGAAAGCGCTTCCCGTTATAACTATTATACCAGAACAAGACAAACAATTTTTTCCTATCGGAAGAAGCTCTGATTATGGATTTGAGAATATCCCTGAAAGTTTAGAAGATGCCATTATTCATTTTTTAGTAACAATCTTTGTTAGAGAATCAAGAAACCAGAAACAACATAATACTATGTTGGTACACAGCTCTCATAAGGTCGCCAATATTGATTATCTAGCAAATAAAATCGAGAAGTATTTACAAGCTTTTAAAGATGAATTTAAAACCAATCCAAATCTTAAATCAAAATTCACGAGACAACTTGAACTGATAAGAAAGAATTCAAAGAACGAATTATTTGAAAAGCATTTTGAACTTGATTTAGATAAGTTCTATGTTCCCGCTGAAATTTCTAACAGCAATATTTATTCTATTATTGATAAAGTCACACTCGTGAGCTATCACTCGAAAGAAAAGGATACTGGATTAAAGCATCATAACCACAAACTGACATATCCAAATCTTGAAAGAGATCCTAATGAAACAAGAGCATTTATAGTGGTTGGTGGTAATCGAATCTCGAGAGGTTTTACCCTTGAGGGACTCTCTACTTCCTATTTTGTAAGAGAGTCGGTTACGCAAGATACACTATACCAAATGGGGAGGTGGTTTGGCTTTAGGATAGGTTATGAGGATACTGTAAGAATTTACTTGCCTAGTGCACAGATTGCCTGGTACAGAGATATCCTGAATCTGGAGCTTGAATTAAGAGATGACCTTGCTCAAATGAATGAGAGAGAGATGACACCCTCGATGTGGGAAATAAAAATGGTAAATAGTAAATCTTTCGAAAGTCTAAATAAGAAATTGAAATTATGCGATGAAAATAAATTGCGAAATACTCAAAGGAAAAAACTTTCATTTGGCGGAACTAATCAAATGACTAAGCATTTTAAACGTGACTATACATTACAGGAGGCAAACTTAAATTTGACAAGGGAGTTTATAAATAGCATAGCTGAGAGAAACGACTTCAAAAAAAACTTTTTGTATCCGGATGATACTAATATCAGTTTTATAAATATCCCTGTGTCGGAAGTTTTGGCATTCTTTTCAAAATATCAAATCCATCAAAAGGATGAGATTCTTTTTACAGTAATTAGTTTTTTGAATTTGAACAGCAGTTTGCTAGATTCATTTTCTGTGGTAATTAAGCAAAAAGGATACATAGAAAAAAATAAGGTAAAACCTGATTGGAAAATTACAGATAAGTCAGGGGATGTTACAAATTACATTACGGGTATTGTGCGAAAAGACCAGGGCGATTCTGAAGATTATATAAATGCTAATTTACTTGATGCTGATAGGGATGACACTTTTGATATTATTGATTCACAAACAATAACCGAATACCAAAATTTTAAGGCCTTAGGAAAAGGCGCTGATTACAGATATGAATTAAGAAATAAAAGTAAGAAGGCTATACTAATAATTTATATTATTAAGGGTGTCATGGAAGAAGGCAAAGATGAAATTTGTTTCCCAAGTTTATATTTAAGCATACCAAATGTCGGTGAGTCTGTGACCTATACAGTACGAAATAAATAGACCTTATGAAAAAAGAAATTAATAAAATAGAAACTGAAGACTGTATAATTGCAATTTTAAACAATGCACCAACGGGATATGAGGAAATGAAAAGTATTGCATTTAGGTTTAATGACGCGAAATACTTAAGCCTGCTAAACCTACCGAAGTTAAAATATTTAGATGTTATACAGTCTTTTAATGATTTATCAATGCATCTTACTTACGAACCTCTGAGACAGTTTTTCAATAATTTTATTGACGGGTTTAAAAAAACAATAAAGAATTCAGATACGGGAATGGAGGTGGTAGATAAAATTAATAAAGCACTAGGGGATTTGATAAAAATGGCAGAAATAGAGTTGGAGTTATCTATAACCGGTTGTATGGGACTGTATGGAGAACTCCTTCAATTAAAAGAGTTATTGTTAAATGATAACGACCATTCAAAAATGTTATCTGGGTGGAACCGTCCCGCGCCTGCCAATCATGATTTTGATTATGAATCAGAAGCCATAGAAATTAAAACTGTATCCAAAGATAAAACGACAGTTAAAATCACTTCTGTTTACCAGTTGGAAGCTCCTGTTAATAAGAATTTGTATTTAAAGATTTATAGAATTGAAAGTATTGACGGAAGCAAAACTGACTCGCTTGGCGAATTATATGAAGAAGTAAGGAAATTGATAAAATCTGAATCATGCAAGGAAGAGTTTATTTTGAAATGCATTACTGACAAAATAAAATATGGCGGCCCCAGAATTATTACTCTTCCCTACAAATTTATTCAGATTGAAGAAATGAAATATTTAGTAAATCAAGAGACATTTCCGCGAATAAAGCGAAATATTTTGCCTGGTTCAATTTCAAACATTTCCTATAGAATTGATCTCTTTGCTATAGAAGCATTTAAAATTATTGCTTAATTATAAAATGAAAAAAGAATACGAAATAACGCATGCTAAATTTTATTCTGACTGTCACCAATTTTACGATGTAAGCGAGGATATTGCAATAGAAGATATTCGATTCATAAAATTTACAGATTTACTTGATACCGCAGATATATTCAAAAATCCGAAACATTGTCGTTATGAAGGTATTGGATTAAATAACGCCAAA
The DNA here is from genome assembly GCA_039922375.1 of Ferruginibacter sp. Lineage (GTDB taxonomy): Bacteria > Bacteroidota > Bacteroidia > Chitinophagales > Chitinophagaceae > Ferruginibacter. The sequence goes on from JBDSAA010000216.1 coordinate 7,865, forward strand.
TGGGGTATATTAGGCTATTCATTCTCCAATGATCTGGTATCAGAAGATTATGAAGATGAAAACGAGGAAGATGCTCCTTCGCATAATGAGTATGAGTGGAATTTTACCTTTTTTAATGGTTTTTTTTCTGATGATCTTACTATTGTAAATGCTAAAAGAGCTGATATCCAAAAATCGTTGTCGGAAGCAGTTAAATTTATAGAATCTACTCTTTCGGGGAAGTCCAAATTTATTGTCCAGGATTATCATCCCATAAAAGAATTACAGGAACTTATTCTGAAATTACAAAAGAGGGATCTTTTAGAAAGAATTGAGATTTGCATTATTACAAACAATTTAATTGAGCAAGAGAATCTTGATTCCAGTATATTTATTGAATCTCTTCAGCGGGAATGTAAAATACATTATTGGGGAATAAACAAATGGTCCGATCTTTCAAGGACAAAGAGCAAACGGCTACCAATTAATTTGGATTTTCTTCAAAAAGAAAAATTGTGCTATGATATACCATTCTTAGAAAGAAAAAATAATGATGATCTAAAATATTATTTGGCTATTTTTCCCGGTGACCTTATCGCTGATTTATACGATGAATATAACACCCAATTGTTAGAAAACAATGTTCGGGTTTTCCTTTCGTTAAAAAGTAAATATAATAGAGAAATGAGCAAGACTATTCGAGAAGATTCGGATATGTTTTTTTCATACAATAATGGAATATCCGCCACTGCTTCTTCTATAAAAATTAACACTACGACAAATAAAATCGAAGCGATTAATGATTTCCAAATAGTTAATGGAGGGCAGACTACCGCGACTTTATATCATACAAAAAAGAATTTTAAAAAATCACTTTCTCAAATCTATTTACAAGTTAAGATAACTGTTCTTAGAAAGGCAGATAATTACCCCGTCCTAATTAGTAATATCTCAAAATATGCAAATTCTCAAACTGCAGTAAAAGGCAGTGATTTTTGGACGAATGACCATTATTTGTTGAACATAGAAAAAATCTCCTTAGCTACTCCTGTCCAAAAAGACAATTTATTTATAAATTATTTTTTTGAAAGAATGTCTGGCCAATACAAAGAAACCAGAGCAAGGAAGGGGACCGATAGAGACATCTTAGCATGGGAAAAACAAAATCCTAAATCACTCTCATTTAATAAAATTGAGTTTGCAAGATGGTTTAATGCTATAAACCTACGACCTGATATCTCAGCATCAAGTGCCGAAAAGCAATTTGAAATTTTTATGAAAAGAAAGGATAGGCCGCCTATAACTAAATCTATTTATAAAACCATTGTTGGTTTTGGGCAGTTATGTATTAGAGCGAGAAAAGTTTGCGGTAAAGAAGGAGGGAGGGAATTCCCATCAATAATAGGCGATCCCAATGTAGGGATGGCTACTTCCATTTACGCAATGTCTTATTTTGAATTTATTACTAAAGGACTTTTTGACTATCACAATATATTTGATCAGAAAGTGGATGTGTCAGAATTAGATGACATTTTGAAAAGCATAATTAAAAAATGCTGGGAGCAGATTTATGAATTTGATAAAATATACACACGAGATAGGACAAAGATTGAAGCCTGTTGGAAATTTGTCAAGGATAGGATCCAATTAAACCAAAGTACGTTAGATAAGCTAGGAAAATATTTAATTACCGCAAAAGAGCGCAAGAAAAGGGAATCGGTGGACGTTTTAGAAGAAGAGTATTATTTTAGAAATCTAAACTTCTTATTAAGCAATAACGGCAAGGTACTTTTTTCTATGTATGACATTGCAAATTCCAATACTGATTATTATAAATATAGAACACTATTAAAAAATACCATTGAAAGGATTAATAACAGGAGCGTTGAAATAACTTTAAGAGGACTTACGGATCTAATAAATTTCAAAGACAAATTAGCAGATTATGATTTTAAAAGCAATGATAAATTTTCCAACAAGGTAAATATTGATTTTGTAAAATTATGTGACAAGATATTTAAATCTCGTTCTGTTTTTTTTGAGAATTTGGAAAAAATTGTTGAATCTAAAACTGGTGAGGATTTCGAGAGTCACATGACGCTGTTGGAAGAACTTAAAGAGCTTGTAGATAAGTTTGACTTATATCCCGGACTTGCTATTAAAGATTTTGAAAGAATGAAACAAATTTTGGATTATTTTAAAATATAGATTTTAAGAAAAAATATTTAAGTTGAACTTCTGTTGGCGATTTTAGAAAATCAGAATAATCATTCGATAATTATTTCTTCCTTAAGTTTTTTGGAAGGACACTAATTGTTTTTTGATTTTTCTATTTCTTCGTAGCGTTGGATGAATTCGATATGATAGTTTTTTGCATCAGTTAGTAATTGATTGTAAGTTTTCACATAGACCTTATCTGTACTTTGCATTGAATCAATTTCATCTCTTGTTTTTCTGTCATTATAATCAATCTTGCCACCCACTAAATAAACTACAATTCGACTGGGGGAACGTTTTGAAACTTCTAAATGTTCTTCAACAAAACTTCTGTAGTCTTTTGCCTGATTTATATCTTTTAGTTTTAATAGATGTTGTGGTCGTTTTAATTCAATAATAAATCTATGGTCTGCAACAGAAGTGCATAAAAAATCTATTCTTCTGTTTGTTTCATCTAAATCCATTTCGGGATAATTTTCTTTTAAAAGTCTGACGTATTGTAACTCATGGCGAAACATATTTATTCGTGGATCCAAAATCCAAGGGAATTTCTCAAAAAAAGGATGCATTTGTTCAACCTCTTTTGCATTTTCATTTATCAAGCGTTCCAAGGTCTTGATAGTTTGGATTCTGCCGATCGCCAGTTTGTACATTTCTCTCGCCTCTATTATTTCCCACTCCTTTAAAAGAGTTACAATATTGCCTGCTGAAATATTATCAAGGCCTTCTAAATCACGAGAAAATTCTTTAAAGGCTTCGAATTGAAAAGAGTCCTTGATGAATTTTACCAACTCAGCTTGTTTTTCTGTAGGCAATCCTTCAGATTGTAAAATGGCATCGGTCATTCTCACTGCTAACTTTCTTTCATGCTTAGGAAGACTTTCCTGCCATTCTTCAACATTTATCCCTGCAATTATTGAAATTTCGATTATTTGCTTTTCTTTTTTCTTTTTTCTTTGATCCTTGTATATATAACGAATTACGGCATTTAAATAGGCTTTAAGTTTGGCGGTGTCTTCATCTTCCCAATTGAGTGATCTCCTATTTGTAGATATCACATCTTTATTCCAATCATCAACAAAGTCTATATCTAACCAGCCGGTTAAATATGAATAGCCGAAACTTGTGGCCTTCTCGTCAAAAAATTCGGGTTCATTCACTAATTTGCCTCTGGAAAAAAGAGAGATTCCTTTCATCGCAGCAGGCACAGTTTCTTTCCCAGATATTATAGAGCCTTTAATTCTCCTGGAATTTTCATATTCAAAACCTACATTCTCACTCAGTGGAAAGTCCCACCTAAATTCAGTTTCTATATTTTGAAATTTCAATTCATTTTTTACAATTATTCTTTCCTCTTGAATATCATTATGCTGAATGGTTACGTTAAAATCATTTTCATTAAATATGGAAAAAGTCTTAGCTAAATTGTAAGCAATATTATGGGGATCAAAGGGAGATTTTCTTTTGATATTTGTTAGCTCTATTGTTGTCCCTGGTGGCTGAATAGTTTCTCTATCCTGGAATAGAATCTCAGGTTTATAGTCGTGCCCAGAGCCAATTAACTTTTCCCAATCCAGAATAAAAACATTCTCCTTCCTATTCTTTATTGTGGATACCTGGATTGTCTTAGATATCCCAAAAAAGGAAAGCTTTCCAATGCCTTTTTTGCCAATTGCAAATCGGTTTCCTGAATCAGTTTTTTGATTATCTAGATTGTTATTTACAGACCTTCTTCTATTCCTTCCAATCTTTAAGAATTTTGCATTTATTTCGCTAAACGTCATTCCATGACCGTCGTCAGCAATAATAATTTTTTTTTCGTCAACATCATATAAAAAAATAGTTACTTTTTTCGCGTCTGCATCATATGAATTAGATACCAGCTCTGCTATAACAGGAGGTAGTGTCGAATACATTTGAATTCCCAAGTGTTCAATAGTAGTTGGATCAAATACCATTACTAATTCCGAACTAGAATCTTCTGTCGAAGTATTCGTCATAATTATTTGTTTTTTGCTAGAATTATTTGTTTTCCTATTACTTCTGCCAGTTTTGGTGGTACTGCATTACCAATCATCCTGGCAATTATCCCAATGCTGTCGGAGTAAAAAGTATATGATGGAGGAAAAGATTGAAGAAGTGCCCCCTCTCTAAGTGAAAGTGCCCTGTCCTGTTCAGGATGACCAAAACGGCCATTAGTTAGGCTGTGAAATTTTGTTGTGATAGTAGGAGATGGGTTATCCCAATACATTCTTCCATATACATCCGAAAAAGTTGAATCTTTCCCTTCATAACATTCTAACTGAAGATCTTCGTTATTCTTCCATTCTAAGCGATTTCCCCCATTATGAGATGTTGATCGGATTCGTTGAAGGTTGATGGGAGCAAGTCCTGCTGTCCAATGCATTAATTTATTTTCATCCTTATGTCCTGCTTTAACATTAGGCAAATGTCCAATAGCTTCCCTGACGGTTTTTACCTTTATTCGCTTCACCTTGGGGATTGCTATCTTGGTTGTAACCCTTGAAGCAACAAGCACATATCTTTTGCGGCTTTGAGGCACATTATAATCAGCAGCATTCACAACCTTATCGTCAATTGTATATTCGTTGTCTATGAGAAATTGTTTGAAACGGCTTAAAGGACTTTCACCCTTCCTTTCCAAGCCGGGAACATTTTCTATGAATATGAATCCAGGCTTAAAGTAGTCAACAAAACGTTGAAAATCCTCCAATAACATTTTACTATCGGTGGATTTTGTTTTGTTGGTCTGTAAATTAGTATAATACTGGCATGGACTGCATCCCACAAATACTAGATTATCCATGTTGGCGTGTATGCCAAAAGTTAAGATAAGATCCTTGGGCTGGAGTTTAGCGATATCTGCGACTAAAAATTTGGATCCTTTATTATTTTTCTCATAAGTATCCTTATAAGCAGCCTCTATATCAATACCCCCTAAAACTTTTATTCCTGCCTTTCGAAATCCGTTGGTTACACCGCCTGAACAACAGAAGAAGTCAACCGCTTTTAATTCTTTAGCTTTTGCCATAAGGTTTTTTCTGATCCGAAAATATCAACTGTTCTAATATAATCGAATTTTGGCAAAAATAGGCATAATCTTCCCACCAAACTGTATGATGCAATTGCGGATCTCAATAATTATTAATACTTAACAGACACGTATGAATTGATTCAAATGTATGTGAAATTGATGTAAGTGAAAGTTCGCATTGCCAAATCTCTATTACTTGCCAGCCCTGACTTCGTAATTTTAAAATTGAATTGGAATCGTTCTTTTTATTAGTTGAAATTTTATACTTCCACCAGTTGGTCCTGGTTTTAGGTAGGGCGGCTTTTTTACAACCTTCATGTCCATGCCAAAAACACCCATGCACAAATATTACAGTCTTGTATTTAGGCAAAACAATATCCGGTTTGCCGGGCAGTTTTTTATCGTGTAGCCGGTAACGAAAGCCATGTGCATGCAAAAATTTACGCACCAGCATTTCAGGCTTTGTATCCTTGCCTTTGATGCGGCTCATATTGTAGCTTCTAACTGCTGCGCTGTGTACATCGGCCATGGTGCAAAGGTAACGCTGCAATAATGTATAAGGTACAGCCTGTTGTAGCAACAGGCTGTCTGCCAGCATACCACCGCCGGAAATAGTGCGTATAAAAAAGGAACCAGCTGTGTTGGTGCCTGTAAAATATTTATTGGGGTTGATTATTTAGCTTTTGCCAACTGCCGAGGCAGTCTCACAACTTTTAATAAAGCCTTTGCAGCATTCGCTTTTTTTACGAAAAAAGGATGCTTTTCGTAATTGCACACTTGGTTGCCAACTATGGCAAATGCCTTTTTATTTTTAGCGCCCTTCTTATTTTTGGTTGTTGTGTACATATTTACATAACCCGGTCAGTCTTGTAAACGTACTTTTTTATTTTGCAGGTACACCTTTATTTGCTCGATGTTCATGTCTGCAATGTCCTTTGAAATTTTTTCTTTTATTGCTCTGAAAGTTTTGACTGTGTCAAACTCTTTCTCTTTGAATGGTTTTTTAGTTTCAGTCTTCATAATTAATAATGTCTTTTGGTGAACGTATTTCTAGTGTCTGATAACCTAAGCGTAAATTTACTGCATTGTAACCGCGGATTCTGTAAATATTCACAATATGCTTAAAATTCCAACTAACAAGAATGTCTACTTTGTGCATCGTCGCAAGTGCAATATGAACGCAGTCGTCAAAACTTGTCTTGCCCACAACCTTTTCGTCAATGTAACTTTTTGCAAGATAAATTGCTTCGTCAGTCATTTTAACCAGCTGTAAGTTTTCTTTGGGCAGGCCTCTAAAAAAATTCCTAACACGTTCAGGAGCGTCAAATAATTCACCTTCCGTCAAGTCAGAATAAACACAGATTACCTGTCCCAGTTTTACTTTCTCAAATAGTTGACGAGAGACCTCGTCAAACTCAATGTCATATACTCCGCCAAAAACAGATGTGTCAAAGTAGAAGCGTTGTATCATAAAGCGAATTTACAAAATTCCCGTATGCTGTCCGGCCATTTTCGGGTATCACGAAATCCTGATCAACAACGTTTTTTTTAACAGGTGGATGATTCGTGAAGTATGAAATATGACGGAGACAACAACGATGTACAAAGATCACCGTTTTATATTTAGACAAAACCCGGTCCGGTTTGCCGGGGAGTTTTTTATCGTGTAGCCTGTAACGAAAGCCATGAGCATGCAGGAATCTACGCACCAGCATTTCAGGCTTTGTATCCTTGCCTTTGATGCGGCTCATATTGTAGCTTCTAATTGCTGCGCTGTGTACATCGGCCATGGTGCAAATTTAATACGCTTTACAATTTCTATTATACGCATGAACATTTTTTAGTCTGCTATCGTTTCCGGTCTTTAATATTTTATCAACCTGTATGTTGTTGTCATTTTATAAAATCTTCCATTTGATTTATAAGCTAATTTGTCTATTTTGATGCGTTAAACAGGATTGCCGGACACGAAGCTGTATCAAAGGAATTTGATCAATAAGTAAACCCTTACCTGTTGTATAAAAAATATTCATCCTATTCAATTATTCCAAATGCAAACAGGCAATTTGATTTTAAAAAAGCTGATCACGGTAGCAATATTCGCCGTGCTCTTTTTCATCTTCCGGTATTTGTTCAACCTTGCCACACCTTATTATATTTATAACGCCGCCCTTACACCACATTCGATAGATGCACATATGGCGGAATGCAAATGTTTTTTTGATGCGGAGTATATAAGGCTGGCTAAATACGGCGGGTATTATCAAGAAGGGTTCTACAAAACTTTTGCTTTAATCGACCTGGTGTTTCCCATCATTTACACAACGATGTTCTTAACTGCGCTGGCCATTCACCGGGCACAGCGATTGTATATCTACCTCAAATGGCTGGTGATAGCAGGCTGCGTTGCAGATTACCTGGAGAACTTTTCTTTTGCTATTTATTTACAACTAAGTGAGCTGGACCTTGCACCGGTGATTGCTGTTTTTACATCCGTTAAAAGCGTACTGTTCCTGGTCAACAGCGTAGTCTTTATTACCTGTGTGCTTTATGGATTGGTGCTTTTATTGAAAGCGAAAAATGCAGCAGTTACTACTTTGTAAATCGAATAATACTATACTTTAAAAAGCGCTGGTGCGATGAACCCTCCGGATAGTCTGCCAGCAGTTTATAGCTATTTTGAAATGTATATTGGCTATTCATCTTTTGACCCCTTCTCCCCAATAAACCATTGTTCTTTATTTCTAAAAAGCACATTAAAAGTAGTAAGAGAGCCATAAACACGGGTAATGTATTGCTGAAGGTTTACTTTATCCTCATCGCTTAAAATTTTATGGCTATTGATGTTTTGCTCCAGTACCCGAATTCTATCCCGCAACATTACTATTTTATGAAAAAATCCATCTATTGGAATTTCCTTTGGCTTCTGAGATTTATCTGCGGGTTGCAATAACATCGTTCCACCCTTCCATCGGTCACCCAGTGGAACATTTTCTGTAATGCCACCCCAAAGACGGAGGATTTTTAAAAGCGACTTTTCAACAGCTGAATGGGTTTCGATTTCTACTGTGACATTTTCAGGGATGATTTCATCTAGCTGTGGGTCTGTTTTATCAATCTCCTTTATCCCTACATTGATAAATGAAATAAGATAGGTAGCATATTTTATTCCTACAATAACACCAGGTCCGTGCAGTGAATGTTGGAGCCGGGTACCTATCCCAAGGTGCAATTGTTCTTCTATATTATCTTCCATTGTATGCTGTCTGGTTTATTGCAAAAATACCTGGAATGCTATATCAATATCGTGTAGTGAAGAAAATTATTTGTTTACAAACATTGGTTTTCCATTTAACATCGTTGTGTCATCATAATTCCGAATAAGCATGTGTGCTGCGTTGGGAGTTAAGATTTGTCCCTCGTCCCAGAGGGACGGCATGTTGGTAAAAAGAAAGCCAGTGCATTTCGTTCCATTAGGAACGGTATGTAAATGATCTGCAAGACAGAACTACTTTTTTTATTTTCAGATACCAAAGTTCGCAATACCGTTCCGATGGAACGGCTGAACGATCTTCATTGTTTTACCGATATAACGTTCCTACGGAACGAAGGGTTGGTTAACTTAATGACATTGCCCGAAGGACCCCTTCCACCCTTCTTCTAAGGATTGCCTTCCTTATTTTTCTTTATCAGCAATTCTTTTTTAAACTGGTAGGAGGCATTTAATATATACTGGTAAAACTCCACCGTTCCGGCCATTTGCGTAAAGTCAAAGCTGGGTTTATAAAGCAGCATAAAATTATCGAGATCCGCACCATCCAGGCCGGTAATTCTTTTAACAGCGAGTTTGTTGAACCTGTATTTAACGTAGTTTTCCTGCTCCTGCTCCAGCAGGCGGTCCTGCATTCGCTGGAGCTGGCGGTTTCGCCTGAACTTGAAAATATTGATAAATTCACCAAGATCCATCCCTACTGTGCCCGAGCCCGGATTGATGGAGGTAGCCACCCCCGGCTTATCATATCCGAAGTATTTCTTATAACCCTGCCTGTTTTCCATAGAATCCTGCCGGTAATTTTTGGTGTATACTTTTACCTCCTTCATGGTTTTAAATTTCTCCACCAGCCGTACATGCAAGGCAATATCGAAACTGCCAATATTTTTCACCTGCTTTACTGCGAATTTGGCGGTAGGCTTGTCGAGGTAAATGAAAGTGAGGGAATCTTTGTCGGTGGTTACAATTTCGTAAAAGCCTGTAGAATCTGTAATTGCCTGTGTGCCGCCACTGCTTTTTACCAACACGCCTGGCACGGGAATCGTCCGTGATGAGTCGTACACCCTGCCGCTAATGGTAAGTTGGCTGAATACCGGTGCCGCTGCAACGAACAGGAAAATGGCAACGAAAGATATTTTTAGATGCTGATACAGGCAGTATGGTTTGTGGATTACAATATTAAGCTAACAATTTTTGAAATGGTGTTAGGGTGGGGCTTTTAACGGCTATTTTGCATTTGGAGTAACTCTTCAACAACTTTTGGGTAATGACTGTGTTCCAATAAATGAATTTTTTTTGCCAGCGTATCGGGTGTGTCATTTTTACTCACCTCGCAACTTACCTGCAAAATAATGTTTCCATGATCGTATAATTCATCTACATAATGAATGGTGATACCACTTTCTTTTTCGCCTGCGGCAATAATGGTTTCATGTACCTTATCTCCATACATCCCTTTACCGCCATATTTTGGCAATAGCGCCGGATGAATATTGATGATCTTATTGGGGTATGCCCTTATCAGCGAAACAGGGATCTTCCATAAAAATCCGGCCAGCACAATAAATTCAATTCCTCGTTCCTGTAATGCAGGGATGTAGCTGTCGCCTCTGAAGAACTGCTCTTTCTCTATGATCAATGTGTCAATATTGTTTTTTTCTGCAATAAGAAGCACACCTGCTCCCGGTTTATTACATACTATTAGATCGATCCTGAAATTGTTCGTGGCTGAACCTACCGCCCGTTCAATTATTTTTTCTGCATTGCTGCCAGCGCCACTGGCAAAAATCGCTACTGATACAGGTTTACTTTTATTACCGCTCATGAGTCTCCAGATTTTTGCGAGGTATTTAATAAAGAATGAAAATTGCCCAAAGGGTACGCTGATCAGTAATACACAGAACGGCCAGAGAAGGGTTATTACTATTATATATGACAAGACCCATAAAAAACCACGGTGCAATCCGGTAAGTTCCAGTAATTTTCTGCCGGCAAACCCACACAAACTTCCCCCCACTGCGAAGGTACAGATGATCAGCGCCAGGTTGATACCATTTACCTGCCAGCGCTGTTTCATGTTTTTAAACATTCAGCAAAAGTGTGCTAAAAAATTGTGATTTAATTAGGTGAATACAAAAAACTTTAGCAAGAAATTCTGTTTACAAATTCATGACAATCGCTGTTTAGCAAATTCAACAATCCGTTGAAAATCAAGCTGGGCTTGGAAAAATTTTTTTTTCAAATGTTAGTATTATGTCAACATCCTGCCTTATTTTTGCAGCCAAAGAAGGATATTTTTCCACACCAGACACCCGTTTTCAACTGTATGAGTCCCAATAGAAAAATCTTTAATACTGTCATAGCTGCCTTTTTGTTTATTGCATTGGTTTCTTTTACTAAAACATCTTTCGCTGCCGATGGGGAAGCTTTATTTAAAGCCAATTGTGCCAATTGCCATAAGCCACTGGAAGATTTTACGGGGCCAATGTTGCAGGGTGCCAGGAAACGGGAGCCAAATCCCCAATGGGCTATAAAATGGGTGAACAATGTAAACACAATGCTGGAAACTGATCCGTATGCAAAGAGTTTACTGGCTAAGTATGGTTCACGGATGACCCAGTTCAATTTAAAAGAAGATGAGATTGTAGCAATATTGGATTATGCAGATGCTTACAAACCACCAGCGGCAGCACAACCAACTGGCGACGGATCTACTGTTCCCGCTGATGACAATTCATTACTATTTGGAATACTCACACTTATCCTGGCAATCATTGCCCTGATATTATTACAGGTTAATAGCAGCCTTCGCAAATTATCGGATGAAAAAGAAGGTATCCTCCGCTCAGAACCTGTACCATTTTACCGCAATAAGAGTTATTTGATGATTGGTATATTGGTGTTGTTTTGCCTGGGCGGTTACATGACGATCAATGCCGCAATGGGACTTGGCCGTATGAAAGGTTATCAACCAGAGCAACCTGTTTATTATTCACATAAAGTACATGCAGGTACCAACCAGATCAGTTGTTTGTATTGCCATGGTGGCGCACAGGATAGTAAACATGCAAATGTGCCATCGGTAAATACTTGTATGAATTGCCACATGGCAATAAAAGAATATAAAGGAGAGGCTATTTACAGAGAAAATGGAATGCAGGTAAATGGAACGGCTGAGATACAAAAACTATATGCCTACGCAGGCTGGAACCCTGACCTGAAAAAATATGATAAACTAGGCAAGCCGATTGAATGGATAAAAATTCATAATCTTCCTGACCATGTGTATTTTAACCACAGCCAGCATGTAAAAGTAGGGAAACAAAATTGCCAGACCTGCCACGGCAATATCCAGGAAATGCCTGAAGTTTACCAGTTTACTGATCTCAGCATGGGCTGGTGTATTAACTGCCACCGGGAAAGCAAGGTTGATTTTTACGATAAGTCAACGGGCCAGGGAAATAAATTCTACAGCATTTACGAAAAGTTTCACAATGACATCAAAGCCGGTAAAATGGATAGCATAACGGTTGAAAAGATCGGTGGGACAGAGTGTCAAAAATGCCATTATTAAACTATTAGCTAATTAGCCAATTTGCTAATGTGCTATTGCAACCACAAACAACAAAGAATCTTTAGAAATTTTAATTAGCATATTAGCATATTGGCTAATCAGCACATTATCTTATTATGGAAAAAAAGTACTGGCAAAATTTTGGGGAGTTAAATCAATCGGAAGCTTTTCAACAAACGGCCGAAAAAGAATTTAAAGAGGAACTATTGCCTTTGGAAGACCTGGATGACAAAGGCCTTCTTGATGCGAAAACACCCCGGAGAGATTTTCTAAAATATTTAGGATTTAGTACTGCTGCAGCTACGCTGGCTGCCAGTTGTGAAATACCAGTGCGTAACGTGGTGCCTTATTTGCAAAAGCCAGATGATCTTACCCCGGGAATTTCTAATTATTATGCTTCTACCTGTATTAATGAAGGTGATGTAACGCCTGTAATTGTAAAGCAAAGAGATGGCCGCCCCATCAAGGTCGAAGGAAATGAAATGTCGTCCATCACAAAAGGCGGTACAAGTGCTTTGGTACAGGCATCTGTACTGGATCTCTATGATACTACCAGGCTTCGTTACCCGATGCAAAAAGTAGGTGCGGATTTTAAAGAAGTAAGCACTTTTGAAGCCTTTGATAAAATAATAGGAGATGCTATGACAAGCATCGCCGGAAAGCCAGTTGTATTACTTACCTCCACCATTAACTCCCCTTCAACCTTACAAATCATTGCTGAATTCCTGGCAAAAAATGCGGGTAGCCGACATGTACAGTATGATGCCATTAGCTATAGCGGTATGTTGCTGGCCAATGAGGCTTGTTATGGTAAAAGGGCTTTGCCTTCCTATCATTTCGAAAATGCAAAAGTGATTGTTAGTATTGGTGCAGATTTTTTAGGCACATGGTTAAGCCCCGTAGAATTTGCCGTTCAATATGCTCAGAACCGGAGAATAACGGGCGAAAAGCCTGCCATGAGCCAGCACATTCATTTCGAAAGTGCATTGAGCCTTACCGGAAGTAATGCCGATGACAGGTTTGTTCATAAACCATCTGAAAAGGGTGCAGTTGCTCTTGCATTATTGGCAAAATTGGGCGGAGCGGTAACAGCCCCTGTACTTGGGGATGCGCAATTAAATCGTGGTATTGATGTTGCTGTTGCGGCATTAAATGCAAATAAAGGTGCAGCGCTGGTTGTTTGCGGAAGCAACGATGTTAACTTACAAATAATAGTAAATGCAATAAATGAAGCGATCGGCGCAAATGGTAAAACTGTTAACTGGGCCGTCAGCTCTAACTACCGTGCTGGTATCGACGCAGATATGGTAAAGCTGGTGGAAGATATGAATGCCGGTGCAGTAGGAGCTTTATTGATTAAATCCTGCAATCCTGCCTACACTTACTACGATAGTAAAAAGTTTATTGCTGCCCTTGCCAGGGTTCCTGTTTCAGTTTCTTTTAATGCAACGATGAATGAAACTACGGAACTGTGCAAATACAGCATTCCATCACATCATTGGTTAGAAAGCTGGGGCGATGCTGAACCAAAAACAGGGTATATCAGCTTGTTGCAACCTACCATTAATCCATTGTTTAAGACAAGGCCTTTCGAAACTTCCTTGTTAAAACTTGCTGGTAATGCAGTTGATTATGAAACTTATTTCAAAACATATTGGGTAGCAAAATTAGGCACTGAAGATGCCTATAATACCGCCTTGCAGAATGGAGTAGTTGAACCAGCAGCGATGCCGGTTGGTGGAGGTACTTTTAACAGTGCAGGAATTGCCGCCGCTGTGGCAAAAATTGGAACACCTAAGGCAGGAAATTACGAATTGGTGATCTATCAAAAAGTTTCAATGGGCAGTGGTAGCCAGGCTAACAATCCATGGCTGCAGGAATTACCGGATCCGGTTTCAAAAGTGACCTGGGACAACTATGCAATGGTAAGCCCTGCTTTTGCAAAATCAATTATTGGGATAGATGTGGTAGGCAACCAACGGGATGGAGATGGCTATGAAGTACACCCTGAAAAGCCGACTATAACTATTACCGCTAATGGAAAAACAATCGAATTACCTATATTGATCTTACCTGGGGTACATCCAAATGTAGTAGCGGTAGCTTTAGGATATGGAAGACAAAGTGCTGACATAAATAAAACTGCAGAGCATATTGGAAGATCAGCGAACGGAGCCGGCAGAAATGCTTACCCGCTGGTTGGTTTTGATGGAACCGGATTTAGGTATTCAACTGTTGCTGATGTAAAGAAGACAGGGAATACATATGTTCTGGCTCAAACACAGGTTCACGGCTCGTCGGAAAGCCGCCCTGTAATTTACGAAGGTTCTCTAAAAAAGTTTGTGGCAGACCCTGAGCATGTATTGGAAGAAGCCAACCATGAAAGAGCAATGTTAATTGCCGCATCCGGCGGAAAAGATTATGTAAAAGATGCAACCATATACCCCGATTATTCAAAGCCGGGTATTAAATGGGGGATGAGCATTGATTTAAATACCTGTACCGGTTGCAGCGCTTGCGTGGTAGCTTGTACTGCTGAAAACAATGTAAGTGTGGTGGGTAAAAAGCAGGTTGCTGCTGCCCACGAAATGCACTGGCTTCGTATTGACAGATATTTTACCGGTGATATGAACAACCCGGATGTGGTATTTCAGCCGATGTTGTGCCAGCACTGTGATAATGCTCCCTGCGAAAACGTTTGCCCGGTTGCCGCAACCAACCACAGCACCGAAGGTTTAAATCAAATGACGTATAACCGTTGTATTGGTACACGGTACTGTGCTAACAACTGTCCCTTTAAGGTACGCCGGTTCAATTGGTTGGATTATAACGGTTCAGATAGTTTTCCTGATAACCAAAACCCGATGGTGGAACAGGGTTATATGAATGAGTCGGTATTGCAAATGAACGACCAGTTAACAAGGATGGTATTGAACCCCGATGTAACAGTTCGCTCAAGAGGTGTAATTGAAAAATGTTCGTTCTGCGTGCAAAGATTACAGGATAGTAAACTGGAAGC
>JBDSAA010000217.1:0-7202 GCA_039922375.1 Ferruginibacter sp.
TGATTTGAGTACATGGAGGCTGGTTGCCCCCCTGCGATAATATGTTGAACTGGATCTTTCTTTTGTTTTACTGTAATTTTCACGCCTTCTTCCTCGATCGTAATTTCACCAATATTCGTTTTATTAATGAGCTTTACGAGCTCCTGAATTTGCTTTATGTCCATATTGAGATATTAAATGGTTTTAGTAAAGAAATGGGCGGCTAAGGTAGGTAATGATTTATTAATATACCAACTTTTTAAAAAGAAAGAAAAGTCAAAAAAGCCCAAAATTTGATTAAATACAGGCGAAAAATAATAAAAAAGCGGTTAAAATGCACCAAAATAGGGTAAAAAATAAAATGGCCATTTTGGAAAAACAGCCACTTTTTATAACGATTATAAATGCTTTGATTACTGCAAGATTGCAAGCATGCAGTAACATTTTAAATTTAATCCTATTCCTTTTCTTTTACTCTTTCAACATAGTCACCGGTTTTTGTATTTACCCTGATCAGTTCTCCTTCATTTACAAATAAGGGGACATTTACGGTCGCACCGGTTTCAACCGTGGCGGGCTTCAATGTTTTCGTAGCAGTATCACCTCTCATGCCCGGCTCGCTGTAAGTTACCAGCAATACAATTTTATCAGGCAATTCTACGCCCATCGGAAGAT
Organism: Ferruginibacter sp.; assembly: GCA_039922375.1. Taxonomy (GTDB): domain Bacteria; phylum Bacteroidota; class Bacteroidia; order Chitinophagales; family Chitinophagaceae; genus Ferruginibacter. The sequence continues at coordinate 655 of JBDSAA010000217.1, forward strand.
CCGTGTCGCCATTGATTAGCACTGAAACCTCCTGGCCATCTTTCAAAAATTTAGGTGCATCCACCATTGATTCAGGAACGGTGATCTGTTCGAATGTTTCGACATCCATAAAACTGTAACCTGTATCGTCTTTGTATAAATATTGGTAGGCTTTCTTTTCAACACGCACAGGGAAAATTGTTTCGCCACTGTTCCAGGTAAGTTCAATGGTACGGTTATTATCAACGCCTTTCAATTTTGCCCATACTTTTGCAGCGGCACGAGCCGTTTTATTTTGACCGAATTCAATTACGGTGTATAAACTCCCATCTACTTTGATGATAAGCCCTGAACGCATGTCTGCAGTAGTTGCCATGTTATATGAATGTTTATTTGTGTTTAACTGTTGTTGTTTATTGTTAGCATAATAATCATCGTTACGAAACAGTCTTGCGAACAGCAAAGCCTTGCGTTACAAAATTATTAGGGGTGCAAAAGTAGGAATAGTAAATCGAAATAGAAAATTTGAGGCAGCGACTGCGATTTTAATTCAATAGTCTCAGCTTTAACATCTCCGAACCTCACAAAAAATTAGCTTTGCAAAAACTTACAAATTGAAAAAAATAATAATTTTATTGCTCCTCGCAGGCGGCTCAGCCAGTCTGTTTGCCCAGGCAGACACATCCGATAATTATGTAAAAAGGTTTTTAAACATCCCGGCCATCCAAATAAATATTGTTCCGGACAGTACTGTATATTCAAACAAAAATTTAAAAAAGAATGAGGCTTTGGTGATCATCTTTTTTAACCCGGATTGTGACCATTGTCAAAAAGAAACGAAGGAACTTTTAGCGTACAAAAACGAGCTGAAGGGTGTGCAGATATTAATGGCATCTCCGGCACCTTTTGGAGAAATTAAAAAATTTTATGATGAGTATGGATTGTCCTCATTGCCCGATATGAAGGTTGGGCAGGATTTGAATTATAAATTAGCCAGTATTTACAAAGTGAAAACCTATCCTTCTATATACGTGTACGACAACAGGGGTACGCTGGCTAAAGCTTTTGTTGGAAATATTGGAATACCGGCCATTCTGGATGCTGTAAAATGATATGGTCAATGGTGAATGGTGAATGGTCAATATTTCACAATTCACCATTCACCATACCATTAGTTAGTAAATAGATGATTTTGCTCATGAAGTAATTTCTGTTGTTCATTCTTTTCATAATGTGACCTTAATGCACTTAACTTTGCAGCGCAAATAGAATCCTTAAAATATAAAAAAATTTATCATGAAAATTACTGTAGTAGGCGCTGGTGCCGTAGGCGCAACTTGTGCCGACAATATTGCCCGGAAAGAATTGTGTGACGAGTTGGTGTTATTAGATATAAAAGAAGGAATTGCCGAAGGAAAGGCGATCGATATGATGCAGACGGCTGCCCTCTTAGGTTTTGATACCAGGATAACTGGCTCTACAAATGATTACACAAAAACGGCCGGCACAGATGTAGCAGTAATTACTTCAGGGATACCACGTAAACCAGGCATGACAAGGGAAGACCTGATTGGGATCAATGCAGGCATTGTAAAAGGCGTTACACAAAACATATTACAACATTCCCCCGATGCTATTATAATTATTATCAGCAATCCTATGGATACAATGACCTACCTGGCACTTCAATCAAGTGGTTTACCAAAAAACAGGATCATTGGAATGGGTGGTATATTAGATAGCAGTCGTTTTAAATATTATTTATCAGCCGCTATTGGTTGCACCTCCACAGATTTACAGGGTGTGGTAGTTGGTGGCCATGGTGATACTACTATGATTCCTTTGACAAGACTGGCTACCTACCAGGGCGCACCGGTAAGTAATTACCTGGATGCTGAAACACTAAAAAAAGTAGCCGCTGACACAATGGTAGGCGGTGCTACATTAACAGGCTTGTTAGGCACGTCTGCCTGGTATGCACCGGGTGCAGCGGGAGCTGCATTGGTAGAGAGCATTGTAAGAGATGAAAAGAAATTATTTACCTGCTGTGTAAGCCTGGATGGAGAATACGGACAAAAAGATATCTGCATCGGCGTACCGGTTATTATTGGCAGAAATGGTATAGAGAAAATTATTGATTATAAATTAAACGAAGAAGAGCAGGCCGCTTTTAACAAAAGTGCTGAAGCCGTAAGGAATATGAATAATGTGTTGAGTACATTAAGCATTTAATTTGCTGATATACTTATTGTAATTGTATTAAATAAAAAAACCTCCTGGCTATTTGCTAAGAGGTTTTTTATTAATACAATTCTAAATTTTTTATCTTTTTAACTAACACCATTTACTATCATTTGCTTATTTATTTTTTGTACCAATCCCTGTAAAACCTTACCTGGTCCCACTTCGGTAAATTGCTTTGCACCATTATCAATCATGGCCTCTATTGTTTGCGTCCACCTAACGGCCCCGGTCAATTGTTCAATAAGATTCTTCTTAATTTCGATCGTATCAGTAACAGCTTTGGCGATCACGTTTTGATAAACGGGACAGGAAGGTTGGTAGAAAGTGGTGGCTTCAATGGCACTTGCCAACTCCTCTTTTGCGGGCAACATCAGCGGTGAATGAAAAGCGCCACCCACCGGCAATGCCATGGCTCTCTTGGCCCCTGCTGCCTTCATCCGCTCGCATGCCATTTCAATCCCTGCTATTGTACCACTGATCACTAGCTGTCCGGGGCAATTGTAATTTGCAGGTACTACTATTTCATCCGTTTCAGTTTCAACCTCAGCACATATTGCCTCAACCTTTTCATCAGTCAATCCTAATACTACTGCCATGGTAGATGGATTTTGTTCGCAGGCTTTTTGCATAGCATTAGCCCTTACACACACTAATTTTAAGCCATCCTCAAAACTCAACACACGATTTGCAACCAATGCTGATAATTCTCCTAATGAATGGCCTGCAACCATATCCGGCTTTGCATCCTGTAGCGTTTTAAATGCAGCTACGGAATGCAGGAATACAGCGGGCTGCGTTACATTGGTTTGTTTTAAATCTTCTACGCTACCGGAAAACATAATGTCTGAAATCCGAAAACCCAAAATATCGTTGGCCTGCTCAAATAAATTCTTTACAAAAGGGTTAGATTCTGATAAATTTTTTGCCATACCGCTAAACTGTGAACCCTGCCCCGGAAAGATGAATGCATGCGCCATAATAGATGTTTGGGCCAAAAATAATTTTTAAATTTGAACAATAAAATTTATTATCAAGCTTCCGGCTCAAATATTTAGATTAAGAGATGCCCCATGATAGGATACGTGCTGTGGAAGATGATGGGGAATTGGTAAATAAACTATAGTTGATGAAAAGTCTATAGTAAGTATTGGTTGCATGATGGCAAAAAGTACTTATTTAAACATTAAAGTTGTAAGTAATCCCGGGTAGCAATCAATGTAATTTTGCACTGATCAGTTTCAAAAATTCACTCCTCGTTTCATTTTTTTCAAACTCTCCCCAAAAAGCTGAAGTAGTTGTCACCGAGTTTTGCTTCTGAACCCCCCTCATCATCATACACAGATGCGAAGCTTCAATTACTACGGCTACGCCTAAAGGATTAAGTGTTTCTTTTATTGAATTTAATATCTGGCCTGTTAATCTTTCCTGCACCTGCAACCGCCTGCTATACACATCTACTACCCTTGCAATTTTACTTAATCCTGTGATCCAACCATTAGGTATGTAAGCTACGTGCGCCTTACCATAAAAAGGAAGCATATGATGCTCACACATACTATATAGCTCTATATCCTTTACGATGATCATCTCGCTAACTTCTTCATGAAATTTCGCGGAATTAAGTATGGCATTGGCATCTTGCTGGTAGCCCTGCGTTAAGAACTGCATTGCCTTTGCCATTCTTTCAGGAGTTTTGTGAAGGCCCTCCCTTGTTGGATCTTCGCCCAATAAGTCAAGTGCTTCTTTATAATTTTTTGTCAATCCTTCTGTTATATTCTGGTCGTATTGCTCAATTTTCTTGTAAGCCATAATATTTTTCTAAATTAGTTAACGGGATATTCTACAAAATTCCTTTCTGTTTCATAGAGGCGTATTTGTATATCAAATTTAGTATCAATTTTTTCCCGTAAAATATTATAGATGACGATTGCTATATTTTCGGCGCTGGGATTTAGGTTCTTAAACTCAATGGTATCTTCATTGAGGTTTTTATGATCAAAGCGCTCGAGTACATTATTCTGCACAAGGTCACTTAGTAATTTCATGTCATATACATAGCCGGTAGCTTCGTTAGGCACGCCAGTCACTTTTATTATCAGCTCATAGTTATGGCCATGGTAATTTGGATTATTACATTTTCCAAAAACCCTCGCATTGGTAGCTTCATCCCATAAGGAGTTGTGTAACCGGTGGGCCGCATTAAAATGCTCTTTGCGAAATACTGACACTTTATTACTCATATAAGGCGTATTACAAATGAAATTTGAGATTGTTAAACAATAGCATCAACATTTAAACTGAAAAATTATGAAGAATAGTTCAGAACGTCTTTTGCTGAAGGCTATAACAGAAGTTTGCTGTTCAAACCATATCGACCTATGAATTCAATAACGTTTAAAGGTACTATTTGTTTATTGCAATGGGTGAAACCAGACAGGCAAAATTTAACTGCCATAGTATTCAACGAAAATACGGGGAGTTTCATATAATTTAAGGCAATGCAATTGAACACCCGGTGGTAAATGAGGCTGTAATTGTTTCCAAATTGCTATTACAAGATTTTCGATAGAACATAGCTGGCCCCTCATAAAATCAACATCCAAATTCAGGTTTTTATGATCCAGTTTATCTATCACATGTTCTTTAACAATGATGCTTAATTTTTTTACATCATATACAAAGCCTGTATCAGGATCGGGGTCCCCTTTTAAAGTAACGTATAATTCAAAATTATGGCCATGCCAGTTTTCATTCGCACATTTGCCAAATACCTCATCATTTTCTTCTCTGGTCCATGCGGGATTGAAAAGCCTGTGTGCTGCGTTGAAATGTTCTATGCGGGTTATGTAAACCATTGGCTATCTTGAAAAATTTCCGCAAAGGTAATCCCAAAATACCGAAATATGGGCCGTAAATGCGAATTTTGTAAGATGCGAATTTTAGTGATAGCCGCTACTAAACTGGAGATCGAAACATTTATGGCTGATAGTAAAGGTGTTGAGATACTGATCACAGGAGTAGGAGTGCCCGCAACAATATATTCTTTGCAAAAAAAACTACAGCAAAATTCAACTGACGTGGTGATACAGGCCGGTATTGCCGGCAGTTTTGAAAATGATATTGGGTTAGGTGAAGTTATCCTTGTAAAGCAGGATACATTTGCGGATATTGGCATGGAAGAAAATGATAAATTTACCGACATTTTTCAAGCTGGATTTGCCGATAAGAATGTATTCCCTTTTCATGATGGATGGCTTGTTAATCCCAATGCCATTTTTACCCACTCCTTATTACGTGCAGTTAAAGCAATAACCATAAATAAAGTAAGCGATAGTGAATTGCAAAAACAACAGGCTATAACCAATTTTGCACCCCAAATAGAAAGTATGGAAGGAGCTGCTTCGCATTATGTTTGTCTGCAGGAAAATACACCTTTCATACAGTTGAGAAGTATATCCAATTATGTGGGTGAAAGAGACAAAAGCAGATGGAAGATGAAAGAAGCAATAGCAAATTTAAATATTGAGCTTCGTAATTTGATTGAACGCTGGTCGGATTGAAACTCATGTAGTAACCTGTTTTTCACTGTCCGATAAATGGTGCTTAATCACCCTGACGTTAATAATCAGATGATATAACATAATACCGCAAAGTAATTTACATGACACTATCTCTTGGCTTCTCCCCGTGCCCTAACGATACGTTTATTTTTGATGCATTGGTAAATAATAAAATCGATACAGAGGGCCTTGATTTTAAAGTAATACTTGAAGACGTACAGACATTGAATGAGTGGGCCATAGCGGGTAAACTAGCTGTTTCAAAATTGAGCTATGGTGTACTGCCATTGGTATTAAATAATTATATTGTACTTAACAGTGGCAGCGCCCTGGGACAAGGTGTAGGGCCTCTCCTGATCTCCAATGCAACATTTAAAGCGCGGGTAGAAGATAGTGTAGTAGCAATACCGGGAGAAAATACTACCGCCCACCTGCTTTTTTCGATGGCGTTCCCTAATGCAAAAAATAAGATATTTGTCCGTTATGATGAAATTGAAAATTTTGTATTAGCCAATAACGGAATCGGCGTAATTATTCACGAGAATCGTTTTACTTATGAAGCAAAGGGACTTAAAAAGATCATTGACCTGGGCGATTATTGGGAGCATGAAACTGGCAATCCAATTCCATTAGGGGGGATTGTCATTAAACGAAATATTGATCCTGAAGTGCAAAAGAAAACAGACCGGCTGATCAAAAAAAGCATTGAATATGCGTTCGAAAATTATCCTGTATTAAATGATTACATACGCAGCCACGCCCAGG
>JBDSAA010000218.1:0-21501 GCA_039922375.1 Ferruginibacter sp.
GTAGTTTTTCCTTTACCGCATTCTCCAATTTGTCCTGGAGCGGTAACCCACCTGCCTGCAAGCTCTTCCGTATCTCCTTCCTTTTGATAAGCCAAAATATGGGTTTGCAAACAATCATTCCAGTCCGGCGGTGTCAGTCCTTTAATGCGGGCCGTCTCGGTAACTTTCATGCTTTTAGTACTTTTATAATAAGTACCGGTCAAGGAGCAGATAACATAATATCTCCTGTTTTGAAAATAGCTATACGAGTAACCGCTTACTTGTGTGCCGTTGATCTCAATTTCTAAAACATACTCGGTATTTTCGCCTCCTGAAAGAACAATATCGCCGCTGCTATTAAAATAACCTCGCCATTGGCCGTTTATTTTTTGGCCAAATATGGCGAAAGAAAGTAAAAAAAAGATTACTCCTACAATGATTTTTTTCATGCCCTCATTTACATTTACTTTCAAAAAATAAACCTTCTCTCGTACAAATTTCATCATCTACAAAGATATTTTAGTTATGTACTTCCTTAGCTAATACTTCGTTAAATTTGCATCTCAAAAATAGCACTACATGCTAAAGTAGCAGTAGGCGCATAATACCAGGCTGGCAATTGATATGATTGGTAACAATAACCGCCACAGTGCTCAAAACAATGGTTGAATTTACATAAATTATGATAAAAATTACATTACCGGATGGTGCGGTCAGAGAATATGAAAGTGGCGTCAGCGCAATTGATATTGCAAAATCCATCAGTGAAGGCCTTGCCAGAAAAGTATTGGCTGCGGCTATCAATGGACAGGTTTGGGATGCTACCCGGCCTATAAATGAAGATGTTTCCCTGCAACTCCTTACGTGGAATGATTTAAACGGAAAATCCACTTTTTGGCATTCTTCTGCTCATTTAATGGCAGAGGCGATTGAAGGCATGTTTCCCGGTGTAAAGTTCTGGGTAGGGCCGCCTTTGGAAACAGGTTTTTATTATGACATTGACTTAGGCGATCAACAGATTGCTGAAGAAGACCTTCGTAAGCTGGAAGTGAAGATGGCTGAACTGGCAAAGCAAAACAATGCATTTGTAAGGAAAGAAATCTCAAAAACTGATGCCCTGAAATATTTCGGTGACAAAGGAGACGAATACAAACTGGATCTTTTAAGTAATCTTGAAGATGGTGGAATTACATTGTACACCCAGGGCAATTTTACCGACCTGTGCCGCGGGCCGCATATACCAAACACCGGTTTTATTAAAGGCATCAAGCTTACCAATATTGCTGGTGCCTATTGGAAAGGAGATGAAAAAAACAAGATGCTAACCCGCATTTATGGCATTACATTTCCTACTGCAAAAGAATTAGAAGAATACCTGGTACTGCTGGAAGAAGCAAAAAAAAGAGATCATAGAAAATTAGGTAAAGAACTTGAACTTTTTGCCTTCTCCGAAAAGGTGGGCATGGGTTTACCATTATGGTTACCCAAAGGTGCCATGCTTAGGGAAAGGCTGCAACAGTTTTTACAAAAGGCACAAATGGAAAGCGGTTACCTGCCTGTAATAACACCCCATATTGGCCATAAAAATTTATATGTTACTTCGGGCCATTACGAAAAATATGGCCAGGATAGTTTCCAGCCAATTAAAACCCCGCAGGAAGGAGAAGAGTTCTTTTTAAAACCAATGAACTGCCCTCATCATTGCGAAATTTATAAAACATCACCCCGTAGTTACAAAGACCTGCCATTGCGCTTATCCGAATTTGGTACCGTGTACCGCTACGAGCAGCATGGCGAGTTGCACGGCCTTACCCGTGTAAGAGGTTTTACACAGGATGACGCACACCTGTTTTGTATGCCAGGCCAGGTGAAAGAAGAGTTTAAGAAAGTTATTGACATGGTGCTGTATGTTTTACATTCTTTAAACTTTACAGATTATACGGCACAGATTTCGCTGAGAGATAAAACCGACCGAAGCAAGTACATTGGCAGTGATGAAAACTGGGAGATAGCAGAGCAGTCCATCATTGAGGCGGCGGCAGAGAAAGACCTGAAGACAGTAATTGAATATGGAGAAGCCGCGTTTTATGGGCCCAAGCTCGATTTTATGGTTCGGGATGCCATTGGCAGAAAGTGGCAGTTAGGCACCATACAAGTAGATTATAATTTGCCGGAGCGTTTTGAATTGACTTATATCGGGGAAGACAATGCCAAACACAGGCCAGTCATGATCCATAGGGCACCATTTGGAAGCATGGAACGTTTTATTGCTGTATTAATAGAACATTGTGCCGGTAAATTTCCATTATGGCTTGCACCTACCCAGGTAAAATTGTTACCCATCAGCGATAAGTTTTTACCATATGCTGAAATTGTCTTATCTGAATTGAAAAAAGCGGATATTCGTGCCGACATTGATGACCGCAACGAGAAGATTGGCAAAAAGATAAGAGACACAGAGCTGGCGAAAGTACCGTTAATGCTGGTGTTGGGCGAAAAAGAAATGAATGAAAGCAAGGTTGCTGTCCGCAGACAGGGCAAGGGAGATATCGGGGTATCCACCATACCCGAATTTATAGCAATGGTAAATGAAGAAGTAATAAGCAAAAGGACGTTAGAGTAAAATATTTATTAACTTTAAATCAAAACCGGGCCTAAAAGCCCAACATTTTAAACTAAAATCAATTAATGGCATTTCCACCCAGGGCACCCAGAGGTGCATTTAACCCACGTTTCAGAAAAGAACAACAACAAGAACACCGTACCAATCACATGATAAGAGTACCCGAGGTACGATTGGTAGGTGAGAATATTGAACCAGGCATTTACCCTGCAGCCGATGCACTAAAAATGGCACAGGACCAGCAGTTGGATTTAGTAGAAATTTCACCTGGTGCCAATCCCCCGGTATGCAAGATCATCGACTACAACAAATTTTTGTACGATGAAAAGAAGAAGAAAAAAGAAATGAAAGCGAAGTCTAAAACCAGCGAGGTTAAAGAAGTTCGTTTTACTCCCAATACAGATGACCACGATTTTGAATTCAAATGTAAGCATGCCGAGAAGTTCTTACTGGATGGCAATAAAGTAAAAGCCCACGTACAGTTTAAAGGCCGTGCCATTATGTTTAAAGAAAGAGGTGAACTATTGTTACTAAAATTTGCCGATCGCTTAAAAGATGTAGGTGCATTGGAAGGCATGCCGAAAATGGAAGGCAAAAGAATGCTGGTAATGTTCGCACCTAAGAGTCAAAAAAAAGTAAAGAACGCCGATAAATAATAATATGCTGCGGGGCATGAATTTATTTTTCGCGGAAATTATACTAGAGGAGATGCATCGGCATCTCCTTTTTTTATCTTGCTAGCTTAAAAAAATCATTCACCGTATTTAGAATTTCACTCTTGTTACTGGTTGTGGTAACTGTAAAAATTTCAAACGGGCAACTACATTGGTAAATGTCGATACGGTTTATCCTCACCTGCCAGGTCTTTTTTATACACTCCGTAAATCATTTTCACAAGTATTCAACTTTTCTCCACAGCAGTTGCGGTTGGATACATCACCGAACGATGTTTTTTCCTGGCAAACCCGCAGGAAGTTTAATTTGCATTTGCGCCCTTCCACAATGCTATTTGCAAGGGCCGTTATCTGGAACACAAATAAGCCTTTGATATCCTAAAATATTTAGTATTTTTATCATCATCAAATTATTTATGAAAAGAAAAGTTTCAGCTACCACCCGGTTACTCCATGATCTTTTTACACAATATCAAAGCACCTTTCTAGCCTTTTGTGAATTACTCAATAATTCGATTCAAGCAGACGCTAAAAATATAGATGTTATTGTCGACTACCCATCCGAAAAAGATTTATCACCAGTTGCTATAAAACAAATCATTATTAATGATGACGGAGTAGGAGTTCATCAAAACAATATTCAGGATCGATTAATGGATTTCGGCGATTCCGGTAAAAAGGGCGGTAAAGGAATCGGAAGATTTGCCGCATTACAGATAGGATCCGATGTAACTGTGGAAACGGTTGGTTTTGATGAGGGAAGCAATTCCTTTTCGAAGGTAATAATACCATTTAGCGAAAGCTACATTAAAAGTGTAAAAAAGATTGAAGATCTTGAAATTGACACTGACGAAAAAATTTTAAAAGGAAAACATAGTACATACTACAAGGTTACTATTAACAATATTTACGATCCTGTAATTACGGGGAAAAATCAGAAGAGAAAGATTTCGGAGCGATTATTAAAAGAAAATATTCACAACGCTATTTTCGAAAGATACCCATTGCTAATATTTAGTAAATCAGTTAAATTCAAGGTTAATAATACCTTATTACTACCCGAACAATTTATCCATGGCGAGCCAGAAAAAATAAAAGTTATTTTCAAAGATAAAAAGGGAAAAGAGCATGAGCTATTCTTCACTTACATTCAATTAAAATCAACCATTGATGAAATAAGAGTATTTCTTACTAAAAAGAATGCTGGCGTTGATGCTATAGTTAGCGGATTTCAATACGATGCAGATTGGTTGAGTCCAAAATCTAAAGGTTGGTTCGTTTATATTCATTCTGATGTTCTAGATACTGACTTGTACCGGAATCTGGATCTTGGCGAACTCGATGGTAATGTACACGACTTCAAGTCGTTCATAAAAGACAAGCTTAACCTGTTTTTCAAAGGCAAAAATAAAGAGTACGAAGCGTTTATAACCAAACTCAAAGCTGATAGTTTTTATCCGTACAAAGAAAATAATAAAGCAACGTCAAAATCAAAAGTGATACTATTTGAGAAAGTTGCTTATTTGGTTGAAGAGAGATATAATTTGTTTACGGTTAATAAGTCTTTGAGAGAAATTATTTATCCCTTAATCGATAGGACTATTACCACGGGCGAGCTTGATAAAATTTTACAAAAAATTCTAAGACTGGATACAAAGCATGTAAAAAAATTCAATGAACTACTTGACAGGTCTGAATTAGAAGATGTAATAGGTTTCTCAGAAAAAGTTTCCCGAAAAATGGAAGATTTGGAGTTTCTTGAAAAGCTAACTTGTACCGAGCTTCTTAAACATGTTGCTGAAAGGAAAGAGTTGCATAAAATTATGGAAAAAATGTTGTGGGTTTTTGGAGAAAAATATTTGGATACAACCCAACTTTTGTCTGACACAAATCTCCAAAATAATTTATTAAAACTTAGGGAGGAAAGTTTAATTTTTAAGCCGAGTAAAAAAGATGGTAACATAAACTTAGATATTGATCCCAAAGCCCGTTCAATCACTGATCTGTTTATTTACAGTGAGAAGCCGATAGATGAAGTTACACGTGAAATTTTGATAGTTGAATTAAAGGCACCAAAAGTAAAAATCAGCCCTATAGAGTTAGCACAGGTAAAGAAATATGCCAGGGAAATTGAGCAAAGTTCTTTTTACTCAGAGGATATTAATTTTCATATTGTGTTAATCAGCTCTGAAATAAATAAGGATGCAAAATTTGAAACAAATGCGTCACCTAAGGACAGGGAAAATCCGTATTTGTTTTTTCAAAATGAGAATAAAAATATTTTTATTTCCGTTATGAAGTGGGCTCACCTAATAGAGAACAATAAAAGAAAACTAAAATACCTGTCTGCCAAGCTAAAAATTAAAGACGTCGATGTAGAAGAAAAAATCAAAAATGATTTTGATGAAATAAGTTTTGATAAAGTAAAATCAGTATTAAGAAAGGTAGCTGTGCCAGAATAACAAAAAATATTATTTTCTTTTCCGGACGGTTTAAGGTTTGTCCGTACGTAAGCCAGACATGCGTACTGCAAAGAAACATTGCGTTACAAAAACGCAACGTTCTTTGACTGGTGCATAAAACCATTGAAAGATTTGCAACATAGCCTAAGTTTTTTTTGTTACTGGTAATGATGCTATTGAAGCTCGCCATTGAAAACCTTTACCCCACATTGTTCTTGACCCGTGAAGGGCGGCTTCTACTATTACACATTCACCAGCAGGGATTGTAACAAAACGTCCAACATGGAATGATTCCCCAGGAGATAATGAAATGTTTTTACCATCAGCATTGGGGCTATCAAAGTTTATTAAAATGCCATCAAAAGACAATTTATGTATTTCAGGAAAAATAAATCCTTTAATTATATCAGATTCATTCTCTTTACGCACTCTCGCTTTTACATCTTTTATTTGTAGTGTGTCTGTATTACCCTTAATAAAAATCAATTTAAAAGACAGCAAATCATTTTCTTTTGTATCAGATTGTCTTTCAACTTCAATTGAAATTTGCACATTAACTACAAGCCAGCCAGCAACTATTTTCCAAATGAAAAATAATGCGGCTGATGCGGAAGCGATAATGGTAAATAAGGTTTTAAAATCTTCTGTAGACATCTTGTATTGATTTATCTTTTAACAAAGCGGATATTAAAATCGTTATTTGGCTGACGGGTTTACCTTAAATATTGTATTACTTTACGTTTTATGCTATTTGTTGAATGTGGCCAGTTTACTGATCCTTTTAACAACCATGAAATACCGAAAGGAAGGAGTGAGGTTGTTTCAAACCAGTAGATATAGTTCGGCCAGATATCCTTGCCAGTTTTATCATTGTAAAAAGTAATGCCAGCAATACATACAATACTTGCCATTATGGCGTAACCGCATATTTTATACACTCTGTTCCTTCTTTGTTTTTTGTAGCCTGCCTGGCTTATATCGTCCAGTTCCTGAAATATTTTCAAACAAAAAATTACAAAGCAAATAAATAACAATGCCGCCAAACCAAAATGAAGTCTGCCAATGTAAGCCGGTACAATATCATTGTTTGATGTAGTTAATTTTATAAACTGGCAACTTGTACCACCTTCACCCACGAAACCATTAAAATTAGTTGGAAAAATAGCTACTCCAAATGCAAAAGCTCCCGCCAGGTTTGATGTATAATTTTCAAATTTCGTCTTGCCCCTATATGTGATAAGGAACCCACCCAGCACACACAACACGCCCACAAATACAATGTGGGTGATGCTATAATAATAATGGCTGATGGATGGCTGTGCTTCATTACAATGGCCAAAATATTTTGCACCAAAAGTGAGTATAAAAGGCAATGCTATTCCTAATATACCAATTAGCTGGCGCAGCAGATAATAAGACATTACCTCATAATTAGGTTGTTGAGGATTCGGACTATTTGCAATTGATTTATCTGCTGGTTTGTTCATATTCTGTGTTTTAAATTAGGTGGGTTATACTTCACTTACATTGTCAAATTATGGTCGTTTTTCTGCTTCCTATATTTCTCAATGGTTGGTTTCGTTTGACGAAAACGCAATTTCTTTTTAAAGCAGTTCCCAAAGCCTGTATAAGCGCTGATAGACTGTTCGATGCAACATTTTGTCACAAAACGCAACGTCCTTTGGCCGCACAAAACTATCCAAAGGGACGTTGCTGCGAAGAAGGTTACAGGATGCAAACCCTTTTAAGCTATACATTGCCTTATAAAGGTTTGCAGAAATCTGGTCAAGTACTTTTGTATTCCCACCATATCATTTTGACTACACCTTCAAACAACACCCCCCGCTTTATCACATATTTGTAACGAACGCATCAATTGTGCGTTTGCTGTTATTTTTTTTGAAATGTGCAAACCAAGCTTACGGTAACTTTCAAATTGTTGTTCATCAAAAAATTGATCTGCTGTGGTTTGATGAGGAAAAGTCTTATGTTTCGAAGCGTATTCAGTTACATCAACTGCCTCATCTCCTGTGACAGATGATTTGATATAGACAAGAATGCCGTTAGGGGTACTATCACCACTATATCTAATTACGCCAACAGCATAATGTTCTTTTGACCTACTATTGTCTCTATTGGTAATTTTGCTGATATTAATATCAATTTCTGCCCCAAAATCAATCCGGCAACATCGTATAGCGTTTGCAAAGCCTTCACAAGTAAATTTATCATCTTGCTCTGCATCAGAAACAATTATAAATCTGCATCGCCTCCGCACCATCTCATATAAACCCATATTGTCAAAATGCCCACCATCGGAAAGACACAAATATTCACTTTTCGTCGATGTTCGCCCGGTAAGGTTGTTAAAAATATAAGGCAAGCCCCATTCGGGATCAGAGTTCTGCCATTTATTTTTCCTGGGATTACCGATCCACCATCCCATTTGAGCATTAAATACAGTAAGTAAAAACGCGGTTCCTGCAGAAGAATGATAACCCTGGTTTGGGTTAACGGCCGCTCCCGATATAGCCATCGCGGTTCCGATATGAGTTCCACCGTCAGGAGCAGCATAATGCACTGTTGGGCGCATTCCAAAATCATAAGATTTTAAAACAGCGCTTGACAAAGCTCTTGTCCCGCTAAAATCAAACCCACAATAGAGCGGTGAAAAGATAAATGATTCTGCTTTCCTATCCTGCCTTGAAAGATCATATATCTCAGATGCATTTAAAGTTGTGTTCATTATCAGATAAGGACCGTAGTAGCCATTATCATTTGTAAAAGTGCTAAACTTTAAATCATCAAATTTATCAAACCCAGTGAAGGGATTAGATGTCTTAGCTCTTTCATCTCTCGATCTCGTGGCACCAAGATACGCTCTTACCAAACGGTTGCGGTAAAAGTTGTGCATTGAAAATTCATTCACTCCAAGTTTTCTTGACAAATAAAATCCTATGCCACCAAAGATTATTGTAAGCAGTCCGAGCAAGCGAATACTATCTTTTGAACTAGGAAGCCAACCTATGTGTATTGAAACTATTTTGTCTAATAAAGGGTCTATAAGAGTTGGCAAAATAATCAATAGCCCAAGAATGAACAGGTACGGCCCCACGCTGCTTAAAATCTCTAACGTAACAGATTTGACCCCTTTGGTTTCTTCTTTGCCGGAGCTTTGTCCGTTAAATGCAGCTTTTACGGTGCCTCCAACAAGTGCAATCCACCCACCTATAGTAGTTGGTAAAACAAAAGGATTAAGATGCATTTTGTAAGATTTTAAAAGGTAAGCTCCTAAGCAAGTTGCTGACGTAAACACAATCCATATTAGCGACCATTTATTTACTATACCACCTATTCTTCCCCACCATTCTCTTCTTTCATCCGGAAAATATTTCCCCAACAAGGCCATTCTTGAAATTACTGTTATCCCAATAGAAAGTGATACCAACGGTGGCAAAAAAGTAAAAGCTAGGTAAGATAAATGTCCATCTGGGAGTACATTACGAAACCAAGCAAGTTTCCACAATACTGTAAGTAATAAAGAGCCAATCACGGCAGATACGAGGGAAGAAGCACCGATAGAAAAATAAGACCAAAACCTACCCTTGTGAGGAATAAGACATCTGTCATATCGCCCAAAAATTGCAACAAACAAAAGGCACATAAACATTGTTAACGCACCCCATTTCAAAGACCACAAGGCATTCCAAAAGGTAGAATATGTAGTTGAATAGAGAGCAGCACTAACGATAAGTGGTCCAACAAATGCGAATCCCAGAATAACATGTGCGGCGCTCACTGCCTTTTTATGCATTACTCCCGATAATTTCGAACTGGTGCCGGCGTACCATTGCATGCCTGACGCCGTAAGTATAGATACCAAACATAAGATCACGCAGGCTAAAATGTACCAAGTAAAATCAAATTTTGCCTGAATGTGGTTAAGCCATATAAAAAAAAGCAGCCGGGCAGCTAATAAAGCTGCAAAAATAATGGAGAATATAATTACCTGGTTTAGCAGCATGTTGCGTAACCATGTTACACCAATCGTCCATGCATCATCAGACATGATACTTTTATTAGGAGCAAAGTAGTTGCTGAACATCCTTAACCAGCGAACCGGCCGCACTTCTTCTGCCATAGGATTGTCAGACTTTGACGTGTTCAATCTGTCAACCACTTCTTTAACAGAGCCCTGTCTTTTTATCCAAGCTGCAAGCCAGCTGCCAATGTAGCCGCCTCCGGAAACAGTGGAAAGATAATCTACCTTACTTAAGACACCGGCTTCTGCAAATCCCTGTAATATACCCAGATTAAAAGTAGCTGAACGGATACCGCCACCGGAGAAAGTGAGGGCTAATATGTTCATGTTTTCTGCTTTTATAAAAGGATTACAGTTTTCTTCCTTTTTCCTAGAATTCTTTGGGTCGTTTTCTGCTTTTATAAAAGGATTACAATTTTCTTCCTTTTTCCTAGAATTCTTTGGGTCGTTTTCTTCTCTACCTTTTGTTTCATCACCAACATTGTTGGTTAATGCTTCAATTTCTTTACATTTCCGGCTTCTATTAATCTCGTCTAATTCATCATCAAATACATAGTCGAATGTGAGTGGTGCTTTTACATTAATGAGTTGCTTTCTTAACGTTTTTACATCGCCTAACATTAATTTTATGGCAGTACAATATCCCTTTGATGAAGTTTGCTCTGAAAAAAAACGTTGAAGATAAAATGAGATTCCGTCATTATTTTTAAAAGTGGTATGCAGGTTAAATTCGGTTTTAGTCAATAATGTATGCCATGACTTTTCCTGAGGGGCTGAGTTTTCGTCTTGGTCTTCCGGCATCCACCATTGTAGTACTCTTTGTTGTGAAGCATCAAACATGGTTCCATTGAGAGCCAAAACTATATGTATGGGTAAATACTCAATTTCCTGTGCCAACTCAATCCTTTTATCAGCTTCTTCATAGATAAAATCACTTATAGCATTCCTCCAGATTATTGGAGGATCAAAAACTCCGGAAACTCCAATCCTGTTTTTAAAATATTCTTTGTTAACCGTAACCCACTTCACTAATTTGTTGCAAATGTGTATGGCATAATCTTCTGCCATTTCCTTAGCATTTTCGTCTGGTTGTTTTTGGCTAATCCAAACCAATTTTTCGGTTCTTTTTCTAAATTCTGATTCGCTGTCTTTTATCTCCAACATTTCAAAATCTTGACCAAGGATTTTATCCGTTCCAAGATTGATGGCTGTTGGATAAATTTTTGAATATTGATTCAAAAAATATTGTTTTTCCTGTTTCTTTACTTCATTAATTGCATCTTTAAAAATTGCAAGGAAATTATCATTGAATATGTTATCAAATTGAACGGGCACATGGTCTGTAGTATGCTGCCCGCTAGGAACACCCTTTTTTTGTTTGCTTTTTAGAAAGGTATCCTGAATTAGAATAATAAAGGAAACGGCTCTTGAGGTTAAATCCAAAACTGCATCCATAGATAATGTTTATGTAAATTGATTGAAGTCTAATTCCACCCATCCTGTTTCTCAAATGTCAAAAGCTCCACACAGTTTTAAGTAAATTCGACAGAATCAAATTTACTTAACAAATCAATTTCTCATAAAAAGCGGCAAGGCTCATCTATGAATTGCTGTTGTGTAAGTTTGAGCAAGCTGGTTAGGCATTTAGTTTAGTAATTTTTTAAGACCCTCAAGCCCAATGTTAACACCTACAAAAGAAGAATACGTAGGAGTTTCTCCAAACCTTCCCCTAATTTCCACGCCTATTTGGGCTTGCATATTATTGGTAATTTGCTGACTAAGTATATACCTCGCCAAATGGGCAGCAAAACTTTGCTTTTTTACTCCGGAATAAGAAAGGGTTTTTGAATCGACATTTTCCGGCCTCACATAATCTATGGCCTTACCTACTGTTCCCTGAACAAACATAGAACCACCGTGCCATAGGGTTACATCAATTGTGATACCAGCTCCAAAGTTGAAATTTCCCTTTGTTATAGCATTTCTACTAAGGACAGGGTCGGTAAGCGACTTTTCAAATTTATTTACATGAGCGATATCTTTTTTAACTTCATCTATATTGTCAGTAGTGAAGGTTGATTTAGCCTGCTGGTAATTCCTAATAGTGGTAATAGTGGTAAACTTATTTACAAAATACTCGCCATGTAAATGAAACAACAACTTAAACTTTTGTCGACAATATAAACCTATAGTTGGCTGGAAGTAATAGCTCCATGCAACGTTTTTTGTGACATTACTTTTGTTGTTGTACTGCCTTAGATATTCATTCCCAACCTTTATTTCATCTAATGGGCGAATTAATATATTTTCAGAATAGTCGATACTCTCCTGCAAAGAATCCTGTCTTGAAAAATTGGTTTTTAGTATTCCGCAATTCAAACCAATGGTTATTTTGGTATTCTTACTTCTATAAAAAGCATCATACTTAAACACATTTAAATGACCAACGTAACTAGAACCACCTGTACCATCAAAATCGAAATTCACCGCATTCATGTAGGTCAATCCTAAGGGAGTTTTATCTGCCTTTTCCTCCACTTTATCTTTTTGAAGTGTTACACCCATTACGCCATTATCAGTAGTAGTGCCACTAAGCCCAATGGTAAAAAATTCAGGAATAAAAGGTGTAAATGCAATAATTGTTACTGCTACGATAAATTCGGCCGTGTCATGAGTAGTCTTGAATTTCCCTCTCTCAATTGCAGATGCCACAGCAGCTATTACTGGTGTTGAGTTAGGTGCACCAGCATTGTTTTGTATTGCAAAATTTATCGGCACATCTGCAGGTGGCGCAGTAGCATCTATCCAATATTCTACTTTAACCGGTATGTCTATTACATCACTACTTTTTCCGCCGGGTTTACTTTCAAGGAACTGTTTTCTTACCTGTGTACTCACAATGCGTATATGTTCCTGGCAAAAAGTTTTTGTGTTTGCATTACATAATAATATAAAAGCTAAAAAATATTTTGTTTTCATAATATAATTTTAAGAATAAATTTTAAGCAGTATTTGATATCTGCTTTTGAAGTTTTGTTTGTTTTCTTTCTTGCAATGTCTCTCAGCACTAGTTTTTTGGAGTCATAAAAAAATTATAATTGCCAGTGTTAAATTGCAATTATTAAATCACTAAATCATTTCAAAACTACTCTCCATAACTTCCCCCCACAACCGTTAAAACCCCCAAAGCCCATCATGGAAATCCACCATAATTTTCAGGGAAAAACAGGATTGCAAATAATTTACCTTTGAAGTATGACGAAAGTGGCCCTCATAGATGACCATGCTATATTTTGTGATTCGCTTGCAAGCCTGATCAATGATTTTGATGGGTTCACCGTTTGCTTTACGGCGCAGGATGGTATGCATGCCATTCAACAATTAGAGCAAAGTGCCACCATGCCGGATATTGTGTTGCTGGATATTGTAATGCCGGGCGTCAGTGGAACAGAGGTTGCCAAATGGATTTTTGAAAATAAAAAATTCATCACACATGCGCAGTACTCCGTCCTATGCTGTTCTGTTACTCCTGCTGCATGAAATTGCATTCCTCAATACCAGGTATGCGATTGAAAAATTTATTATTGGTTACACTATCATTATTGTTGGTTCAGTAACTTGAGGCAACAGGACAACGTGCAGCGCCAGCTTTAGATGTGGTGTCCTCCTTTCTGTAATATCAGTTTTTATTTACCATTTGATATCTTCAAGATTCTCAATTGCCTTTCTTACACTTAGTGCTTCTGGTGCATTGTTTAATTGTTCTGCAAATGAATCGGCTGTTTTTAAATTTACAGGGAAAGTAAAGCCGCACCTGTTTTCTATTTCAGCCAGTGTTACCTGGAACACACTAAACTCGTTCAGATCCAGTACTTCAAGCTGATCAAGGTTTTGGGTAAGTAAAAAACTCTTTGCTTTAAGTACGCCGCTTTCTACAAACACAATCACTTTATAAAACTCACGGGGTATTTTTACAGTTTTAAAAACACGGTCATCACTTTTAAAAACAGGGCCTCCAAATACGCTTACTTTCAGATTGTCAACATCCACGTCTTCAAATATTGCATCTTCCAGTTTACCCCATATACCACCCAGTTTTCCCTGGTTAAAATTGTCCATTTGTGGTGTTATGTTGGAGAAAAAGAAAGAATCTTTATTTGCTTTTTTGGCCTCATCCACGCTACCCCATACCACATCGGCACGCCTGGCTATATGGCCACGATCCAGCCTGTTGCCGGCATATAATTCATCTCCCACCTGGAATTCCTGAAACCTTGGGTCGGGTACAAATTTTATTCCGTTGCGACTTACTTTTTTTATGTTACCGCCATCAATGTTCCATGCCACCCAAAAGGCAAATTTTCTTGATTTGCATTGCGCCAGAGAAAAGTGAGTGTACTTAATAACCTCAGAGTTATCTAGTTTTACTGCGTCGGTAAGTTTGCGGGCAGATAATTTAGGAGTTTTAACAACCGGGCCTAAAAATGCCGGTGAATAACCTGGCCCACCTGAAGCTGCTTCTGCCGAAAGAGATTGTGGTGGTGTAAGTGTTATTTCAAGTTTTTCAAATACTGATGAGGCATAACAGGCTATTGCATGTTCGTTTGGATCGCCGGCACCTTCACCTGCAAAATGCAAACCTGCCATTACCTTTGATGCCTTGCCACCGGGCAATTTAAAAAGCCAGGCAGATCCTGAATCACCAGGTTTGCTTACTTCGCCGTCAGGGGATAGATTATTGCTATCAGGTCCAATTTCAAACCCTCCAATGGCACGGGGGCCGTCAGGCAGTCCATAGTTTATTTTTACCATAGTATGGATACGGGTTATAACACCATGTGTTACATCAGTGGTACGACCACTCTTTATTACTTTATCACCCAGTTCCGGTTCGCCTATTTGCTCAGGCTTTACATTTAAATCAAGGATTTCAAGCTTGAATGTCCTGCTTTCAATACTGGCAACAGCACAATCACCTGCAGCACCTAAATGAGAGCGTACTAATTTACCAAGCTGGTTTTGCTGTATCCTGTTATCATCAAATGGTCCAGGTTGCACCACCCTGTCGCCTATATTGCCCCCTGGTCCGTTTAATACATGCCAGTTACTTAAAACGTAAGGAGCACCTGTTTGCTTATCGAACACCAAACAAGCAATAGTGCCGGCAGATACTTTTTCATTGGCTACACTTATGCCGGGCACAATGGGATCAATACGTTTTTTTCGTGGACCAGCCACCTCTTCCGGCACAATTTTAAACGACTTACTAAAACTGCGTTGTATCACGTCTGTAGGAAAAGTTACACCATCAACAGTAATAGTTTCCGGTATAGCAGTTGTATTTACTGAATTAAGCATTTCAGGCTCTACTTTGGAATCAACGGTAAACTGAATGGAAATTTGTTTTGTGGGTTTACCATCTTTTATTTTATATCCAATGCCTACTGATGTGACGTTATCATCCGTAAGTAATTCGGCCCCCTTGGCCCTGATAAAGCGTTTTAAAATTTCTGTGTAATCTTTTGTTTTTACAGCCGCGGTTTTTTTTGCCACTGGCTTATTTTTTTTTGCAGGCATAATATGAAATTTAATATTTAGACTGATGTATAAAAGTTTACTTACACACAATACAAACAGAAGTTTTAAGGGTAAGCAATTGTGCTAATCAATGGGAAGAATAGCAGTTACAAATAACTTCAGGGTAACAACCGAGCATAAAAACTGAAACAATTACCAGCAGCATACAACCCTTTTTCATAGCCACCTTTTCCTACCCACACCCTACAAAAAAAAGCAGGCCAATATACTTTTCATAACTGACCCATACCATTCTTCTTTAGAAACTTCTTTTGTTACGCCATGTACAAAGAAGAGACGTTTCGTACTATGGCGCAATATTTAGAACCAGCAACACATCCTTGAAGATTTTTAACTGCAAGCGAAAGGTACATTACTAACAATGGAGGTTACTTTTACCCTTGCAATTATAATTATCACAAACCTTTTTATGTTCTTGTAAAATCTATTCAAAACTACTTTTCATAATACATATCCGCAACCAGCAAATCCCTCAAACCCCATCATGGAAATCCACCATAATTTTCAGGGAAAAACAGGCTTGCAAATAATCTACCTTTGAAGTATGACGAAAGTGGCCCTCATAGATGACCATGCTATATTTTGTGATTCGCTTGCAAGCCTCATCAATGATTTTGATGGGTTTACTGTTTGCTGGCATGCACAGAATGGGGCTAAGGCAGTGGGTTTGCTGCAGCAAAATAATAACCTGCCCGATATAGTATTGCTCGATATTGTAATGCCTGGCATGAGTGGCATTGAAGTGGCCAAATGGATCTTTGAAAATAAAAAAGACATCAAAGTGCTGGCGCTTACCATGGAGGAAGATGACAACAGCGTGATACAAATGCTGCAGTATGGCGTAAAGGGTTACCTGCTAAAAAGCATCGGCGCCGAAGAATTGCTGACCGCCCTGCAGCAGGTGGTGAAGTATGGCTATTATTACACGCCCATCATTACCGGCAATATTCACAAACAGATTGAAAAGAAAATAGTTGCTGCCAATGCACCGGATTTAACCGACCGGGAGAAAGAACTGCTGCAGCATTTATGTACCGAACTGGGCTATACAGAGATCGCCAAAAAAATGTTTTTGAGTGAGTCAACCGTGGATACTTACCGGGCCAGGCTGTTTGAAAAGTTTGATGTGAAAAACCGGATCGGCCTGATATTAAAAGCCGTTAACCTTGGCCTGGTGAAGTTGTAATGGTATCTCCATATTGATGGCGGTTCCTTTGCCAGGTTCCGTTTTAAGAGCATATTTCCCTTTTAAATACAACACCCTGCTCTCCGTATTATGCAGCCCAAGCGCTTTGGTAATATCGCCCGCTTTGGGTTGAAACCCTTTCCCATCATCATTGATACTAAAAGAAACCGATTTTTCATCAGCCTTTATGGTTACCGTTATACTATGCGCATTGCTATGCTTTGCGGCATTCAACACCAGTTCACAAATTATCCGGTACACATTTATTTGAAGATCGGGGTTAAGCACCGATTGTATCTGGTGATTGAACACAACCTGTTTACCATACACCTGTTTTATGCCGTCAAGATATTCGTTCAGTGTATTGATCAGTCCGTTTGCTGAAAGCCCTTTGGGCATCAGGTTGTGCGCCACATTGCGTATCTCGGCAATGGAATCATCAATGATCAGTTCTGTTTTTGCCACCAGCCCATTTTGAAAGTCTGCATCCCGGGCGTTGACGATGCGCCTGAAATTAATTTTTAATGCTGCCAGCAGCGGCCCTATATTATCATGTAGATCACCGGCAATTCTTTTACGTTCATCATCCTGCAATGTGATCAGTTTTTTTAAGGTTTCCGTTTGCTCTTTTTGTAAAATAAGCACCTGCCTTTCCTTTTCCTTTTTGTCCTGCAGCAAATTATAAAATAAGCCGAAAGCCATAACAAAGCTGTCCATTAAACTGCCCACGGCTACGCCATGCTCGCAAATAAAAAAATTATTGATATACCCTGAATTTGCCAGTAATTGTAAAAATAACATCGTGCAAACCAAGCCCATGGAAAAGGAAAAAAGTTTAGCAGTGTAACCAGTTCGTATAAAGTAAAATGGCGTAAATACCATGATGGCAATACCAGTAAAAAGGGCTGCATGCCAGGCCGCTACAACGGCACCTCTGATAACAATTTGATCGGGCGTGGTTATAACTAGCGTTAGCATGGCCATCGTTATCACAGGCAAAACATACAGCATCCCTTTAAATATTTGCCGCAACCATTTGGGAGTGGAAAACTGCTGAATAAACACCAGCTTCAATACTAACAGCAAAAAATAACTGGCTAACAAGGTGCTTATAGGTTTAGCTATTTCATTAATGATAGGAACGTTTGGATATACATATGGAAAAAAATACCCGTAATGCAAGGTTATCCAAAGAGAAACAAATACCATGTATCCAAGATAGGCAGCGAACACCCGCTTTCTAAATAAAAAAAATGCCAGCGTTATGATCATTATAATGATGAACGCAGCACCCGTATAAAAAAATACCATCCTGCCATAGCCCTGGTATTTTTTTTGAAGCTGCTCCCCACTTATGATCTCATATTTCATGTTGATGATCTTTTGGGCGGCCTTTAAAGCAATAAGATAATAAGAAGGACTGTTAGAAACTGATACTGGCAAAGTATGCCATACATAGTTTCTGTTGGTATCAAAAGCTACCAAACTGCCACCCTGGTACAACAACCGGCTGGTGCCTTCGTTATTTATTTTGAAAATACTTACCGTGTCAATGCTGGTATTATCCATTGATAAATACTGGCCTGCAATTGCAGACCCGGCAATTAACTTGACAACAAAATATTTATACCCATTGGAAACGATGCCGAAGTTGATCCGGTTATCAGGCGCTTTGTAGAACTTCAATGCAGCTAAGTTAATTTGTGAAACAACCTGGGAAGGCCGGCTCGTAGTCTTAATTATACTAACACTGTCATTGATAAAAATGGGCTGCGATACAGCTTTAAAAAACGTCAAACAAAGTACTATAGGCAACCATGCATACCTGGCTGTTTTTATTGGAAAAGGTTTTAAATTGATGCAACGCATTAAATGATTCAATTAATAATTAACCATGTCTGTCGAAGTGTACCTTACAAAAATGGAAAACTCATACGCTTAAAACAAGAGGTAAAACACCTTTTTTATGTGCGGTGCTTTTTCCGGTAAAGCGAGATTGTAATAAAGATGTACAAGGCGGGATGTTCGCAGGCATTGATTAAACCGCTAATTTAATAACTGCTTTTAAAAAATGCAAGGAACTTATAGCTTAAAAAGTAATTGATTTTTTGCCTGATTGTTAAAGACATTTTGCAGAGTTCTAGCTGATACTGCGATAAACTTTCGGTACTCATCCCCTGATATTATTAAACCATTAATGTGGATTAAATCTCTAAGCCATGGCATTTTAAACCACAAAAAATAAATACATTACATGTGCATTGAATTACTTGCTCTCACTGCGTATAAAAATTTCGTATTTTTCTTTTAAACAATCAGACATTCTTTTAACCCAATCCTGACGTTTATGACCAAATTCTTATTTGTACCCTTACTGCTACCTTGCCTGAATCTTTTTTCTCAAAACACAGGTATCGGCGTAGTGGCACCTACCAATACCTTGCACGTAGCTGCTGCAGCAGATCCCTTACGATTACAAGGGCTCCAAAGCGGCGCCTCCACAGATAGTTTTATTACTGTCAATTCCATTGGCGTGATCAAACAACGGTCAATCACTTTGGGGGGTACAGGATGGACAATCACCGGAAATGCCGGCACCAGTTCCACTAACAATTTCATCGGAACATTGGATAACACGCCACTGAGCTTCCGCACCAATAACCAGCGCTCAGGGTTTATTGATCCGGATGCTTCCAGGAGA
This sequence comes from Ferruginibacter sp., assembly GCA_039922375.1. Classification (GTDB taxonomy): domain Bacteria; phylum Bacteroidota; class Bacteroidia; order Chitinophagales; family Chitinophagaceae; genus Ferruginibacter. The sequence goes on from JBDSAA010000218.1 coordinate 19,266, forward strand.
AATAATTCTTTTGGCAACCGTGCATTGAATACTGCCCTTACCGGCACAGCCAATAATGCTTTCGGTTACCTCGCTTTATCAAAAATCACTTCCGGCTTTGATAATATTGCGTTGGGTGATTCTACTGCTTTTAACCTCACAACGGGCTCAGCCAATATTGCCATTGGCACCGATGCACTTGCATCAATCGTAACGGCTACGGGCAACGTTGCCGTTGGCAACAATGCGCTGAAAAATACAGTATCATCAGAAAACACTGCTATAGGAAACCTTGCTGCCACCAATAATACTACTGGAAGCAATGTACTTGCTATCGGCGCCGGCGCTCTTTTAAACAATCAGTCTTCCTTCACACAACTGGCTGTTGGCAACAACGCGTTGCAACAGATCACGGGCGGTATAGAAAATGTGGCCATGGGTTATAACGCCGGCACCAGCCTTACCGCTGCTTCTTACAATGTGTTGTTGGGCCATTATGCTTTTAGTTCGGCCACTACAGCCAGCAACAATACGGTGGTAGGCCACAATGCAGGGCTGGCATACACGGCTTTGGGCAATACCAACAATACATTTATTGGTTACCAGGCGGGCCTTAGCCAAACGGCTGGTACGGGCAACACGCTTGTGGGCACCGCAGTTGACCTTTCTGGTACCAGTTCTGTAAATAACTCTACCGGCCTGGGGCAAGGCGTGCAAATTACAGCCAGCAACCAGGTAAGAGTTGGAAACACTGCTGTTAGCAGCATTGGCGGGCAGGTAGGCTGGACAACATTTAGCGATGGCAATATTAAAAGCAATATCAGGGAAGATATACCGGGCCTTGCATTTATCATGCGGCTTCGCCCTGTAACCTACAATTACGACCTGGTAAAACTGCAAAAGCTGCAAGGCACAAAGCCCAACGCGATGAACAGGATTGATCCGCGGGCAAGCGCTGTGCGTTTTTCGGGGCTTGTAGCGCAGGAAGTGGAACAGGCAGCGGGCGATGTGCAGTATGATTTCAGCGGCATCGATAAACCTGCCAATCCGAATACGCCTTACGGTTTGCGTTATGCCGAATTTGTGGTGCCACTTATAAAAGCCATGCAGGAAATGAAACTGCTGATAGACCAGCAGCAAAAAGAGATCGAGCAGTTGCGCAACATGATAGGATCAGGAAGTATAAATAAAGCGGCGAACCAGGTCAAACCTGTGCAATAATTTGAGTTGTTAGAAGTTTAAGTTGTATAAATATCTTTTGTGTTAAAAAATTTTGGGCCGGGCATTTCTATTTCAAATAAGCATTGTTGCGTCGCACTCTTGTACTGAATACCATTGGGGAACTTTCCCACGTTAACGTTTTAATGTGACCAATGTTTCGGACTTCAAGGGTCGGCCTCATAAAAAAGGCGTTAAGAAAATTTGATTGCTGGCCGTTAAGAAATGAAATTGATGATCCCAATGCCTGGCCTTGCTTTTAGCTCGCAAGTCGCACCAATGTTCGGATATTTTATTCCGTTGTGACTAATTTCATTTTAGGCAAGCAAGCAAATTTTTAGTCTTTTTTATGCAGCCTTGATTTTTTTGTTACTTTTTGCATTGAAGGCAAAAAGTAAATGAAGTCTGCCAATACGGTTGTAATAGCGAAACATCAGCACCGCTTATTTGGGCACTCTTGTACTGAATACCATTGGGGAACATTTACCACCATAGTATGCAGCACTAAAATGGAAAGGCCAATGCAGATTACTTGAGCCCGGCAATGCTTTGTTTCTTGGTGCTGAAAAAGTACAAGTGAGTGACACAACGATGTTCAATGAAGAACAAATGTTGGTAAACAAATAATTTTTTTAAGTAACGGCATTGAATAACTGATTTATAAGCCTTCGTTTGACCCGCATATTATCTTATTGATTTAAATAAAAATTTATGGATAGGAATGACTTTTTACAAACCCTGTTTACCGGCGCTGAAAGAAAAAAAACTGCCAAAATTAAAATACCCGCTGCCGCTCTAGAAAGTGCTGCAGGCACTGTAGCTCCTTTTGCTACCGGCATCAATCCATATACAGGCCCGTGGACCGAAAATGAAATGATGCATTTATTAAAACGGTTGTCTTTTGGCGCCCCGAGGGAACAGGTGACTGACTTTATGTACTTCACTTATTCAGAAGCAGTGGACTTGTTGCTTAATAGCCTCAACACCCCGGCCAATATGGGAGAACCTGTAAAAGTGTACAGCACAGACACCATCAGTA
>JBDSAA010000219.1:0-31427 GCA_039922375.1 Ferruginibacter sp.
CGATTGTAAATCTTACAGACCGTAATACAAATACAGCGACATACATTGAAGAGGAATTAGCAGGTAAACCCTTGGAAGAACTGGAAGAATTGCATAACGAGCTTCCAATATTGATCAATAAATTAAATGAACAATATCGTTTGTCAATAGAACATACCAAAGCACTCGAAAGAAACGGGGTGGTTGAAAAAGAATTGAACAGGCTTGGCATTCATTTAGAAACAGAGAAGAAAACATATGACAGGTTAGCGACAGAAAAGGCAGAAGCGGAAAAAAATCTCATTGATTTAAGGCAGTTGGTAGAGCTCCAGATCCGTATTCAAAACTATGATGCCGACCGTCAGCAACTGGAATTGGAAAAGCCTTGCCTTTTGTGCGGCTCGCTACATCATCCTTACAAAGCAAACAATTATCATAGCGCCGTATCAGCCGCAGAACAAAAGCGAAATGAACTGCAAATTAAATTCAACCAACTTAATAATTTTTTAAGCGAAGCGTCTATTGCAATAAATACGCTCACTAATCAAATAGCGGTACTGAATGAAGAAGTTACAAGGATTACTGCAGCTATTAACGATCATGCACTATCGTTCAAAACAAACAATATTGATTTATTACCAATGTTGAGTGTTGATGATTCTGAGCAAATTCAACTGCTTGTAAGTGAATACCGGCACAATCATCAACTGCTTCAAAAGAAAATAAAAACGATAAAGGATTTACAAAAAACTGTTGCTGAAATAAACACGGGACTAAGTATTAAACAACGGGAATTACTTACTGAAGAAAATAAAATCACATTAACGAAAGAACAATTAAAAAACATTGCGGTTGAAAAAAAGAGGTTAATACAGGAACATGAAATCACATTTGAAAAGATCAGGACAACCATGATTTCCGCAACCAACTTTCTATTAAAATATAATATTAGGCTTGATGTAAAAGGCTTTGCAGATGCTGAAGTTGCATTACAGGAAAGATCGAATTTTTACCAAAATTCTCTTCATCAATTGCAAACGAATAAACTGGCAGAGGCAACCTTGCAAACCGAATCTGAACATTTGGCAAACAAAATAAAAGACTTGCTTGAACATGAAACGTCATTGCAGGCAATTGTGGAACAGGAGCGGTCCTTTGTAGACGAAAAGGCAACGGAACGTAAAAACATTTTTGGTGAAAAGGATCCTTCAGCAGAACGCAAACGAATGAATGAGGCATTACAACAATTCGCACGTCGAATGGAGGAAATGGATCTTGCATTAAATGACAAACAGGAAATGATAAAAGTATTGGAAGGAAAAGTGGAGGAATGGAGAAGGTCGCTTCAACGGGCTTTGGATGAATTTGAAAAGCTGACAAGCATATTATTGTCAAAATTAAAAGCTGAAGGAATTGATGATATCGACGAATTGGTCTCGAATATTTTGCCTGATAATGAAGCGCAATCAATTCATACTATTCAGCAAGCTATTAATACCAACATAGCTACCAATACCGGTATTTTAAATAGTACTGTGGAGGAGTATAACAGGGAGATTGTAAAAAATCTTACAACAGAACAGACCGAAGCGTTACAAGAAATTTCGGTAAATCAAGAGAAGCTGATATCTGAACTTAACCAACAAATTGGTGGCCTGCAAAAAGTTTTAGAGAAGGATATTGATGATGCAAATAAATATCATCAAATTGCCGGGCTGGCGGCTGTGCAGGAAAAAGAATTTGCCCGATGGAATAAATTATGTTCTTTGATCGGTTCTGCCGATGGAAAAAAATTCAGCCGTTTTGCACAGGGCCTTACCCTTGCCCGCCTTACCGAGTTGGCCAACCGCCATTTAAAAAAATTCAGTGACAGGTACCAAATTTTAAAATCGATTGAAAAGGATCTTGAACTGCAAATTATAGATGCCTACCAGGCCGATGTGGTGAGGCCCATGAATACGCTGTCAGGAGGAGAAAGTTTTTTGGTTAGCCTCTCTTTGGCACTTGGTCTATCCGACTTGGCTGGCCGCAAGGTGCAAATACAATCATTGTTTATAGATGAAGGGTTTGGTACGCTAGATGCGGAAACATTGGATGTGGCCATTTCTGCGTTAGAAAATCTGCAGGTATCAGGAAAAATGATCGGCATTATTTCGCATGTGGAAGCTTTGAAAGAAAGAATTGGAACACAAATAGAAGTGAGCAAGCAGCAGGGTGGCTATAGCCAAATAGCTATCAGGAGTTATGGCAAACCTGTGATGAATATATAGCAGCTGCTGCTCTACAGTCTTCCCAGGATAAATCAACTTTAAAACCAAAAAGCGATGCCAGCAAATAGGGATATCAATTGAAACTCATGTAAGAAACGCTTATTTTCTTCGGAAAATACTACTACAAAAAAGTAGAAGATTTACTATTGACTTGGATTTCATCAATTTTTACCTTTATAACTCAAATCCAATATCATGAACAGCAAAAACCACCCAACCCCATTATTTGCAGGACTGACGAAGTTTTTTAATGAAATTTGCAGCGCCCTGTTTGTCTCAAGCGATAAAAAAGAATTTCAGCGTTTGAAGGATTTTATTACTTCTTAAAGTAAAAGCAAAACAACCAAGCCCGCTTTTAAACAAAGCCCTATTCATTAGCATTAGCACATTAGCTAATTAGCACATTAACTAAACAGGTATTCTACATCCGCCTTGCTCAGTGCTTTTACAAAATTAACATCGTCTGATATTAATTCGCTTGCCAGTTTTCGCTTACGTTCCTGCAATTGCAGTATTTTATCTTCAATTGTGTCAATACAAATCATCCGGTAGGCAAAAATATTTTTTGTTTGCCCAATACGGTGTGTTCGGTCAATGGCCTGCTGTTCTACAGCCGGGTTCCACCACGGGTCTACGATGTAAACATAATCGGCAGCGGTAAGGTTTAAACCCACGCCACCTGCCTTCAATGAGATCAGGAATACCCTGCATTCATCATTATTTTGAAAATTCTCAATTGCTTTTTGACGATCATTGATGCTGGTGCTACCATCAAAGTATTCAAAAGGAACACCCTCTTCCTTTAATTTTTCTTTAATCAACGCAAGCATCCCCAGGAACTGCGAAAAGATCAGCGCTTTATGCTCCCCGATATTTTCCTGAATCTCCCTTGTAAGTTCATCCAATTTTATAGAATGGTTGGGATATTTATCTTCTTCGTTTAAAATGGCGGGGCTGTCGCAAATTTGCCTCAGCTTCATCAGGCCCTGCAAAATGGTTAGTTGCGACCTGTCAATACCATGCTCGTCAATTACGCCCATGATCTTATCACGGTAACTATTGCGATATGCATCATAAATTTTACGCTGCTCTTTTTCCATTTCACAAAACAAAATGGTTTCGGTTTTCTCCGGCAGGTCTTTGGCTACCTGCTCTTTGGTACGCCGTAAAATGAATGGATATAAAAGTTTTCGTAGATGATCTTTTTGCTCCTGCTCTCCAAATTTATCAATGGGTGTGGCAAATTCATTCCTGAAAAAATCCATGCTGCCGAGGAGCCCTGGGTTAAGGAAATTCATTTGAGCAAAAATATCGAAGGTGTTATTCTGAAGCGGCGTACCACTCATGCACAAACGATTTTTAGCTGTCAGCAGGCAGGCGGCTCGTGTAACTTTAGAAGCCGGGTTTTTTATTGCCTGGCTTTCATCCAGCACCACATAGTCAAATAATATTTTCATTAACACCTGTATGTCACTTCGCAAAGTGCCATACGTCGTAATTATTATGTTGGCACTTTGCAATTCTGCTACATCCCGTGTACGCATGCTGCCATGGTGTATTCGGTAAGTTAGTTCGGGGGTAAACTTTTTTATTTCATTTTCCCAGTTATAGATCAGGGTAGTGGGGCAAACCACGATCGCAGTTAATTTTCCTTCCTGCGCTTTGTAGTGGTGCAGCATCGTTAGTGCCTGCACCGTTTTACCCAAACCCATATCATCCGCTAAAATACCACCCCAGCCTACTTCGTTTAAATAATTGAGCCACTGGTAACCGGCTGCCTGGTAAGGCCTTAAGATCGGCTGCAGGTGAAGCGGTGGCATAATTTCCGGTATATTTTTAAACTCCCGTAGCCTTTCAAATTTTTCGTCCAGGGCAAAGCTTAATTCTGTGGCATCACGGTTTTCATACAACTCATCAATCACACTCATGTGGTATTTTGACAAGCGCAGTTTATCATTTTTGCCATCCCCTACCTTGAATAACAGTGAATATCTTTTAAGCCACTCATCCGGTAAAATTCCCAATGTGCCATCACCTAGCTGCACAAAAGATTGCTTGGAAGCCAATGCCTTTTTGATATCATTTATACCTACCCGCTGCCCTTCAAAATCGATTTCCACTTTTGCGTCAAACCAATCCAGTCCACTGCTTACATGAATATGAGTAGATGGCCGGGCAGTATTAAATCGGAAATTCCTAAGCGCCTCAAACCCAAACACGGGCACTTTTGATTCTTTCATAGAATCAACGAAAAGAAAAAACCAGTTGTTTTTTAATACATCAGGGCCTTTTAATATCAGGCTGTTCCCTTCCTGGGGTCGGATGAACAGCGAATGAAGCGAACTGAGTTTGTCAAGAAAACGCATTTCCGCGTCTTTATTTCTATGTACAATTAATATCTTATCTCCGTCCGGGATCGTGATCGTATCCTTATCTGAAGCCTTTGTTTCAAAACCTTTGTAAGTAAATATGGGTTGAAATACCAGGTAATCGCCTTTTTCCTGCAGCATCAGTTTCACTTCCGGCTCGCCGCTTTTAATTTCTTTTATCAGCGATTTATCAAACTCCACTTCATACTCTTTGGTTAAAGGCATGATGAGTTTTTGCATTTGTGCCGACCAGTTTTCTTTGGTAAGTTTTATGCTTCCATTCTTGATAAATTTTTCAGCCTGCAGTACATCTTCCGGTTTTTGCCAGAGGTAAAAAGTATGATTGTACAAAAACAAAATGCTGTTGCTGCATTCATTATCTGTAACAGGTTGAGCAGCACCGTTTATATTAAAGCGGCATTGCAATTCAAAATGCCCGTCCTGCGAAACGATCTTAAACTGTGGTGCGATAAAGCTTTCGCTCAATGTGACCTCTACAAGATTATCGGTTCTGAAAACCTTTTTTTCAGGCAAATAGTAAATAAACGGATTGCCGGCCTGCTCTACAAATATTTTTTTGAGTTTAGGCTGAAAGTATTCCGTTATTAAAATCTTGGTTTCCTCCGGAAGTTCATCGCCGTCCGTTTGAATGATATTTTCCCATATGCCGCTGAAGGGTGAATTTCTATTAAGGTATTTGTTCACTTCAGACGATTGCAACTTCCTTATCTGTTGAAGAAGCATCTTATCATCTTCGCTAAACAGCTCAGTGTTTACATATTTTGTCAGGTCTATTTTCTCGGATTTCCCCAGCAATTTATTGTTTCTTTCATCGGTATCCCCTTGTATGGCATCCACCACGAAGTAAGGATAGGTTGTTGCATTAAAGTTAAAGACAATGCCTAGTTTTTTGGTAGCAGCTTCAGTGGTTTCTACTTCCTGTTCTGCAGGTGGCCGGGTATCCTGCATATAAGAGGGCCTGGAGACGGGCAATGCCTGGGTTACCCGTTTAATAGTAGTGTCCAGCACTTTTAAAAAAGGCTTTCCTTCTTTGTAAATAAATTCAAACTTGCCTTTAAGGTCGTCATCTAAATTGTATCCGTAGATCTGTAGCAGTTTATTTTTTTCTTTGTCCCAATTTCGGATGGTATCAAAATAATACGGTCCATACTGCCTGAAAAGTTGCAGGAACAAAGCTGTTTTATGTACGCATAAAGGATAAAGGCTTTCATCACATTTACAGGAAGTATCAAAATTCCTTTCATCATTTTTTTGAATCACGACTGGAAAGGTTTCGCCATCCAGCTTTAATTCTGCTTCCACTCTTTCATTTGCCGCTACTATGATAGTTGCTTTTGTAGATTCCAGTATCAATTCCGCAGCTTCATACATTTCCGGAGAAGAAATCATACGGATCGTTTTAAGATCTATGTATTTCATCTTGGCTACGGTATGGCGTTGGTTATAAGCGGCATTGCTGCTGCCCAGCATATTTTTATCGATCAATTCCTGTAACTGAAAAAGCGCCGCTGCTTCGTGCCGGCAAATATCACCCAGGTTATAAGGGCAACCACAACGAAGAGATAGAGACTTGGAATCGTTATATTTTTGAATGTTTACTTTATAATAAGTACTGTAAGTATCATCCTTCACTCTAAAAACTACATAATTAAGTAGTTCGTCATGTTCCAATAAATCTACATAGCCAATGGCATGTATTTTTTTTCCCCTTCGGATAACCTCATCGGAGCCAGTGTTGTAGATGTATTTGATTAAATGCGATAAAGCCAAAATGAAGAAGTGTTTAGGTGTACAAGTTTCTAATTGCCAACCTCTTTCTGTGGATAATCCATTCAGAAAAGGGCAATTTGCAAAATTAAAGGAAATTTAAGAACGCCGCTCTTGAATGTGGAGTTATTTTAAGAAGTACCTCACAATGAAATGGATAACAAACAATAAGTTTTAGTTGGATGACTAAACGGAAATATTTCCTTTTACAATTTTTCCTCCTTCATACATACATAATATATTAGCGCCATCTTCCTCCAGGCAGTAACGGATATCTTTCTCTAATCCATACTGGGTAAGCCGGTGGTAATGTGATGCGTTTTTATTCTTCATAAATTCATAGAGGTCATCCTTGGCATCATTGTACAAAATTTCAGCCATTTGGGACGAATCGCAATTGATCTCGAAATGGTTTTTGATCCGGTTAATGACTGCTCCTGCGAAAAGTGTGTCTTCAATGTTTATTTTATCCTTCCAGGCTGCACAGCCCAGGATAACAGGCATTTTTTTGGCCACCAGGTAATCACAAACTGCCGACAGATTTGGGAATGAGCCGGTAATAATTGCCTTAGCTCCTCTTTCCAGGGCCATATGCAACAATTTTGTTCCATTGGTAGTTGTGAGCACAAGCGTTTTGCCACCAATAAATTCTTTCGAATATTCAAAAGGAGAATTGCCATTTATTAATCCTTCCGCTATTTGCCCATCCCTTTCCCCTGCGGTAATACCCGCTATCTGTTTTCCTAACCGGATACACTCTGCCACACTATCGACAGGAATGATATTTTTTGCCCCATTGTATAATACTGTGGCAATGGTGGAAGTGGCTCTTAGAACATCGATAATTACAACAACACTTCTGCTTACATCATATAGCTGAAGCAATGCTGGAGATAAACAAGTATATAATGCTGGTTTTTTGCCTTTCATTAATTAATATTTAAAACACGAATTTTTAATGCCACGAATTAAAAACACCTCTAAAACATGAAATTTTAAAGCCATGAGTTAAAGGAATCAAAAAACTCTCTAATACTAATTCGCCCAATTCGTGTAATTCGTGCTAAAAATAATTCGTTTAATTCGTGTTACTGTCTTTAATTCAAAATCAATTTCCATTTTTGCGTTTCCGCATATTCTTTAATTACTGCATTTCTATGCAATAGCAATTTTTGTAAATAATTCTTAAGAAATAACCTGTTTGCCACAATACCAGCTACGCCATACGGACTTTCAAAGTCAACGATGTCGATCATAACAGAACCGTTATCAACTGGCTTGAAATAATGGTGGTGTTTATAGCTTTTAAAATCTCCCATAGTCATCTCATCGGTAAACTGAAGCGGCCTTTCCATACTTGTAATTTTGGAGGTGAACCGCCTTACTTTAAACAGGTGTTTTGCCTGCCATGTTACAGTCTCATTTAAGTTGATCAAGCCGGTAGTTACACCTGCAACTGCTTGTTCGTGCGTATGTGCGGTAGAAATTTTATGAAGGCTGATGCTCCGGCTTAAATCAAAGACCCTTTCAACCGGCGCATTTATAACAGTAGTCAGGTGAATTTTTTCCATACAGGAAATGTGCTGATTGTGTAATGTAACTCGTTAAAGAGTTTGTTTGGTATGCTGGCTGGTAAAATGTAATTCAAATATCTGTATTATATTTATTCGCGGAAACGCCGTTAAACGAAGGGCATCTTTACTACTTTAGCTTTGAGTAAAGAATTGCGGATACTGATATAAATATCACAGCCGATGGCTGAAAATGATGTATCAACATAGCCCATACCTATTGCCTTGCCCAACGATGGCGATTGTGTTCCGGAGGTAACTCTTCCGATGATCGTGCCTTCAAAATCCTTGATTATATGATCATGCCGGGCAATCCCTTTTTCCTGCATTTCAAAGCCCACCAGTTTTTTTGTAACACCTTTTGCCTTTTGTTTTTGAAAAAATTCCCTGTTGGTAAAATCTTTGGTGAATTTAGTTATCCATCCCAGGCCGGCTTCCAGTGGAGAAGTAGTATCATCTATATCATTGCCGTATAAGCAAAAACCCATTTCTAACCGCAAAGTATCTCTTGCCCCCAACCCGATAGGCTTAATGCCCTGGCTTGCACCTGCTTCAAATATGGCATCCCATACTTTATCTGCGGCGCCATCTTTGTCTTCAAAATAAATTTCTACACCACCTGCGCCAGTGTAGCCCGTTGCGCTTATGATCACATTATCTATCCCGGCAAATGTTGTTCGTACAAAGGTGTAGTACTTTAAATTAAGGATGTCGGAAGCAGTAAGTGGCTGCAAGATCTTTGTAGCATCAGGTCCCTGGATAGCAAGCAAGCAGGTCTTATCAGATATGTTATGCATTTCCACGCCCTTCTCATTTAATTTGCTGATCCAGTTCCAGTCTTTTTCAATATTTCCTGCATTTACTACCAGCATGTACGCTTTATTTTCTTCCAGGCAATATACCAGCAGGTCATCTACAATGCCACCGTCATTGTTGGGCAGGCAACTGTATTGTGCCTTGCCTGCACATAGTTTAGACGCATCATTCGTGGTTGCTCTTTGTATCAGATCCAACGCATTTTCCCCCTTCAAAATAAATTCTCCCATATGGCTTACATCAAATACACCGGCTTTATTCCTCACACTTGCATGCTCATCCAGTATGCCACTATAACTGATGGGCATATTAAATCCGGCAAACTCCGCCATTTTTGCTCCCAGTGAAATATGTTTTTCTGTAAACGGGGTATTTTTCATTAACTGATAATTATTGATGCAGTAAAAATAGACTGCGCAAAAGTAAAATAAAATAAATTGGTGGCAGCAATTTGAAAGACATAGCCGCCTGACCTGTAAAGGCTTTCTGTTTTCATGTTTTTAAAAGAAATTTTTGTGTTACAAACAAAGCCCCGCCATTGCTGGCAGGACTTCTTTTTGTTTCACTTCAACTCAACTATTGAAACGATTTTAATTAATATTTAGCATGACTAGGTAAGATCGCAAGGGGTAACTACTTATTGCTTCCGGATCATTGTTGTTATTGTCTTCTATCTTTTCCAATTGCTTATCAATGTTTTCTTTTACCCTTTGCAGGGAATCCTTCGTCCGTTTTTGCTCCTTCCTGAGTTTCTGCTTCATAGAATCCAGTGCATTTACCGGTTGGCTGTTGCCATCATAGCGGTAGCCATCTGTTGATTCATTCATTTGCACCCCGTTTTTGTCGATCGTAATTCTATCGCCGTTGTCATTCATTTCAATTCCTTCCTTGCCGATCTTAAATTTATTTCTGCGGTGCCTTTTATTGTCGTCTGCAGGTTCGCCATCCAAGGTATACAGACCGGTTGCTGTCATTACATAATTCACGTTTGAATGCCATCCTCTTTCTTCATCATCACTATCAATATTAAAATCATCATCATTCCAAGGGCCGCCAAAATGTACATTGTGGCCCCAACCAATACTCCTGTCAATGCGCACTTGCTTGCCGATGGGTACATACACCGTTACAATTACACGTTGGTTTCTAAATTTATTTTTCCTCGTAATTGCGATCCCTTTATCCAGTATAAGTAATGAGTCCCTTTGTTCGCCGCCGTAATTGATAAGATTAACCATATTGTTTGCCGCACGGGTAGTTGGCCCATTCACCATTTTCAGCATAGTTACCCGGAAACTATCATTAGTAGATTTCAATATTTTGATCTCAATGTTTTTTACAAAAGCTGTATCATCAATCAAATCTTCAAATGGTTCCAGCTTAAACCATTTATTGCGATAATATTTTCTGCTGGGGGAATTAGTGGTCAGTTCCATCTTTTTAATCCCCGGATTTGAAAGGTAAATTTCTTGCTCTGTTATATCGTTGGTGCTCCTGAAATCCCTTGTTACCGAAGCAATCAAAGACACAAAACAAAACCACCCAATGATCCAAAGGCTAACAAATGTGAACCTTAATATTTTGCGGTTGCTTCTCATTTTTGCCAAACGGCGTATGATCCATGTGATGATACCAATTACCGGCACTGCGATAAAGAATAATAAAGTACCCCAGGCCAATAAATTCTGCCAACCATCGTTCAAAACAAAATCCTTTAAAGGGAAAATACCTATTGAGAAAATTGCTAAGGCAAACAAAGCTACTACCAGTGAAATGGTTACCATTCCGATAATGAAATAGGCGAATATCTTTAATAACAGCAGGATGATATCGCCAAAGGACCTGCCCCTGCGCCTAACTGGTGCTTTTATATCAGTACCCACTATTGCTCCTTTTTCATCAGTAACAGATCTTGCTTCATGCCCGGATCTTTCAGCCCGCTGCTGTACTATTGAATTCAGGTCCACTTTTTCACCTTTCATTTCCAGCTTTTCTGCCGTATTGGTAGCTTCCGGAATTACAAGCCACAAGATGATGTACACGATCAATGAACCCGGACTAAAGGAAAGATTAACAAAATTTGGGAAATCCATAAAGCCCCAGTTGCTCCAGCGAAATACGAATGTTAGAAAAGGCAGCAGGAACAACGCCCTTGGGATCCATGCACTTACACCAAAGTAGTTTCCTATCCCACTGCACACACCCGCTATTATTTTATTATCCGGATCTCTGAACAGTTTTTTCCTGGTGCCCCCGATTTCGGCAGAAGCACTGCTGGGAACAGCAATCCATATTATAAGATAGGTCAGCAAACCCGTACCTCCCGCAAAGAATAGTATGATGAATATAATCCTTACCAATGTCGGGTCCAGGTTGAAGTAGTTAGCTAATCCTCCGCAAACACCTGCTATTTTTTTGTCATTTTCGCTTCTAAACAGGCGTTTGCTTGTGCCCGCAGGTTGAAATCCTTCGGGAGCTCTTGTGTGTGATTCTGTGGATTGTTTGGAAGAGGAATTGTCGTCTGCATCTTCAAATTCTTCCGGCCTTCCCATACTTTTAATGATGGCGTTCACATCATCGTCTGTTATACAGGTGGCTCCTTTTTTCAATCTCTCCTGGAAAAGCTCACCAATACGGCTTTCGATATCATTGATGATCTCTTCTTTACCTTCTTCGTTGGCAAAATATCTGGAAAGGCTATCTGTATAATTTTTAAGTAATTCAAAAGCTGATACTTCTATCGGTACTACTTGTCCGTGGAAGTTTATGTTTATTACTTGTTTCATGGCTAAATGTGTTAGAATGTTTCGCTAGTTGATTGGTCCCAAAACAAAATCATGGCTATACTTTTTTATTGGGAAGTTGAAGTTTTTAGTCCCGAAAACTTTCAGGGTTATTATTAATTGATTCGTCCTGTTCCGCAGATAGCTCTTGTTCAGCAGCGTGTTCCTGTTCTGCCGTGTGTTCCTGTTCGGCATCAGACAGTGCTTTTACCGCATTTGCTAATTCATTCCAGGTTGCTTCCAGTTCTTTATAAAAAGCCCCTCCTTTTTCTGTTAAGGAAAAATATTTGCGGGGCGGCCCGCTGTTGCTTTCTATCCATCGATAGGTGAGAAATTCTGCATTTTTTAACCTGGTGAGAAGCGGATACAATGTTCCTTCCAGAATATTTAGGTTGGCTGCCCGCATCTTATCAATGATATCTGATGGATAGGCCTCTCCCTGTTTTATCACCGAAAGAATACAGAACTCCAATACTCCTTTCCGCATCTGGCTTGCTGTGTTATCAATATTCATGGCTTTACTTTTTAAAATTCGTGGCTTACTTTTCGGCTGTGATGATAGTTGTTATTGCAAACGAAACCCGGTATTTCGTGTGTACAACTCATATCTCTCACTTGCTGACACAAAGATATAAGGTTTCCAGTACTATGCAACACATAATACCATTTATTTTTAAGTAGTGGGTTGTAAATATTAATAGGTTTTCAAACTAACCCTTGCCCACATTGAGTTTTATACGAAAATGCCGTGAAGAAAATTTTTTAGCAATTGGATAATTGGAAAATAAAGCGGTTGAACGGTTAACACATTTAGACAAACGACGATTTATTTAACCTCTTTTAGCCTTATTTCAAATAATGAAATGAGGAAACAATAAAAATAGAAATGATACAGACGACGATTATATTGAACCGCAGCCATTTTTCCTATGTGAATACATAAACAGGCCTTTGTTAAAATTCAGAAAGGCGGTGATAAAAATTTTATTCTGGTATTTGCTTTGCAATATTTTCATCAGAACAATTCCCAGTTATATGAAAAAGATTTTTTACGCTTTGGTAACAGTACTTACCATCATTTCCTGTACAACCAGTAAAGATTACTTATTGCGCAGCGATGAGGACAAAACACTTCATGATATCGTAAAAAAATTAAATAAACGAGGCAATGACGAAGATGCTACCAGGGCGCTGGCTGAAGTTTATAAAAAAGTGGAAGAACGTCATTTAGGAAAAATTGCTACTTACAATACCCATAACGATATCAGTAAATGGGATAAACTGATGAATGAATATAATGCGCTGCAGAAAATAAATAATGCAATAGATAACTCTGAAGCTGCACGAAGGTTGGTCACTCCAAAAACTTACCAGGCCGAAATGAATGATTTAAAACAATCAGCGGCTGAAGATTATTACCAATTGGGTGATAGCTACTTTGCAAACGACAGCCGTGAATATGCACGCAAAGCTTATGCAGCCTACAAAAAAGCCGGATCGTGGGTAAGGGACTATAAAGACAGCAGAACAAAAATGGAGGACGCTTACAATAGCAGCATCGTTAACGTGATTATAAATCCCATACAGGATAATTCTTTCTTTTTTAATACAGGCTGGGGAAATATGGGTTACAATTATAGCAATGAATATTTTCAACAAAATCTGATAGCAGACCTCGGTGGTAAATATGCTACCCGTTACCCTGCACGGTTTTACACTGAATGGGAGGCAAGGCGGGATAATGTACAACCCGATTGGGTAGTTGACCTTACGCTCCACAATATGGATATACCCCGGCCGATGACTTATAATTACACCCGAAATGCAAGCAAGCAAATTCAGACCGGCAAGGATACTTCCGGCAAGCCTGTTTTTCAAACGGTGTATGCCACTTTAAATGTACAGAGGCAATCATTTAGTGCAAGGGCGCAGATGGATGTGAACATTGTAGAAATTGCCTCCCGAAAAAATATCGCCTATAACAGCTATAGCGATACTTACAACTGGCTGGCTGAAGTAGCAACCTATTCAGGTGACAGAAGGGCGCTGGATAGTAATGACTGGGCCCTGATCAATAATAGCAGGGGTAATACACCTCGCCGGGAAGATATCCTTAACGAACTGTATCGTAACATTTATCCCCAGGTAAAAAACAGGATAACCAATGTGGTTGATTGGTAAAAACAGGGTTGGGTCGTTACTTTTTATTCTTTAGAAAAAATCCATTTAAGTTTAAAATGGATTTTTTATTGGGCAAAGATTTTTTTAAAAGATATTATACACCAGCCAGCTCATCACATATGCAAGGCCAGTCATGTAAACCAACTGGATGGCAGGCCATTTCCAACTGCGGGTTTCTCTTTTAACTACTGCAAGCGTACTCATACACTGCATAGCCAATACATAAAACACCAGCAAAGACATGCCGGTTGCAAGGTTATACACTTTTGTTCCGTCAGGCCTTACTGCGGCGGCCATTTTCTGCCGCAACGTATTGCTATTCTCGTCTGCATCTCCCACACTATACAGAGTAGCCATTGTGCCTACAAAAACTTCTCTTGCCGCAAATGAGGTGATCAATGCGATCCCTATTTTCCAATCATAACCCAGGGGCTTTATTGTAGGCTCGATGGCCTTACCCAATGTGCCCGCAAAAGAATTTTGAAGCAATTCAGTTTTCCGCTGCTTATTAAATTCATTTTCTCTTTGCGGTTCATTTTTTATGAGTAGCTCATATTTGGTTGTTACCGCGGCCATCTTTGCCGGCGGCCCATACGAACTTAATACCCATAATAAAAGACTGATCACCATAATAACCTTACCGGCATCAAAAACAAAAATTTTCGCTTTTTCAATCATGGTTGTCACCGCATTTTTCCATCTTGGACTACGGTACACCGGTAGCTCCAAAATAAAGAAGCTTCGTTCTTTTATATTGATAAACCAACGCATTACAAAAGATACCACCAGCGCCATTACTGTACCCAGCAGGTACAAAGCCATCATCACCAACCCCTGCATGCTTAAAAAACCAAAGTATAATTTAGAGGGAATTACCAATGCGATCAGGATTGTATAAACCGGCAACCTGGCGCTGCAACTCATGAGCGGCGTAACCATAATGGTCAGTAAACGTTCCTTCCTGTTTTCAATATTTCTTGCGCTCATG
Source organism: Ferruginibacter sp. (assembly GCA_039922375.1). Lineage (GTDB taxonomy): Bacteria > Bacteroidota > Bacteroidia > Chitinophagales > Chitinophagaceae > Ferruginibacter. The sequence goes on from JBDSAA010000219.1 coordinate 14,746, forward strand.
ATGGCGGGTACTGCACAGGCCAGTCCGCTTATCATAGGCATTACGCTCTTGCCGTTCAATCCAACCTTACGCATTAGCTTATCAGTAAGAAAACTAATCCGTGCCATATAGCCGGTATCTTCCAGCAAGGTGATAAGGCCGAACAGAATCATGATTTGCGGAATAAATATTACAATACCACTCAGGCCAGCCAACACACCGTTTATTAGCAGATCACTCCACCAAACCTCAGGCAACGCATTACTCAGCACACCAGCCATTTTACCAAAGCTCCACTCAATCGCATCCATTGGATATTGGGCTATCCAGAATACACTTTGAAATAATAAAAACAACACCGCCAGTAAAATAAGGTAGCCCCATTTTCTATCCAGCAATATATTATCCAGCTTTTCGGTAAACAATGTTTTTTGCAACGGGTCAGCTTCTACCACCGTATGGTGCATAATGTGTTTGATGCGGCCATACCGTTGCATAATTTCCTCTGCCTGTGTTTTAGTAGGATTGAATTTACTCGCTGTTTCGATTGACTCAATCTCCTCCTGCAACGTATGCGTTAGTTTGAAGTGTTCGTGATTGATGAGGTAATGTAATGCGGCATAATCGCTGATATCCGGCAGTATTTTTTTTACTTCTTCTATTGGTTTTTCTGCCAACGCATGGTTATTGATAAATTCCCGGGGGGCGGTAAAATTGGCTGTAAAAGTTTGTTCTATAATTTTTTTAAGTTGCGGTATGCCTTTGTTTTTCCTTGGATTGATCATTACAACCGGTACTCCCAGTTCCCGCTCCAGGCCGTTGATATCTATCTCCGTTCCTTTCTGATGCGCCAGGTCAATCATTGATAAAGCAACGACTACCGGTATTTTAAGATCGATGATCTGCGAGCAAAACAATAAATTTCTTTTGAGGTTGCTTGCGTCTGCAACCAGTAATACCATGCCCGGCTTGATATCTTCATCATGCTGCAATAGAACTTTATATGCTACCCATTCGTCTGCACGTTTGGGATAAAGGCTGTAAGTACCTGGGAGATCGATAATAGTAGCTGTCAGGTTTTCGTCAATGCGGCAATGGCCTGTTTTTTTATCAACTGTTACACCGGGAAAATTGCCCACCTTTTGATTTAACCCTGTTAAGGCATTGAATAGTGAGCTTTTCCCGCTGTTGGGGTTGCCCACTAATGCTATGTTTATGTTTTTCGTCAAAATAAAATTTGTAGTAAGCCTCTTTGGATATGAATATCCGAATGGGCCACAAAAATAACCTCAATCGATGGTTTATAGTTACGAAATCAGAAACAAGGTGACGCTGCTAAAGGAAGGTTAATAGTTTTTACAAAAAGAAAACCCGTATCGGAGCGGCATAACCGGTTATGCGTAGTTGCAATTTTTAAAATTATAAATACGGATATGCAATAAGCATCCTTAAGAGTATTTTGTCCAGGCCCATAATTCCGGCATAATTTTTTTACAATTAGTTTATATCAATTAGAATTTGGCTGAATTACCTTTACAATATCAACTACCTAACTTTATGAAATACATTTTTTACCTGGTCTTTTTTTCGTTTCACATTGCCGGTGCTCAAAAATTAAAGAAGGCAGATAAAGTAATATTGGCCAACCTGCAAACGCATATTAATTATTTATCGGATGATAAATTAGAAGGCAGAAGAACCGGGAGCAATGGTGAAAAACTGGCTTACGAATATATCAGCAGTGAATTTAAGAAAGCGGGCATAGCTGCCCGGGGCGACCAAGACTCTTACCTGCAGGTGTTTGAAATATATGACGGCAAAGAAGTAGCGCCGATGTCTCATTTGATCATCAATGGCAACGACCTGAAAATTCACGAGGAATATTTTCCGATGTCTTTTAGCCCCAATGCTTCGCTGGAATCAACAGCTTCAATTGCATTACAAGAGAATTCGAATGCCTGGTTTTATGATTTAAAAGAATTAGTTGAAGGCAATAAAAGCAATCCACATTTTGATCTTGAAAAAGCGATTAGAACCAAAGCTGGCGAGGCTGCTAAAAAAGGGGCTAATTCTTTTATTATTTTTAATACATCCACCGTAAAGGATGAATTGAAATTCGATCCTAAAGCAAACAACAATGATCCGCTTACCATTCCTGTTGTATATATTGGCGATGCTGCGAAAGAAAAATACCTGAAAGATGAAACCGCTACATTGGACATAAAGTTAAAAATTGTAATCGCTGATAAAAAAAGATATGGCCACAACGTCATCGGGTATATCAATAACAATGCGGCATATACGATCATTCTCGGCGCTCATTATGATCACCTTGGCTATGGAGAAGACCACAACTCTTTATACACGGGCAATACCCCGCAAATACACAATGGCGCAGATGACAATGCAAGCGGCACAGGCGCTCTTATTGAATTGGGGAAAATGCTGAAGATGGGTATTCATAAAAATAATAACTACCTGCTGATTGCCTTTTCAGGTGAGGAACTTGGTTTATTTGGTTCGAAATATTTTACTGAACATCCGGCCACGGAACTCGGCAAGGTAAATTACATGATCAATATGGACATGGTAGGCAGGCTCAAAGACAGTACACGTAGCCTTAACATTGGCGGGTATGGCACATCACCGGTATGGAGTGATCTGTTTCTGAAAAAAGAAAAATACTTTACCATTAAACTGGACAGTAGTGGTGCCGGGCCAAGTGACCATACCTCTTTTTACAGAAAGGGCATCCCCGTATTGTTCTTCTTTACCGGCGCACATGCCGATTATCATAAGCCAACCGATGATGCTGATAAGATTAATTTTATAGGCGAGTTGCAGGTGATAAAATTTATTTACGCCGTGATTGAAAAAATGAATATTAAAGGAAAGCTTGCCTTTGCAAAAACAAGAGAGACACAAATGAATGCAAGAAGTAGCTTTAATGTAACGCTTGGTATAATGCCGGATTATGTTTACGCCGGGCCCGGCGTAAAGGTAGACGGAGTAACGGACGGAAGGATAGCACAAAAAGCGGGAATCAGGGAAGGAGATATAATCATCCAATTAAGTGATTATAACATCACAGATATGCAAGCGTATATAGACACCTTAAACAAATTTAAAAAAGGGGATGCTGCGAAGGTAAAAGTGAAAAGAGGTGGTAACGAGTTGATATTTGATGTGGTGTTTTAGTACTTTGGATATTGACGGACAAAAGCAAGAAATAATTTTCAGTAATTTTAATGTATACAAAATATTGGGGTGTTGATAGTAAATGACGTATCGGTTTGTGAATGATAAATGCTGAAATTATTGACCATTCATCATTCATGTCGTTTAGTTAAGAAAATTATTTGTTTACAAACATTTGTTTTTCAATTTAACATTGTTGTGTCACTCACTTGTACATTTTCAGCAATAAGGAACAAGGAAACGCCGATCCTTAACTAAACGACATTGATTCACCCTTCACCATTTGCCATTGACGTAACAATAAGTTGCCTATAAAGCCAACAACATGAAACTTAAAATAGACAACGAAAGCATAGCACAGGAATTTTTTGAAGATGCTGTCTTGTTGGGAATTGTTGCTCCCATAAAAGACTACCAGTTTAGCTGGCAATTGAATCAAATCCTTGGCTTTGATTTCAGGATCAATCATGATTATGAAATTCAATTAACGAAAAAGCAGCGCAGGTATTTTTTTTCTATTTATGAGTATGCGGTGCCCTCTACTTCAGTTGTACATTATTTATACAACAATCATTTTGACGGCGAATACCTATTGCCTGAGTTCAAGCACCTCGATTTTGTTTGGTTGATCAAGGGAGAATATATTTCTAACGAAGAACTATCGGCCCTGATGCAAACTATTAAATCTGTACCTGCCGTGCAGCTTGTAAATGAAATGACCAATGAAAAAATAAAGAACAAACAGCACCTTATATTTTAGCCATCCCCAGCGGAACAAAAACATTTTTTACATCATAAACTAAATACTATGTGGGCCGAAAAAAATAATACACTTTACAAACAATTTGAGTTCAAGGATTTTTCAGAAGCTTTTGCCTTTATGACAAGAGTGGCACTGGCGGCAGAAAAAATGGACCATCATCCATTATGGACCAATGTATACAACAAGGTAGAAATATGGCTGAGCACCCATGATGCCGGCGATATTGTTACTGATAAGGATAGGAAACTTTCTGTAAGAATTGATGCGATGATTTAATCTTTGATCAATCTTTTATACGCCGCCAATTTCATTGCTGCAGGGTAAACTAAGATTGTATGGTTACCAGTTTTCCTTGTTGTGCTGTTAAGTAACCCACAGGTACTGTGAACTTTTGCAGGCCATGTTGATTAAAAATATTTTTCAGCTCATCCACTGCAGATGCATTTACAGCTATCAATAAACCACCACTTGTTTGCGGATCTGCAAGAATTGATTGCTGGTAGTCAGTTATAAAACCGATTTTTTCACCGTAGCTGTCCCAGTTTCTTTGGGTACCTCCGGGTACACATTTTTGATCAACATATTTTACAATATTGTCTGTTATCAGGTGTACATTTTCAAAGTCAACCACAGCGCTTAATCCGCTGCCTTCCGTCATTTCAACCAGGTGGCCTAATAAACCAAATCCGGTAACATCCGTCATGGCAGTTACGCCTTTGATTTTCCCCAAAGCCTCACCTACTTTATTTAGTTGCATCATTTGTTTTGCGGCAACACCTTTGTGTTCATTCAAAAGCAAGCCTTTTTTTTCAGCCGTCGTTAAAATACCAACGCCCAACGGTTTGGTTAAAAACAACAGATCACCTTCTTTGGCCAAATTGTTTTGCTTTATGTTTTCAACAGCAACCAATCCATTTACTGCAAGGCCAAATATAGGTTCTGGTGAATCGATGCTGTGCCCTCCGGCCAATGGTATGCCGGCTTCCATGCAAATGCTCCTGCTTCCTTCAATTACTTTTTGGGCAATGGCCGGTGACAAAATATTTACCGGCCAACCCAATATAGCAATTGCCAAAATAGGTTTTCCTCCCATTGCGTACACATCACTGATGGCATTTGCCGAAGCAATCCTTCCGAATTCAAAAGGATCGTCCACAATCGGCATAAAAAAGTCTGTAGTCGAGATCAATGCAGTGCCATTGCCAAGATCATATACTGCCGCATCATCTTTGCTGTGGTTGCCTACGATCAATTTATCGTTGTCGGGGGTTGCAAAATTGCTGGTGAGGATTTCATCCAGGGTCTTAGGTGCTATTTTGCACCCGCAGCCCGCCCCATGAGAGTATTGCGTAAGTTTAACAACGGCTGCACCGTTCACTTCAGTAAGATTTTTTTTCATTAATTTTCTTTTATCCTTCTTCTCAACAAAATAGCTGCATTGGTTTTCAAATCTGCACTAAACCTTACCTCATGCCTTTTTTCTCCATCCATGATGATCATCAATCCTGTATTGGGTGGAATGCTGCCAAGGTTCTCTGCATACATCACCATGGATAAAGTATCCGGCATTCCTTTTTCAATGTAAATTGTTTTGGTATTGGCTTTTGCAGAAAGCCCTTGTTTAGCGAATATGATCTGCCCGTTCATCAACACACTTACAGTATCCCCGTCTACATCACCATTGTCATATAAAGTAAGTACCAAACTATCTGATTCAAAAAATACACCTTGCTGATTATTCATTTTTCTTTCGGAAACATTTGCAGCCGCGGTTGAGACTGGCAAAGCGGGTGGCTGGTTTGTAGCTTCTTTTTTTACCGGTGCTATAGAAATTACAAGGGCAGGAGGTTTTGTTTCGGCGTTAGCCGCTACACTTACAGTAGCAGGTTTTAGTGGCGTATTACTTACCACAGGTGTGGTAACTTTTTTGGGTTGGTTTATGACGGCTGCAGTACTTTTTGCATCAACAGGTTGGCTCTCTTTTTTTGCTGGTTCCTTTACAGCCGCCACAGGTAACGCCTTTTTAATTACAGGGGGCGGCACAGTCGTTGCAGGTATTTCTGTCGGCGGTTGGTTATTTATTTTCTTGCTATCCCTGCTGGTATTCTGCGCCAGCATGTCTGCCTGCTTTCCTTTTATATTAGCAGAATCTTTAGCAGTAAGGCCGGCTGTTTGTTCGATCTTTATTTGCAGCGAAACAATAGGCAATCTGTTTGCAGCAATCTTGGCAATAGTTTGCCCCTTTGATTTAACTGGTTTAGCCACTGGGCTTTTATCCACTACTATATTTGTTTTCTGTATTGCGGGAACTTCATCAGCTTCCTGTGGTTTAATAATGGGTGGTGCCACGATGGGCTGAAGTTTTTGTACTGTATCTGTTGGTGTTGCTTTAGCAGGCAACGCTGTTTTTTGCTCTGTGATAACTGCAGTTTCTTCTTTGGAGGTTTCCTTTTTAATCGCAGGTGGAGGCAAGACTTCATTGAGCAATTTTGTCTGGGTCACCGCTTTTTCATTCATGGCAATATCCTCTGCTTGTTTGATCGCAGCTATCACAAAAGAAAGGCCCTTGTCCAGTTTAAGTTCTTCCAGTTTTTTGAACAATGCCAGTGGCCTGTAATTGATAAACCGTTGCAATTGCAATGTGCCCGTAAGCGGAAGATATTCCCTTGTTTGATTCGTACTCCACTTGCCCGTTAGTTGCATGGACGTATCATTCATCAAAAAGTTCACTACACTTAGCTGCCTCACTTTCCGTGGCGGAGGTGCGCTATAGTCATTCATGATCAATTCGACATCTTCAATGACAAGCTGATCACCTGTTCTTTTTATTTTAATTTTTTTTACCCCTAATTCTTGTTTTCCATCAATGTCAAATAAGGTGTAGGAATAACCGCTTAATTTTCCTTTTTCCTCACTAATAGCAATTTCATAAGGCAGATATTTTTTTGTCGTATCGTTGTACAATGAGCCTTTCCATAAACCAGTCAGGTCAACATCTTTTGAAGAAGGCTGCGCAAAAAGATAAACGGGTAAAAACAGGAAAATTAATATGCTGTTAAGCAGTTGCCTTTTCATTGATCAGTATATTAGTGATAGTCTTTACATCAACGCTGTCGCAGGTTACTTTATTTAACAACCCCTCCACATTTTCCCTGTTTAATAAACCTTTGCTATACCATTTGTCGTAATACTTTAATAAAACCCGGAAACATTCTTTGTAATTATTTTCCAATAAATGGTTCACCGCTATTTTTGTTTCCAGGCCACCAAGCCTTTTTTGAATGCGTATGATAGCGTTCACTAATTTTTCCTTATCAAATTTTCCATATGCCTGCACCAGGTAATTCAGCCGTTCCTCAAAGGGGATGTCTATAAAAACAATCCGGCTATTTCGCATTGTATCCCACAAGGCATTGGGGATATTTAGCAGCCCTATGCGCTGGCTTTCATCTTCCAAATAAATAACGCTATCGAAATCCGGAGACGAGTTGTCATTTGTAGATGCTGACAATCTACAGGCTTCTACCAATTCATTCGCCAGTAGGTTTTCAAACATTTCCTGTGTCGGTTGTGGCTCGCCTTCCAATCCACCAAAAGCTGAACCTTTATGAATCGCTAATCCTTCCAGGTCAACCATTGCCTGCCCGGCTTTTTTCAGTTCATGCAGTACCAATGTTTTACCGGAACCCGTATATCCCCCTAAAATTGTAAAATTGTATTTTTTCTCAAATTGTGCTCTCGCCCATTGCCGGTACGCTTTGTAGCCACCCGTCAAAGTGTATACCTTGAATCCATACAGGTCCAATAACCAGGCTACACCTGCACTTCGCATTCCTCCCCGCCAGCAGTGAACAAGTATATTTTTTGCTTCTGTCTCATTCCCTTTTTTGCTTTTCTCTCTGTTGCCAATGATGCTTTCTGTTTCCTCAACCATTTTCCTCATTTTTACTCCAAAATAATCCAGGCCTAATTTGATCGCTTTTTCCCTGCTTTCCTGTTTGTAGGCGGTACCCACCACTTTTCTTTCCTCATCGGTAAATAAAGGCAAACTATATGCGCCAGGTATATGTGCATGGACATATTCGCCTGGACTGCGTACATCCAGAATGGGATATTGTTGCGCCAATTCCAAAAAGTTTTCTATGGTTATTTTCTGTACAGCCAATTATTCGCTTGTTTTTTATCCTGCTTCGCAAAATGTGTAACTCAAAATTAGCCATTTACCTCAATAGTGATGTGGGTACAAAAATGATAAACTTCATCCCTAAAAAGCAAAAGCTGCTGAAATTTTCAGCAGCTCAATATATTTTTTCAATATCAGAAAAATTGTTATCCGTTCATAGAAGTAAGAAACTCTGCATTATCCTTTGTACCCTTCATATTTTTTAATAAAGTATTCAAAGCTTCTTCAGGATTCATATCGGCCATGTGCTTGCGCAATACCCACATCCGTTGGAAAGTTTCTTTATCCAGTAACAAATCATCCCTGCGGGTAGACGATGCTACAATATCAATAGCAGGATAGATACGGCGATTCGATAATCTTCTATCCAGTTGCAGTTCCATGTTACCGGTACCCTTAAACTCTTCAAAGATCACCTCATCCATTTTACTTCCTGTGTCCACCAGGGCTGTAGCTATAATGGTCAATGATCCGCCAAATTCTATTTTACGGGCAGCTCCAAAAAATTGTTTTGGTTTTTGCATCGCATTAGCTTCCACACCACCACTCAACACTTTACCACTCGAAGGAGCCACTGTATTATGGGCTCTTGCAAGGCGGGTAATGCTATCCAGCAAAATCACCACATCATGGCCACACTCTACCAGGCGTTTTGCTTTTTGCAGCGCAATGGTAGATACTTTCACATGCTTATCTGCAGGTTCGTCAAATGTAGAAGCGATTACTTCCGCTTTTACACTACGCTCCATATCTGTAACTTCTTCCGGCCTTTCATCCACCAGCACAATCATCAGGTAACATTCCGGATGATTCTCTGCAATTGCATTTGCCAGTTCTTTCAACAACATCGTCTTACCGGTTTTTGGCTGGGCAACGATCAGTCCACGCTGGCCTTTACCAATTGGGGTAAACAGGTCCATTATCCTGGTACTGTAATTATTTGACTGGGTGGTTAAGTTTAGTTTTTCAAATGGAAACAGAGGAGTAAGGTAATCAAACGGAACCCTGTCCCTTACCTCATCCGGGCTTTTACCATTGATAGTTTCCACTTTAAGTAAAGCGAAATATTTTTCACCTTCCTTTGGCGGGCGAACAGACCCATAAACGGTATCACCTGTTTTTAATCCAAATAATTTTATTTGTGAAGGAGATACATAAATATCATCCGGAGATGACAAATAATTATAATCACTACTTCTTAAAAAGCCATAGCCGTCCGGCATCATTTCCAGCACACCTTCACCTAAAATGATACCATCAAACTCAATATTAAATACCTGGTTATCCCTTCTTTGAATGTATTGTTTGCCGGGATATTGGTTTTGTTGACTGTTGTCGTTCTGTTGCAATTCAGGCTGCTGCTGCTGTACGTCATCTTCTTCCTGCAATAATGAAGCTATTGCCGCAGGTATAGTACTTTGCTCACTCGTTATGGGTTGCAGGTCTTCTTCATCATCCTCTTCGGGTTCTGCTTTCTTTATTGCCCTCTTTTTATCAGCGTGGTCGTTTCTTTTAACAGGTTTGTGGTCGGGCTTTGGTTCAGGTTTTGGCCTGTTATCCTGTGCTAAAGTAACGTCTTCTGTAGTGTTGGCCGGAGTAGCTTTAAGGGTGCGTTTACGCTTTGGTTTTTCTTCTTCGCCGTTTTTGTTTTCTGCACTCATAATGGATTGATTGTCCAGGATTTTATATATGAGATCCTGTTTATCGATTTTTTTAAAATTGGGAATAGCAAGCTGCTCTGCAATATCCTGCAACTCAGGAACGAGCATATCGTTCAGTTGTAAAATGTCGTACATAAAAAAGTGAAAATGATTTTTTTCAAAAAATCTAGTCTTAAAAATCTGAAAAAGTAATTGAGAATAATAATAAATGGAATGGGACGTCTGATGCAGTGAATGAATGGAAAAGACCTTATCAGCAATATTCCATTGCAATATTACGCCGTTTTTTCTTAAAACTCTAAAAATTTTTGTTCCTGTATCCGGCTTTTACAGGCATTATAACAAAAATATTTCCTATGTTTAAAGGGCGATCCTTTCAGAAAAATAAACACTTAGCCATTCTGTCAAAGCTTGCTTATCGTTCTATTTTGATGAAGAGATAGTGACGCTATCATTGTATTTGCGGTCAAATAAATTGCTTAGTTTATTTATCGCAATGTGAGCAAAATAACATCTTAGCATTTGTATAATCATTATACCACTGCATTCACCAATGGTATCCCAGCTTCAAAATCATCCACATTTGCCATTGTCACCCTCGCTATTTGTGTCAATGCTTCTTCGGTAAAAAATCCTTGGTGAGATGTGATCAATACATTAGGAAAGCTTAGCAGCCGCATAATATCATCATCCTGGATTATGTTTTCTGAAAGGTCATTAAAAAAAAGCTTCTCTTCCTGCTCGTAAACATCTAATCCCAAATAGCCAATGCGCCCGGTTTTCAAGCCACTGATCACCGCCGTTGTATCAATCAGCGCACCCCGGCTGGTATTGATCAGCATAGCACCTTCTTTCATCATCCCAATCGTCTGTGAATTAATAATATGCCGCGTTTGTTCATTTAAAGGACAGTGCAGCGAAATGATATCAGCCTGTTGCAATATATCTATCACTGGTAGATACTCCACACCTTTAGCCATAGTCGGCTGATGTGCTACCAGGTCAAATGCTTTTACTTTACAACCCAGGCCCAACATAATATCGCAAAAAACCTGGCCGATCTTGCCGGTACCAATCACACCCACAACCTTGTTATGCAAGTCAAACCCTGTTAGCCTTTCGAGCGAAAAGTTTCCTTCTCTTACCCGGTTATAGGCTTTGTGTGTTTTACGGTTCAGCGTTAAAATAAGGGCAAGCGCATGTTCGGCAACAGCATAAGGCGAATAGGCCGGTACACGGACAACAGAAATACTATTTTCCTTTGCAGCAGCCAGGTCCACATTATTAAAACCGGCACACCTCAGGGCAATGAGTTGTACGCCGCTCTTTTTTAAATCGCTAATAACCTCAGCGCATAGTTTATCATTTACAAATACACATACTGCGTTACAGCCTGCAACCAGGTTAACAGTTTGTTTATTAAGTTGTGCTTCAAAATAGATTATTTCATGCGAAGTAACGTACCGGTCAAAAAATTCCCTGTCGTAAGATTTGGTAGAGAAGAAAGCTATTTTCATTGCGCTAAGTTAACAACACTTTATGTGGGAAAAAAGTACAGGCAACAGTTCAATGGTTGCTGTTTTTTACTATTGTCCCGGCAATATATTTTTGCTCAACATTGTTGCGTCGCACTCTTGTGCTGCATACCATTGTGCAACTTTCATTGCGATTTAAATGCGTGGACAAGCAAACACAATATCACGCCCCGTTAATTCGTGTAATTCGTTTCTTAAAAATTCGTGCAATAAAATCGGATATCAAAAAATCAGGCATTGCGGGCTATCTTTGCGTCCTTAAAAATCAGTATATGTTTAATAAAAGAGTGAGGATAAAAGAATTGCTGGGCGATGATAACGCCAACTACCAGGCAACAGTAATGGGATGGGTAAGAACCTTTCGTAACACCCAGTTTATAGCTTTAAACGATGGCAGTACAAATAATAATCTGCAGGTAGTGGTAAGCCTGGGTTCGTTCGACGATCAGCTCCTGAAACGCATTACTACCGGAGCTTGTATCAAAGCTGTGGGAGAAGTGATTCCTTCGTTGGGTAAAGGCCAAAAGGTAGAATTGAAAGCAACATCCATTGAAATATTGGGAGACAGCGATGCGGAAAAATTCCCATTACAGCCTAAAAAACATAGTCTCGAATTTTTAAGGGAGATTGCCCACCTGCGTTTTAAAACAAACACTTTTGGCTCAGTGTTCAGGGTACGCCATTCACTGGCATATGCAGTGCATAAATTTTTTAATGACAAGGGGTTTGTGTATTTGCACACGCCCATTATTACTGCCAGTGATGCAGAAGGTGCCGGTGAAATGTTTAAGGTAACCTCCCTGCCGCTGGATGGTACCGCACCTAAAAATGAAGATGGTTCCATTAATTATAAAGAAGATTTTTTTGGCCGGAGTACAAACCTTACCGTAAGTGGCCAATTGGAAGGCGAACTTGCTGCAATGGCTTTCAGTGATATATATACTTTCGGGCCCACCTTTCGGGCCGAGAACAGCAATACTACAAGGCACCTTGCAGAGTTCTGGATGATAGAACCTGAAGTAGCTTTCAACGACCTTGAAGACAATATGAACCTTGCTGAGGAATTCATCAAATACGTGATAAAATATGCTTTAGAAAATAACAAAGAGGATATAGCATTTTTAGCGCAGCGGTTAGACGAAGAAGAAAAACAAAAGCCACAAATAGAAAGAAGTGAAATGAGCCTGATGGAAAAACTGGACTTTGTGGTGAGCAATGATTTTGAGCGGTTAACTTATACCGAGGCAATTGAAATTTTAAGGGAAAGCAACCACAACAAGAAAAAGAAGTTTCAGTATTTGATCGAAGGTTGGGGTGCCGATCTGCAAAGTGAACATGAGCGTTACCTGGTGGAAAAACATTTTAAGAAACCGGTTATTTTGACCGACTACCCTAAAGACATCAAATCGTTTTACATGCGCATGAATGATGATGGAAAGACAGTAGCGGCCATGGATATACTTGCACCGGGCATCGGTGAAATAGTTGGCGGATCACAAAGAGAAGAAAGGCTCGACAAGCTAACACAACGGATGAACGAAATGAATATTCCTGCAGAAGAGTTAAGCTGGTACCTTGATACAAGAAGATTTGGGTCCTGCCCGCATGCTGGCTTTGGGCTTGGCTTTGAGCGGCTGGTACAATTTGTTACGGGTATGGGAAATATCAGGGATGTGATACCCTTTCCGCGGTATCCAAAGAGTGCTGAATTTTAATTCTCTATTATAGAAATTATATTTTGCAAACACCGGCATTCCCACCGGTGTTTTTTAATTACGGGCAACTTAAGTTAAAATAGCCAGCCTAAGAAATGTTAAAAAAACCTCCTTTTCCAATTAGACATCCATTGGAAAATCTTAACATTTTTTCTTTGCAAAAATTGTTATCAGCAGTTGTTTATATTTTTTATAAAAGTCAAATACGCGGCTGTTTCCTTGTTCCTTTCCTTTTTTCTGTGCTGGGGAGTAGCAAATCTTTTGCCTTTTGTATCGTCTGATATGAATGAGGCTTTGCAGGAAATCGTATTGACGATCGAGAAAGAAAACACTGATGAAAAAAGCAACAAAAAACCTGGTGAAATAAAGGATTTTCCTGATGCAATTTATCGTGAGCATTCCTTCCACTTTAAAGCAGATCTTCTTTCTAAAATAGTCGCTGGCAATGGCTTTCAATATATGCCGGAAATGTTTTTACCAGTTATCACGCCGCCTCCTAAGTTTAAATTTATATGATTTAAGAGTATTTACTACACCGCTTAATGCATAATTAATTTAAACATTAAAAGGAATTTCTATGTACAAGATAAAACACCTTATCACTACCTGTTTTCTACTATTTTCTTTTGATAATGTCTTTTCGCAATCAATTGCCGACACTGAAATAAAAAGAAATATTTCTGCTATAAACAGCCCGTTGAAAAATGTATTATTACTGGAACCCAGAATTTTTGAGTATGATACGGATAAATTCAAATCACTGCGACTAAAAGAAGGTAAACAGTATGGGTTTTTAGCTGAGAATGTCAGTGAGGTTTTTCCGGCATTGGTCACCAGCAAAACAATCAACTATATGTTTGGCAAAAACAGCTATCGCAATCAAACAGTTTATTCCGTTGATGCGGTAGGGCTTATTCCAGTAATGGTGGCATCCATTCAGGAATTGCATACCGAGATTGAGAATCTTAAAAAAGAAATAGCTGGTTTAAAAAATAGGCTTCGTATTAATACCAATAAATAAGGGCATGTATTTACATGTCCTTATTTATTGAAGCCAGCAAAAGGTTTTCAATTGTATTTGTCAAAGGAGGTTCGCTCGTGCTGAATGTTTTAGTAATATTTTTATAATTTTAGCCTCCTGTTTACAACCATTTTTTTTACCAGTACAGTTAAGATGAAAAATTTATTTGACCAGGATACTTACGAAGAAATTAAACAGAGGCTCGATAATCTGACACCGCAATCTCAAAGGCTATGGGGTAAGATGGATGTAGCGCAAATGATGGCGCACACCAGCGAAGCTTTTAAAGTACCACTAAGTAAAAAAAAATTGCCCCGGATGTTTTTAGGACGGCTCTTGGGCTGGATGATAAAATCAAAATTGTACAACGATTCGCCCTGGAAACAAAACCTTCCAACCGCTCCCAATTTTATCATAAAAAACCAACGGCTATTTGATAATGAAAAAACAAATCTTACTGCACTGGTTGACGCTTTCTATAAGGCGGGGCCGGAAGGTATCAGCAAATATCCACATCCGTTTTTTGGCAACTTTTCTCCTGATCAATGGGGCAAAAGCATGTACAAACATTTAGATCATCATCTCCAGCAATTTGGTGTGTAATCAGTTTTTATTCATGAATACATAACACCGGGATATGCGTATGGTACACCAGTTCTTTGGTATGGCTTCGCCTGAAAACCTTTTCAATCAACTTATGTTTTTTAGGTATCACCACTAACCAGTCCAGCTTAGATCTGTCTACAAACCAGTTGATACCATCGGTTACTTCGGCAGCCTCGATAGAATGAAACTCCGCCTTAGTATCCCTTAACAAATCATTTATTAAATAACTTTCCCGGGCTATATGTGCATCATGGTTTCCTTTATGGTGCACTATATTAAGCACGTGCAGTTCGGCGTGAAAATCGCTTACTATTTTTTTTACCAGCTCTACCGGCGTTGTTTGGCCTACCTCCCCGTAATCGCAGGCAAAACCGATTTTCCGCACAGGTATAAATTCTGCTTTTGGTGGTACTACCAGTATCGGATACGCAAGAGCATAAACAGTTTTGATAGTATTGCTACCTACGATCAAACGGGTAAGTGCGTTTTTACCGGATAGCCCCATTACCACCATATCTGGTTTCAACTCGTCACATAAATTGCTTAATCCAAGCTGCAACACATTCATTTCTGCCTTCGTTTCAAAGTTGATGGCAACCTTTAGTTTGCTTTGTGTATTTTCTTTTAGCAGGGCCAGTTCATGTTCAGCAGCCTTTTGCATTTCTGCAATATCCACTACCGGGTATGCAAATTCACTTAAGGCTATAGGAATTTGATAGGCATGGTACAGCCATATCTTTGCACCATAAAATGCAGCAAGGTTTCCAGCAAACTCAGCTGCATTAGAGGATGTGGTAGAAAAATCAACTGGTACTATTATAATTTTCATGTTAAAACTTTTAGAAGAACAATATACTTTAAAAAAAAGTTTTGACTTTATGACCTTCGTCAATAAAGTTGATGATTATTCCATCACAAATTTGTTTTTGGGTAGGCTGAAAGAATAATTTTAACCATCTTAGGGCGACCGGTTTGATCAAAGCTTAAGTAACCTGTTTACTGCAGCTTCGAGTGTAGCTTCTTTTTTTACAAAACAAAAACGCAATACTTTATCTTCTTTTCCACCCATATAAAAAGCAGAAGTTGGGATGGTAACTACACCATATTCCTTTGTAAGCCGAATGGCAAAATCACTTTCGTTTTCTTCAGTGATACCGGCATAACTGTATAGCTGAAAGTAACTACCATAAGATGGCAATGCCTTAAATTTCGTTTGTCGCATTAATTGTTGAAAGTAATCCCGTTTTTCCTGCAATTGTGCACCCAATTGAAGGTAGGGCTCTTTTTGTTTTATATATTCTGCAAGGGCAAATTGTGCCGGACTATTGCAGGAAAAACAATTGAACTGGTGCACTTTTCTAAATTCTTTCATCATTACCGCCGGGGCCACACAATAGCCTAGTTTCCATCCTGTACAGTGATAAGTTTTACCAAAAGAAAAACAAGTAAAACTTCTTTCAAAAAGATCGGGGTACCGCAACATACTTTCATGTTGTTTATTATCATAGATCAAATGCTCATACACTTCGTCACTGAGTATAAATATGCTGGTGCCCTGTACGATGCTCCTCAATTGTTCTATATCATTTTTACTCAGGATACTACCCGTCGGATTATGCGGGGTATTAAGCATGATCATTTTTGTCCTGGCTGAAATTTTTTTCCTTACCATGTTCCAGTCAATTGCATAGGCGGGATAAATAAGTGGGATCAGTACAGGTATGGCTCCGTTTATTTCTATATTGGGGATATAACTATCATAGGCCGGTTCAAAAACAATTACTTCATCTCCCGGCTGCAGCACTGTGGTAAGTACGGTATAAATGGCATAGGTACCGCCAGGCGTAATGGTGATCTCAGTATCCGCGTTGACGGCTGCAGCGTACAGTGCTTCTATCTTTTCGGCTATTCTTTCCCGTAACAAGCTTAACCCATTCATGTGAACATACTGGTTATTGCCTTTTAGCATAGCCTGGTTTACCAGTGAGATCAATTCTTCATTCATCATAAAGTCCGGAAAA
>JBDSAA010000220.1:0-44085 GCA_039922375.1 Ferruginibacter sp.
GGTAGATAACATACATAAATCTGCAAGGTTTTTAGCTATTTTGCAAATATCCCGCAGATTTTAAATGCACGGTCTTTTAATGCAACCTCGCGCAATGGGCTTTAGCGACTTTTTGAGGGACGACTAATTAATAAAAATCAGAAACATGAAAAAATCGATGTATTTAGCAGCAGCGGCAGTTTTGTTAACTGCAGCGGTTATAGCTCAGGATACCGGTACGCCCAATTCAACCCAAGGTGCACCCGTTGTAAACAGTACAGACACCACCCCCAAGGGCATCCCGGGGATCAGGGACACTGCGTTAAACCTTAACAAGAACAATAAAAAATGGAGTGATACTAGTAACAAAAACCGGCGGGACACTTCGATGACAAATAATAAGTGGCCGGACACTTCCACTAATGCGATGAACAGAAGTAATCAGGATACGTCAATGAATGCAAATACTACAACTGATCCTACTTCAGGTAACCCACAGTCCAACACACAAACCAATCAAAGCCAGACCAGCCAGGACACTTCTGTTAATAATGCCCGCAATCAATCTAATGCAAATACCGTCCCATCACCTAACCAGGGGGTAAATAAAAACACTAATCCAAGTTCAGGAATTAACCGGGATAATACCGATAACAATGTATCTGGTAGCCAGGGAATGAAAAACAAAAAAAATATTGGAGACACCAGTTCATCAGGTAATAAAATGAGTGTTGATAGAGTAGTAATGATGGATGATCATGTGATGGTTGTGCGAAGCGGTGAATCTACAGTATTGGAAGACAGCATCAGGCTACAGAGTGGCGCCATTGTAATGAAAGATGGCAGCGTAAGGTATAGTAATGGTACCAGAACTAAATTAAAAAAAGGCCAGTATATTAATCTGAATGCTTCTAAAAATACAACGTCAAGCACCAAAAGCACTATCTCAAGCAGTAAGAGTTCAAGCGGTAAGAAAGCAGCAAAAACCACAAAAACAATTAAGTCAACAAAAACAACGGTAAAAGAAAAAAGTTAAACCTGGTTGTGGTTTATAATAAAAGAGACTGTCTCACCAAGGCAGTCTCTTTTATTTATGCGTTAATTATAAAGGATAAAAACAGGGAGAATATTTATAAAAATCCCGCAATTAAAATTGTGAACTTTTATAGTATGATTATTTTTTAGCAATGGATTTCTTTGCCTTTTTTGCAGGGGTTGCAGGGGTTGCTTTTTTGGTAATGGTCTTAGAAGAAGGTGGTAATTTTTTAGGTGCGTCCTCTTTTGCTGACGCAACAGGTTTAATACCCTCCGATAATAATTTTGCTGCCTTTCTAATTCTTTTTACAAATTTCTTTTCTCCCAGGCTTTCTTTAAGCGCTGGCAAAGCGTCCGATAACAGGAGTGCTATGTCGTTGATCATTGCTTCTTTGAACGATTCTTTTGTGTCTTCTTTTTCTGTCAATTGTTTTGCAGGCATAATTATTTATTTCAGTTAAAATGATAACACAAACTTAATATTTAAATGGAAACTTCAATGTTAAGTTTTAATAATGACGACTAGCTACAGGGTAAACGCATTTAAAAACTGATTATCTAGGAAAGAAGAATTTTAATAATCCCGAAAGGATGTAATTATCATAGAGGCGGAATGAGTTTATGCAGAGAATGATAGAAGCTCTCTTTTTTTTAGGGATTTTTTATGCCGCAGCATTAACGGTATCTTCCTGAAACAGTGTAACAAATCTTATCATTGATCCTTCTGAAAATATCACCGTTGATCGTGTGAATTTTTCTTAGTTTTCTTTTGACCAATAACCTCCCTTCGTTGTCAAAATATTGTGGCTGGTTAAAATAACTAAGAATACAATATTTTTTATAAGCAAAATGTGAGCGGGAAGCCATTGGTTTTATAGAAATAAATACCATCGACTTCTTTTGTTCATCTACATAATAATCCAGGTTATTTATCCAAATGCAATGGATGGATTGCATTTGCCTGATCAGGTTTGAAATACCAGCAGCACTTTTATGGTATTTTTTTAAGGTATCAATCATGCGGGGTTCGTCCACATCAAATTGATAGATGTAAGTAAGGGAATCAGTTTTAAGCTCCAGCGTTAAGATGGAAAATGCTTTATCTGTAAAAACAATATTAAATGCTTTTTGAGCATAAAATCTTTTATAGTTTTCCTCAATTTTATTGAGTGCCTGCTCATGCTGATAATAATATGTAGTAACAAATTTTTTGGTGGAGCCGCAGGAACTGTTAATAACGGCTATGCCTGTTAGCAACAAAAAACTGTACATGAGTTTAGTCGTCATGGAATGATGTTTTTTGTGCAATAAGATATCCCGTATACCAATCGCTTTAATAAAGACTGGCTTAGTTGCATCAATGTTTTGCCGCCATAGTCCCAATAAACTAAAGTAATTGTGTCACCTTCCCGCCTTATATCGTCCAGCACGATATAATGCGTGGGAGTGCCTAGTTTAATTTTCGTATGATTTTTTTTATGTACCAGGCGGTTATTAATATACAAAACTACCTTACCTGTCTTGAGTCTTTTGCTGATATATGCAAACTGGTCGCCAACGCGTGGGTGAATCATGTCGGTCCCTCTTGCATCTATATTGTAATGAAGCATTTGCTTTAGCATGCGGTTAAATTTTCCGTAATTAACCGATGCCCATAGCCTGTCTTCATCGCCTGGGTCATATTTCCTGTTAAAAAAATTGAGGTATCCTTTAAAATGATCGGCGAGGCACAAGTACCACATTTGTTCTGCCGGACGGATATCAAGTATCCCTTTAAATCTTAGGTTGCCTGCTGCCTTTTTGATCTCCACAGGCGGGTCGAATACAATGTCCCGGTAAGTGCCTTTTCCGTCGCGGTACAATTGCAAAAGCAGTTTTGCATAGCCAAGTGGGTCATCCTGCAAAAGCAAGTATGAAAATGCGCCATATCCGCAAAAATTTGTTCCCCTTCCCTGGTAAGGGCTCAGTGGCTGGTGAATATTTGTTTTGATATTTTGTAGAAAAAGGGCGGGCTTTATATTCGGCCACCATTTGCTTGGCTCCAGTTTATCTATTTTATCAATAAAAATAATTGCATTTTTAAAAGAGGATGTAGTGCTTGAATCTTTCGGAAAAGTATTTAATGGAATAGCTTTGGCAACGGAGCCAAAAAATAAACAGAGGATAATTGCCGGAAAAGCCATCCTGCACCGGAGCCCTGGTAGTTTCAAATGAAGTTGGTTTAGCCCGAAGATAGGCAAATTTAGCGCTTGGTTTGTAGATAAACCAATGCTTCTATTGTAAACAAATGGTGGCATCGTTGTCGATAGCTAACCACGAAAGGCTAACGTGACAATGCAAAGGGTTATGAGCTATGTGCCGGTATACCTGAAAGAAAGCTATCAATTACTTTCTTTCAATTCTGTTTGGGCTTTGTACCGGGCAATGGTATTATAGGCTTCAATTAATTTTAGCTTTAAATCATGCAAGGCAGGCTGGCCGGCCTTTAACAATGCTTCTGTTTCCTCGTTGCTTTTTTGAAGCAGCAATATGTCCTCATCCAATATCTTGTTCAATTCCTGCGCTTCCTTTAGCTTTTTAGTAAATTCAAGTTCAGTCCCTTGTTTCATTTGATGAACCGATACGTTCTCTTTTTGTAATGTTTCCTTCATAAGCTTTTCGCTTTCAAGGTAACCTTGCGTGCTTTTTAGTAATTTTTTTATTTTCACCAATGTAACCGAGCGTATGATCCATGCAATAAGAAATCCTCCAATAAATGCTGCGGCAGTGTATATATAGATCTGTGTCAAAACAATAATTTTAAGTTGCGAAATATTTTACCCGGATCATAGCAGGTGGTGTTTTTTTGATTTCTGCTTGATAGTCTTGTTAACTGTTGGCAAAAATACAATAAGATCAATATTTTAAATACATCAATTTGAAAGCGTTTTTTTTTAACGAAGTTGGATGCAAAAATTGAATCAGTGTACATTTGACTTTAAAGGATACATATGGAAGGCATAATTAATTTTGAAACCTTTTTATTAACTGGCATACTGCTCAATTTAACGCCGGGCAACGACACTATATTTATTCTAGGCCGTAGTATTGCCCAAGGCAGAAAAGCGGGGATAATGTCCGTATTAGGAATTAGCACAGGGTCATTGGTACATACAATGCTGGCTGCTTTTGGCTTGTCTGTCATTATTGCGCAATCCATCCTGCTTTTTAATATAGTTAAATATGCTGGTGCTGCCTATTTGGTGTACATGGGCATCAAAATGTTGATAGATAGGTCGCCCCTGAACATTAACCCGGTTGGTGTAAATACACAAGCAAATTATAAAAAAATATACCGGGATGCACTGGTCACAAATGTATTGAATCCAAAAGTGGCAATGTTCTTTATCGCTTTTCTTCCACAGTTTATTGATCCGCATTTTAAGAACAGCATCTTGCCTTTTTTGTTGCTTGGCTTCTCTTTTACAATTACGGGAACTATCTGGTGTTTTGTACTCGCCAGTTTTTCATCGGCGATATCTGCTAATCTCCGTAAGAATACAAAGTTTTCCTCCTACCTGAATAAGACCTGTGGCATTGTTTTGATTGCACTCGGAGTAAAAGTGGCAATGACGAAGAAATAGAACAGTCCAAAAAAGCCAACAAAATTATCTTCACGATTATTATAACCGCACAAAAAAAGTATAGTTAACTGGGTAAGCCAGCGTTTGTATTCAAGAGCGGCACACTAATAGCAACCAATCACAGTTATTAAACGTTTGCTTAACCACAACATCACTTAATGAAAAAATACCTACTGCTTTTTATTGTTTTAATCAATGGCCTGGGCGCTTACACTCAAACAGTATTGATTATTTCGGGGGCCAATACCGGCCCATCTTTCAATGCCGGGTATAATGTACCTAGGCATTTTAGTGAAACAACCGATTCCGTGACTTTCGATAATACTTCAATTTATTTAGGCAAAAAACTCCCTTTAAATATTCCCAACGATCTGGAAGGTCCATATGCATTGGTGGCGGGCGGAAGCAAGGGCATCGGTTATGCAATCGCAGCAGCTCTAGCCCGTCGGGGATACAACCTTATTTTAATTGCCAGGCACCTGGATAGTTTGATGGTTGCCAAACGTACGCTCGAATCGACTTATCCCATTCATGTAGAAGTTTTAGTGTATGACCTTTCAAAGGAAGAAGCGGCTGGGGCTATTGCAAAATGGTGTACAGACAAAAATATCCACTTAAAAATGCTTTGTAATGTAGCAGGCCTTGGCGGCACTAAAGACTATTTGTCGCTGCCGCTTGATACGCTTCGCTATATGGTAAGATTGAATATAGAATCAACCATGGCCTTAACCCTTACCTTGCTGCCCTTGCTTGAAAAGAATGCTCCATCCTATATTTTAAACGTAGGCAGTATGGCAGGCTATGCGCCCATCCCGGTAAAAAATTTATATTCTGCTACCAAATCGGCAGTGCTTTATTTCAGCTATGCCCTCCGTTATCAGTTAAAGGCAAAGCATATCAGTGTTAGCTGTCTTACACCAGGACCCGTATTTACGAAGCCTTCAATTGAAAAAGATACCCGGGAAAGGCTCGGTTGGCTTGGAATGAAAATGGCTGTCTCCCCCGAGCGTGTAGGTGAAATAGCAGTACGGGAAACGCTTAATAAAAGGCTGATTATAGTTCCGGGGAGCATCGCTAAAATTGCAACCGCTATTATTCGTTTTCTGCCCCGTCGCTGGGTAGTGGCTTTTTATGGTACTGTAGGTGATTAAACCCAAAATGTGCTAGACTCGTTTGTGTTAACCTCCTGCAATTGTTTACGGATTGTTAAAATAGTTTATCCATACAAAGTGTGGCAGGTTTTTTACGTTTATGAATAAACTTTACAAACACAGAAAAATTACCAGGATGCAGTTTAGAACAGTTTTTATATTAATTGCTTTTCCGTTGTTTTTTACAGCGTGTAAGAAAAATAAAGAAGATGTGATGGCCTCCCCGCTGGTACCCACACCAACCCCGGTACCACTGGCTGATAATGTACTGAAAGATTCTTCACTATTACTTGCAAGAGATTATTACTTGTGGAATACCCAGGTGCCGGCCACTTTCAATGCCCGGAGTTATGCTGACCCCAATAAAATGATGGAAGCGATACGCCTCTATAGCCTCGAGCCAGGATTTACGCAGCCTGTTGACCGCTTTAGTTTTGCAATGAAAAAAACTGAATGGGACAACCTGAGTACGGGGATGAGTTCAATAGGTAGCGTTGCTGCAGAAAACGGCGATTTTGGATTGACAGTATTTTTCAGGGCAGATGGTGATTTGCGGGTGAGGCTTGTGGAGCCAAATTCTCCAGCAGGCCTTGTAGGTATACACAGAGGTTGGCGTATTACCAAAATCAATGGCAACAGCAATATGAGTACATCCAATTCAACCTTTGTGTCGAACAATATTTATGAAGCTTCCAGTGTGTCGCTCACTTTGCAAAAGCCGGACGGAGCATCCGTTACTGTCGATTTGAAAGAAGCACATTATGCAACCAAACCTGTATACCTCGATTCCGTATATAATATAAATAATACGAAGATTGGCTACCTGGTTTTCAATTCATTTATTGGGAAAACAGACCAGATATACAGCGAATTTCAGCGTGTTTTCAACCGCTTTACAAGTGAGGGGGTGACCGATGTTATCGTCGACCTCCGTTATAACGGTGGCGGCTACGTATCCGTGCAGGAAAGGCTGGCAAACTATCTGGTTAGTTCATCCGCCAACGGCGGCACTATGATGAACCAAATGTATAATACAAATAACAGCGGCAGCAATGAGACAACTAAGTTCAATAAAGCTGGTTCTCTAAATTTGAGTCGCATTTATTTTATTGTAGGTCGGGCCACAGCTTCTGCGAGTGAATTATTGATTAATAACCTAAAGCCATACATGAACGTAAAGCTGCTGGGCGGCGCTACGTATGGTAAGCCGGTTGGCTTTTTCCCAATACCAGTAGGGGATTGGTATATTTTCCCAGTTTCCTTCCGCTCCACCAATAAGAATGGAGAAGGGAATTATTTCAGTGGAATACCAGTAAATGCCAGCGTAGCAGACGGACTCGACAAAGACTGGGGCGACTTAAGTGAAACCAGCCTGGCAAGTGCGGTAAGAAATATAACGAGTGGAGTATTCAGATCATCATCGCAGCCCGATAATTACCTTGAACCGGAAAGTGTCGCCAGCGGCAACCAGGTATTGGAACAACAAATATTAAAAATAACGGTTGACACTCCTTAATATGGAGGAACAATAATTTTTTGAGTGTCAGAAGTATATATTTTTAAAGCAGTTTGTTCACGAGCATTAGTTTTCCATAGCAGCATTGTTGTGTCACTCCCGTGTACCGCATACCTGGGTGGAACTTTACCTGCCGGGTTTATATAATCAATAACCTCAGGATTTGTTATATACCTTTATTACAGGCTCACGTAGTACTTCAGCTTCATCTGTGCAATAAAAATAAATAGCATCCGCAATAGACTCCGGCTTCACCCAAGTGCTGAAATCCGCATCAGGCATCGATTGCCGGTTGATCGCCGTATCGATTGTACTGGGTACTATAACACTCGTTACCACATTAGTGCCTTTAGCTTCATCATTCAATAATTCTGCAAGCCGGAATATAAGTGACTTGGCCAGTCCATAAGCCACCATCCCTTTGCTATGGGTCGAACTGAGGCCCGGCCTTGAGCCAACTAAGAATATCCGGCCATTTTTTTTCTCCAGCATGTGTGCAAAAACAGGCCGGGCCACATTATAAGCCGTTTCAAAATTTAGTTTGTATTGTTTTGTAATATCACTGCTTTTAGTATTAGCAATTTTACCCGTTGCAAAACCGCCCACTGTTAGTACCACTACTTCAATATCACTGTATTTGGATGCCATCGCAGCTACAAATTTTTCCGCATCTTCTTCATTCATTAGATCCACTGCCTCCTGTTCAAAATTGGCATCCGCTATTTCAATTTTCACCGGATCATTTGGGACAATCGTACCAATCACCCTGAAACCCATCGCTAGAAATTTTTTCACGACCGCCTGCCCCATATTACCGGAAGCGCCGGTTACAATTACTGTCTTCATAATTTGTTGTATTTAAATATTCAAAAGTAATCGTTTCCGTTTTTACTAATGCTTAAAATAACCTGGAAAACAGCGGGCATTCAAACCCGACCTTTTAAGTTGATCCAGATAAAGTGGATATAGAACAGTATCTTCATTAGTAATAAATTAATACTAACCAAACGACGTCATCATGAAACACCTGTTGCTTAGTTTGCTCTTATCCATTTCACTCGTTGCTCATGCCCAGTTGCTCACCGATTCATTGTTGATAGAAAATCATTACCGCACATTCAAATACTACAAACCGGCAGGCAACATCAATGGAGGTAGCCTTATGTTCGTAATGCATGGCTCCGGTGGCAGCAGTAACGATATGATAAAAAGAACGGCAAAACTCGAAGCTATGGCGGGCATGGACAAACTGTTGGTGGCTTATCCCGATGGGTATCAGCATTATTGGAACGAGTGCCGAAAGTATTCTACTGCCGCAGCCAATAAAGAAAATATCAATGAGGAAGCCTTTTTTACAGCAATGATTAATTATTTTCAAAACAAATATGGCACCAGTGAAAATAAAGTTTTCGCTGCCGGTACTTCGGGCGGTGGGCACATGGCTTATAAACTCGGCAACGCCATGCCGGATCAAATTACTGCAATTGCTGCTGTGATTGCCAATATGCCTGATTCGGCTTCCTCCGATTGCATATTCGCTGGCAAACCATTGCCCGTGCTAATTATAAATGGAACAGCAGATAGCACAAATCCTTACAATGGAGGCGAGATGTTTGTAAACAATGCCAGTTATGGTGTTGTACGTAGTACGGAAAAAACATTTTCTTACTGGGCATCCCTGGCAGGCTACACAGGGCCACCCAAAAAAGAATTACTGCCCGATACAGATCCCTCTGATAAAAAAACAATAGAATGCTATAGCTATCGCCAGCCTTCTAAACCACCGGTAACTTTGTTAAAAGTAATTGGTGGCAAGCATGATTATCCAAATGATATTGATGTGTATCTGTATGCCTGGGAGTTTTTTAAAACGGTTAAATGAACAGGAGGTAGATTTATGAATAGCCGTTCCTGAACTGTCTTTCCGTATTTTTGTTTTTTACCATACAATTGAGCGAATGAATCCCACAACAACAACATTGACCTCATTATTTGATAGAATCCCCAGGAGGCATTCCCTAGAAAATTTAGTGGAGATCAGGGGCATAGTAAATGAATACGAAGAGGTTTTATTAGGCATTGAAGCAGTAAATGCCTGGTACGAAAAAAAAATGATTATATTTTTTGAAGAACTGGATGAAGTAAAAACGATTATCAAAAAATCGACAGATAATAAAGCCAGTAAGAAAACAAAAGACGCCTTTTTTGATGAAGCCTCGGGTATATTTAAAGACAGTATACAGGCATTGATCGAAGTATATGCTGATGGTAAACGAGAAGCATAATCAAGACGGTTCTCGTATATGTTTTGCTGAGAAACAAAAGATTTTGGAGACAATGAATGCTGCCACTATATTTGCAGTCCGAAAGGGGAATTAGCTCAGTTGGTAGAGCGCTTGCATGGCATGCAAGAGGTCAGCGGTTCGAACCCGCTATTCTCCACTTGAATTTTTACCGCCCCACTTTCTGTGGGGTTTTTTATGTCTTATTATTTTTGCTATGGCAATTTTAGGTACTATGGTGAACCATTTAAAAATAAAAACCCTGGCGGTGAGGCCAGGGTAATAAATATATTTTTTGCTTACGTTTAGTCTCCCCAAATTTCTCCTTTGCCTTCCAGCCACGATTTTACAGAATCGGTAGTCACTGATTTTGGCCGCTCCAGCGGGAAGCCCAATGCTCTGTCCCAGCAAAGGCTTGCCAATACACCCAGGGCCCTTGATACGCCAAAAAGAACGGTATAAAATTCATATTCAACCATACCATAATGTACCAGTAATGCACCGCTATGTGCATCCACGTTAGGCCATGGGTTTTTAATTTTCCCCAACGATTGTAAAATCGGGGGCACTATTTCGTAAATATTCCAGACCGTCCGGCACAATTTATCTTCGGCCATATGCTTTTTACCAAATTCCATTTGTGCGGTATAGCGGGGATCTGTTTTTCTCAATACCGCATGCCCATACCCAGGTACTACTTTTCCTCCCTGGATGGTTTCCTGTACATATTGTGCTATTTGTTCCCTGGCAGGTAAATCGGTACCTAACTTTTCCTGCATTTCATAAATCCATTTAATCACTTCCTGGTTAGCAAGGCCATGTAAAGGACCCGCAAGTCCGTTCATACCAGCGGCAAATGCAAGGTAAGGATCACTTAAAGCGGAACCTACCAGGTGGGTAGCATGTGCAGATACATTTCCACCTTCATGATCAGCATGGATGGTCATGTATAAGCGCATGAGTTCTTTAAAATCTTCGCTGTCATATCCCATCATATGGGCAAAATTCCCTGACCAATCTAGTAAGCCATTTGGCTGTATATGATCGCCATTTTTATATTTACGGCGGTAAATGTATGCCGCCACCCTTGGCAAACGTGCAATCAGGTCCATTGAATCATCGAAGGTGGCTTCCCAATAATCCTTTTTATTCATCCCGGCAGCATAGCGTTTTGAGAAACTGCTTTCAGTTTGCAATGCCATGATGGCAATTACAAATTGCGTCATAGGATGTGTACTGAGTGGGGTGGCTTCAATAGTATCAAATACATGATTGGGAACATGGCTTCTACGTTGTAATACCGAAGTAATATGCTCAACATCTCCTTCGGTTGGCAATTCGCCTAGCAGCATCAGGTGAAATAAACCCTCAGGTAATGGTTCAGAGCCGCCCTCAGCTTTTGGTAATTTTTTTTGCAATTCGGGAATGGTATATCCTCTAAAACGAATACCTTCCTGAGCGTCCAGCAAGGATGTTTCTGTTACCAGCCCTGTGATACCTCTCATGCCCTGGTATACCTGGTTAAGGGTTACTTCTCCAATCGTTTTGGTGCCATGCTCTTTAAGCATTTCCTTTATTTCTGCACCAATCTTATCAGCTTTTAATTTAAAGCTGGTTTTAATTACATCCATATGTAGGCTTTAGGTATGATATGTTAGAAAGAAGCATGAAATTACGATGCAAGAGCCTGCTAAACAAAAGTTTTTGATATATATATTTTCTATTTATTTAAAATGTAAGTAGAAAATCCGCGTTTTTTTTATGGTATTTAAATGTATTAATTGATAGCCCTTAACGGCGAAAATGTTTACAAGTTTATTTTGCGCAACGGTAGCCGTTTATTCTTTTCCACAAATTATCAGCTAAATTTCACTCTCCCGATTATTCACTGTAAATTTGCATGACCTCACGGATTTTATATTAGTTCCAAAGTTCTGAAAACCGCTGGTCGCTTTTTAAGTAGATATTCATCAAATCAGATTTTGCTGTAGTAACAAATAGTTTTCTTTTTACCTGTTGTAACCAGGTGGACAGAAAATGCTTTGTTCATATTATTTACCATTAATCTATGTTCAACCAGTATTAAAACTTATAAATACTTACAATGACAAAGTACATATTTGTAACCGGCGGCGTTACTTCTTCTTTAGGCAAGGGCATTATTGCAGCATCCCTTGCAAAACTTTTACAATCCAGGGGATTGAAAGTAACTATCCAAAAATTTGATCCATATATTAATGTTGATCCGGGAACCCTTAATCCTTATGAGCATGGCGAATGTTTCGTTACAGAAGATGGTGCTGAAACTGATCTTGATTTAGGGCATTATGAACGTTTTTTAAACATCTTCACTTCGCAAGCTAATAACGTAACCACCGGGAGAATTTATCAAACGGTGATCAACCAGGAAAGAGAAGGCGCTTACCTGGGTAAAACTGTTCAGGTGATTCCGCATATAACGGATGAGATTAAACGAAGAATGTTATTATTAGGAAGCACGGGACAATATGATATTGTAATAACAGAAATTGGTGGCACAGTAGGTGACATTGAGAGCCTTCCCTTCGTGGAAGCAGTACGTCAATTGCAATGGGAAATGGAAAAGGAAGATTGCCTTGTAATACATTTAACCTTGATACCTTATTTGAAGGCAGCAAAAGAATTAAAGACAAAGCCAACCCAACATAGTGTAAAGTTGCTAAGCGAAAATGGGGTACATCCTGATATTATAGCCTGCCGCACAGAAAGATCTTTGAACCTTGAGCTTAGAAAAAAAATCGCCTTGTTTTGTAATGTTAAAACAGAAGCGGTAATTGAAGTAATGGATGCAAATTCCATCTATGAGGTACCCCTCAAAATGTTGCAGGAAGGCCTGGATGTTATTGTACTTAAAAGA
Source organism: Ferruginibacter sp. (assembly GCA_039922375.1). Taxonomy (GTDB): domain Bacteria; phylum Bacteroidota; class Bacteroidia; order Chitinophagales; family Chitinophagaceae; genus Ferruginibacter. The sequence goes on from JBDSAA010000220.1 coordinate 12,483, forward strand.
TTACACATTAATGGTTATTCAGCTCCGGAATTAAGCAAGTGGAAAGAATTCTTAGATAAACTTAAGTATCCCTCCGGTAAGGTTACCATCGGTTTGATCGGTAAATATATTGAGCTACAGGATGCTTATAAGTCTATTTTGGAGTCGTTCGTACACGCAGGCGCTATGAATGAATGCAAAGTGCAAATTGTAAATGTACACAGTGAATTTATTACAGATGAAAATGTAGCTGAAAAACTGGGCAGCCTTGATGGACTATTGGTAGCTCCCGGATTTGGTAAAAGGGGAGTAGAAGGTAAGATCATAGCTGTGCAATATGCCAGGGAAAATATGTTGCCATTTTTTGGCATTTGCCTCGGTATGCAAATGGCTGCTATTGAATTCGCCAGGAACGTGTTGAATTTGAAAGATGCTCATTCTACTGAAATGGATGTGCATACAAGTGATCCTGTAATCGACCTCATGGAAGAGCAGAAAAAAGTTACGGCTAAAGGTGGAACAATGAGATTAGGTTCTTATCCATGTGAGTTAAAGCCTGGAACCCTTGCACATAATATTTACGGATATTCACCTATCAGCGAGCGGCACAGGCACCGTTGGGAATTTAATAACGCTTATATAGAACAGTTTGAACAAGCGGGCATGATCGCCAGTGGTAAAAATCCAGGCACCGGCCTGGTTGAAATAATTGAATTGCAAAATCATCCCTTCTTTATTGGTGTGCAGTATCACCCCGAATTAAAGAGTACGGTTGAGAGCCCTCAACCAATCTTCGTAAATTTCATTAAGGCAGCTAAAGAATTTTCTGATAAAAAAATTTCGGTTAAAAATCCTTTGCTTCAGAGCGAAATGATTTAAACCGGTTGATGGTTGAAGGTTGAAGGTTAGACGATTTAGGGATGAAGGCTTTTAGTTCAGTTTTACATTTGAACATATCAACCCTCAACCTTTAACCCTCAACCTTCTACCCAGCTAATTTTCCTGCTTTGTCAAAATCTCCTTTTTCATTCTTTCCCACAATCCATCAAATGTCTGGTGGTTTTCTTCCTTCCATTTTTTGGTAAAATCTTTCATTTTTTCACTCCTGCTTTCCTGGGTCAAATTGAAAAAGGCTGCAATAGCATCTGAGTCATTTTGTTGTGCAAGGCTGTTGTACAATTCCTTTAATTCCTGCTCCTTACGGATATTACTATGCGCAATTTCCTTTTCCATCTCTTCACGCAACTGTACTTTTTCATCATAGGTGCCTGCCGGCAGAAGTGTTTTGGCAATAACGGGCATCAGTTCTATCAGCAAGAGAATGATCACTAATAAATAGTAGCGGGATTTCAGTGCATTGTTATCTTTGATCAGGTTATTCAACGCTTCGATCTGAGTTAGGAACCCATCGTTGAAATAGTTTGTGAATGCATTTTCTTCCTTTTTTATTTTTTCGTCAATTGTTCTTAATTCATTTTCAGCCTCAGTCAATTTGGGCTGGTTAGCCGCTACTAAATTTTGATATTCGCTGTCTAGTTTCTGGTATTCATTTCTTTTAGCAATGGCAATATCTTTAATGCCAATTTTTCCTGTTCCGCCGCTTCCATCCGTCTCAGCTAAAAAATTATCTCTTGCCGCTGCTACGCCTTCATATTTGCTATCGTTCTCCCATTGTAAGTTTTCTTTTTGTAATCTTAACTCGGCTTTCCTGTTTTTGTATAGCGAATCCAGCTTTTGTTTTTTAATCATTTTCTTTTTCTCATTGTCGAGGGAGGTTTGCAGTTTTATTTCCTTTTTAAACATGTAAAGTAGAGCAGGCTGCGCCATAAATACCCCAATGGTAACCGCAAGCAAACCACGAAAAAGCAACGGTGCAATCCTGTTTTTATTATACTTATTTATGCCTTTTATCAGCGCCCTGTCAATGGTCAGTACGATAAAGCCCATAAAGAGCCCGAGAGGGATGGCCAGCCAGCTATTGTCAGTTACGGTGCTAAAGAAATAAGTCCACGCCAGCGTGGCAAATGCCCAGGTAGCTAAAACAGTCATCCCTACTATTTTGTAACGGTTCCTGTCTACTACTGCATCCACCAGTAGTTCTTTTTCTGCAGTGGAAAGCCACCATAATAATAAAGTAAAAGACGAGGAGGCATAGCTTTCCCGTTGGGATAGGGCAATATTTTTTTCTATCATGCTAAATGAATTAGTGTAAATAAGGCGGATCAATAGCCGGGCCGAAGTGTTGAATGTTGAAGTAATTGCAAAATACGCATTGCAATTTTATTTTAACGGTGCCGTGGCCCAATTATTTTGCTTTACATTCAAATTAACAGTTCTTTAGTCAGCAGCATTAAACCCCTTTTACATAAACGGGTCTATTCGCTTATCTTTGCGGCTCTAAAAAAGGGTACGCTTTAAATACAAATCAAATGAAAAATATTTTTACCAGTATTGTGTTGCTTATTGCTTGTATAGTATCAGTAAATGCACAACCAAAAGGAATGGGCAAAAGCGATCCTGAAGCCAAAAAGGTGTTAGATGCGGTAAGTGCCAAATTCAAAACATTCAAATCTGTACAATCAGCGTTCTCCCTCAAAATACAAAACAGTTCCGGCAAAACCCTGGGTACCAAGTCAGGTACAGTTTATATGAAGGGTACCAAATACCGGGTAAGCGTAACAGGCCAGGAAATATATTGTGATGGTAGCAATGTTTCTACTTACGATAAGTCTGCCAACGAATTGACGATCACTAAGATCGATCCTACTGCTAATTCTATTACTCCTCAAAAAATATTTACCAATTTTTACGATAAGGATTTTTTATATAAACTAAATGAAGATGTCGCACTTGCGGGCAAACTCATGCAGCAAATTGAATTAACCCCCATTGATAAAAGCAAACCATTTTTTAAAGTATTGGTGTTTGTAGATAAAAAAAACAAGACCATTACAAGTACAAAAGTGTTTGAAAAAGCGGGCAATATCTATACCTATTCTGTTGCCAAAATGAATACCAACGCTATGGTAAATGATGCACAGTTTATATTTGATGCAAAAAAATATCCTGGCGTAGAAGTAGTTGATTTACGGTAATGCACAATGCACAAATTCACCATTTGAAAATGTGAAAATGTGAAAATGTGCACAATTTTAAAATGTGAAAATGCGCAGCGGTTAATATTTCGGTTTTACAACTTTTAACACTCGTTGGGAACCTATAATTTAAGTGATCTTATTTTCCCCATCTGTAAGTTTTGATATTCAGTCCGGCTAAATCCAGTACCCTGTCGGTTACCGTGGCAGCTAGTTCTTCCATTGTGGTTGGTTTGCTGTAAAAAGATGGAGTGGCTGGTGCGATGATGCCCCCGGCAAGTGTTATAGTTTCCATGTTACGGATATGTATCAAATTATAAGGAGTATCCCTTAATACACAAATTAACTTTCGTCGCTCTTTTAATATAACATCTGCTGCTCTTGATATCAGGTCATTGCTGACGCCTGCGGCAATTCTTCCCAGGGTGCCCATACTGCAGGGGACTATTAGCATTGTATTATATTGCCCGCTTCCGGAGGCAAACGGAGCCATAAAGTCCTGCTGGGTGTAATATTTTACGGGATAATCCAAATAGGCTGTATTGTCCAGTTCTGTGTTCCAAACCAGTTTTGCATTTTCAGTTAATACTACGGAGAGTTCATCCCATTGTTCTGGTATAGAAAGTAATCTTTCTATCAGCACTTTTGCATAGATCGATCCACTGGCCCCTGTAATACCGATAACAATTTTATTCATTACTTTGTAGTTATATAGTGTGTAAGCTACTAAACAAATATTGTATGCAAAAGGTTACCGGATTTTTTATAGGTGTTGTTTCGCTATTATTTTTAGCTTCATTCATGCAACCTGCTAAGGAAAAAATACAATGGTTAAGTATGGAGGAAATGCAAGTTGCGTATAAGAAATCCCCCAGGCCTATATTGGTGGATGTGTACACAAACTGGTGTGGCTGGTGCAAAGTAATGGACAAGGAAACGTACAACAATAGTAAGGTGGCAGCATACATCAATGAAAAATATTATGCGGTAAAGTTTAATGCTGAGAGTAAAGATTCGGTAGTATGGAACGGAAAGAAATTTGGATACAATGCACAAAATAAGGTGAACGAGATGGCCATTTATTTATTATATGGACAAATGAGTTATCCTTCTACGGTGTTCCTAAGTACCCTTGACGCTAAACCGGCGCCGCTTCCCGGTTTTTTAAAGCCAAAAGAAATTGAATCCCCGCTAAAGTTTTTTGGCGATGGAGTGTATAAAACAAAGAACTTCCCGGAATTTATGAAAGGCTTTAATGGTAGTTGGTAAACAAATATCCTATTCAGCTCCTGAAGGGAACATTCCACTATAAATTTACTTTATGTATTGTCGCTTGTATTGGCCCGGTTTGCACTAGCCATTACCGTGTTGACAAGAAGAATGAGCAGGTAACCGATGGGATACTGGCAATGCGTACAATCGTGGTAAACAGTTCGAGTACATAGCTGCATCCACGAAATGGAACAAAGCATCTGACGTATAAAATGCCTTTCTATCTAATGCCAATTATACTGGCAATAGTCAGTAGTTACCGGACTTACAATTATTAATTTCATTTCTGATTGTGGCAGGTAGTATGTTGATGTATTCATCCCCGCCAATACAAAATCAGTGGCCATTTGATGATCATCATAATAATTGATTCCTTAACTTTTATTCAATTTACCCTTGATAAAAAAACAGCCTGTTTTTTACAAAATATTGTTTCTTATTAAATATTTCCCCGTAATCAGGTATTTCAACACATCAACCGTGAGGCCCAGGTTTAATTTTAATGTTTTCATAGTAGTACTCTTTTGTATGACAAAAATAATAATTGTATTTAATACTTTTTTCCTGCCTCAGAAAAAAATCTGTTAACGATTTTAGATTAATCAGTTTGTTTAGCGGGCTTAAGCATATTTGTTTTGATGAATTGTTTAAATTTGGTACTGAAATCCTCTCATCAATTATGAAATTCATTTTTTCACTAACTATCATTTTCTCTTTTTTATTTGTTTGCAAAGCCCAACATCCTTCCCTGCAGGGTTGGCACAACCAGGATTTAAAAACGGTTGGATATTATGGAATCAGCCTTCAACAGGCATATAATTTTTTGAAAGAGAAAAAATTAAAAAGCACTCCCGTTATTGTAGCGATACTTGATGATGGTATTGACACCAGTCATGAAGACCTGGAAAAAATACTTTGGGTAAATGGCAAAGAAATACCCGGCAATGGTGTCGATGACGATCACAATGGCTATGTAGACGACATACATGGCTGGAATTTTTTAGGCAATAAGGATGGCCGCAATGTACATGCTAACAGCAGCGAATGGATAAGGGTTTATTGGCGGTACAAAACCAAATACGAAGGTGTAAACATAGATACTGCATTGCTGGATCATACTCAAAAGTATGAATATGCTATGTGGCAAAAAGCCAGGGGCGGTGTAGTAGGAAAGGGCATGAAGGAATATGAATTAAACAATCTTAAAACGTATTTGACCAACGCTGTTTTTTGCGACAGTGTTTTAAAACAATATTTTGTAAGGGAAGAATTTACGTCGAGCCAGCTCGCCGCGTATAAGCCTGCGGATAAATTGGAAAAGGAAATGAAAGTTTTTTTCCTGTACGTTTTTAAACAGGTTAACACCCCTGATGTAACAAACAGTTTTGTGATGGATGAGTTGGGCAAATATGTAACAGGCGAAATACGGCGAGCCAACGGGGATAAAGTGATGCCGGATGATGAGCGTCGAAGTATCACCGGTGATGATGAAAAAATTGAATTGAACAAATATTATGGAAACGGAAATGTAACTAACGGAGCGTTAATGCATGGTTCGCACCTCGCCGGTATTATTGCAGCCGACCGAACAAACCATAAAGGAATGGAGGGGATCGCGGACAATGTGAAAGTAATGATGATACGTACTTCAGCAGAAGGGGATGAGTACGATAAAGATATTGCCACGGGCATCCGCTATGCGGTGGACAATGGTGCGAAAGTGATCAATATGAGTTTTGGTAAAAGTCTCAGTCCTGACAAAAAAATGATTGATAAAGCTGTAAAATATGCACTTGCGAAAGATGTATTGCTGGTGCAGGCGGCGGGTAACAGCAAACGAAATATTGATGATTTTGATAATTTTCCCAATCCCCGATATTTATTTACAGATGAAATAGCACCCAACTGGATAACTGTAGGTGCAAGTGATATAAACGGTATGGCCGCGGAATTTAGTAACTATGGTGTAAGAGTGGTTAACCTGTTTGCCCCCGGTGTAAGTATCTACTCAACAGTGCCGTTCGGAAATAAATATATGTCATGGGATGGTACCAGTATGGCCGCCCCGGTAGTAAGTGGAGTAGCGGCGATGATCCGCAGTTACTTTCCAAACCTCCATGCGGATGAGGTAAAAAATATATTGGAACTAAGTGTAACTATACCGCTAAATAATACTTTAAAGCCAGGCACCACTGATAAAGTTCCGATGAGTAAGCTGTGTAGCAGCGGAGGGATCATCAATTCATTTAATGCAGTTAAACTGGCTTTTGGTAATAAACATTAGTATAAAATTAAACAGCCAGCTGCTAAATCATTAGCAGCTGGCTGTCCCGTTAACCGTTAACAGTGAGGCCCTTTCTCCTGGCCACATTAGTTTTTTCCAGGCATTTCAATAACGCATGAGTTTTTCGGACATAGAGCAAGGATTACCACAGATGCGGATTTATTAGAACCCATTTTGAGATTGTTTATCATGTCCTTGTTGTTTTACCATCTTGTTATAGATACCAAATAATAAAAACGGTGCCGCCCATTGCCCGATAAAAAGACTTTTAGCCCTGAGGCCAGCCATCTGCAATCCAAACGAAACCGCCATTGAGCCTATAGCCGCCCATAAAAATACATCTGAAGGTAGTTTTGCTGTTTGATTTTCTATCGCTTTAGCCACCTTGCCTTCTTTGTGCTCCGTAAGTGTTTGTTCCATAATTTTAAGTTTGAGTAATTTTCTAAAACGGTTAAAAAATTATGCCACCTTGCAGTGTATAATTAAAAAATGACGATGCTTAATCTTGCAAACTTTTGTGGTAAAGCTTTCCCAAAGCGTTTCAAAAACGGAGCAGGTTTATAGTAGACTTCTTTACACGAATTCAAGCAAACAATCGTTGTTAAAGATTTTTAAGGCTAGTTATTGCTAAAACCAACAAGCGCCAAAACACCACTGTGTTTTGACGCCTATTGATAATTTGAATGAATAAAGAGCCGGTACCAGCTTAATTACGTTGATAATTATTTACTATCGGGGCTACCAAACTTAGCTGCCCATTGCCGCATTCTTATTATTTTCCCATCTTTATTGAACCACCATACTTCATGGAGATCATTTTTTTCAACCTTTCCATCGGGCAAAGTATCTTCCTCTGTTCCCCATATACAAACAGCATCTTCCTTTGTGTCGGTACTGCTGAGCGGCACCCATGCATGTACAACTGATTTTACAGTTGTGAATTTGCTTCTGTATTTTTTTGCTGCTTCCTGGTTCTGTTGTTTCCCTTTCACAACCATACCATCAGGGAACATCATCACCAGCGAATCCGCGATATAATCATGCCTTTCAAAGTTATTATCGTCCCAGTCTTTCCACAGGTCAAGTATCATTTTGGAGTAGGCGGCTTTGCCAATTGTAAAACTGGATGAAACAGTAGCCTTATATGGCATACTTTCTTTTGGTGTAGCCTGGGCAATGCACTCGTTGAAAAACGCAAGAAGAATCAATGCGCTAATCGAAATAAGTAATTTTTTCATACCGTTTTTTTTTGAAGTTAAAGATGAGGGGAATTATGTGACGCTATAATACAAATAGCATATAAACCTACTATTTAAACTACCCAATTCATAATCTTTTTATTAGATTTTTGCGTGATAGATAGTTTTGGGTTCCCAGTGAAAAAATAATACTGCAAGCGAAGCTAAGAAGCAGACAGGTGAACAAGCCCGGTCGCCAACATTTTTAAAAATGATTTTATTCCTCGCAAAAAATGACTTATCTCAGCTTTATGTTTTATGTTTTTTATCATCTTCGTCTATTAAATAAAATGCAATGAAAATCACTAAACAGGAAGCCTCACCCTGGTAGGCTTTTATTTAATTATTGCACCACCTGCCAGCCCGCACCAGGCTCTGAAGAAGAATTTCGTGTATTTAATGAAATTCAAAGAGGCTTTGCCAACCAATTTGAATTGTTTTTTCCTGATAATTTAGCACCTAAAACCATTGTTGTCATCCCCAGCCTTACACTTGACCCGGAAGTGCTGAGGACCGTAGACGGCGCCCTGCATTACGAGGAAAGATTACTATGCCTCCTAATGCTGTTGCGTATGCCAAGGACGCATGTTATTTATGTCAGCAGTATGCCCATCGATCCCATCATTGTTGATTATTATTTGCATTTATTACCCGGTATCACCGGCTATCATGCCCGTGAAAGATTAACCTTGCTCAGTTGTTACGACCACTCGGCAATTCCGCTGACCCAAAAAATTTTGCAGCGCAACCGGTTGATCGAACGTATCAAACAAAATATTCCCCCGGGCCATGTGGCGCATATCGCTTGTTTTAACACCACCCCTTATGAACGAACATTGGGGGTAAGACTAGGCTTGCCCATTTATGGTTGTGATCCCTTATTAACTTATTGTGGCACAAAAAGCGGGAGCAGAAGATTTTTTTTGAAGGCTGGAATAACCATGCCACCCGGTGCAGAAGATTTAAAAACCTATGACGAGATCGTGCATGCTGTAGCTGCATTAAAAGATATGTATCCTGATTTGAAGAAAGTGATCATAAAGTTAAATGATGGTTTTTCAGGGGAGGGCAATGCAATACTCAAATACCCTGATGATGTAAATAAAAAAGAACTGTTTGACTGGATCCACCATAATCTTTATAAAGAAATAATTCCTGTGGCCAAAGATGTTAGTTTTGAAACATTTTTGAAAAAATTTGAACTGATGCAGGGAGTTGTAGAAGCATTTATCGAAGGAGATGTAAAAACCTCTCCATCGGTACAATGCAGAATAAACCCACTGGGTGAAGTGGATATAATTTCAACACACGACCAGGTATTGGGCGGAGAGAGCGGGCAGGTATTTGTAGGGGCTCATTTTCCGGCTGACAAACTTTACCGGTCGCAAATAGGTGCATTAGGAAAAACCATTGCGGAGGAACTAAAAAGGGAAGGGGTATTGGGCAGGTTTAGTATTGATTTTATTTCCGTTAAAGAAAATGAAACCTGGAAACATTATGCAATTGAAATAAACCTGCGTAAGGGAGGAACCACACACCCATTTTTAATGCTTCAGTTTCTAACCAATGGCCATTATGACGAAATAACTGGTTTGTTTAAAACACCCAATAATCAGCACCGTTATTATTTTGCATCAGACAATTTACAAAACGATTTATACAAGGGCCTTACACCGCAAGACTTAATTGATATTGCCATGTTTCATGGATTACATTTTGACGGCGCTACCCAAAAAGGAGTAATGTTTCATATGATCGGCGCACTATCACAGTTTGGTAAAATGGGTGTCGTATGTATCGGGGCTTCACCTGAAGAGGCCTATTCTTTTTATACGAAGACGATTGAAGTACTGAATGCGGAAACTGCGTTGAGATAATACAATGCTTTGATCGTACGTTCTGCGGCATGGCCGAAAATTTCTCACCCATATTTATGCAATCATTTCACCCTTTGGGCATGCAACAACGCCGTCGAGTGATGTATGCATAAACGAAACAAATTTCCCTATTGGATAAATTTAAATGATTGGATGTTCAAAAGTGTTAAAGTTCGACTAAACACTCGTTTGATCAAATGCTAATTCACCATCATTCTTTTACATACCGCAATGGAGATTTATCTAATAGTTTTTCCAGCTTTGCAAGTTGTTCTTTTGTCGACTGAGGCATCCAGCTTTCTGGAGCACTTTCATAGGCCTCATCCAATAATGCCTTAGCAGCATCACCGTTGTTTAAACCGAATATCGCTTCTCCCAGTGTGGCTTGCACCCAATAGCGTGTCTTCCAATATTCATTTAGCTGTTCAGCTTTTTGGGGAGGCGGATTTTCTATCATCCATTTTTCACAAATTGCTTTCACTTCTGTTCTAACACGCCTAGCCTGTACAAAGTCTGCTATCGCTTCTGCATGGTCGTTTGTGTCGGCAGCTCTTACGTTAAGCAAGTAGGCAAAGTTTATCCCGTTGTAGTAATCATTGCGCAGGTAAAATCCCCGTTCATATGCCCGTACGGCCTCATTCAGTATTTCCGCGTTAGGTGTAATTTCATAAAGCCGTTTGTGAACAGCACCCCAAAGCCCCAAAGTTTCGGTATCATTGGATGTGGCAGGGTTCAATGCCAGCAGTATTTTTTCAGCTTCTTCAAGGGCTTGTTTTTCGCTTGGTTGTTTGCTTTTATAAGTTATCAATGCCAGCCGCTGCACAATGTAGGGGTCTTCTGCCTGCTTGCTTGCTCCCTGCATTTTCCTGGCTTTATTTAGAAGGCTTTTAGCCTGCACCCAGTCACCTTCTTTTAAGGCATCATCTACCCATTGCATTAGGGTGCTGTGGCTAATGCCGCCATTTGCTTCTGCACTTTCTGCAGGTTTTTCTGCTAACGATGCCACGGCATTGTCATCGCCAGCTACCTGTTCTTGTATGGCGGCCTTCACTTCGGTACGTGCAGGTGGAGTAAGGTTATTGAGGAATGTATATACGGGACTATCTTTATCTCTTGGCACTTTATTAAATATTTCAGTGATCGCTTTGGTAAGCACTTCTCTAAATTTCATTACATCTTCAAAGCCAATATCTTCTCCCAGGTGGTGGTATTTTCGAACCGATACATGGTTCACGTCAAACGGAAAGCTTTTTACCCCATCCTCACATATTACCACAGTGGTAAACGGACACAATGCATGGCGTACCCCCAGTTCGTAAAATGCATTTTTATTGGAAGTGGAGAGATCAGCTACCACTACATCCGCATTTAATAACTGCTCGTACATGGGCACATCAATTATCCCTGAGTGTACAATTTCATCGGCCCGGATACATTTTAGTCCCGCAGCTTCCACGGCTGGCTTTATCATGTTCCTGTACGATTTATCAAGATCAAGCGTTCGACCTGATTCAAAATCAGTTTTTTTTCCAAAGCCCATTACAACAAAGCATGTCCCTTTGTAATTTTCTGTTTCTGCCATTGTAGGTATTTTAACTAGTAAAAAATAGAAGCCTTTTCGATAAAAAAAATATTAGATAAGGTACAAAAAATTATTTTTTTGCAACTATAATTACAGAAATATCTGCTATGGCTGGTGGTGTACATAATGGCGTTTGCTCAGCAGAATTTATTATGTTTATGATAGAGAAACGGGATGGGTGGGAGGGCTAAAGAAGAAAGGATTTTATTAACTTCAAATACTAAAATGTTATTATGGAAAAAGCAACTTTTGATAAATACCTGGAAGAACGTTATTTAAAACAGATGAAATATTACAGCGACTCATCGGCAAAGAATCAAAAAAAGTATAAGCAGTTCCAATGGATACTCATCATACTTTCTGCATCGACGCCGGTGCTTGCGGCTTTGAATGGGATACGATTTAATTCAGTTGCTACTGCTCCTGTTATCAACCTGAATATCCTTGTTGTAATAGTGTCCGCTATTGTGGCTATTCTAACTTCAGGATTAAAAACATTTAATTACCAGGAATTGTGGATCACTTACCGGTCTACCTATGAGAAATTAAAGCCCGAGATTCATTATTACGATTTCAACATCGGGCCTTATGGAGCAACCGACATTGATAAAGAATCTTTGTTTGTGACAAGGATAGAAGCCATATTGGATACGGAACACAATCAATGGCCACCAGCCAGGAATTTAAAAGATAACCAATATAAGTCAAAAGATACCAGCGCAGATAAGGAAAAAAGCAATTTGAATAATAGCGTTAATTCATAAACGCTTTTAAAAAATACTGCTCTTAGAAACTGGCCAGTTGCATTTTATCATCAGTTAGAGGTCATAGCAACAAAACACTGTTCAACTCTACATCAATAACCAGATTGACTTTATAATTCATTCATCAACAACAAATAGTATGGACACTAAAAAAGAGGAAACTAAGATGCCGCACTACAACAAGGTTAATCCCTTTGTGATTGTCAAAGGCGGTGCCGCAAACTTCATTGAATTTGTGGAAAAGATTTTTAACGGCAAGGAAAACAAAGCCGTACGAACACCGGATAAGGATGGCACTTTAATACACGCAGAAATCCAAATTGACGACTCGATGCTGTTAGTTGCCGACTCAAAAGATGATTGGGCATTTACACCTGCATTTCTTCAAATATATGTTGACAACGCACAACAAATTCTTGACAAAGCCAAGACTGAATATGCAGAGATTGTTACAGAACTAAGCGACTTTTACAACGGACTAAAACTGGCAAGATTCAAAGATCCATTTGGAAACATCTGGTGGTTGTATGAAAAAACGGAAAATAAAATGGCCGAAAACAAAACGAGCACTGATTGGCACAGTAGCAAGCCGAGTAAGATTTATACAACGTTAATGACCGCAATGAAGGATTTGAAATAAAGCAACGAACCGATCACAGGCAGAGGTTTCATGGCACGTCGAACCTGGGCTATCGTTCGCCCGGTTTCCGTCCCGACGCTAACAAACGCTGTTCCTTTCTGCAACGACTATCACCAAAATTAACATATCGTGAGCCGCTAGTTTTGTACATAATTAACCAGGCTTAGTAAAGCCTATATGTTAACTAATACTTACAAATGGCTCTTTTTTTTACCGAAAAAGAATTGCGCTCTCAATAAAGCGTTTGCACTGGGTGTATGGAGTTTTCGATGTATGTCGCCGGGCTTGAATTCCCCATCCCATAAGCCTGATTGATGCCATTTTTCCAAAAAATCCCAGTCGGGCCTGTCTACTATTGGATACCAGCAGATGCCCCATAATGGAACACCATAATCCATTGCCCTATTACATTCTTTAGCGATCATGCTTATCCATAGCGGACGATCTTCCTTAGGATGGCTGGTTTCAGTTACTACAACAGGGCGCTGGTAACGTTGATACGCACTCAACAGTAACTGGCTGAGCGGGATAAATCTTTCATCTTTATTTTCATTTGCCCATTTTAAGAACTGACTGGTGCCTGCTATCCACTGATTATCGAAATAGTAATTGAACCCTAAGATATCAAGATACTCAGGCTTACCCCGTAGTTCGGGGCACATGCGCCCACACAGCATATCCGTTACCTGGAACTGATCCTGGTTGCGGGCAGTTGCCATAAGGATTTCTGCAGCGGTAGCATTTTCAGGCGGTACTACATTTACCAATGGCTCTGTAGTTAAAATCCTTATGGATGGATCAGCTTCTTTTAAACCCTCAATGCCTTCTATATAAGCCTTCATCAGGCGGTACTTTACTTCCCAACCCTGCCCCACGCAATAAGGGGAAGTGCCACGTACATCCCCTCCAAGCCATGATATAAAGCTTACCTCATTAATCGGAGTTACAATGAGTGTGCTTTCGCTGTCAACAGAGCGGTAAAAATGAACGAAAGCCCTGCACAATGCGGCAAACCTACGGGCAAACATAGGGTGCAGCGGTGTAAGGTCATCGGGATAACCGAAATGGCATAGGTCCCATACCTGCTGAATATTGTTTTCCTTTGCCGATTCTATCATCCTTCTTACTGAAGACCAGTCGTAGTGGTAAGGTGTCTTCTCAACATTGCTCCACCTGATGCCCTCCCTTACAGTAGACATTTGAAATAAGGACAGCCGCTCATAATCTTCATCAATTAATTGCAAATGGCCGGTGACGTTTAAAAAATCTACCCGATGGCCAAATGCATTTAACTGATCAGTACATTCAAACCCTGCCATCCAGAAAGATCTGAAAGGATTTACACCGGCAGCAGGGACATACTGCCGGGTAACGCTGCTTATACTGCCGTTAACAGCGTCATTTATACATTCCATTTTTGCTATTGGTTGGTAGTAATTTGTGTCCATTCAATCGTGCGGCAGGTTGGGTTTGCATTAACTTTTTAAATAGGGTCAATGATTGTGCTACTACCTGGTCCATATTATAATATTTGTAAGTTCCTAAGCGGCCAGTGAAAAAGGTATTAGGTTCAGAAACTGACAAGGTTTTATACTTGTTATATATTTCCATGTTTTCAGGCCGGGGAATTGGGTAGTAAGGGTCCCCATTTGCTGTCGGATATTCATACACGATAGAAGTTTTGGAATGCTTCTGACCCGTTAAATGCTTGAACTCTGTGATACGGGTATAAAGCTGGCTGGTGGGATAGTTAACTGTGCCCACGGGTTGATAATTTTCCGAATCGATTGTTTCAAATTTAAAATCAATGGAACGGTAAGGCAACTTTCCGTAACAGTAATCAAAGTAAGCGTCAATTGGCCCTGTATAGATCAAAGTTTTATACTCTATTGTATCCATCACTTCTCTGTAATCCGTATTGAGCATTATTTTAATGTTGGGATGGTCCAGCATTTTCCCAAACATATTAGTGTAACCATGTATGGGCATCGCCTGGTAAGTATCGGTGAAATAACGGTTATCCTTATTGGTACGTGTTGGTACCCGTGCGGTAACAGAAGCATCCAATTCATTTGGATCAAGGTCCCATTGCTTAATGGTATAATGCTTAAAAAACTTTTCATACAATTCCCTTCCCACTGCATTTACTACAACGTCTTCTGAAGTACGTATGACGGTTTTTTTCTCTGCCCTCGAATTGAAAAAGTCCTGTACCTGCTCAGAGGAAAGGTTGAGGCCATACAGTGCGTTGATGGTGTTTTGATTGATAGGGATCGGTACGAGTTGACCATCGACACTTGCCAGCACATTATGCTCATAAGGCCGCCACTCAGTGAATTTTCCAAGGTATTCAAAAACTTCTTTTGAATTGGTATGAAAAATATGTGGCCCATATTTGTGCACCAATATGCCGTCGTTATTGTAGTAATCATATGTGTTTCCAGCCACATGATTCCTCTTATCAATCAACAGTATCTTTTTATCTGCAAGCGTGGCTAATCTTTCCGCTAATACAGCTCCTGCCAGCCCCGCGCCTACTATTAAATAATCAAACATATTCTTCAGTTTTATGAGTTTTTAAATTTTTTTTGGCTAGGTCTTTCAATACCAGGTTATGCATTTGTTGCCATGTGAAGTCCCACGAATTATTTCTTAAATGATTGTCCACCAATCCCAGCCAATTCGTTTTATCAATGGTATTTAATTCAATCGTTGCCTTTTCTACTAATTGCGTAGCATTATTTATAATGTGTACCAGGCCTTTTTTACCGTACGGGTTTATTACATCGGTAATGGGAGTAGAAATAACAGGTTTGCCTGCGGCTAAATACTCAGGTGTTTTAGTCGGGCTAATGTATTGGGTAGATTCATTAATGGCAAACGGTATCAGGGCAATATCCCATCCACTCAGGTACCCTGGCAGCTCATTGTATGTTTTAGATCCGAGGTAGTGAATATTTTGATTACGTGGCAATGAATGCGGATCAATTTTTACCACGGGCCCTATTAAAATAAACTGCCAGTCAGGCCTTAACTCTGCAGCTTGTCTTATTAATTCTATGTCAAAGCGTTCGTCTATTACACCAAAAAAGCCCAAGCGGGGATGTGGTATTGCCTGCTGATCCGGATAGTCTTCAGCCAGGCTGCGGGCTTTTTGAAAATGTTCCTTATCAATACTGCTGGGGAAAGCATGCACATTAGGGTGCAGTTTTTTCTTTGCTTCGTATAAATTATTTCCACCAGTGAAAACGACGTCCGCTTTTTGAAATAGTAACCGTTCGGCTTCCTTCAACTGCGGATCTGCAAATTTAAATGCGGTTAGTTCGTCCATGCAATCGTACACTGTTGCAACCGGTTGAAGATGATCGCTAAATAATAGACTTAATGGTGTATAATACCATAAAAAAAAGTTAGTAATTTTCTGCGTTCTTAAAAGGTCACTTATTACAGCACGCTGCCTTTGAATCCTATCGCCTCCTTCGGCATTATTTAAGTTTGGTGTAACAATCCACACATTCTCATTACTCTTATTAATTGTGTAACCGTCTTCCCCCTCACTACCGGTAAACTCTTCTATGTAAAACACCCTGTAAAGAGACACGAACCGGCTCAAAATATGTTGTGGCCGTTGATAAACAAAATTCCATGATAGATGTGAAAAACAAATCAGATCCATATTTAATTGATTTAGAGATTAAAAATTAGGGCTTGTCATAATGCTGTACTTCACTGCACAGATGATACGGATAATAATTCCTAAATTGGATCTACTCGGTTAGTTTCCGCTGGTATGCATTTGGGCATACGATGCCTGTTAGAATTTGTAGTTCTTTAATTGCAATAGTTATTTTTTAGGAGAATTAAAAAGAAGGCAGGCTCACAAAAAGTTGCAAGTCTTAAATGCAATCGTTACCTCTGCCACTAATTTCTATTTTTTACAACGAACTTGAGAGCAAGTTCCTGAACAGATTATTCCTCTTCTTCGGCTGCTGAAATATTGATGGAAGATTCAGCTATTTCAGATAATTTTTCATCAGCCTCTTTTTCTTCATTCAGTGTTTCCAATAAAAGCCCGGCTGCTTCATTTTCCTGAAGAATTTTAGCAAATGCGCAAAGTGTACCATATGTAGCAATCTCATAGTGCTCGACCTTTTGTCCCGCACTGATAATGCCGGCATCCCTTACCGGACCCTCGTCTGTGCTTTCCATGATTTCCTCGCTTTCTTTAATAAGCCCTTCCATGGCAGCACATTTTTTTGCCTGGGGCTTGGTTCCAATGGCGGCAAATACTTCTTCTAATCTTGTTACCTGCCCCCGGGTTACTTCAAGATGTTCTGTAAGCGCTGAAGTCAATTCTACTGCGGTTGCATTTTTTACCATTTTAGGTATGGCTTTCAGCAGCGCTTTTTCAGCCCAATAAATGTCTTTCAAACTGTCTTGAAACAATGTACGCAGGCCACTAGCTGCTGCATTGCCATTAGACTGTGCCTTCGAAGAAGCACTTGTTTTTGATTTAGTTGATGAAGCGGATGACTTTTGTGTAGTTTTTTTTTCAGCTGTTTTCATGTTTGTTTGCTTTAAAATTGTTTTTTAAATTCTTACCTGTATGATGACTTAATGACGCTGTATTATTTAAATAACCGTACCAGTAGCTTTTATATTCACCATAAAAACAATTGTAGATTTTTTTACACAGACTCCCGTCTTTATGGATCTATGAGTAATAGCCCATGCACATGAGTGATAAAAGCGATTAGCAGACAGGTGTTTAAGCAAGTGGAGTGGGAGGAATAAACTGCAGATTTTAGATGCCGTTATTGAGAATGAAATGGATTCGCTGACAAAGGATAGGCATACATAAAAAAATCCCCTCCTTTTACGAAGGGGATTTTAATGAATTAAATTAAATTGATAGAACTACGCTATTATATCCGCCATATCCGGAATATCAACCGCTTTATATTCGCCGGCGTCCAGTTTCTTTTTAGTTGCTTCAAAAGCATCGAGGGTGATATCAATATCTTCGTCCGTATGTGCAGCCGTAGGAATGATCCTATAAATGATTTCGCCTTTTGGGATCACAGGGTACACCACGATCGAACAAAAGATATGATAGTTCTCCCGCAGGTCCATCACCATTTGGGTGGCTTCCGGTACATCACCTTTCATATAAATTGGCGTAACCGGGGAGTTTGTATTCCCGATATCAAAACCTCTTGCTTTTAAGCCATTTTGCAAACGGTTTACGTTATTCCACAATTTTTCTCTTAACTCCGGCATGGTTGTAACCATCTGCATGCGCACAAGCATTCCCTCTACTATCATCAAAGGAAGGCTTTTGGCAAATATCTGTGAGCGTGTATTGTACCGTAAATATTTGAGCACTGCTTTTGGGCCGCTGATAAAAGCGCCGATGCTTCCCATGCTTTTTACAAATGTGCTAAAGTAAAGATCCACACCAGCCTGGCAGTCCTGTGCCTCATCCGCACCTGCACCAGTGGGACCCATATAGCCAAATCCATGTGCATCATCTATTAATAACCTGAACTCGTATTTTTCTTTTGTTGCCACTATTTCTTTTAAAATCCCCTGTTCACCATCCATGCCAAACACGCCTTCGGTAATTACCAGAATACCACCGCCCGCCTTTTCGGCCATCTTTTCTGCACGCTGCATTTGCTTTTCAAAATCTTCTAAATTATTATGTTTAAACGCATAAGTATGTCCCATGTGTAAGCGAATACCATCCACGATGCAGGCGTGCGCCTGCGCATCATATACAATTACATCCCTGCGGTTTACCAATGCATCAATACAACTCATAATGCCCTGGTAACCGAAGTTTAACAGCATCGTATCTTCCCTGCTTACAAACTGGCTGATCACTTTTTCAAGTGCTTCGTGTTTGGCAGTATTGCCACTCATCATCCTTGCACCCATCGGGTTGCCCATTCCGTATTTAGCGGCAGCATCCGTATCGGCTTTCCTCACATCAGGATGATTAACCAGGCCTAAATAATTATTAAGGCTCCAAACGATCATTTCCTTGCCACGGAATTGCATCCTCGGGCCTAGTTCACCCTCCAATTTTGGAAATGCAAAGTAACCGTGCGCCCTGTCCATGTGCTGGCCTATCGGGCCGCCATCTTTTACTAATTTTTCAAATACGTCTGCCATAATCTGGTTGATTGTTTTTGTGATGGAGTGTACCGGGGGTTGGTACATATTGCGACATTCTTATGTGCCGGGTTAAAAGATTTGGTTGGTTCATTATATTAGATTGCCAGTGGGTTTGCCTGAATTAAATGTAATAATTCCTGCATTTAAATGTGGCAAAATTAAGGGATTGGCCGCAAAATGCATAACATTCATGTAACAATGGAAGATGCCGCAATACGTATTTCATAAGGTTATCTTTGTCAAAATAACTGTATGCTTTCAAGATGTGTTTCAATTACCTTTTCGCTGTTACTGATCACCTATATTTTACCCGCTCAGGGCATTGTTCCAAAGGTTGCCGGCAAAGAGGGCAGTGTCACGAAATCGAACCTGCAAAAACAAAACACGGGCAATGAAAAGCCAAGGATGGTCATTGGAATAGTGATCGATCAGATGCGATGGGATTACCTGTACCGTTTTAATAAATTGTATAGTGCAAACGGATTTAAACGTATGCTGAAGGAAGGGTTTAGTTGCGAAAATACCCTGATCCCTTACATGCCAACCTATACCGCACCCGGCCATACCTGCATTTACACTGGAAGTGTACCCGCTATAAATGGGATAGCAGGTAATAACTGGTTTGACAAAACCACTAATGCCGATGTGTATTGTACAGATGATTCAACGGTAAATACTGTGGGAAGCTTATCCAAAGCCGGCAAAATGAGCCCACGCAATATGTGGACCACCACTGTAGCCGATGAGCTAAGGCTGAGTAATAATTTTAAAAGCAAAGTCATTGGGATTTCTTTGAAGGACCGGGGTGCTATATTACCCGTTGGTCATAGTGCAAATGCCGCTTACTGGTACGACAATGGCAAATGGATCACCAGTACTTTTTATATGAATGAATTGCCTGCATGGGTAAACAAGGTTAACGCAAAGGACCTGCCTGCCGTGTATATGAGCAAAGACTGGAATACCCTGCTGCCGCTGGATAAATATGATCTGAGTTCTGCTGATGACCAACCGTACGAGACTGCCATCAAAGGCGAGAAGACAGTAACCTTTCCTCATAAAACTTCGCTAATAAACAATGAGAAATATGAGGCGTTTAAATACACGCCGTATGCTTCATCTTACACTTTTAGCTTTGCAAAATCGGCTATTGAAAATGAACAACTTGGCGCTGGCAAGGTTACGGATTTTTTGGCGGTTAGCATTTCATCCACAGATTATATCGGGCATAGTTTTGGGCCAAATTCAGTAGAAGCGGAAGATGCCTATTTGCGGCTGGATAAGGATATCGACGATTTTTTACAATACCTGGATGCCACGGTCGGAAAAGGCAAATACCTGGCTTTCTTAACAGCCGATCACGGCGTGGCGCATGTACCGGGATTTTTGGCGCAGCATAACATCCCAGGTGGCACCTTTAATGACGATGAAATTATGAAGGAACTGAACCAGGCAACAACTGAAAAATACGGATTAAAAAATGCGGTGCTGTCTGTCCAAAACTACCAGGTGTATTTGAATACAAACGAAATAGAACGGCAGCAAAAAGCAGTAACGGAGGTGACGAAAACAGTGATCGATCTGTTGAAGCAAAAACCTTATATCATTAATGCGGTAGAAACAAACGGGCTTGCCTCGGCATCACTACCGGAGCCGCAAAAGCAAATGTTTAGCAATGGCTACAATGCCAAACGCAGCGGCGATATCGTTTTTACATTTAAGCCCGGCTATTTTGATGGCAGCAGCAAAGGAACCAGCCACGGCCTTTGGAATCCGTACGATGCCCATATACCATTGTTATTTTTTGGATGGAATGTGAAGCAGGGCAAAACCAACAGGGAAACTTACATGACAGACATTGCGCCTACCATTGCTGCGATGCTGCAAATTCAAATGCCGAATGGTTGTGTAGGTAAAGTAATTAGGGAGGTGATTGCGAAGTAAGAAAGATTTGAGGGTGGTAAATAAGCGTTCTGTTTATTCCCAATGTTTTTGAATTTCATGACGCATATAGCTGCAACTATAGAAATCAAATGTTTCCCCTGAGTTGAATAGTAAGTCTCCAATATTGCTATTTGAATTCAATAAGGTGCTGAAAATAATATTAGTGTCAACTACTATTTTCATTTAACAAACCGGTTACGATTATTTGCCCACCAACCTTTTTTTACTTCTTTGGCTAAGGCGTCAACGTCAGACTGCCTGACTTTAGATTTTGAAGTCGCTTCTTTATAGGTCAGATAATCAACCAAACGCTGCAGTCCCGTAGTGTCTACATAAGGTGGAAGCCGAATAATAACTTCTTTACTTGTTCTTTCAATTACCATATCGCTAAATTTATCGAGTCTAACTTAAATAAATTATTTGTTATGGGCAATGGAAGTAGAGTGCACAAAAATAGCCTGCAACAATTGGTACTAAATTCTACTCAATTCATTCTTCTTCCCATTTTTAAAGCTGCGGTTTCATAATAGTTTTGTTTTCAAATAAATAAAAGCAATAAACAACTTAAAACAAAACTTAAAAACAATGAAAAGAATTTTTGTATTACTTATTACCACAGTAATGCTCGGCAGCTATGTAAATGCCCAGGAAACTAAAACAGCAGGTAAAAAATTTATGCAGATCAATACCGTAGAATCTGTAGTAGTGGGTGGGCTTGGCCGGTCAAAAATGATCATTACCAATCCAGACGGTTCCCAAAAGGAATCCGATTTGGAAAACCTGTTTAGTATGGTAGGCATCAATTTCAAAAACATTAAATCAAATGAGGAACAGATGCTCAAAACCCTGAAAGGATATACTGACGAAGGATGGAAACTGGACCAGGTAACATCTTTCACATTGAGCCCTGCTGAAGGTGGCGGCGTAGGAATTTTTATGACGAGGTATTTATTATCTAAATCTGATCAGTTAATGTAATCAATAATAAAGAGGTAAAGCACTGCAAGCTGCTTTACCTCTAAACTGATTTAGCGTACTACCAATTCGATTAAAATTGATCACTTGCTACATGGCTATCACCTTTTATTTTACAGCAGGGGCAACTCATCAACAATGCCCGTAATTAAGTATAAGGCCCAGCAAATGATGCTGTTAACCCAACAAATTAAAAAATCTTAAGTTACAATTGATTCACCTAAAACAACGGCTCATACAGATTTAACACAGTTCGTGCATTCTCGGGCTTTTTGTGTACCGGCTATTAATAATTTGAGAACAACGGCCCCCCTAATGAGTATTCTTAAGTATATGAAACCACTGTCGTACTCCACAAAAGAGTTCCTGATAATGGTTATTATTATGCCCCCTATTGCTTTGGTGCTGAATTATTTTTTATTCGGGCCAGCTTACTTCATGGATGGCCGCACTTTTTCCCTGGCTACTCTACTTACACTTGCTGTACTGGTATTGGTATACATTTCCTGCGGCATGGTGGCCGTGGTATTATTGAACCGTTTTCCCAAATATCACCAGGCAATTAAGCGAATCGGACTCAGCCTGGTTGCCTATGTTATTATAATGGTGGCCGCCATTACCATCATTTTTTTGGGCTACGATTATATTGGATTTTTAGGATACGAAATCAACTGGCATACCTATTTTAAGGTATTGTTGGTAGGATTTACCTGTAACGTGCTTGCTACCAGTCTCAACGAAGGAGCTGCTTTTTATGAAAAATGGAGGGTGATGGTAGATGAAGCGGAGAACCTCAAAAAGGAAAACCTGCAAAGCCAGCTTGAAGGTTTAAAAGGCCAGGTGAATCCCCATTTCTTATTTAACAGCCTAAATTCATTGTCGTCCCTTATAGCAGATGAACCCGAAAAAGCAGAAAAGTTTTTGGATGAAATGAGTAAGGTTTACCGCTACCTGCTTCGCAGTAATGAAGAAGGACTGGCCACGCTTGAAACAGAACTGCAGTTTATAAACTCCTATTTTCATATGTTGAAAACCAGGTACGGCGATGGCCTGGATATGGAGATCAGGGTAAATGAGCAATACCTCAACCACCTGCTGCCCCCGCTGACACTGCAGATGTTGGTAGAAAATGCCGTGAAACACAATATGATATTAAAGGATAGCCCACTACAGATCTTGATAATGACTACACACAATGGAAAACTAATTGTAAGCAATAACCTCCAAAAAAAGCTAAACAATGTCATGTCCAATAAAGTTGGCTTGCATAATATCACAAAAAAATACGAGCTGATGAGGGAAGATGAGATCACCATTCAGGATGATGGTAAGGAATTTTCCGTGGCGGTTCCATTGATACAACCACGACATCTTCCAGTACATTAGCAATTGGATTTAATTACATGCTCTTGGACTGTAAATCACAATACATTTCCGGAAAACAACAATTCATACTATTATAAACGCAGGTGAGTGCCTATCGCTGGATTGGGTTATTGAACGGCACTAACTTTGTATCCACACGCGAGCCCGTACTTGATTCTTTATAGGAACCCAGGTAATCTTAAGTCAATGAAAATCTACGGTACAGTTTTAAACGGAATTATAGTAATTTAATATTACTATTACAAAACCCTTTTTATGAAAGTATTAATTATCGAAGATGAAGAACTGGCAGTAAAGAAGCTGCAGAAAACATTGGCTTCTGTAGATGAAACGGCAGAAGTGGTGGGAGTGGCTGATAGTATCCGGTCTTCGGTATCCTGGTTGGAATCGAACCCCACACCGGATCTTATTTTAATGGATATTGAATTGGCTGATGGCCAGAGTTTTGAAATTTTTGATAAAGTAGACGTGAAAAGTACGGTGATCTTTACCACTTCCTATGATGAATTTGCTTTAAAGGCATTTAAGGTAAATAGCGTAGATTATTTATTAAAGCCTATCCAGAAAGAAGACCTGGAAGCAGCACTGGACAAGTTTAGGAAAATGAAAAATATATACGGGAGTTCCAATGGTGGGCCTGCTTTAAATGTAGACAGCCTGATAAAGGAACTACAATTGAAATTGCAGCCCAAAGAATTTCGCAAACGTTTTTTAGTGAAGCATGCGCAAAAATTAGTAAGCATTGAGGTGGATGATATCGCCTATTTCTACAGCGATGGCAGGTTGAACTTTTTTAAGACAAATGACAATAAAAAATACGTAGTGGATTATACAATGGATGAACTGGAAGAGATGCTCAACCCTGAAGTGTACTTCCGGATCAGCCGTTCTTTCTATGTATCTATCGCCAGCGTGGACCAGATACATGATTATTTTGGAAACCGCCTATTGCTTAATTTAAAACCGCCGGTAGATAAGGAAGCATTGGTTAGCAGGGAAAAAGTTACCGATTTTAAAAAGTGGATGGGAAAATAATTTTTGAAGGCAGGTTACACGAATTATACGAATTAAGAATGCACTAATTCGTGTAATTAGGAATCCAATTCGTGTAATTAAAAATCCAAATTCGTGTAATTATTAGATTGCCATTATCAACCTCACAGTAGTTCCTGTATTAATCTCCGAATGAATAGTAAGGGTTGCTTTTAATGCCGCTGCTTTTTTTTGCATCTCATTAATGCCACGCCCAAAGCAAACTGCTTCCATATCGAAGCCTTTCCCATTGTCAGCAATTTCCATTTTTATTTTACCATTTTCGCAACCAATAAACACGTCAGCGAATTTACTGCGGGCATGCTTGCCGGCATTCAGCAGGGCTTCCTTAAAAATTAAGAACAGCTCATGCCTTCTATCCATGTTTAATTTAATTTCATTCACTTTTTCATCCACCTCAAAACTTATTTCGATATTATACTTTGGCTGTATTTGCGCAGCATATTTTTTCATCCGTGCAATGGTGTATTGAAGCTCATCATTCTCCGGGTTGATGCTCCAGATCATATCATCCATTACCTCCATCATGCGGCTGCTGTTTTCGCTGATCTGTTGAATGTATTCCCTTGTCCGTTCGGTGTCCTTATCCAGTTTTACATTTGCGAGTTCGCTTAGCACATTGATATTGCCCAGCGTATTGGTCATGTCTTTTGTAAGGCTGGTAGCGATTCTTGTTCTTACTCTTTCGGTGTCCCTTATGCGGGCTGTTCTTAATTTGTCGAGCCAGTAAACCACGCCGACCAGTACAAATGCAAGCAAACCAAGGAACCACCATGTTTTCCAAAAGGGCGCCTTTACTCTCAATTTTAAAGAAGCATATTTTACGCTGCCAGCCTCATCTCCATTCTCCACTTTTACCTGGAACGTGTAGTTGCCTGCCGGCAAATAAGTATAGATGGCCCGGTTAGCGCCATAATCATTTTTCCATGTTTTATCCAACCCTTCCAGCAGGTAGCTGACGCTAAAATTATTTTGATAAGTGAGCGTAGAAAATTCGATGATCACAGAATTTTTATCGTAAGGTAATTCAACGCTTTTCAATTTATTAATTGAATCCATCAACAGGTCTTTGTTCATTAATAGGAAACCCGTAATGTGGATACCGGGCAACGACATGTTGAGGTTGCGATCGATTTCCACCGGATCAAAAACCAGGATGTCGTGGGAAGTGCCGATGGCAATTCTTCCATCGTTCAACGTGGTGATGGAAGCCGGGTAAAAGGAATTCGTATGCACACCATCGCGTTCATCGTAAGCAATGGTTAGGCGGTTTTCAATATCTACATTGCACAGCCCGCTTAAGGTGGTAGCCCATATTTTGCCCAATTTATCTTTAGCAATATTCGAAACATTGTTGACAGGAAATTCGTTTGGCTGCATAAGGTGCCGGATCGTATTGCTGCGTGTATTCAAAATATTCAAACAACCGCTGGCAATAATAAAAAGGCTGTCATTGTATTGGATGATATCAAGGGCATAAGGTTTCCACAACTGTTTCCCTATAACACCACTGGCAGTGTAATGCTCCACTACCGAACCATCAGTGCTGTTTAAATTAAATAAACCACTGCGGCTGCATACCCAAATATGCCCATTTGCATCTGTATATAATCTTTCAACAACTGTATTGAGTTTTTTTATAAGCGAAAATTTTCTTGTGTTGGCATCCCATTTTATAAGCTGTCCGTCTACAGTTGCCAGCCAAATATTGCCGTCATAGTCTTCTGTCAACTGGTGTATGCGTTGGCCTTCAAAAATGGCCGGCTGTATTTTTTCCGTTTTACCCGAAGCATAAGAAATAAAAATGGTACCGTATTGATTGCCTCGCCAGATGTCACCATTGCGGCGTTGGAGGATGCAATTGGTAAGGCGCTCGCCAAGTTGCAATGATTGCTTTACATAACCAGCGTTGATTGGGTTAAAGTTTTTGTCGTATGAGAAAATACCATTACCCCTGGTGCTTACAATAATGTCGCCTTGTTTGGTTTGCAAAATATCCGAAACTCCTGAAGGGTAAATGCTGTCATTGTAGATGCGTTTATTCAAAATGGCATGGAAAAATTGTGCAGAAGGATTGAACCGGAACAACCCATTATTAGTGCATACCCATAAATTCTGTTCACTGTCTTCATAGAGGTCTTTCAGTACATCATACCGGATACTGAATTCTCCCGGCAAATTATTTTGCACAATATCAAATGCATTTCCCTGTTCATTCAGCTTCGCAAAAAGATTATCGCCTATTATCCAAACCGAGCCGTCTTTCTGCTCCTTTACGGTATGAACATAATAATATCCCTTTACCGGCAGCCTGCCAAGCCTCGACTGCCATTCGGTTATTTTTTTTGAGACAGTATTATAGCTATAGAGGTTCGTTTGTTTTTTTGCAGGAGAAGATAAAAGCCAAAACCTTCGTGCTTTGTCAAAATAGGGGGTGCTGACCGATTGTAAGTGTTCATAAGCACCGATCACTTCATCCCTGTCTGCATTATGTGCCCGGTACGAAAGTGTTTTTTTAACAGGGTTAAATTTTGCCAGGCCCGAATCGCAGGCAAGCCAATAGTTGTGGTGCAATTGATCCTGTATCAGCCGGTTCACTTTCCATCGGGCGGGTACCCTGAATGGATTTTTTTGTTCAGAAAAATCGTTGGATTGCTCATTATATGTAAAGACACAAGCACCAGGCAATATGAACAAAATGTTTCCATTGTTATCGATGTATAAATGGCCATCGCTTTTTTCCAGCAGGTCTTTTGTGCAACGAATATTGACTTGATGAAAAGTAAAATTATCTACGTTGAAATAGCCTACTTTATTCTCACTGCAACAAACCCAGAGGCGATTTTTTTTATCGAACTGTATTTGCCTCACCATATCGTTTGGGATGGTTTGGCTATGATTTGTACTATTGCGGAAAGTAATTAAGCGTTTGCCATCATAGCGTTGAAGGCCATCCATGGTGGCTATCCAGATATAGCCTTTGGCATCCTGCTGTATGCCCATCGTTTCATCAGATGCCAGCCCGTCACGGGTACTGAGGTGCCGGTAAAGGAATTGCTGTAGCGGCTGTGCCAATACCGCATTGATAGTACCGTTCAAAAGAAGAACTAATATAAAACGTAACAAGTAATGAAGGCTTTATTTATGTATCAAATATAAATAACCATTGTATAAATTGTAGTGAACGCTGTATGAATTGCAATTTTACTTTTTCAATTGAGCGGTTGGGCAGATGAATTGTTTTGTTGAGAACAAAAATCGCGGTCACTAATTCAGTGATACCGCAATTTCATTATTATTTTAAAAGCTTTTTTCGAATCAGGCAGCCATTACGCCTTCTTCTTTTATAAAAAAAACTTCAAATTTTTCTTTATTTTTTTTCAACCAGCATTCGAAGCTTTGAGTGGCAGGGTTTAACCCGTAGGTTTCTAACAGCTCAGTTTTACGGTTAGGTACATACAGCCTTTGCACCTCAAACATATTGGCAACATCTTCTGCACCGCAAATGTTATATGCTGCGTATTCATCCCTGGGGATATGCTTATATAAAATAGTACGACCCAACACTTTTGACATGATCGATGCGTATTCAGCACATCTTCTATCTTCTCCTACAATGCCTGCTATACGTCCGATGTATTCATCCGGGTAATCAAATATGGACGTTACCATACCCCCGATATCTTCGACACTCACCATTGATAAGTTAGTATGGCCCTGCGGAAATCCAAAAAAGTAATGGCCGTCATCTCCCATGTGTGGCGCAAAGGAATTTAAAAAGTTTTCATAATATAAAGCTACATGTATAAAAGTGGCAGGTATGCTCAGCCGTTTAGTGTACTCCTGCAATTCATTTTTAATATCACAGCAGGCAACCGGAAACGCACCATTGCTCAGCTTATTATAACTCCTTGAAGTACTGAACACAAAATGTTTGATGCCGGATTGATGAACTGCTTCAATTAAATTTTTACCATGGAAATATTCTGTCTCAAAATGTTCCCAATAATTGGTAACGCCAAAAACTCCATAGCAACCCTTCATTGCCCGCTTTAAGCTTTCGATATCATCAAGGGTACCCACCACGATCTCTGCTCCGGCTTTTGCCAATTCCTTTGCCCGGGCGGAATTGCTGTTTCTTGTGAGCGCCCTTACCGCAAATTTATTTTCTTTCAGTAATGCATTTGCCACGCTGCCACCTTGTGCGCCTGTTGCGCCTGTTACTAAAATGATTGGTCTCTGTCTCATTGTCAACTAATAAATGATGAACGAAATAAAATACCTGATGACCCAAAATTATATTGATACAGGCGCTGTCAGAAGTGTAAGTGGTATGAATTGAGCAAACTGATTTACTAATTGAATATAGACTGGGCTGTTATCTAAAATTTACATGCGCCGAACTTATGGTTCTCTTTTTTAAGATTGCTCATCTCCAACGAATTGAAATCCGGTGCTACAATATTGCTCGGGGGCTACGCCTCTGTGGGCCGTCTCACCAAGTGTTTTACGCAGATTATTTCCTTTAGAATTTATCAATGCTGGTCTTTATATCCTGCAATTCATCCACAACGAATATCAATTCATTCAGCCAGTACTTTCTTTGCCAGGATACTGCTTGTAAACTTGCAGCACATTATAAAATTTAAAAAAACATAATCATGCAAAACAATCATGTATCACCGGATCAATTATTTAAAATAACTGGCAAGCCGGAAAAAAAGAAAATTCTCTTCGCCTGTGTTCCTGCCGACGGGCATTTTAATCCGCTCACTGGAATTGCCAAACACTTACAATCATTAGGCTATGATGTGCGCTGGTACAGCTCTGCCACTTATGAGGCTAAGCTGCAAAAACTCGAAATACCGTATTATCTTTTTGACCAGGCACTGGAAGTATCAGGTCAAACGGTCGATGAAATATTCCCGGAGCGCAAGGCCATTAAAAGCACCGTAAAAAAACTGAACTACGATATCATCAATTTTTTTATCAATCGGGGACCGGAGTATTATGCAGATATCGTCAACATTTACCGTTCGTTCGCCTTCGATCTTGTAATTGCAGACGGTGCTTTTACGGGCATCCCTTTTGTCACTGACCTGATGAAAATACCTGTGATCTCTATTGGGGTTTTCCCCTTAAGCGAATCATCAAAAGACCTTGCACCCAATGGCCTGGCGATGACACCTTCGTCTTCTTTCGCAGGAAAAATAAAGCAATCTATTCTTCGCTATACTGCACAAAATTTCCTGTTTAAGAATTCCAACAAAGTGATGAAGCAGGTGATGACCAAACATCGGATTGAGTGCAAAAACATTTTCATCTTTGATTTGCTGGTAAAAAAATCAACGCTTTTGTTACAGAGCGGCACACCAGGCTTTGAATATTACAGGAGTGATCTTGGTAAAAACATTCGCTTCATTGGGCCATTGCTGCCTTATAATTCACCCGTTAAAAGAAAAGAGTGGTTTGATAAGCGCCTTAACCAATACAACAATGTGGTGCTGGTAACGCAGGGTACTGTGGAGAAGGATCCGGAAAAAATTATTGTGCCGACGTTGGAAGCCTTCAAGGATTCAGACACACTGGTGATAGCTACTACGGGCGGCTCACATACCAGGATGCTGCAGGAAAGGTATCCTCAAAGAAATATCATTATCGAAGATTTTATTCCCTTTGGCGATGTGATGCCATACGCTGATGTATACATTACCAATGGTGGATACGGAGGCGTAATGCTTGGTATAGAAAATCGCTTACCCCTGGTGGTGGCAGGAGTACATGAAGGAAAAAATGAGATCAATGCACGCATCGGTTATTTCAAATTGGGCGTTAATTTAAAAACGGAAACACCCCGGGCGGAGCAGATTAGAAATGCGGTGAACGAGGTGTTTAGTAACGACGTCTATAGGGACAATGTAGAACAATTAAGCAAAGAGTTTAAAGACTATGATACCTACGAGCTTTGTGCAGGCTATGTAAAACAGTTGCTGGGGGAGGCTCACCAGGTAAGGCAAAATGATTTTGCGGAAGCGGTAAACAATTAAATATAAAACCTATGAATCCCCTTCATCTTTTTGAAGGGGATTTCTGGTAGCAACATGCGATGATTAATAAAAGAAATTATGTGCGCTTGAATTACTGCACCTTATTTTGTTGACAGCGTCATAAAATGCCATTTTAGGTGACCTGCAATTCAAAGAATTATTTTACCAGCTCGTTCATTGTTTATTGTACAAAGCTGCTTTTCAAAAGAAATCCGTAATCGTATTCCTTCCCTATAAACTGGTGGCTGTTAAACCAAACCAATAAAACATAGTTGCAACCATTTCTCCAATTCAAGTTTATTCTAAATCAATTATCAAATAAATAAATAATTATTGAAATGAAAAATTCCGTTAAGGCGTTGATACTTTGTCTTCGCATTTGCTTAACAGCATTCCTTCTATGTATTTTAAGCTTGTTCTTATTTTCCTTTGTAACGGTTACCAGGTTGGATGATCTGTGGCAGCAACTAGGATTGAATAAGCAACAAGGAACAGAAAGTATCTATAAAAGTTTCACCGGTGGCTACCTGTATTACTACCAGGCCCGCAATATCAAGCACATTGCAGCCGGCAATAAAGTTGCCATTGCGAAAGACCTGATGGCCTACGCAAAACAATATGTAAGCAGTGAGAGTTTTAAGAAACAATATGACCTGGAACGTGCAATGGCAAGGCCTGTACAAGAGGCACTAAAACCGATTCGGACAAAAGCGCAAATACAAAAAGATGAAATTGTGAAGACGGAGAAGTCAATTAAAGACCTGGAGAAAAATATGAAAGGGATGGATGCGGCCATGCAGAAAAATATGCTACCCGTCATGGATATGTTTAAAAAAATGCTCAGGGAATACCAGGATCCCAATCATCAATATTTTAAAGGGTTGCTGCTTTATGAAGCGGCTGAAAAAGACCGGGCAATTAAGAGCTATGATGAGGCGGTGCAAAACTGGGAAAAGAATTATCCCGACAACTGTACACTTGTTATCAAAGAGCGGTTACAAAAGTTTTTGGAGGTTACCAAAGACGTGGACTTTGATGCCGAATTAAAAACTTCCTACAACAAGAAAGTATTTGTAAAGCCTGCGTACGAAAGTAAACCGACCGAATGGAAACAAGCTTTTCGTGCAGGTAAAGAAGTAACTACAATGGCAAGGGCTTTTGCGTCACAGTGGTTATCTGAATTGAAATAGGGCGTGTAAAAAATACCATTCAGAAAACATTGAATTCCATTTTGAATTAAATCACTTTGGCTATAATGTTTAAGAACAAACCCAATTTAAATTTTGT
>JBDSAA010000221.1:0-30919 GCA_039922375.1 Ferruginibacter sp.
CCAATTTAAAATTACCTGGTTATTGATTTCCGTTCCGTTGAAACTGATCAAATTAACAGGGAGTACGCCAGATCCGGTGATAGAAAGAGCAGCAGCTCCTGTACAAATCTGCCCTGACACAGCAGTCCATGTACAGGAAGTACTTCCTGTACCGGGTGGCATTGCATCGGTGCATGTATTTTGAAAATAAGGTTGCCCGTCGAAATCAAGTACCCAAACATTATCAGGAGCACCAAGCCAATAAACAGAAATGGTAACTCCTGCAATACTCATAACAGTACCAGTACCCGAATAAGCAGGTTTGCCGTTAACGCTGGCAACACTGTTCAACGTTACCGGGCTATTAATGCACTGGCCTGATACCGTTATAGTTTGTGAACTTGCAGTGAAATTGAAGAAAATAAGAGCGGCGGCGAAGTAAAAAAATTTCATGCGCAGTTTCTTTTTGGTTTACAGTTAAGGAAGTAAAGCTTGGCATACTCAATACACTATCGGTTGAAAATTTTGGTAATGGCTTGATTGTTATACAGCAAGATATAGCAAATTACCAGATCAAATAGATTGTTTGTATACTTTTTGTCAACATCGTGGCGCAACCTGTTACACGCAGTGAGGTTTAGTATTTTACCCGTTTAATAAGAAAAAAATAACTGTATGTAAACACACAATTGCTTAATGCCCACGGTACTTCAACTGATACAGATCAATTGTTACACCATACGCCGGGTAGTTGCTATTGTTGGTAATAAACTGGCATTGCAAAGTGGCGGGGCTGCGCCAATTGGCCGTGGCATCGAAAATAGTAGTTGTTACTGGTTTGTAATTGCCATAGATAAATGTTACGGCTCCACGCATAACACTGATGGTGAAAGGCACGAAGTTATTCATCACACTGGTTATACTGTTTCCGGTACCCGTTGCCAATGTTATTGTATTTGCTTTTATCTGCGTTGTTACGGTTGGGTAGGCACTATAATCACGCGTTGGATAAAAAGTAGTGAGTACTTTGCCTGCATCATCCAGTACTTTTAAATATTGCTCAATTCTGCCATAGTTCGGAGCATTGTCAGGATAGGCAAGGTATCCGCTAATACTCCATGATGTGGTCACGTTATTTTTACCAAGATCCCTGCTTACTGTATTTGTTATAGGCGTTGACTGCCCGAAATCTATTTTCAGGTCGGTATCCAACGGGTCAGCATAAGTAAGCCTGGAAGTATTCACATGCCAGTCCGCGTTGTTGGTAGCAGGGGATCTAGTCCATCCTCCTGTTTTGTTTGGTAGCATTGTATCAAATGGAAGGCCGGCCATTAGATCAACATAGTCAATAACGGGGACAGCATATGCCTCCGCCGAACGAGCCGATGACATTATTATTGTCTGTTCTGCAATGGTATTTAACCCGGTTATTTTCCAACGGTGTATCCCTGAGTGGTCGCTTTCATCTCCATGCCATAAGTAGAGGTCTCCCTTTGCGTCTTTTACAACAACCGGGGATAAGGCATTTCCGGCCATCATCGGAGCAGCATGATTGCCAAATCCCACATCCTTCCTGGTAGTTCCAAATTGCCCGATCGCTAATCCGTTGTCATAATAATGATTGTATTTATTTGTCTGCCCATCTTTCCAAAACTCTCCATGATATGAAGTGATAATATTTCGATCCACAATATTTACATTGCCTCCGGCAAAATCGTTTACGTTATTGCCAATATCAAACCAGCCCGGCGCAGGATAACTCCCCTGGTAGTTTCTGTGTGTAGCCCTTTCTGTTTGAAATACATACTCGTCTTTGGCTCCTCTTTCCATCACCCCCAGATGATAGCCAGTGACATATGCAGGGCCCTTTTTGTTCAAGATAATATTGGGATTAAATAACACCACTTTTGATGTGGTCGAAAATATTTGATTAGAAGGAGTGGTTGCAGGACTCCCGGTTACAGGATCATTTGTAGCAAACGCCAATGTTTCACCCGTACTACTCCATTGTGGATTTCGTGAGCCATCAAAACCTGTCAATGGAAAACGCTGGTACACATTGGCCAGGCCAATTTCTGAATGATCCTGGAGGGAACCATCACTGCAAAGGATTTTTGAAAGTGGTATAAATATGCCGGTGAACCGCATGGTGCCAGTGGACGGTAATTCCACCATTTCCCAAAAGCTGCCTTTTCTCATCATTCCATATGTACGTCCATTGCGTAATGTGGTCTGGTATTTTAATGTAACAAAACCATCGTATGCACTTGTGACATTGGCACCCCAGTTTTTGACCAATGACCATCCCTTAGCGCCGGTTAGGGTTTGCACAGAATAATCAACGGCAAATTCCCAGTAGTAAGCAAATACTCTATTGATATTTGTCCTGTCAACCCAGGTGCTATAAGTGGAACCGAGCCACATAACCCGGTCAATAAAAGTCCGGCTACTATTATAATGCTGCACCCTTGAATTGCCGGGATCGGCTACCCAAAAACTTCCGTCAGCCTGATAAGCAATGAAGGTAATCAATGCTGGATTTTGCCTTGCGGTACGAGCATCTGAAAAATAGAATTTGTTATCGTTCACAGTTGCATCCGTAAAATAGCCGCCGGCTACTCCTAATGTATTTGTTAAAATACCTGAACTGTTATTGAAAAATTTAACCTGCTGGTTTCTGCCACCATCCGTTACAGTTATCAACTTACCATCATTCGATACCTGTGTGGCCAGGGGGTCAACCAAGCCCGAAAGCGTAAGTATTGCAGCACTCAATGTGCCATTGTTGTTTACCTGGTATTTTGAAACAGTTGAACCCTGTGCCATCCAAAGATTGTCGCTGGCATCAACACATAAGGCTTTGCAATCATTATAAGCTAAAGTTTGAACCAACGCACCCGTCGCTTTATTTAATACCTGCAATTGGCCTATGCCTCTTCGTGCAACAAATAAATAACTGCCTTTGCGCTGCACGGTCAATCCACTTATTAAACTGTTGGGCGCATTTACATAGCTGATCACATTTACCTCACTTCTGTAAGTAGGCGTATAAGCCAGGCCGTTGGTAAATTTTACCAGCACTTCATTGCCGACACTTGTTGCAAATACAAAACTATTTTTATCGGAAAAAGAATCGAACGCACCCCAATATACTTTTGTGCCATCAGTTGCTACGTAGTTTGCGTCAGCTGTTGAGCCTGTAGCAATGTCTATTTTTTCGTTGGGCGTTGCAATATTGAATTTGGCAATAGATGGTGAGCCTTCACTGTAACCGGTACAGAAATATCCATACGATTCTGCAAAGGCGAGGCCCCGCATGCAATGATAGTATCCTCTATGCTTGGCCGCTCCTGTCATCCTGGTGGATGAATTCCCGATGGTTCCCTGCCAGGTGTACACCACATTATTAGTGAGCACTTTTATTTTATAAACCTTGCCAGGCTTCGCAAGTGAGCGGTGGTAGTCATCGTTACCATCCCAATAATTAGTGTATGTTCCTGGCCTATAAGTTACATTGCTCCAAAGCGTTCTTACCAGAATGCTATCATTTTCAAAGACCCCGGCGCTTGTTTGCGAAGTGGCTGTAATTTTAAACGTAAACTTATTGCCTGGCGTAGCTATATCTTTTACAGCAACAGGCTTAACAGGTTTTTGCGCTTCAGCGGCAAAAAATAATAGCGTTAAAAATATTGCTGTTATTATTTTCATACCGGTAAACTAATATTTCGTTTTAAGATTACAAAAAAGGCTCGTGTTAATGTTTTTAAATATCAGCAAACATTATAACTGAGGATGCCGGTGCAATATAGTTAACATGAAACTTATATGGAATGGCCACGGATGTAAGTGTGGTACGGTTCTCTGCATGGTAAAGCGAGTAGGCAACCAGGTAAAAGAAGACAACGTTATTTTTGTATCCGGAGGAAGATATTAACGTGAAGAAATTATTTCTTCGCAAAAGCAAAGAGTGTTATTATGAAGTAAAAAATCTCTTTTATTACTTTTGATAAACCCGTACATAATCAACTTCAAACCTGTTGGGAAATTGAGTGTTGGAAGGGTCGCCACCATTTTGACCGCCAATGGCAAGATTTAGCAACATATAGTGAGGCTGCTTAAAAGAATTAATGCCGGAACCATCTTTATTAAAGAGTTTGCTTAATTCAACTTTGTTCATCAACCGATCATCTAAATACAATGCAATTGCATTCTCGTCCCAATCCATTCGCCAGGTATGAAATTGGGCCGCCCATTGTTTGCCCCCCAGTGAATCGGTTGAAATCGTGTTGCTGAACCATTCAGCTTTATAAGGAGCTTTAGTGCCACAGGCTATATTAAAAAGCAATTGGCTTCTATAATATTCCATGATGTCGATCTCGCCATTGGAAGGCCATTGGCCGCTTATTCCCAATGTCCACCAGGCAGGCAATAAGCCCGGGCTGATGTCTATCCTGGCCCTCATCATAAAACGTCCATATTGCCACGAATGTTTGCCCGAGGTATTTATGCTGGATGCTGTGTAATTGATATTCTCCCTGTTCTTTTTCCAATCGCTGCTCCCTGCCTGGTAGTTAGGGTTCGGCTTGTTTTCTTTTCTTGCTTCGATCAGCAGCATCCCGTTTTCACACGAGGCATTTTCCGGCTGGTACCATTGCAGTTCATTGTTTCGCATGAACCCTTTTTCAAAGCGCCAGTTGCTGGTATCCGGCGCACCTGTTTTATCAAATTCATCAGACCACACTAATTTATAACCCTGTTGATCTTCAATTTTTGTCGACTGAGGTGATGAGGTTGTTTTATTTTGCCCGGTGCAACTATAAAAAACGGGCAAGCATGCACACAATAAATATGCAGCGAATTTTCCTGCAATAATCTTGTTTATTACAATGCACTTTCTCATGTTGGTTGTTACTAATTTTTTGTTGAAAAATTCTGCACAGGTTTATTCTGAATGTCCATTTGTAATTCCGGCACATTACAATGTGTGCGATCAATCTCAGCGAAAAAAAATACCCACTGTGAAAACAGCGGGTCTAAACTGCTTGCTATATGAAAATTTTATTCTTTCTAATTACCTTTTTACAACAATCAAATGATGCCGGCAGCCATTGTCTTTTACCAACCTGGGTTTTGCAACATGGCAGGCATCTTTTGTATTTCCGGGTCGGGTATTGGAAGCAAATACATCTCTGGCCTGAAATTGTGCCGGCGTATGGATTCTGTCCGTTCATACACATAGTTACCGACAGTTGGTCTTGTGATCTTCATTACCTTATTGAACTGGTTATTGGTAACCATCGCTATTTTCCAGCGACGGATATCATGGTAGCGATGATCTTCAAATGCCAGTTCTATGCGCCGCTCATTACGAATCAGTTCCCTCATTTCGGCTTGGGTCATGTTGGCTTTTAAACCGTATAAACCTCCCGTGCCTGCATCGATCCCTGCTCTTGTTCTTAATTCGATCAATTTGGGATATGCCAAAACCGTTTGTCCTGTTTCATTGATAGCTTCAGCATAGTTTAACAAAATTTCTGCATACCGTATTAACGGCCACGCCCTGTTGGTATTGGCGCCACTATTATTGCTAATATTAACATCGCACATTTTGCGGCTGAAATACCCGGTGGTAGTACCCGAGTTAAACGCATCATTTGTGGCGCCATCATTAAGATTAGGTCTGTTTACATAGGTGTATACAGGAGACAATGTACTGCCAGAGTTGTTACTGTACAACGAAGTATTGTAAATAATAGAATAACCAAACCTGGGTTCCCTGTTTGCATAAGGGTTGGTTGCACTATAGCCAGAAGCGACATTGACCGTTCCATCAGGGTTCAGAGGCTGAATACCGTTTTTCATCGGAAAACAATCCACTAAGTCTTGTGTAGGCAGCGCCCGGTTGGATGAACCCCCTCGTGAAACAGGATTGTAATAAGATTCAAAATCCTTGTTTGGCCCGCGATAAAACCCTAGTATATATTCAGTATTTACTCTTTGTAAAAACACATTGTAGAAACCATATCCTGGCGCCGTCACATTATCCACAACCAATGAATATTGAAGGCTGTTGATCACTGCATTTGCAGCATCTGCGGCGGCCTGCCAATAACTTACATTATTAGTTGGATAACTTACTAAGGGGGTTAAAGCAGCATTGGTGGAGATGGAACCTCCATTAAATAAGGGGCTGGCCGCATACAGCAATAACCTTGATTTTAGCGCCATACAAGCGCCTTTTGTAATACGGCCATAATCAATATCAGCCGTGTAAGTGACAGGCAGCAGCGCCCCCGCCTTGTCCAGGTCATCTGAAATATATTTAACTGTATTGGCAAATGTTTCTCTTGGGAGGTTGATGATATCATCTTTGCCGTAAACATTGTCGCCAACAATCGGGAGACCGCCATAACAAATCATTAATTGGGTGTAATACCAGGCCCTTAAAAAAAGCGCTTCCCCTTTCACTCTTGCCTGCAAACCTGCAGATAAGGGTGTAGCAGGTAATTTTCCAAGTAAAATATTTATACGCCTGACATTTGCGTAGGGCGTATTCCAAAAATCGAGCAACCTGCCTTGTGCAGCATATGCGGTCGGTGAGATGGAACCATTATATAAAATCACGGCAGCCTGGCCTGTACCGGACAATGTATATTCTGCATCATCTGTAGCCAATTCAGTATTGCCATGTGAATCCCACCGGCCCTTGGTAAAACTAAATGCAATGTCAGCGTAAATGCCGGTTAAAAATCCCATTGTCCTGGCACTGTCGCTAAACACCTGGTTTTCGTCCAATGCGATGGCACTGCCATCTAAAAAGCCATTTGACTTCTTACAAGCAGCAAGGGTTGTAACAACCATCACTATGATAAATATTTTTTTCATTTCAAAAGTTTTAATGCATTAAAAAGTAATGGTAGTACCGAAATTCACCATGCGCTGAGGAGGATAAATTGTTCTGTCGGTATTGGTATTGATTTCCGGATCAAAATCATAGAGCTTATCTAATGTGGTCCATGTAAACAGGTTAAGCCCGTTTGCATATAATTTCACATTTTCAAGTTTAACACGCTTCACCCATCTTTCAGGCAATGTGTAACCCAGCTCAGCCGTTTTTAACCGGATATAATTGCCCGGAATAAAATAAAACGTAGATGGATAAGCAATGGCATCACTGGCACCGGCACCAATGGACAATCTCGGGAAAGTTGCGTTGTCACCCAGTTCTGGTGTCCAGGCGGTTTTATGTATTGCTGTGAGATTAGATGAAAATGGCCGGATAGCTTCCGCTACTGCCCGCACATTAAAGTTCCTTGCTCCCTGGAAAAAAACACTGAGGTTAAATCCTTTGTAAATGAAACCCAATTGCATTCCATAAGTGGTATTAGGAATATTTGAGTAACCAGTTACTTCCTGATCGAAGCCATCAATTTTTCCATCTGCATTTAAATCCGCATATTTCAAATCACCTGGAAATGGCTTTGCAGCGGGTACAGCGCTTTTAGCAATATCAGTGCTGTCTTTATAGTAACCTATCCAGCGATAAACTTTTTGCATACCGATACTGTTGCCGGTAGATGCCTGGTAAGCATTCGCATAGGTAGGCTCATCCTGGAAGATGATCTTATTTTTAGCCACGGAGTAAGTTCCCTTCAAACGATACCTGAATTCTCTGCCGATCTGCCCATTATAATTCAACTCAATCTCGTAACCTTCGTTATCAACAATACCCAGGTTAACAGGCGGTAAAACCTGGCCGAATACAGCAGATACCGTTCCTCTTCTGGTTAAGATATCGTACCGCTGATTTTTGAAATAATCAATTGTTCCGAAAAGCTTGCTGTTAAATAAACCAAAGTCTACACCAATGTCCAATTTCGTTTCTTTTTCCCATGACACCTGGTTATTACCGAGTGTTCCTTCCCGAATTCCATTTAAGTTATTGCTGGAAGTGCCAAAGTTGATTGACCCGCCGCCGCCCCATACCGGTAAATAATAATAAGTAAAATCGTTGCCAATTTTATCATTGCCCACCTTTCCGTAAGACGCCCTTAATTTTAAATTGTTAATTACTTTG
This sequence comes from Ferruginibacter sp., assembly GCA_039922375.1. Taxonomy (GTDB): domain Bacteria; phylum Bacteroidota; class Bacteroidia; order Chitinophagales; family Chitinophagaceae; genus Ferruginibacter. The sequence continues at coordinate 8,057 of JBDSAA010000221.1, forward strand.
ACATTGTCAGCTATAAAGTTTTCTTTGGCAATATTCCATCCTACTGAAGCTGCGGGAAATAACCCGAAACGATTGTCTTTTGAAAAACGATCGGAACCATTGTACGCTGCATTGAACTCTGCTAAATACTTTTCTTTAAAATTGTAACCCAATCTGCCTGTGAATCCACGGAAATTATTGGGTATAAAATTATAAACGGAATTGCCGCTACCCCTTAAATCAGTGCTTTGATTCAACAATGCCAATCCATAAATCCGATGCTTGTCAAAAGTGCGGTCGTAATTGAGCATAGCCTGTACATTCAATGTGCGAATGCTACTGCGTGAATCGTAGCCACTAAAGAATCTGCGAACACGGTATACGTTGATATCACGCGGTGTATAGCTGTTTAATGCCGGGTCATAAATAAAAGAAGGGAACTGGTCTCTTTTCATACTTCTTGCATAGCCATAATTACTGGTATAGGCAACGGTAGTTTTAAAAGACAGGCCTTTGGTAATTACATCCAGCTTTTGGTTGACAGACGTAATAAAATTCATATTGTTCTCATAGTTGCGATCATAGCCATACAGCGTTAAGCGGCCCACAATGTTATTGGTATTGTAGGAAGGATTGTTGAACCCTCCGTTTACTTGCCAGGCACTGTATCCATAGCTGCCATTGGGATTATACACCGGGTATGCAAAAGGAGCTAAGGAATAAAAACTACTGTATTCATAAAACACATCGTTGTAACCAAATGCACTACCCACGCTTGGAACATTGATCTCTCCAATATTTCCCGACAAATCAACCCGGAGGTCGGTAGTGTTTGTTACTTTAATATCTAAGTTGGAGCGAAAATTATAGCGCATGTGGTAATAATTACCATTTACATCCTGCGATTTGCTGAAGTTCTTAACCATCCCGTCCTGGAACAATCCTCCTAAAGAAATAAAATATTTTACCCTTTCTGTACCACCGCTTATATCAAAATTGGCCCGGTACTGTTTGCTGAATTTTTTAAACAATGTTTCATACCAATTCACATTGGGATGACCGTACGGATCATCACCCGTTTTATAATGATTCAGGTCATCTTGTGAAAACCTTGGCGTAAAGCCGGTAGAAGGAATGTTCTTGTTATCGCTGATCTGGGCCAGGTTGTATAAAGTGGCGGTTTCAAAAGCGTCTAAATATTTGGGGATGCGGGTGGGCTGGGACATGCTTGTTTCTAACCGTGCAGAAATTTTTGGTGGGCCCAGTTTACCACGTCTCGTTGTTATAATTACCACACCATTGGCTCCCTTCACTCCATAAATAGCTGTTGTAGATGCATCTTTTAATATACTCAACGATTCAATTTCGTTGGGATCGATCCGTGCAAACTGGTCATAACTATATTCAATATCATCCACGATGATCAGCGGCGAATTGGAACCTGTATTATACGAGCTTTGCCCACGGATAAAAAAAGTTGCACCATCTGCACCGGGCCTGCCTGAAGGCTGCACAGAAAAGAAGCCCGGCAACTTACCTGCCAATGTATTTTGTAAACTGGCTGATGGATTTTCTCTCAACTCTGCACCCGAAACGGTACTTACAGCTCCCGTCAGTGTTACCTTCTTTTGTCTTGCATAACCAACCACTACCACTTCATCCATTCCCTTTGCTTCCGATTTTTCGAGTGTAACTGTAATACTTTGTTTGCCAGCTACATTAATTTGTTGTGGCAAAAATCCCATTGCAGTAATAACAACGGTATTGCTTCTCCCTTTTAGTGTAAGGATGAATCTTCCTTTCGCATCACTCACTACACCATTGGAAGAGAGGCCTTTTTCATTCACCGAAGCCCCGTCCACAGGCCCGTCGGCATCCACCACCTGGCCCGTCACCACAATGTTTTGGGCCTGCAACTGCAGCAAGGCCACCAGTTGAATGATTAGTATAAAAAATATTTTTTTCATTGTTCGTTTGTTTAATATTTTTTGAATTGAAAATTACCAGCCTTCGTTTTGAATTAATGCACGGTTCTTAATTGATTCATCATACGGGATCGGCATGTGATACAACTTATTATCAAATAACATTGTACTCACCTGCTCTTTGGCATAAGTAAATGTTGTTCCTGTCTTCGTAATTTTCATTCCATATAGTGGTCCGCTTAAATCGGTTGCAGCGGACTTCCATCGGCGAATATCCCAGAAACGGTGCTCCTCAAAACTCAATTCAATTCTGCGTTCGTTACGGATTACATCCCTCATTTCCGCCGCGTTTATCCCAACTTTAATACCGCATCTGCCGTTGGTGCCTGCTGTTATGCCGGCTCTTTTTCTTATCAATACTATTTGCGTAACCGCTTCTTCTACCCGGTTCATTTCATTCAATGCTTCTGCATAATTGAGCAAAATTTCAGCATAACGAAAGAGTGGAAAATTGTGGCTTTGATTTGAATAAGTTGTGCCCGTTTGAAAGTTTCCTAAAAACTTGCGTACGTAGTAGCCGGTTTTTGTTTGAATGGAAGTAGCGGCTGTATTGGGTTTATCCAATCCACCTTCAAAGGTTTCTATTGCCCTGCCCAGCCATTTGATGGTACCGTTATTGTAAAAGATAGATGCATCAAGCCTAGGGTCACGATTGGTGTATGGCGCAGTTGCACTATAACCTGAAGCAACATTAATTGTTCCATCCGGATTAAATGGTTGCAAGCCATTTAGCATTGGAAAAGCATCTATAAAATTTTGCGTAGGGCTTGTTAATCCAAGACTGCTGGCGGTACCAGAGTAGCCGATGGGTGCAAGAAATTGTTCTACAAATGTGCTATTGGGGCCTTGTTTTGCCAGGATTATTTCACTATTCTTCTTTACAGTAAACAACGCTGCATAACCAATGTAAGCAGTGGCACCTGTACCAACGGCAGTACTGTACAAGCCATAATAAGGCAGGGTTTTAAATTCTTCAGCGGCTGCTATCACTGCCTGCCAGCGGGCAGGGTCTACTGTCGGGTAACCTGTCAATGCTTTTTTAATGGGATCTGTTTCTATTCCTCCACCATTGAATAAAGGACTCGCTGCATATAATAAGGCCCGGCATTTTAGTGCGATGGCTGCACCGCGGGGAATACGCCCCCAGTCACCATCCGACAGGGTTTCTTTACGCAGACTGTCTTTTACCATGTCGCATTCCTTAACGATATAGTTGATACATTCATCAAACTTATTTCGTGGTATTTGCAGGTCATCTTCCAGTGTATAAATTTTATCGCCTACCAATGGTACGCCACCGTATCTTTTAACTAATTCCCAATACAGAAAGCAGCGGATAAAACGAGCTTCTGCACGCCAGTACTGCCGGGTAAGTTTATCAGCAACACTGTCGATTGTTTGCCGGATGGGCACCAACCCAATATTCTGTAAAAAAATATTTGCCTTGCGAATACCATAATAGCTGTTTGCCCAATATGGATCGGGGTTATTAACAACACTTATCCTGCGGGTGGTATAATATTCCACCAATGTGTTGTTACGGCTTGGTATTGCATCACCTGTACCTGCATCCAGGAAATCGCCTCCAACACGGTTGAAGCCCCCTGGCAAATAATTATACAAATCATTTTGGTTGAAGGCTGCCACCGTTGCTAACCTGTCTAATGAGTCGAACACAAGCTCTGCCCCAAACCAGTCTTTGGGTTCTGACTCCAATTTCTTACAACCGGTACCAGCTAATGAAAATATCAGGAAGGCAAATAGAATGCTTGTAAAAAATATTTTTATTTTCTTCATATAGCTGAGTTTACAATTTTATATTTATTCCAAAATTTAATAAGCGTTGCATTGGGTAGCTGAAAGCGCTGAAGATCTCCGGATCACGCCCATCTAAGTCTTTTGATGTGAGGGTAAACAGATTATAGCCTCTTGCAAACAAGCGGATACTTTCCAGTTTAATATGTTTAAGCAAATTTTGTGGAATGCTGTATCCAAGCTCTAATTGCTTTAGTCGTACAAAATCTCCGTTGCGCATCCAATAAGATGACTGTGCCTGGTTATTGCCATTACTACCTATATTCAAACGGGGATAAGTAGCGTTAGCAGCAGTAGCGGGTGTCCAGCGGTTCAAATTGTTTTCATAAGCCTGGCCAAAACCTCCACTTTGAAAAGCCCAGATACTAGGACCGCCCATATACGTATCCTGATTAGCAACACCTTGTATTAATGCACTTATATCAAAACCTTTAAACTCAGCGCCCAACGACAACCCAAAATATAAAAGCGGTTTACCTACTCTGCCAATCGGCTTTATATCAAACTGATCAATAACACCATCGCTGTTTAAGTCTTTATATTTAATATCGCCCGGTTGTGGCGTGTACCCCACAGTTGTTGCGCTACCAGCTATTTCCGCCGCTGTTTGAAATAAGCCTTCCGCTACGTAGCCAAATGGTTGGCCAATGGGTTGGTTCGTACGTTTCATCCAATCATAAAAACGAAACACTTCATCACTGAATAATACTTTTGTTTTTAATGAACTCAGGTTTGCTGAAGCAAAATATTGAAGGCCGCCACGGGTTGTTTGCTGCCAGCTTAATTTAGCCTCCATTCCATTGTAGCGGTTGCTTCCGATATTTTCACGTGGATAATCATTGCCTATTAAAGATGTGCTGATTCCCCTGATTTGTAACAGATCATAAAATTTATTATTAAAATATTCAACTGAAAAACTCAATTTGTCATCTAATAGCGCACCGTCTAAACCGAGGTTAAATTTATTGGCTTTTTCAAAATCAATGTTCTTATTTGCCAGGGGTTGTTCTGTTATAGCAGTTGCTCCGGATGCTGATGTTCCAAAAATGACCCCGTTGGCATCGAAGAAACGTTGGAAATAAGTGTAATAACCAGGGGCATCATTACCTGCTTTACCAAATGAACCAAACAGTTTTAAACGACTGATAGTCTTTTGACTTGACAGAAAAGCTTCCTTTTCGATATTCCAGCCCAGTCCAATCGCAGGAAAAAAAGCTCTTTTAAAATCGCCATGAGGAGGATAACGGTTGGAACCGTTGTACCCGAATGCACCTTCCACCACATATTTTTCTTTGTAATTGTAAGCCAAACGGCCGGAGACACCACTGATCGTATAAGGCAAATCGCTTCCGGTAATGGCATTGTCACGGCTTGCCAGGACAATCGCATCTATTCCATGGTCCTTGTTGATTTTTTTATCGTATCCCAGTGATAATTCTATATAGTTGCTGCGGCCCTGGTAAACTATTCCATTACCGTTTGCCTGTGTTCCATCAAGGCCATATTTATTATAACTAACCGGAGTGGTGGGAACCGTTTGGTAAACTGCAAAAGTTTTGTTCCTGAAAATATCCTCGGAAAGGGTTGCATTAAATGCCACTTTTGCCTGGGCCCACAATCCCGGCGCAATGCCATCCAATTTTTGCTTGAGGTAAAAATTGGCTAACATGTCTCTTTTATAATTAAGGCGATACCCGGAATTGATGGCTTGCGCTAAAATGTTATTTTGATATACACCAGAACCTCCGAAAGAACCGTCTGCATTATAAACAGGATAAACATTATTGGGTGTGCTGGCAAAAGAGGATAAAATAGAAGCTGTACCACTACCCGGTTCTCTGCCGTTTAATATTCTTGCCAACAAATAAATGCCGCCTGTGAGCGAACTGTTTACGCTTACATCTACGTTGCTGCGGATAACGTATGATTTAAAATCGTTGTTAGTGTTGTAAGTGTTTTTGTCAGAGGTAACCAAAAAGCCTCGCTGATTGACATGTTCCAATGAAACAAAATAGCGGGCAAAATTATTACCGCCGGTCGCATTGAGCGAATACCGGTCAAACCGGGAAGAAGATTTCAATACCTGGTCTCTCCAGTTTACATCAGGGTGGCCATAGGGATCAGTACCGTTTTTATAAGCATCCAGATCGGCTTGTGTATATTTCAAAGCCAGCCCATCATTTTTAGCTGCTTCATTGTATAAGGTTGCATAGTCAAAAGAATTCAATGCCTTTGGCTCGCCCAGCGAATTTTGAAAGGCGGTCTGTGCAGTAAATGATATATGTTGCCGGTTTACTTTACCCTTTTTTGTGGTAATCAGCAAGGCTCCATTATTACCTCTCACTCCCAGCATTGCGGTACTCAACGCATCCTTTTGCAAGGTTACACTTTCTACATCTTCTAAATTAAAAATCGTAAGATTGACTACTACACCGTCTACAATAACCAGCGGATCCATACCTCTTAAGGAAAGAGATGCTCCATCGGCTCCGGGCTGCCCTGAGAATTGTGTAGCGTAAAGCCCCGCCATGCGCCCGGGTAAAGTACTCTTTACACTGGTAACCGGTGCCTTCATAATATCTTTTGAATATAAAGCCTCGGTTGACGAAGCTGTTAAATGTGCCGGCGCGGTTGTATATATTAACTCAACCATAGGCTTAGACCTAATTGAAATAGAATCGTCAATGGAATTGGCCGTTTGGGCATAGCTGCTGCTGCCGATTATTGTAATATATAACAATGCAGGAAGCAATTTTCTTAATAATGCGGGCATAGTAAAAATTTTAGTCTTATTAATTGGAATGTGAACAGCAGCATTAAAATTCTTGGGGCTGTAAATATCGGTTAAGCGGGGAATGACGCAAATGGGTAAATGTTGGAATTTCATGCAGCAGTTGTTAGTAAGCGTTCTGAACAAAAGTACTCAGGCATACGGGTGTAATAGGGGGCCTAAGCAATAAATTAAGGGGGTAAAATGGTAAAAAAGGGCAAATAAACCCCTTTTTAAAAAGTATCTTTTGATATTAAAAAATTTAATCTCCCATTAGTTAGTTAAAGTTTTGCATGGGAATACCACCCTTTCACTCCCTGTCCTTTATTACTTTTTCATTGACTTTATAATTTTTACCTAAGGTCTTCCGGTATTTTTCTATGTATTGAGAGGGCCTCATTCCGAAGGTTTTAAAGAATTGCTCACGGAAATATTTCAAGTCTTTTATTCCCACATAAAAAGCTGTCTCATTGATATTATGATTGGTATTAATAAACATTTCAGCAGCTTTTCTTAAACGGATATACCGAATGAAGGCTGTGGCACTTTGCCCGGAGATGGTTTTGATCTTTTTATATAAGGTACTATGACTTACGCCAATCTCCTTTGCCAGCATTTTGATATTAAATTCATCATCGCTCAAATGCTTTTCAACCATTGCAATACACTTCTCCAGGAATTCTTTGTATTCCGTACCAATGTTTAAGTTGTTTTCCTGGTGGGTGATTTCATTGTAAAAATACTTTTGAAGATTTTGATGGCTCTTCAATAAATTACCCACCCGGGCAACCAAAAAATCCCGTTCAAAAGGCTTGGTGATGAAATCGTCGGCACCCAACTCGGCGCTCTGTAATAATGTTTCCTTAGAAGATGAGCCGGTCAATAAAATGACAGGAATATGCCGGAGCGCCGGCGATGCCTTAATGGTTCGGCATAGATGCATACCATCAATGTTCGACATGTTGATGTCGGAAAGGATGATATTGGGAATATTTTGATGCGCAATGGCAAGTCCTTCTTCGCCGTTTTCTGCCTGGTATACTACAAACTTGTCATGAAAGAGGGAGGCTATATATTGCCGCATATGCATGTCATCGTCAATTACCAACATTGCCTGTCGGTCCGTCACCAAATCCTCCAATTGAGTTGTTGGAATATTTTCATGAGGTTCTTCTATTAATTCTTTCAACATGACAGACCCTTCCGGGAAAGGGTTAAAAGCAGTATGCTGGTCGAAATGGCTATTTCCTTTTAATAAGCTTACAAAAAAGATGGTTCCTTTTCCTAACTCGCTCTTATAAGTTATATCGCCTTTATGAATATCAATAAAATGCTTGGTAAGGAAAAGCCCGATGCCAAAGCCGACTTTTGAAAACCTGTTGACTGTTTCATCCCTGTAAAATCTTTCGTACAATTTGTTTCCAACTGCTTCAGAAATCCCCTGGCCCGTATCCGAAACGGCTACCTGCACTTTTTCCCTGGACTCCGTGATGCTGATGATTACTTTTCCTCCTTCGGGTGTGTATTTTAAAGCATTGGAAACAAGATTGAAAAGAATGATCTCAATTTTTTCCTTATCCCCTACTATATTGTATTCTCCGTCATCAAAATTTAATTCGTATGTAATTTTGTTGGCTTTTGCCTGTTGCAAAAAACAGCTATACACCTCTTTGCAAAGCATTTCAAAATCAATGTGTGACAATACAAGTTTATCCGCATCACTGTCGGCCTTCTTAAATAGCAACAATTGATCAACCAGACTAAGCAACCTCCGGGAGTTCCGGTAAATGCTTTGAATATTATCCTGAACAGTCCCGTTCTCACCGGGATGTTCGAGCAGTTCCCTCGCAGGGTTAATGATAAGGGTTAAAGGCGTTCTGAACTCATGGGAAACGTTTGTAAAAAAAGAAAGCTTTTTCTCGTTTATCTCCTTTTCCTTTTCAGCATTTAACTGTGCAAGCTTTATTTCATATTTAAGTTTTGTTTGCGAAGCTTTGTATTTCAAATAAAAATAAATAATGACGGCAATGATGGACGCATAAAAGAGGTATGCCCACCATGTTCTGTACCAGGGAGGAAGCACAATAATTTTCAATCTGGTTTCGGGTTGATTCCAAATCCCTTCAGCATCGGTTGATTTCACCCGCAGGGTGTAAGTCCCTTCTCTTAAGTGAGTATAATTTGCGGTTCTTAGATTGCCCGTGTATGTCCAGCCCCTGTCCCACCCCTGCAACAAATAGGCATATTGTATTTTATTGGGCGATGAAAATTCAATGGTAACAAAATCAAAAGCAATTGCAGCTTCATTATATGGTATTGTTAGTTCTGCTATCTTATCAGCAGTAATTTTAGTTACATACGCATGGGTATTTTTAACCGGCAGGTTGTTTACCCTCAGGTCAGTCAGCAGTACGGGAACACCATGGTTGCGTGTCCGCAAACTATCCGGATGAAAAATATTAAAGCCATTGATGCCACCAAACACAAGTTCGCCGGAATGTAACCGCATAGCGGCGTTGAACAAGAACTGGTTACTTTGAAGCCCGTCACTTTGGAAATAATTTTTAAACGTCTTCTTAACAGGGTCAAATTTTGAAAGCCCGTTAAAAGTACTCAGCCATAAAAAACCTTTGCCATCTTCCACGATATTCAAAACCGAATTATTGCACAAGCCATCATCCACTGAAAAGCGGGAGGTTATCTTGCCTTGTTGCCTGTTGAATAATATCAAACCCCCGCCTTCGGTGCCAAGCCAGAAACTACCTCTTTTATCTTCATAAATAGCACGGATGGGTTTGCCTATTTCGTAACTGGCATGTTGCATATTTTTTTTATCAATGCGGTTCAACTCGTAAGAATTTCCAGCCCATAAGGTTCCACTCCGGTCTTCCGCTATTGCAATCAAGTCATTCAGGTTTTGATCGAAAGCTTCGAAACGGTTTGATTGCTTGTTAAACAAATAGAGTTTGCCATTGCCAAAAGTAGTTGCCCATAATTTTTGTTCCCGATCTGTGTACAGCAGCCAGACATTTTTATTTTCTGCACCTGTGCTGTCATTGATGCATTTAAAATGTTCAAATGCGCCGGTTGATTCGTTAAATTTATTTATTCCACCTCCAAACGTTGCGATCCACGTGTTGTGTAAATCATCCTGTTTTATACTGGTGACATTGTTACTGCTCAGCGAATGAGCATTGCGGGCATCATACTTAAAATTGGTAAAGTTGTTTTGTTTCCGGTTCCATATGCTCATCCCGCCGCCATCTGTACCGATCCATAAATTTTGTTTTTTGTCTTCGATGAAAGAAGAAACAAAACGATAGACCAGGCTGTTTTGATTTAACGGATTATGCGTAATTGTTTGAAACTGGCCTTTATGAAGATCAATAATATTAATACCTCCTTTCAATGTACCGATCCATTTTCTTGATTCATTGTCTTCATAAATAGCAAATGCTGATTCACTCGACAATGTGTTTTTATCTTCACCCGGCAGCAGGTAATTAAATTTTTGAGTTGCAGGATTCAGTATGTTGATTCCTCCTCCCTCGGTGCCAATCCATAATTGATGTTGCTTATCAAAACTAAGAGTGGTAATAATATTAGAGGTCAGCTTTTGCGGCCCTTCGGTATATAATTTAATCACTGCATTGGACGCAATACTGTATTTATATAATCCTTCATCAGCCCCAATCCAAATATTGCCTTCATCATCTGCCTCCAAACACTTTCCAAATTTAATTGCAGTATTTACCACCACTATTTTCTTCGCCTTGTAGTCAAAGCGGCACAACCCAACATCTTCGATGTGCAACCAGGTGCGTTGTTCTTTGTCGATCAAGATCGCCTGTACATTATAGTAAGGTGTCATGCTGCCTTTTTTTTCAAAAGGTATTTGTTTTGCAACCGCATCACCTTCCGATTGCACCATTAGCCCCCATCCATTTGTTCCTATAAAAATATTCCCTGGCTTATCTGTTTTAATTGCATTGATGTTGATACTAACCTTTTGTTTACTGGTTGACTGGTAAGGGTAATAAAAAGCAGGAGAGAATTTTGAGGTCCGTTTATTATGAATACCTATCCCCTGGCCAGTACCAATCCAGATATTATGATGATGATCTTCGTTGATGGCATAAATATAATTGTGGGGCAATGAGTTGGTGTCATTCAGTTTATTTCGATACACCTTGAAATCATAACCATCATAGCGGTTAAGTCCGTCATAGGTGCCAAACCACATAAAACCGTCAGAATCCTGGTAAATACACCTTACAGAATTATTTGATAAACCGTTTTCAATGCGTAAGTAGGTGACCGGTAGAGATTGAGCCTTAATGGATTTGTCTCCAAAAAGAAAAATAATTACAGTAGCTAATGCTAGCGTTCCCCATAATATTTTTGGTCTGTTCATATAAAAAAAATCCGTGCAGAAAGCAAATGGCAAGGGCAATATACCAATTGCAGCTTCAACTTAGGTTTTTCAATTAGCGGGGAAAACGTTACATGATTATCAATAAAAGATTTTGAAAGAGTAACGCAATGAAATTATTGCCCTGCCGAAAGTTGAAATACATTACAACAGGAATCTGTAAAGCATTTAAATAATCGAAAAACTTGTAGATGTATGGTTAAAGTCGCCACGACACTCACGTTGTGTTGGCCGGCGTTTTGTATGCGGCTGATGCGTTATTATTTAAAAGCAACCTGGCTCTACATATTTGTTCTTACTAAGTTCGAGGGCAAAACCTTATGGTTTACCCATCTACATAGGTGAAATTAGTTTGTAACAGCCCCTACTTACTTCTTCAATACATACTTTATACCGCCTAATAAATGTTGCAAAAACAGAGGCTCAGCAAATGTTTCATCCGTATGCCCCAGCTCTGTGTAAAATGCCCTGCCACCCTCATAAGCATGGTACCATGCCATAGGATGCACGGCTCCGTTTTTGCCACCCTTGTATGAAGTCTCGTCAATGGATATCAGTACTTTTACATCGGGGTTCATATTTTTAAAATTGTACCATTCGTCTTTTCTTTCCCAGGTATCAGGCAGGTGTTTGCTTGCGGGGTGGCGTTTATCATTTACTATAAGTTTAGCCATCTGCTGCGCAGGATGTGACAGAAAGCTGGCTCCAACCATTTTTACATACCATGGCCAATCATATTCGCAATCTGTGGCAGCATGAATACCGGCAAAGCCACCACCCTTGCGAACAAAATTTTCAAGCGCTTTCTGTTCTGCTTCACCCAAAACATTTCCTGTAGGGCTCAGAAAAATAACGGCACTGTATTTAGCAAGATTAGCATCTGTAAATGCCAGTGAGTCTTCTGTTGCATCCACTGAAAACTTATTTGCGATCCCGAGCTTTTTTATGGCTTCAATTCCGGCAGGAATACTTGCATGCCGGTAGCCGTTTGTTTTAGAAAAAACCAGCACGGCCTGCTCCTTCTTTTTTGATGCAAAAGCAAACCCTGCAAAGACAAGTAAAAAAAGAGATATCTTTTTAATTAAGTGATAGTGGTTCATGGCGAATCGTTTTTTTGAGATTATTGCAAATGTATGCTACTAAAGTGAGTGCAATTTAAGTGTAAGAATTTAGCTAAGGCCTGGAAGTTCAAATATCAATAATCAGAATAAGCAGTAGCATGCAAAAAGGTTATCGTTATTTTTGAAACATTGTTCTGATATTCCGTCATTGAAGAAAGTTTCTTCCATTCCGGGGCAGCGCCAAAGCTTTTCCAATGGGCATCCCTGTCTGCCATATTTTCAAAGCTCGTCATATACATCAGGTTTGGCATTCGGCTGCCAGCTATTACAGATGAATAAAAAATTGCATTGAAATTTAATTGTTTGAATAATGCGATCTCGCCACCTTCATTAAACATCTTTACTTTGTTTTGAAACCGGCTTTCGGTAGGCCCCTCATAGCTTCGCAACTCATATACTCGTTCGGCCGCAGATGATGTAAGCTTTGGAAGCGTTAAAAATGGTGCCATCGGAAATGCCTTCAGCAATATATTTTCTATTCTGTCGTAGGGCGGATTTTTGTAAGGCGCATCCAGGTAAGGCTTGCCTTTTGTAAGGTAATCATTGTCCACTGCCAGCTTTGATGTCAATTCAACAATTTCTGGCAATGAACGAACCGGCATAAGAACGTATAGGCGTTTATCCGCAGCCGTATCGTTTGCAATAGCAGTAAACACACCGACCTTTTTTATCTGCCGGCGATGAAGTGCAGGTAAATAAGCCTGCTCAAGGTATTGCTCAATTAATTGTTGTTGTTCTGCGGATGAAAAATGGTAAACTGTAAGCTGGTAAAATTCGCCTCCTTTTTTTGCAGATTGTGCAAATGAAAGTACAGGCAAAGTTAAAAAGAGAAGAACAATGATCTTTGCAAGCATTTTATTCATAAAGTAAATTTTGAAGTTCTGAAGGTAACAAAATATGTCAAGAGGTAAAGAGTCTTAAACTTTTCGGCGATGTAATGTAATAACATGTTAAGTTGTAAAACGGCTGCCATCCCAATGAGTCCAACAATGGATTCCATCACCGTCCACGAACGAAATGAATAGAATACATCATAGGCCTAATAGACCCCGGTTGAATTCCTCATTACTGCCGGTGCCTGCAAAATCATCAAAAGCCTTTTCGGTTACTTTTATAATATGGCTTTTAATAAATGGCGCCCCTTCACTTGCACCATCTTCTGAGTTCTTTATAGCGCATTCCCATTCCAGCACCGCCCAGCCCTTGTAATCATAAGCGGACAATTTACTGAATATAGATTTGAAATCGACCTGGCCATCTCCCAATGAACGGAAGCGGCCTGCACGGTTTACCCAACTTTGATAGCCACCGTAAACACCCTGCTTACCTGTAGGATTAAATTCAGCATCCTTTACATGAAAAGTCTTTATGCGTTCATGATAGATGTCAATATAGGCAAGATAATCCAGGCACTGCAATACAAAATGTGATGGATCGTATAACAAACAAGCCCGTGAATGATTGTTTACTTTTTCTAAAAACATTTCATAAGATATGCCATCATGCAGGTCTTCACCGGGATGAATTTCATAACAACAATCCACACCGCATTCATCAAAAACATTTAGGATCGGCAACCATCGGTTGGCTAATTCAGTGAAGCCGGTTTCTACGAGGCCGGCCGGGCGCTGCGGCCATGGATAGACGGTTTGCCAAAGCAAGGCTCCGCTAAAAGTAGCATGTGCATTCAATCCTAAATTTTGAGATGCCTTCGCAGCATACTTTAATTGCTGCACAGCCCATTCCGTCCGGGCTTTGGCGTTGCCATGCACTTCAGCAGGTGCGAACCCGTCAAATAGTTGATCGTAAGCCGGGTTTACTGCTACCAGTTGCCCTTGTAGATGAGAAGAGAGTTCAGTGATCTCCAGGCCCGCTGCTTCCACAATGCCCTTTATTTCGTCGGCATAAGTTTTGCTTTCAGCAGCCTTTTGCAGGTCAATCAATCTTGCATCCCAGGATGGGATCTGAACACCGATGTAGCCTTTGTCTTTAGCCCACTTACTAATAGCAGGCAACGAATTGAATGGTGCAGTATCGCCTGCGAATTGCGCTAAAAATATACCAGGGCCTTTTATTGTTTGCATGTGAGGTTATGTTTATGGTCAATGGTGAATGGTGAATGGGCAATCGTGAATCAATGTCGTTAGTTAAGAAAATTATTTGTTTACAAGCATTTGTTTTTCAATTTAACATCGTTGTGTCACTCCGTTGTACATTTTCAGCAATAAGGAGCAACGAAACGCCGATCCTTTACTAAACGACATTGAATGGGCAATCGTGAATGGGCAATCGTGAATGGTGAATCGTGAATGGTGAATGGGCAATAGTGAATCGAAAATGACATGAAGCGTTGATTCCATACCTACTTTGCAACTTTGCACCTTTGCGTGTTTGCGTGAAAATGATTCGATGATGAAAACAAGCTACAAACCTTCAACCTTCAACCGTTCTCACACCACATACTCCGTCCATTTCTTATCCGACTGAGCTGATAAAACAACATTATCAATAAAAGCCATTCCTCTTACGCCCTCATCTACCGAAGGGAAATCAAGCGCTTCTTTCGAAGGCGTAGTGCCATCCATTTTTGCCATTAAAGTGGTGGCAAAGTTTTTATAAATATTAGCAAATGCTTCCAGGTATCCTTCAGGATGTCCACCCGGTGTACGGCAATTACTGGTCGCATACGAAGACAGCCTATCGCCATAGTTGCCGCCCGCCCGGAGTATTTGTGCAGGTGCATCCAGCCATTTTACCAGCAAGGTATTTGGTTCCTGCTGTGCCCATTCAATACCTCCTTTCTCTCCATACACACGTATCTTCAAAGCATTTTCTTCACCGGCTGCTACCTGCGATGCCATCAATACGCCGGCTGCTCCATTATCAAATTTCAACAATACATTTCCATCATCATCAAGCGCCCGGCCTTCTACAAAAATGTTCAGGTCCGCACAAAGATGAGTGATCTTTAAACCAGTGATATATTCTGATAAATGTGCAGCGTGTGTACCGATATCACCCATGCAACCACTTTTGCCGCTGCGTTTAGGGTCTGTTCTCCATGCTGCCTGCTGATTGCCTTCTCTTTCAGATAATTTACTTAGCCATCCCTGCGGGTACTCAACCCATACCTTTCTTATTTTTCCCAACACCCCATCACTCACCATTGCCTTCGCCTGCTTTACCATCGGGTAGCCAGAATAAGTATGTGTAAGGCAAAGTATCAAACCAGTTTCTTCTACAATCTGTTTTAGCTCCTTTGCCTCGTCCAGTGTAAAAGTGATCGGCTTTTCTATCACTACATTAAAACCCTTTTGCAATGCAAGTTTGGCAGGGGCAAAATGTGCAAAATTGGGTGTTACAATCGTTACAAAATCTATACGCTTATCTGCAGGCAGCAAGCTTTCCTTTTCAATCATTTCTTCATAGTTCAGGTAGATCCTGTCGTCAGGAAGAAATAAGGATTGCCCTGAATCTTTTGCTATCTCCGGGTTAATGCTTAATGCTCCGCAAACCATCTCAACCAATCCATCCATGTTAAATGCAAGCCGGTGCACTGCTCCTATAAATGCGTCCTTTCCCCCGCCAATCATTCCCATCCGTAGTTTTCTTTTCATATTAATTGTTTTAAAGCCTGTTGTAATTATTTGTAAATGAAAATTTTTACAATTTTACGGATAAAATTTATGTGCATTCAAAATATTTAAATAACTCAGAATATCTTCTCCATGACTTTTTTGTAGTACGCTCCTGCCTCAGCAAGATTTGTTTATCCGTTTCTTCATTTGCAACTTGAAAAGGTTTGTTTTTTATAAACAATATAACAGATTAAATAAAATATAGCCAAATTGATTTAATGAATCAATCTTAAAAAAACAATTGATAAATAAAACTTTTTTCAGCCAAAATTCAATAATATTACAATTCCTTTTTTTTGAACATTCTTTTGACATTAAATAAACCAACGATCATGCCTGCCAATATTCAAAAAAAACAACTGTTTATAGCCAGTTGCCTCTCTCTTCTTGTAACGTCACTTTCTTTTGGTATTCGTGCCGGGATACTTGCACGGCTTGGTGAGAAATTTCAGTTGGATGCACAGCAACTTGGAACGATCGCTGCTACTGCTTTTTGGGGTTTTCCGCTTGCCATTGTAATAGGAGGATTGATAGTAGATAGCATCGGCATGAAAAAGTTGCTCATTGGTGCTTTCGTATTTCATTTAGCGGGTATTGTACTCACTATTTTTGCCACCGGCTATTGGAGCCTGTTTATTTCCACCTTGTTTATTGGCATTGCAAATGGCACAGTGGAAGCCGCCTGTAACCCATTGGTAGCAACCATACACAGCGATAATAAAACAACCAAGCTCAATCATTTCCATCTATGGTTCCCAGGTGGAATCGTTATCGGCACACTGCTCGTTTTCTTTTTGGATAAAATGGGAATAGGATGGCAGGTACAGGTGGGATTAATGATAATCCCTACTTTGATCTATGGCTATTTATTTAGCAAACTTGACTTCCCCGTTACCGAAAGAGTTGCCAGTGGAGTATCAAGTGCCGAGATGTATAAATCGCTGCTCAATCCCTTGTTCCTTTTAATGATCATTTTAATGTTTGGCACAGCTATCACTGAACTGTTTACCGGACAATGGATTGATGTACTGTTGAAAAATGTAACAGACAACGCCATTTTATTATTGACAATCGAGACAGGTGTAATGGTAATTGGCCGTGCCTTTGCAGGACCTGTTGTACATAAGTTCTCGCCTCAGGGTGTACTGTTGATATCAGCAATTTTAGCATCAATAGGTTTATATATGCTCAGCCATACCACTGGCAATATGCTATTTGTTGGGGCCATTATTTTCGGAATGGGCGTTTGCTATTTTTGGCCAACAATGCTGGGATTTGTATCCGAAAATTTACCGAAAACCGGTGCAGTAGGATTGAATTTTATGGGGGGTGCAGGTATGTTTGCAGTGTCTGTTTATATGATCTTTATGGGCGGGTATTATGATAGATTATTAGCAGCAAAATTACCAGTTGGTGCCGACCTGAAAGCCTTTAGCGGAGCTGGTGCTTCGCCGGAAATGGCAACCGCCCTGATGGAAGCAAAAAAAGCAGCAGGCCCCGAAATAATTAATGCCACGCTGATCATTCCAATTGTATTAACAGTAGCTTTTGCCGGATTATTTGTATACATGCGCTCAAGAAAACATGAACAGGCCCGATCACTTTCTAACTCCATCGTTTAAAAAATTATTCTATGCCCGACAATCAAAACAGGCGCAACGTTATAAAGAATTTATTGGTAGGTTCCGCTGCGCTTGGATCAACAGCTATGTTATCTTCTTTTAATACAGAACCGACAGAAAAAAAAGATAAAAAATTGAAACTAAAAGGAAACATTAGTCACTCTGTTTGCCAGTGGTGCTACAATTTTATACCGCTTGATAAGCTATGCCAGGCTGTGAAAGAAATTGGTTTTGGCGCTATCGACTTGATCGGCCCCAAAGACTGGCCAATATTACAGCAATACGGTATCTTCAGCTCCATGTGCTATCATGGTGGTAAAACAAGTTTAACCAATGGCTTTAATAACAAATCCTTTCATACACAATTGATCCAGGATTATACAGAAGTTATTCCTTTGATGGTGAAGGCAGGTTATAAAAACGTAATATGCTTTAGTGGAAACCGCAACGGTATGGATGACCAGACCGGCCTTAAAAATTGTGTAGAGGGATTGCAGAAAATTTTACCACTCGCAGAAAAAAACGGCATAACAGTGCAAATGGAATTGCTAAACAGCAAAGTCAATCACAAAGATTATATGTGTGATAAAACTGCCTGGGGCGTTGAATTGTGTAAGACGCTGGGGTCATCGAATTTTAAACTGTTGTACGATATTTATCACATGCAGATCGATGAAGGAGATGTCATCCGTACTATCCAGGATAATCACCAGTATATTGGTCATTACCATACGGGCGGCGTACCGGGCAGAAACGAAATAGACGAAAGCCAGGAGTTATATTACCCGGCTATCATGCGGGCAATTGTTAAGACGGGCTATAAAGGCTATGTGGCACAGGAGTTCATACCAGTACAAGATGATAAAATAAAATCTTTAAAAAATGCTGTACGGATCTGTGATGTGTAGCTTGTAGTTTATACAATGTCATAATGCCTTTTATGTTCCATAATAAAACGCCTGCATTACCAGATGAATATGCTTAAACGCTTAAGCGTGATGAAAAAAAAGCTTGCTAATTTTTAAAATAATTCCTTTAAAAATTTCTTAAAAATACGGCTGAGAAAATGAGCTTGCCAAATCTCTTCGCCCTGCCCGTATGAAGTTAATAAACCTCAAAAAATAAAACGATGGCAGAAAATACGTATGATGCAATTGTAATTGGTTCCGGAATAAGTGGCGGTTGGGCCGCCAAAGAACTCACCGAAAAGGGCTTAAAGGTAATCATGCTGGAACGGGGCAGAAATATTGAGCATGGAAAAGACTATATCAATGCAAATAAAGATCCCTGGGAGTTTCCACATGCAGGAGGAAGGACCCAGCAAATGATAAAGGACTACCCGGTATTGAAAAGAGATTACCCTCTCAGTGAAAAGAACCTTGACTTTTGGGTGAAAGACAGTGAGTGCCCCTACACAGAAGTAAAACGCTTCGACTGGTTTAGAGGCTACCATGTTGGTGGACGTTCGTTAACATGGGGGCGCCAGAGTTATAGGTGGAGCGATTTTGATTTTGATGCCAATGCAAAAGACGGCTTTGGAGTTGACTGGCCGATCCGGTATAAAGACATTTCACCCTGGTATGATCATGCCGAAAAATTTGCAGGCGTAAGCGGTTCCAAAGACGGATTGCCACAATTGCCGGATGGGGATTTTTTACCTGCAATGGAAATGAATTGCGTAGAAAAAGATGTTTCCAAAAGATTGAAGGAACATTATCAAAATAAACGAACCATGATAATGGGGCGGACAGCCAATTTAACCGAAGATCACAATGGCCGGACCAGGTGCCAGTACCGCAACAAGTGTTCACTGGGCTGCCCTTTCGGGGCTTATTTTAGTACACAATCTGCTACGTTGCCCGCGGCCTTGAAAACGGGTAATCTTACCGTGCGGCCATTTTCGATTGTAACGAAAATTATTTACGATAAAGACACGAAGAAAGCAAAAGGAGTCGAGATTTTAGATGCCGAAACTAACAAAACGTACGAGTTCTTTAGCAAAATTGTATTTGTAAATGCTTCCGCATTAAATTCAACATGGCTATTGATGAATTCCGCCACAGATATCTGGCCGGATGGTTTGGGCAGTAGCAGCAATGCATTGGGTCATAACCTGATGGATCATCATTTAGGCGTAAGGGCAGATGGCGATGTGGAAGGCTTTGAGGATTTCTATACATATGGCCGCAGGGCAAATGGAATTTATGTGCCACGTTACCAAAATCTTTTTGGTGATAAGCGGGATTATGTGCGTGGTTTTGGATACCAGGGTGGTGCAAGCAGGGATGGCTGGCAACGGCAGATAGCGGAACTAAGTATCGGTGCTGATTTTAAAGAAGCATTAACTGAACCAGGTCACTGGAAAATGGGGATGGGGGCCTTCGGAGAAATCCTTCCATACATGGAAAATAAAGTGACACTTGATAAAACTAAAAAAGATAAGTGGGGACTGAATGTATTGGCGATTGATTGCGAGTTGAAGGAAAATGAATTGAAGATGCGTAAGGATATGCTTAAAGATGCAATCGAAATGCTGGAAGCTGCCGGCGTTAAAAATGTGAAAGGGCATGATGGTGATGGAACACCGGGCCGGGGTATTCATGAAATGGGTACGGCACGGATGGGGAAAGATCCAAAGACATCCGTATTGAACGGTAACAACCAGGTATGGGATGCTAAAAATGTCTTTGTAACAGACGGCGCCTGTATGACTTCCGCCGCCTGTGTAAATCCATCGCTTACTTACATGGCATTAACTGCCAGGGCTGCTGACTTTGCCGTAAAAGAATTAAAAAAAGGAAATTTATAAAACTAAAATATGCCAGGCGATTCAACCAGTATAAATAATAAAGCAGCTGTTCAAAACACGTATGATGCCATCGTGATTGGTTCGGGTATCAGTGGAGGATGGGCTGCAAAAGAATTGACGGAAAAAGGATTAAAGGTGCTGATGCTTGAACGTGGGCCTAATCACGAACATGTAAAAGATTATAAAAACGCAAACAAAGACCCGTGGGATTTTGAACACCGTGGCCATACTACTGAACAACAAAAAAGGGATTATCCCGTAGTACACCGGGGATGGGCCGCCAATGAAGTGGTGATGGATGCATGGACCAATGAAAAGGATTGCCCTTATACTGAAGTGAAGCCGTTTACCTGGTGGCGCAGTTACCGCCTTGGCGGCCGGTCAACATTGTGGGGCAGGCAAAGTTATAGATGGAGCGACCTGGATTTTGAAGCAAATGCTAAAGATGGCAACGGCGTTGATTGGCCAATCAGATATAATGACATAGCGCCCTGGTACGACTATGTTGAAAAATTTGCTGGAATCAGTGGATCAAAGGAAGGGATATCACACTTGCCCGATGGACAATTTTTGCCACCGATGGATTTGAATTGTGTTGAAAAAGATGTCGCCGCAAGACTGAAGCAATTTTATAAAGGCCAGCGGCACATGATCATTGGCCGCGTTGCCAATTTAACGGCCGATCTTCCGGGCAGAACAAAATGCCAGTTTAGAAACCGTTGCTGGGAAGGCTGTCAGTTTGGTGCATATTTCAGCACACAGTCATCCACGTTACCTGCGGCAACTGCCACAGGTAACTTAACAGTGAGGCCCTTATCCATTGTTACAAAACTGCTCTACAATAAAGACACAAAGAAGGCAACAGGTGTAGAAATCCTGGATGCCGAAACCAATAAAACATACGAATTTTATAGTAAAATAGTATTTGTAAATGCGTCTGCATTAAACTCCGCCTGGGTATTGATGAATACTGCAAGTGATATCTGGCCTGATGGGCTGGGAAGCAGCAGCGGCGAACTGGGACACAATGTAATGGATCATCATTATAATTTAGGTGCGTCAGGATCAGTAGAGGGTTTTAATGATCAGTATGTATATGGCAAAAGGGCCAATGGAATTTATATTCCCCGCTTCACTAACATGGCAGGCGATAAACGTGATTTTCTACGCGGATATGGTTTCCAGGGTGCGGCCAGCAGGCAGGGATGGAACAGGCAAATAGCAGAATTAAATATTGGAGGTGAGTTTAAAGATGCCTTGACCGAGCCGGGCAACTGGACCATGGGTATTGGTGGCTTTGGCGAAGTATTGCCAAACCATGACAATAAAATTTATCTTGACAAAACAAATAAAGATAAATGGGGACTTCCAATTCTCACCATGGATGCTGAATTAAAGGAAAACGAATATGCCATGCGGAAAGACATTATAAAAGAAGCCGTGGCGATGTTGGAAAATGTCGGCGTTAAAAATATTAAATCCCACGATAGTGGCCATGCGATGGGTCACGGCATACATGAGATGGGTACCGCAAGAATGGGCAGGGATGCAAAAACATCTGTATTGAATGAATACAACCAGGTATGGGATGCAAAAAATGTATTTATAACAGATGGTGCTGCGATGACTTCCAGTGCTTGTCAAAACCCTTCTCTGACTTACATGGCATTAACAGCACGGGCTGCTGATTTTGCAGTAAATGAATTGAAAAAAGGAAATTTATAATATTTAAAAATCAAACACATGAATATGACCAGAAGAGATTTGCTCCAGAATGTAGCCATATTACTGGGCGGTTCTATTGTAGGAGGATCTGTTTTCAGCCTCTCCGGTTGCAAATCAACTGATAAAGAAGTGAACGCTATGTTTACTGAAAGCCAGGTAGCTTATATGAATGAAATTGCTGACACTATTTTGCCAACTACCAGCAGCCCCGGCGCTAAAGCAGCCAATGTAGGTAACTTCATGGCGGTAATGGTACTGGATTGCTACGATGAAAAGGACCAGAAAGTTTTTATGGAAGGACTGAAAAAGATAGATGAGTTAAGTGAAAAACAATTCAACTCTTCTTTTGTAAAAGCAGATCCCAAAGAACGCACTCAATTACTGACTGCCCTTGATAAAGAGCAAAAGGAATACCAGGGAAAGAAGACGAAAGATGACCCTTCGCACTATTTCCGTATGATGAAAGAGCTTACAGTGCTGGGATACTTTAGTTCGAAAGAAGGTGCTACGCAAGCCTTGCGTTATCTGCCGGTACCCGGTAAGTACGATGGTGCTTATCCTTATAAAAAAGGTGATAAGGCCTGGGCAACCAGTTAAGAAATAACAGAACAATATTTGTAGGATCAGGCAGTAACCTGATCCTACAATGTTATAAACCTAGTTTCCAGCCTTCCCTATAATTTCTTTTTACAAATTGGTTGGCCTCGTCAAAGTTCGTGATCTTCATATTTGGGCCGTCCCATAAAAGTTTAATTCCCCTACCTGGATATTCCAGTTTCTCCGGCTTTATTTTGCCCGCCTGCTGAATATCATAACTTCTGATAGCAAGGTTACCCATCAAAACAGTTTCTGTCAATGGCCCTGCAATTTCAAAAGGTGAACTAAGTGCCTTTGCTTTTTTACTATTATAGCCTGCAATACAGGCTTCCACCCATTGAGCGTAATGTCCCGCAGCTCCATTGGCAAC
>JBDSAA010000222.1:0-14628 GCA_039922375.1 Ferruginibacter sp.
CTCAGCCATTGCCATGGCAAACAGATACCTGTATTGGTGATTGGCATTACAACAGAAGCGTGTACAACGACAACCGGTACAAAACTTCAAAAACGGTTGTTCAAACACTGGTGGATATTGTGAGTAAGAATGGTAATCTCATGTTGAATATCCCTGTTAGGGGCGATGGAACGATTGATGAAAAAGAAAGAAAAATTGTTGAGGGGATAGGAGCGTGGATGAAGTTAAACAGCGAAAGCATTTACGGTACAAGGCCTTGGAAAATATTTGGCGAAGGACCTGCCCAGGAAGGAACTGCAAAATTGACTGCCCAGGGTTTCAATGAAGGAAAAGGAAAGCATTTTACCCATGAAGATATTCGCTTTGCAATAAAAGATAATGTGTTGTATGCAACGGCATTTGGTTGGCCTGAAGATGGAAAGTTGGTAATAAAAAGTTTGGCAAAGAACAGCGAACATTTTCCTACAGAAGTTAAAAAAATAGAATGGTTGCCAACAAAGCAGTCTTTAACCTTTGTTAGAAATGAAAATGAGTTGATCGTTTCTTTACCAGGAAAAACTTCTGATGAATTAATGTATGCAAATGTGATTAAGATTTTTTCATAAAGCGCATCAACAGTTTCTGATTCGACATCAGTATTTCTTAACCACTGTAATGCTCAATAATGAAAAAGCTAATTGCCATCTTCGTTCTATTACTTGTTGTAAAATGCATCCATGCGCAGCCGAAAAAATTTGACAATATACTGCATGGTGTTGCTTACTATTACGAGTACATGCCCTGCGAACGCCTGGGATGGACATTTTGAATTTGCATGGATGGATCGCATCATTGACAAAATGCACAAAGCCGGAATTAAAGTGATATTTGGCACACCCATGTATGCTATTCCCGCTTGGTTGGGCGTAAAGCATCCTGAAATTTTTGTAGAAAGAGTTGACGGTTCGAAAAGCAGTTTTGGCAGCAGGCAAAATTTCAATCTCACGAATGCGGCTTATCTATTTTACAGTGAACGCATCATCCGAAAGATGATGGAGCATTATGCAAAACATCCCGCCATCATAGGTTACAAGGTGGATAAACCTAATCCATATAACCATTTTACAAAGAACAAAATTTCAAAATAAGAACAATAATAATTTAGACATGAACAGAACAATGAAGACATTTTTTTTCGCAGCTTTATTTTTAGCGACAAGTGTAGCCTATGGGCAACAAACAGCCAAAGCTGACAATGCTTTAGAACAAAAAATCCGCTCCTTAATCAGCCAAATGACGCTGCAGGAAAAAGTGAGCCTGCTGCATGCGAACTCCAAGTTTTATGTACCGGGAATAAAAAGATTAGGAATTCCTGAATTGGCAACGAGTGATGGCCCTCATGGCGTACGGGCGGAAGTGAACCGGGATAACTGGGCTTATGCAGGATGGACAAATGATTCTGCAACCTGTTTTCCTCCAGGCACTGCATTGGCTGCAACATGGAATCCTAAACTGGCTTATCAACGTGGATTGGTGTTAGGCGAAGAAGCCCGCTTCCGCAAAAAAGATATTTTATTGGGGCCTGGCATCAACATAATTCGCTCACCGCTGTGCGGAAGAAATTTCGAGTACATGAGCGAAGATCCATTGCTGATTTCAAAGATGTCTGTTGCATATATCAAAGCATTGCAATCGAAAGATGTGGCCGCAAGTGTAAAGCACTGGCTAGCTAATAACCAGGAAGAGCACCGGGATTCTATTGACGTGTATATGAGCGAAAGAGCCTTGCATGAAATTTATTTGCCTGGCTTTAAAGCATCTGTAATGGAAGGCGGTGCTTTAACAGTAATGGCTGCTTACAATAAATTCAGGGGCGACTGGTGTTCAGAAAATGAATACCTCAACAGGCAGATACTTCGTAAAGAACTTGGTTTTAAAGGTGTGTTGATGACCGACTGGTCTGCATCACACACAACAGTTAAAGCAGCGCTAACCGGGCTTGACCTGGAAATGGGTACGGATAAAGCAGATTACAACGAATGGTATTTCGCAAACCCATTGATGAAGGCGGTAGAAGAGGGGAAGGTACCGATGGCTGTGGTAGATGAAAAAGTAGGGAATGTATTACGTGTAATGATGAATACAAAAATGTTTGATGAAAATAACCGGGCAAAAGGAAAAATGAATACACCGGAACATCAGCAGGCAGCTTATAACGATGCCACTGAAGCAGCAGTGCTTTTGCAAAACAAGGGAAACTTACTTCCGCTCAATTTCAATAAGATAAAATCAATTACGATTATTGGCGACAATGCTACCCGCACACATTGCGGTGGCGGACTTAGTTCCGAAATAAAAACCTTGTACGAAATAACACCGCTGGATGCAATCAGGAAAAAGTTTGGGGCTACTGTAAAAATAAATTTTGCACAGGGATATGAAAAACAATCCACCTTCAAAGAGGGTAGCAATACCGGCCAGGGAAGCGCAGATA
Organism: Ferruginibacter sp.; assembly: GCA_039922375.1. Classification (GTDB taxonomy): domain Bacteria; phylum Bacteroidota; class Bacteroidia; order Chitinophagales; family Chitinophagaceae; genus Ferruginibacter. The sequence continues at coordinate 2,474 of JBDSAA010000222.1, forward strand.
AGGTTGATTGGAAATTAATTGATGAAGCGGTGAAGGTTGCAAAAGAATCGGAAGTGGTTATCATTTTCGGAGGATTAAATCATGATTTTGATACAGAATCTTCCGACAAACAAAACATGGATTTGCCTTATGGGCAAGATGTTTTGATCAGGGAAGTTGCCAAAGCAAACCCAAATACAGTGGTTGTTATCATAGCTGGTTCTCCGGTAAAATTATCAGGCATTGTTCATCGTGTGCCATCAATATTGTGGTCGTGGTTTGGTGGTATGGAAGCCGGTAATGCAGTAGCCGATCTGCTGAGTGGCAAAATAAATCCATCCGGAAAACTACCATTCACCATACCGGTATCACTCGATCAGTCGCCGGCTCATGCATTGGGCAATTTCCCTGGAAGAAACCTTCAGGTGAATTACGAAGAAGATATTTTGGTAGGATATCGCTGGTTTGATACCAAAAAAATTATTCCCCAGTTTCCGTTTGGTTATGGCCTTTCTTACTCTGGCTTTTCAATTAGCAATTTCACTACTGATAAAAAGAGTTATGCAAAAGGCGAAACCATCCGTGCAAAATGTACCATAAAAAATACAGGTTCTCGCTATGGAGCTGAGGTTGCGCAGTTGTATATAAGTGACCCGGTTTGTTCGGTATTGCGCCCTGAAAAAGAACTAAAAGCTTTTGAGAAAGTTTTTTTAAAACCAGGTGAAGCAAAAACAATTGAGCTTACTATAAAAGTTGCTGACCTGGCTTTTTATGATGATGTAAAAAAAGAGTGGAATGTGGAAGCGGGAGAGTTTGTATTACACATCGGAAACTCATCAAATAATGTTTTGCAAAAAATAAAAATTACAGTTCAATAAATATTTATGGAAAATAAATCAAAGTTTTTACAAATATTTTCACCAGCAATTATAACAGGTACCCTGATTGCTTTATTTCTATCGGGAAAAATTATTGATATTCCTCAGGGAACTGCAAAGGGGGGAATAATTGCGGGAATGGGTGTTTTTATAATTATTATATCGGTAGTTGCTATTAATTATTTAATACTTCGCCTTTTGGAAAGCAATAGGAAAAAAGCATTAACGTAAATTTTTAAAATGTATAAAAAAATATCCATAGCGTTTTCGCTCATTGCATGCTTCATGGTAAACATGTTTGCCCAGGTTGCCTTGCCCAAAGTATCTAATCATAACACGGTTGCGGAGCGTCAACAGTTATTTGATTTTAACTGGAAATTCTTTTTGGGCGACACTGCATCTGCCAAAGCAAAAGATTTCAACGATGAAAGTTGGCGTAAACTCGATTTGCCGCACGACTGGAGTATCGAAGGTAAAGTGAATCCTAAAAACCCAACAGGAGGCGCAGGTGGATACTTTCCTGCGGGAATGGGCTGGTACAGGAAAACATTTCAGGTTCCCAAAGAATGGAAAGGCAAAAAAGTCTCCATCTGTTTTGAAGGGGTTTATATGAACGCCGAAGTTTTTATTAATGGGAAATCGCTGGGCATATATCCTTATGGCTATTCACCTTTCAGTTATGAGCTTTCATCCTATTTGGATTTTAGCCATGTAAATGTGATAGCTGTACGGGTGGATAATTCTCAACAGGTAAACAGCCGGTGGTACAGTGGTTCCGGTATCTATCGCCATGTTTGGATGAAGGTTACCGACCCTGTACATGTAGCTGATCGTGGAGTTGCAATCACTACCACTGGTATGTCTTTAAAAACAGCAACCGTTCAAATTAAAACAGTAGTAAAAAACGAAACCGCCTTAGCTCAAAGCGTTGTTCTAAAAACCATGCTATTAAACGCCCAATCTAAAAATGCCGGGAATAATCAAACAAGGGTGGAACTGGCTGCTAATAGCGAGAGGGAAATTATACAGACAATAATGGTAGCAGATCCGCTGCTATGGACACCCGAAACACCTCATTTATATGCGGCGCAGGTACAGGTATTAAAAAATAAAAAAGTAACTGATGACACTGAAACCAATTTTGGTATTCGTTCCATAAAATTTACTGCTGAAAAAGGTTTCCAGCTTAATGGCAAAACGGTAAAACTCAATGGCGGCTGTGTGCATCATGATAATGGTAGCCTTGGCGCAGCAGCTTTCGACCGGGCAGAAGAACGCAAAGTTGAATTGCTTAAAACTGCTGGTTTCAATGCGGTAAGAACTTCTCATAATCCTCCTTCAGAAGCATTTTTAAATGCTTGCGACAGGTTAGGATTGTTGGTGATTGATGAGGTATTTGATGGCTGGAGAGAGAAAAAGACCCAACATGATTATGCAAAATATTTTGATCAATGGTGGAAACGTGATGTAGATGCAATGGTTTTGCGTGACCGGAATCATCCTTCTATTATTATGTGGAGCATAGGCAATGAAATAATTGAAAGAAAAAAACCGGAAGCAGTTGAAACTGCCAAAATGCTTGCAAATGCTATAAAAAAAATAGACCCCACACGTCCTGTGACATCAGCAATGACTACCTGGGATAAAGATTGGGAAATATTTGATTCACTGATGGCAGCGCATGATGTTGCTGGTTATAATTATCATTTGCACAGCGCAACTTCTGATCATCAAAGGGTTCCCTCACGCATAATTGTTCACACGGAATCATTTCCAAAGGATGCTTTTGCTAACTGGAAACTGGTGCAGGATAATGACTATGTAATTGGTGATTTTGTTTGGACCGCGATTGATTATTTGGGTGAGTCGGGAATAGGACGTTGGTACTATACAGGTGAAGTATCTGGAGAGCATTGGGAGCATGATTTTTTTCCATGGCATGGCGCTTATTGCGGAGACGTTGACCTGATTGGATGGAGAAAACCGATATCGCATTACAGGAGTATGCTGTATAACAACAACCAGAAACTTTACATGGCCGTTCGGGAACCTAACCCGGAACCCCTGGAAATTAAAACAACATTGTGGTCGGTATGGCCAACCTGGGAAAGCTGGACCTGGCCGGGCCATTTAGGAAAAGAAATAAACGTGGAGGTTTATTCAAAATATCCCGGTGTTCGGCTTTACCTGAATAACAAACTTATCGGCGAAAAGGCAACAACCGTCCAACAGGAATATAAAGCTACATTTTCTGTGCCTTACTCGGCAGGTGTACTAAAAGCAGTTGGCGTAAAGAATAACAAAGAGGTTGAATCAACCTTTCTGAAGACTTCCGGCGATGCGGCAAAAATTACAATAAAGGCAGACCGGAAAGAAGTAATAACCAATGGACAGGACTTGATTTATGTGACAGTTGAAATAACAGATAAAGACGGAATATTCCAGCCCAATGCCGCCAACCGTTTGCATTTTAAAATCGATGGGCCTGCTGTTATCGCAGGGATAGATAATGCCAATCTTAAAGATACTGATCCATATGTGGGCAATACGCGTAAAGCATGGCAAGGGCGGGCATTGGTCGTCATCAGAAGTAAGCACAGTGCTGGTGATATTAAACTTACTGTTAGCTCGCCGGGTTTATCAGACGCTTCTTTAAATATCAAAGCTATTGCCGAAAAAATATGGTAAAGTATGCTGTTTTCTGTGAGGAAGGGTTAATGAATACCAGTATTATTTCACACATAAACTGACGTGCCAAAATTTGCGAAATTTCCCTGGTGAGTTACCCCCAAAGGGCCTAACCAGGAAATACCATTGACCATTTATAATTCGATGTCGTTTAGTTAAAAAAATTATTTGTTTGCAAGCATTTGTTTTTCAATTTAACATCGCTGTGTTATCATAATGCCGGATAAGGATTGTGTGCTGCCTCGGGACTCCCTTATACATTTTCAGCAATAAGGAGCGAGGAAACGCCGGTCATTAACTAAACGACATTGGTTCATAATTCACGAATTGGTCTGTTATTTTAATCTTAACAATACACTGCGTATAAAATATCATTCTTATGAAAGTAAAATTGTTAGGTATCACTTGTCAACCATTTAAATGCCAATGCAACTTTGCGGATAGATATGCGTTCGTTTGGGCCGGGAGTATATGTTATAAAGTCATTGAGTAAACAAATTAAGGTAATTAAAAAGTAGGAGCGAGGTGACTTAAGACTTCCGCTGATTGAAAGCCAATCAAATATAGTTATGAATTTTCTGGTTCAATCCCCCTCTCCCAAGGAGAGGGACTAGGGGTGAGGTCAATCCAGGCAAGCGTTTGAACACTTTAGGCGGACAACAATAAATAGAAATCACAAGATAAATTCAATAAATAATATATCATGATATGGATTCATTTTATTTCTGCCGTAAGAAGTTTGTTTAAGAACAGGCTAATTAGTCTTATAAATATTTTAGGGCTCACGGTTGGCCTTACTGCTTTTCTATTCATAATAAATTATGTGCTTTACGAAGAATCGTATGATACATTTTTTAAAGGAAGCGACAGGGTATACCGGGTGAGTATGGCGATTAATGATCACGGGCAGCAAATATTTAACAGCGCCCAAACACCGCGGCAATTATATTTTATCGGCAACCATGATATTCCGGAAATTGAATCCAATACGATCACTTATTTTGAACCATGTCTTGTTAAGTTCAATAACCAATCATTTATTGCGCAAAATGTACTTTGGGTTGATGAAGGTTTTGATAAAGTTTTTCCGCTAAAGATGGAGCAGGGAAAAACAAATTTTGAGCGACCGCTTACCGCGATCATTTCTTCTGAAAAAGCAAAAAGTATTTTCGGAAATGAAAATGCTGTGGGAAAAGTTATTAAAGTAAATGAAGGAATGCCCATTGAAATAACAGGCGTGTTTGCAGCGCTGCCTTCTAACACACATTTGCAGGCAGAATATTTTTTTTCCGTGAAAACTTTTGTGCACTATGGATGGATACCCGCCGGGGGTGATTGGCAGGGTAATGACTGGTGGAATTACTTACGGTTAAAACCGGGAGCATCTATGCAGGCAGTACAGCAAAAATTAAATACAATTGCTGATCGTGAAATGAAATTTCTTAAGGACAAAGGACAAACTGCTGCGTTTAATTTACAGCCTTTAAAAGAGGTTCACTTTCTATCCGGGTTAACAGGAGAGTTTGGCGCTGCAACAAACAAGTCGTCCTTATACACTTTATTTATCATTGGCGTGTTTACCTTGTTTATTGCCTGGGTCAATTTTGTAAATCTTTCCACTGCACAATCAAAGAAAAAACAATACGACCTTGGTGTTAAAAAAATACTGGGTGCAACAAAATGGCATCTGTGGATGCAATCATTATTCGAATCGCTCATCATCAATGCAGTGGCGCTAGCCCTTTCTTTAGCAGCATACTTTATGCTTGCAGGGTCCTTTGCCCAATTTTTTACATTGCCCCCGTCCAGTGGATATATTCCCCAATATAAAGTAGCAATATTGTTGTTGATTGCTTTTGTTATAGGAATAATTTTTTCAAGTGTAACCGGAACTTTCAATATCCTGAGATCAGGTTCATGGAATCTTAAAGCACGAACTACCCGTAAAGCGGGTTTTAAAAAAGGTCTTGTTATTGCACAGCTTGTAATCTCAATGGTTTTTATCAGCGGCACTATACTGGTGTTTAAACAGATCAACTTTATGCAACAACACGAACTCGGAATGAATATCAATCGTGTTGTTACTATTAATGCACCTGTTTCATTGAACATCTCGCCCTTAAAAAGAGTGAAGTATGAATCATTTCGCTCCGATCTTTTAAATAACACGAAATTTTTAGCGGGTACAGCGACGATGAACATTCCGGGACAGGAACCCAGGTGGCATGATGAGGAATATTTAACTGACGTATCATCAACCGCAGGCGTTCATTTCTGCGTTAATAATGCCGATGATGGATTTATAAAAACCTATGCTTTGCAATTACTGGCTGGTAGAAATTTTTATTCTATACCGGATCACAATAAAGACAAGGGAATCATCAATGAACGGGCCGCAAAAGTTTTTGGTTTCAAAACTGCAGATGAAGCTATCGGAAAATATTTTTATAAGAAAGGCGAAGACAGGCGCATGGAAATAATAGGAGTGGTAAAAGATTTTCATAATGAAGGGTTACAAAAACCCATTTATCCAATGGTGTGGAATAATGATCATCCTTATGAGTTTGGCTATTACTCTTTTCTTATTAAGGATGGCAATTTGCAAAATTCATTGCAATTACTGGAGCGTAAATGGAAGGAACATTATTCTGCAGATCCCTTTCATTGTGTTTTTGTGGACGATTTTTTCAATCATCAATATGCGTCTGAAGTAAGGTTTGGAAAATTCTACATACTGCTTGCCGTTCTTTCCATTTCCATTTCCTGTTTAGGGTTGTACGGGCTGCTATTATTTTACCTCGGTCAAAAAAGAAAAGAAATTGCCATTAGAAAGATCAGTGGTGCTTATATCTCCCAACTGGTTTTTTTTATAAATAAAAGTTTTATCAGGTGGAATCTCGTTGCATTTTTTATTGCATGCCCGCTTGTGTATTTGATCATGCACAACTGGCTGCAAAATTTTGCCTACCAAACAGACATAAGCTGGTGGGTTTTCATTGTGTCAGGTGCAGCAACATTCATCATTACATTGTTAACGGTTAGCTGGCAGAGTTATAAAGCTGCATTGCAAAAGCCCACTGTAGCACTCAAACAGGAATAAAAAAGATAGATTGATTAGTGGGGGACAAATGATAAAGGCCATGTACTTTACCTGAACGTAACAGGCTAACCAAAACAAATCGGATGAAAGGGAAATCGTACAATATTCTTTTTTATAATGAGTACAGGGAGAATTTCGCCACCGTTCCTTATGAGGCCGGGTTTATTGAAATCAAATGATTACTAGTGGGTAAAAGTATGTACTACGTTATTGTTCATCACTGCTATATTATAGCTCAGATGGAATTAAATGGAATAAGATTGAAAAATCATTAGAGGCTTCTGGCATGCACCATAATGTGCAGGGCAGATTTTTAAGTGTACGGATAGGGCTTTGGCGAAGGGGTCAGGGAAAGTGACGTTTAAGCATTTCAAATATAGACCGATAAAGTAAATCAGGCTTAAACGGATGGAAACATATGACGGGGAGAAGTGGAAATTAAAAGGCCTGCTGGTTTAAGGTAGGGTAGTGCATTTTCTATACTGAAACCACTACCCGAAAGAAGCTAAAAAAAGTGCTGAATAATATCCATAGCATTGTAAATGGTAAAAGCGCGGGCCATATAACGGCAACAGAAAATAACAAAAGCCCCTGCATGCTCCACAGGAGCGCTGAAAAAAACTGCCTCGTATCAATCCCCATAGAGTGGTTCCCAACGTCAAATCGCCGGTTCCGTACAACTAAAACTTCAATGTTGGCCTTTCGGGTCCGACGAATTCTTAGTTGTTGCCTGCAGTACTATTCCAAGATGTTTTCTCAAATATTCTGCCGTAGCAGATGTTTTATCTTCCAATAATTTCTCTACTGTTCCTTTAAAAATCAATTCCCCTCCGTATTTGCCTGCTCCGTATCCAATGTCAATTATCCAATCTGCCTGTGCAATAATATCCATATTATGCTCTATCACAATGAGCGTATTCCCGTGGCTCACAAGTGTATTAAGCATACTCATTAGTTTTTCAGTATCAGAGGGATGCAGGCCCGTGCTTGGTTCGTCTAATACAAGCGTATTGTTTTCTGCATTTAATTCCTTTATCAATTTCAACCGCTGCCTTTCTCCGCCAGAAAAACTGTCTAACCGTTGTCCAAGTGTTAAATAGTCCAGACCTAATTTTGTCAATAAAGTAAAATGATGTAAAAAAAATGATTTTCAAAAAAACTTTGCGCTTCTTCCACAGTCAGATTCAGGGTTTCCGCAATATTTTTTCCCTGGTATTTATATTTTAAAACCACAGGATTAAAACCGTTTCCATGACATACTTCGCAAGGGTCCTGCACGTCTTCCATAAATGCCAAATCAATTTTTTCAAAGCCTAATCCTTTGCAGTTAGGACAAGCTCCCTCTCTATTACGGCTGAAAAGTTTGTTGCTTACTTTGTTGGTTCCGGCAAACAAATTCCTGATAACGTCAGAAATACCAAGATAGGTCAGCAGGTTAGCTTTTACACTTGCTGCAATGGAAGATTGATCTATAATTTTTACCTGGGGAAATTGCGTTGGCAGCACGTTGCTTATTAAAGTGCTTTCACCCGAACCAGCTACGCCTGTGACTACGGTAAGTATGTTTTGGGAATTTCTACCGTAATATTTTTAAGGTTAAATAAATTCGCATTCTTTATTGTAATGAAGTTATTTGCCTTGCGTGGGTTAGATTGAAAAGTTCTTGTCTGCGAAAAATAATTGCCTGTTTTATATTTTGAATTTTTTAACCCAGAAAACGAACCCTCGTATACCACTTCTCCACCTTTAGTTCCGGATAATGGGCCCATATCAACAATATGGTCGGCAATTTTTATCAGGTCAGGGTCGTGTTCGACAATCAATACCGTATTGCCCTTTTCTTTTATCTGTTTAATAATGCGGAAAATATTATCAAGGTCTTTAGGATGAAGCCCGATGCTTGGCTCATCAAATATATACAGAAGGTCTTCTAAACTATTGCCTAAATGCCGCACCATTTTTGTGCGTTGCGATTCACCCCCTGATAAAGTATTGGTAGTTCTGTCTAAAGTTAAATATTGAAGCCCGATGGTACTATGTTTTCAAGTTTTTTGCTCAATTCTTTCAATATAGTTTCGTATGATTTTGATGAAAGTGATTGCACAAATTGCAATAATTCGTCAACGGGAAGTGCGGAACAGTCTGAAATATCTTTACCATTAATCTTGCACGACAAAACCTTTTTATTAAGCCTTTTACCGTGACAGGACCAGCAAATATCAGACACAATAATTTTTCTTAAATCCTTTTTTCTTGAATCAGATTCTTTTGAATCTTTTTTCAAAAAATCATTTTCAATTCGTGGCAACACACCAATGTACAACATTGTTTTGCCCCAGTTTTTAGCGGGATATTTAGGCTTATGTTCTTCGGAATTTAGCAATAAATCCCATTCTTCTTTTGAATAGTCTCTCAGTTTTTTGTCGTTATCGAAGTAACCGGAATTTACGTATCTCGTCCATCTATAACCACCCGGCTGAAAAGTAGGAAACAGAATAGCCCCTTCATTTAAAGATTTATTCTTATCAAATAGTTGCCGTGTATCTATCTTGCTTGTATAGGCTTGCTTTATGGAAGCGGCTTACGCATAAGCGAAGTAGCCGCGTTGTGCATTCACGATATTGAGAGCGCCGCTAAGCGAATAAAAGTAGTGCAGGGCAAGGGAGCAAAAGACAGGTACACTTTATTGGCCGGTAATTTACTGGATAAATTAAGGCAGTATTATGTAGCTGCAAAAAGACCCAAACAGTTTTTATTTACCAGCCCCCAAACAGGCAAGGCATTCCATCCCCGAAGCATGCAACTGGTAGTAACGGGTGCGATGAAAAAAGCAGGCTTTACTCCAAATGGATACACCTCTCACACGCTGCGCCATAGCTTTGCTACGCACATGCTCGATAACGGCAGCAACATTCATGTAATAAAAACATTGCTTGGCCACAGCAAGATTGAAACAACGATGGTGTACCTGCATTTGCAACAGCATACGCAGTTTGGTATTGTATCGCCCATGGATAAATTATTGGGAGGTAGCGATGGAACCGCAAACCCTCAGTGATATAAGACAATTGTTACAACAAAAAATATTTGGCAACCCATGCGTTGAAAGTTTTAATCCGTACAGCCGAGCCATATTTAACCGGCTGCGCATTTGCCATACCGCAGGCATTGGTGTACATCATTTAAAATGCAATAAAACCGGTTGCAGTAATGAGCAGTATCAATACCATAGCTGTGGTGACAGGCATTGCCCCAACTGTGGTGGATTAAAAAAAGAACAATGGCTGCAGGACAGGATGAGCGAACTATTACCCACCACTTATTACCACCTGGTATTTACGTTGCCCCAGGAGCTGCGCAGTTTGGTAATGGGCAACAGAACCATCCTCTTTAATTTATTGTTTGATGCCGGCCATCATACCATCAATAAGCTCAGTGCCGATAACAAATGGCTGGGTGCCAAACCAGGCATTGTAAGCATCCTGCATACCAACGGACAGGATTTAAGTTTTCACCCGCACATACACTGCATCGTTAGTGGTGGTGGCATTAATGCCGCGGGCAATTGGGTAAAAGAAAAACGGGCCAATGGCAATTACCTGTACCCAAAGCCTACAATGGAAAAGGAATACAAATTGTATTTTCTAAAAAAATTACAAACCTTACTGGGTCAGAAAAAAATAAGAACAGCAGATACGACCGCCTTAAAAATCACCATAGAAAGGCTATCAAAAATACGCTGGAATGTACATGCCAATGCGCCCTTTGGCGGGCCTGCACAAATATTGGAATATTTAGGCAGGTACACGCACAAAACAGCCATCACAGCCCATCGCATTAAACAAATAACCGGCAAAACAATCACGTTTACCTATAAGGACTATGCAGATGAAAAAAAGCAAAAGCAAATGTGTTTAAGACATGAAGAATTTGCCCGAAGATTTGAGCAGCACATACTGCCAAAGCGCTTTGTAAAAATAAGGCATGGCGGGTACCTGGCGCACAATGGAAAAAACAAGCGCATAGCTGCCATCCACCAGCAATTGAACCTGCCCAAACCAATGCCTAAAGTAATCATTCCTTTTAGCGTGCAAATGCTACAACGCACGGGTAAAGATTACAGCCTTTGCCCAACTTGTAAAGCAGGCGCCATGGAAACAATAGCCAGCTACATAAACTACAATGGCCGCCTGGTAAACATAAAAGACCTAACCAGGAATAAAACAAAAAATAAAACATCGCCGCCAATAAACAAAACAGGGTAATGCCACTGGCCTATGATAAAACAAACATTTACGAAAACAAAAAAGCAACCAATGTCAATCAACCTAGGTAAAGGAATTTATGCGCAAACAGCATTGCAAACTGACACGATACATCTGTTGGCTGCACAAAAAACGTTTAAAGTTATCAGGTGGGCTACGTATAAATTCTACAAAAACACCTAAGCCCCGGTGTCGCTGAATAGCGTATAGCCAAAAGCCCCGATCCCTGATGGTTCGGGGCTTTTGCGTTTATTTTAAGCGATTTTAAATTTGGGGGCTTGTCGGCTATACGACTAAATGTTAGCGGAAGTAATTAATCGCTTACTTCGATTTTCTTTTGGCTATCAGCTGTTTAATGTCAACCAAATCCTTCGGTCGTGAATTAGCCTTTTTGTCTTTAATAAGGTCATCAAAACAGATAACAAAAATATCTGTTCCATTAAAGTTTACTATTTCCTTTTTCTCAAATGAGGATCTGAATTTTGATAGTTCTTTAAGTTTTGGCAAAAAGTCAAGTGTGAATTTTTCCATTTCAAATCTAAAGAAAGAATTTTTGGGATTTGGAGTTTTTTCGTCTTTAAATTCGGTAACGTCTTGCCCTAATTCTTCTAACGTGTCTAGAAGTTTAAAGTAGTTTGGATAAGTTGGGTTATACCAAATATCGAGATCATATTTTTCACTTATTTTACCAGTCGTATCTAATGACCAACGAAAATAACCATACAATGCAACTGCAGTACCGCCGACAATTAAATATTCTACATTGTATTTGATGAGAATGCTGCAAACTTTCAGAATACTATCTCCAATGTTTTTATGCACTAAGCTTTATTAATTTTGGCAGTTTTAGTCATTTTTTTCTGAAGTGTATTTAAAAAGTCTTTTAGTTCAGGTAACTGTGTCAAATTTTTATTGCTTGTGATTTTAGTATCACTTGATTTGAGACTTGCGAAAGAATTATGTTTTGTCAATTTTGTCATTGTCTAAATTTTGAAATGATATTAATAGAAATATCAATCTGATTAAATGAAGTTACGCAATTATTGAGAAATTCGTTACCGAGCATTTCTTAAATTTTCTCTTCAATTAATAATTTAATATTTTGAGTCGTGAGGTAATGTCTTACCCTGAAATAGGTTGACCATTTTTTTGTTAAAAAATTGGTTGAGTTGTTACAAATTTACCGGAACATTGATAAGTCCTTAAAAAAATCTTTTAAGGGATTTTTTCAGGACTTATCAACAT
>JBDSAA010000223.1:0-15398 GCA_039922375.1 Ferruginibacter sp.
CTGCATTCAGTAAGTTGCCTTTTGATCATCTTATTTTCACGGGCAGTACCTTAGTAGGACGTGCGGTGATGAAAGCGGCAAGCGAAAACCTTGTGCCTGTAACGTTGGAATTGGGTGGCAAATCTCCTGTCATTGTTTCTAAAGGTTATTCGCTGGAAAAAGCCAGCTCCCGTATCGTTTATGGAAAACTTTTAAGCGCCGGGCAAACCTGTATTGCACCTGATTATGCATTGGTGCATCAAAGTGAAGTGGAGGCCTTTATCAAGGCTTATGACAACAGTGTAAAGGATGCTTATCCTGAAGGACCAACCGGAGACGACTATACTTCAATTGTGAACGAACAACAATTTAAAATATTGAACGAACTGCTTGATGATGCCCGGATACATGGAGCTAAGGTAATAGAAGTGGGCATCCGTCCAGGTGATGCATCAAAACGTCCTCATACAATGGCTCCCACAATTGTGTTGGGTGTTACAGACGAAATGCGTATTGCAAAGGAAGAAATTTTTGGCCCTATATTACCAATACTTTCTTATCAATCTATTGACGATGCCATTAACTATGGAAATGCCCGGCCAAGACCATTAGCGCTGTATTTTTTTACACATGATGATGAAGATAAAACAAGGGTATTGAGCCGAACTACTTCTGGCAATGTTACCATCAATGGAACATTTTCACATATCGCACAGGATGATCTTTCTTTTGGCGGTGTAGGTGAAAGCGGTATGGGTGCATATCATGGGATAGAAGGATTTCGAACACTCAGTCATGCCAAAGGAATATACGAACAGGGAATCTGGAATGGCATGGATCTTTTGCATGCTCCCTTCACTAAAAACACGGATAGACTTATCAATCTCTTTCTTCGCTGATTTTTAATTCGATGTAATATTTGACAATCGATAAGTGCAATATTCAGATAATCTAAAATGACCTGTATATTCCAATTAAGCATAAAGGTTATTAAATCAATGTCGTTTCCTTAGGCTTTCGTTACTCACTAACCAACCGCCGTCGGGGTTAGCCCAACCCCGTCAGCGGTTGCAAACCCTGACGGCGGTTATTCTTTAATTAAAGGATATTAATTATTAAATTATAAAATCATGGAATTAAATATAAAACAATGCTGAAATCTGGAGGAACTACCGGCATCGGACTAAATGCAACGGGTGCCCGAACTCTTACTGTGCCTACTATTTTGGATGAGATTCAGGTTCAGGATAGCAGGCCTGTTGACGGCAAAACGACGTACAACTTTAGGCAGCTTTTCAGTTGGGTTAATCAGCAATTCGTACATAAACTATTTAGATAACAATATTAATTATGTTTTTTTAATGAGATTAGAAATCATATTAAGAAGTGTTTTATGTCTCTATTCTTTTGAGACATTTTCTTTACTTACTTGTAAAATGGTAAACGCCTGAAACCACTTCGTACAATGCTTTACCATTCTCCATCCGGAGAAATTTAACGGCTTTATTTTTTGCGACAGGTTTTCCACTTTCAGTTATATCCTTTTGGTTTAAGGCAGGAATATAAACCGTTGCTGTTGTGTTTGCAGGCACTACCATGCGATAACTACAAGTCTTGTTCTTTACTTGCCAGCTACTTTCAATCCTGCCATACATCGATTCGTAATATCCTTTAGCATAAGTCATCTTCCCGGTCGGGTCATACTCCGGACGTAAAATAAAATGTTTAAATCCGGGAGAGTTCTCATCTCGTTCTATTCCCAATGAGTAATTATACATCCATGAGCCTATCGCCCCGAAAGAATAGTGGTTAAAGGAATTCATCTGGTTATTACCTCCAAAACCATTGGTATGGGTGTAGGAGTTTAGGCGTTCCCAAATAGTTGTAGCCCCCTGCTCAACAGAATATAACCAGGATGGATAGGTGGTTTGCTGTAGTAAACGGTAAGCGATATCCGAATGGCCGTTATCGGACAGCGTTTTGTTCATCCAGGCTGTGCCAATAAAACCGGTCATTAATGAATAAGGCGGACACACGGTTCCGTTATCTGCTTTATTCTGCCGCACGATGGTTGTCACCAGGTTATCAACCGCCTTTTTTTTGTTTGCTGGTTGATAGATATCAAAAACCAAAGGAAGTATGTAAGATATTTGTGTATCAACCAAATCGCCCTGCTTCAGCTTGGCATCAACTTTATGTTGCTTGAAGCCGGAATGAATCATTTTCTTAGTTTGCTTATCTATATACGTGTCGTTAAAAAACTTTTTTCTTTGCAGATAAAGCTCATTAAATTCCTTTGCATCTTCTGCTTTCCCTAAAACAGCAGCGACCTTTTTCATTATTTCTAAATCGTAAATAAAATAAGCCTCCCACAAAAGTGAGTTGTCATTCTTATCCTGTTCGGGGCCTAACCAATCGCCCAGATTGCCCCAAAAAGTCGGATTTTCCTGCGTCAGAATATTTGTTTTAGGGTCAATGTTTTTTTTCCGGATATACTTGATATAGCTTTTCATAGCATCATAGTGCTCTGCCAATAGCTGTTTATCATCATACTGTTGATAGCTTTCCCAAGCCACGGCAAGTGCAGCACTTCCCCATAAAACTCCTCCAAATCCACCACCTAAAGGGGCGACATCTGTAAACCGTCCGTCTTGTCTTTGAACATTCCGCATGGCTAACATGTGCCTTCTCAGGAATTGCGGAACATTTGCAAGGTAGGTGGCGGTTCGGGCAAATACCGAAATATCGCCGCTCCAGCCAAGGCGCTCATTTCGTTGCGGGCAATCAGTTGGGATGGATAGGAAATTACCATAAGTAGACCAGGTGATATTCTCCCACAGCTTATTCACTTTTGGGTTAGAGGTTTCATAATGAGAAGCCAGTTTATCAATGGAACTAATCACTGTTCCCTTCACGGCTTCAATCGGTAAAGACTTTTCTATACCGGTTACTTCCACAAAACGATAGCCATGAAAAGTAAAGCGGGGTGCAATGGTTTCATTTCCACCTTTTGTAATATAGATATCCTGAGCCATGGCTGCACGAATATTTTCAAGCATAATCATGCCTACGTTTCCTTTGTATTCAGGCAGATCAGGATATTTAACTTCCGCAAAGCGCACATAGATTTTTTTACCTGGTCCCATTCCTGATAAATTGATTTTTGGAACTCCAACCATGTTTTGCCCCATATCATACACGAATATTCCAGGGCGAACTTCTTGCACGGATTTGGCTGAAAGCTCTTTTATTTTTTTTACGGTTTGACCAAACTGCCCGATAAGCCTTGCTTTTGAATAGTCGTCAACCGCAGGCATACCTTTATTAGCCTCTGCAGGCGTAACATGTCCTGCAAGGCTAACTTCTTCGGCGGGTACCCATCGGGAAGCATTATACGAAGTTGTGCTCCAACCTTCAATCAACGCTTCTTTTGAGGCGTCATACACTTCTCCCTGGAAGAAGCTGCCATAAACAACCGGACCATTGTTAAAGTAAGACCAGGCTGCCGGATCGCTCACTATTACATCCTCTTTTCCATCTGTGTAGGTGATTACCAATTTGGTTAAAAGCGATTGCCGGTCACCAAAAAAATTCCATCCCTCTCCGGAATACGTTGCACCTCCGCTCCACCATCCTTCTGCTAAAATGGCTCCCAGGGCATTGTTGCCGGCATGTATGTGCTTTGTAACATCGTATGTTTGATATAAATGTGTTTTATTGTATTGGGTGAGGCCGGGGTTGAAATAATCATTACCTATGCGATCGCCGTTCAGATATACATCATAAATTCCGCGTGCTGTAACATACAAACGGGCTTTAGCGATTTTGGCCTGAGATGTGAAAGTAGTACGGAGCATCGGCATTGAATTTCGGGCCGGATTTGCGGTTACGAAAGTTCCTGTTTTACCGCCTTGTATTTTGTACGAACCATCTTTCACATTCAAATTCGTTGTCGAGCCTAAAAAAATTCCCTGGTATTCATTTGCTGATTTTTCAGTAAAAAGAACATTAGAAGGGCTTCTGAAGTTGCGGATCTCCAGGTTAGAGAATGCAGCATTTTGTCCTTCGGCAACAGAGAAACCAATATCGGCAATTACCGGAAAAGCAATAAAATCTCCACCTCTACCCAATGGGTTGAGATTGACATCGCCAATAAATTTCTCTTTTTCAGATCCATCTATATAGATTTGTGAATAGCCCAGATTAGAGCTGAGAATGACCGCATGCTTTTCGTACTTATTTGCATCATTAATAATTGAAAGGGGAATAGAAAAGGTTTTAAAAGGAACTTCTTTTTTATCATCAGGATGATACCCGACTCTGTATATATTCAGTTTGCCATTTTCTTTTAATGATAGTGGGGCAATATCAATTTCGACTGATAGATAGGATTCATCTTTTTTATTTTGAAGATGATACAGATTTTTATGTTTATCCATTAAGCGGTTATCATTAGCGCCATAAACGAAGCCTGCATGGGTTGACTTCGATTCTTTATCTAACTGTACCGAGTAATTGATTTTAAACATTGGCAGATAGCCCGGATACAGTACCATATCTTTATCGCCCCCGCCAATCCATTTTGCACCATTCCAGGCAGAAAGTTTGGGATCAGCATTCATCAAACCTGTTTCAAACCAGGATTTTGCAGTATGTCGGATATTGGTTTGATCCCAAACATAAACCACCCAATAGTACCGGGTAGATGCCCTGAGTGGTTTACCACTATATTCCAGGTTCAATGAAACATCCCTATTAATTTTATCAGAATTCCAAACGACATTCCCGGCCTCATCACTTACCACCAATTGGTAAGCGATTTGCTTATACCCCGGCTTATTACCCTTAAACTGCATTTGCCAACTAAAGCGGGGATGCTCAACATCAATGCCCAAGGGCGTTTCTGTATATTCAACCTTCAAATTTAGTATCTGTATATCCGTCCCAAAGAGATAACACGGGAGAAGAATCAGGATAAATGAAAACAGTTTGATATTCCTTATCATTGGTTTACTTGTCTGTGTGTGTGATTGCGTACTATTCAAAAAACAAGACATACCCACTCCTGGGAGTGAGCAATGTCTTTTACCAAAACTAACTGTAGATTTAAAAATACGGGCTTAATGCTGCTTCGGATGCAGGTAAAGGAAACAATAAATTTATTGTCGCAAAAGAGCTTGGCGAAGGGCCTATCCCGATAGGGAAATAATAAGCCTTTGGATTGGCTTTTGCCCTGGCACCATAAGCGGTCATTGTTGCGGATGCCGTGTTTGTGCGAACCAAGTCCAACCATCGCTTATTTTCAAACGCAAGCTCTGTTCTCCTCTCTTTCATTATGTCATCCCTTAGCGCTATTTGACTGTTAGCGATGCTGTTGGCCAGGCCGGCCCTCGTTCTCACCTGGTTTAAATAGGGCAATGCTTCCGAAGTTTTGCCTTGCTCATTCAATGCTTCCGCAATAAGCAGCAATATTTCAGCATATCGGTAAACAGGCCAGTTATCGTTTGTATTATTAGTTGAAGCATGTGGGTGACTGTACTTTTTTATATAAGGATATTGAACACCACCGGCAGTTACATAACCGATAGATGCATCTTTTCTTTTATCATTCGGTTCATAAGCCGCAATGATATCGGGTGTGGGTATATTGTATCCTTCTATAGTGCGTGGCACTTCAGGAATGCCTGTTATTGCTGTTACTTCCGCAGAAGATATAGGTTGAACTAAGAAAGTATAAAAGAAATTGCTTTGCAATCCTTCAGTGCCTTCTTTAAACTGTATTTCAAAAATTGATTCGGCATTGTTTTTTTGTGCCGGGTTATAAACGGCGGCATAGTCTGCAAGCAATGTATACCCTGTTACCTCTTTTAACTTAGCTGCAGCCTCCGGCCATTTCTTCAATACTACGTAAACATTTCCCAATAATGTTTTTGCTGCGCCCGATGTAGCACGTCCGGCTTCCTGCGATGCTTTTTCAGGAAGCAGCGAAGCAGCCTGTTGCGCATCAGCTATTATTTGCAGGTAAACACTATCAACGCTGGACAGGGGTAATGCAGTTTCTGTAACAGATCCTGCCGGGTGCAAATGAAGAGGAACCTTCCCAAAATATTGTACCAGGTCAAAATATGCCAATGCTCTTAAAAAGTAAGCCTGCCCTTTTATATTATTTTTAGCGTTCGTATCAAAATCAACGCCGTCAATAGGTTCCAGCACCTGGTTTACCCTTGCAATGATGGTATAATTGGTTGTATATTTTGAATTTGAAACAGGGTTGTTGGCATCATCTAAAAAATCTTTGATATATTCTCCCTGAATGGTTCCCCTATCATTAGCATTGTACTTGTAGGTAGTGTTGTCTGCCCGAAGTTCTCCCATATTCCATGCACCATTCTGGCCATTATATAAACCTCGCAATGGAGCGTAAGCACCGTTTATCGCTTGTTGAAAATCACTTTGTGTTTTAAAATAAACGGGTGTACTTAAGGACGTTTCCGAGGGCAATTCTAAAAAGTCTTTTTTACAAGACCCCATTAACAAAATGAGTAAACCTGCTACAATTGTTTTTATATTCATTGTAAATATTTTAATAATTATAAGTATGAGTTTATTTAAGATTAACATTTACGCCAAACGTAATTGTTCTTGGTACCGGGTATGCAGCAAAATCCAATCCCTGCGATAGGGAGCTTGCAGTGTTACCGTTATTATCGGTGCTTATTTCAGGGTTTACACCACCATATTTGGTAAAGACAGCAGCTTGCTGCATACTCGCATAAAGGCGTATGTTACTAAACGCTTTAAATCTTTTTACCGGCAGGTTATAGCCAAGTGCAATATTTTTTATTGTTAAATAACTGCCGTTTTGTACAAAGCGGGTATGAAACTGGTCACGCTCATCTCCGGTTGACCCGGTTGTTTTACCATATTTACCTGCTCCGGGGTTGGAAGGCGACCTCCATCTGTCTTTAACATCTTTCAACACGTTAAATACGCCATCAAGATTAGTGGTACCCTGATCCATCATTCTCGCAATATCATTTCCGTAAGATCCGGATACTACTATTGACAAATCCACATTCTTATAACTGAAGCTGTTGGTCATTCCATAAATAAATTTTGGGAAAGGATTGCCAATAATAGTTCTGTCACCTTCTTCATCACCAAATTTCACCACCCCGTCACCGTTTAAGTCTTTGAACTTAATAGTTCCAACCATCGAGTTGATACTTTTGGGAGAATTGTCAAACTCTTTTTGGTCATCATATACTCCATCTTGCACCATTCCCCAGAATTGGCCTATTCTACCACCTACCTTGGTAATTGTGCGGGCAGCCCCTACACCTACATACAACTTGTCGCTTAATCCGGATAATGCCAATACCTTATTATCACTAAATGCTATGTTGAAGTTTGTATTCCATTTAAAGTCACCGATTAAATTGTTTGTGTTTAAACCTAATTCATGACCCCAAAATTTTATCTTACCTACATTTCCGGTAAAGGTTGAAAAGCCTGATTCACGGGGTACAGATAGCCCAAACAACAGGTTACTTGTTTGCTTATCATAATAGTCATAGGTAAGGCTTATTCTATTGTCGATAAGGCCTACATCTATTCCGATATCAAGCTGTTTGGTATTTTCCCATCCAAGGTTGTTATTGGCCAAATTCGTTACAGCTATGCCTGTGGCGGTTGTATTACCGAATGCCGAGTTAACGCCGCTACTTACTGTTGCATACTGGGTGTAGTTTCCAATATTATTATTGCCGGTTACACCGTAGCTGCCTCTAAGCTTTAAAAATGACAACGCTTTTATGTTCTTCGCAAAAGATTCTTCGCTAATAATCCAACCTGCGGAAACAGAAGGAAAATTACCCCACTTATTATTGGTTCCAAATCTGGAGGACCCATCACGGCGAATACTTCCACTTAATAAATATTTGTTTTGATAATTATAGTTAATACGTGCCAGGTAAGAAATTAAACTCCATTCCTGCATATCCATGAAAGGGGCATTCTTTACAGTAGCTGCACCGATAGTTTGCACCCGGTCGTCCGGAAAATTTGAACCACTTATATTACTGTAGTCACTTCTTGCTTTTTGTACGGTGTACCCTGCCAGTAAATCAAAACCATGGTCGTTTATTTGTTTCGAATAGCCTGCTGTAGTTTCTGATAACCAGGAATAATACCGGTTATTTGATTGAAACAAATTAGCGGAAAGGGCACTTGGTGTTGAAGCAAAACTTCTTGAAGCAGTTGAAGGTTGAAATGAATTATACAAGGCTTGCCCAAAGTCAACATTTATACTTGTTTTTACAATAAGCTTTTTCAAAGGTTCATATTCCAGGTATGCATTTGATAATAACCTGCTTGTGCTTGTATTATTTTTTATGTCCTGAATGGAACGAACCCAGTTAGGTGTTGGAAAAGTAGTTATTCCAGGTGTTGTAACCGTCATAGGCAAAGTACCATCAGTATTTTTGTAGTTAAGTACGGGTGGTGTTAACAATGCGTTGTTGATTAAACCTCCGCCGCCAAAAAATATACCATCTGTACCTGGTGCATTATTTATAGTATAAGATGGCGCCAGGTTAAGGCCAACCCTGATAGCGTCACTTACTTTAAATATAGAATTTGCACGAAGTGAGAACCTCTTGTAATCGGAATTAAGCAATACACCTTTTTGTGTAAAGTAGCCAGCCGTAACGGCAGAGCTCAATTTTTCTTTGTTTGTACTTAGTGAAAGGCTATAGTTACTTATAGGCGCTGAACGCAGCATTGCATCATACCAGTTGGTACCTGCACCATATAGTGATGGATTCTGAAAAGCGGCCGGCACTGCTACCCCCTGGTCTTCATAATATTCCTTTTTAAATTGAGCCCATTCTGTTCCATTCATCATTTCCGGCCTACCTTTTTGTGGCACGGTCTGAGAACCTGTATAGGCGCTAACACCTATGTTAGTCTGGCCCGCTTTTGAACTTTTTGTAGTGATCAGCACTACACCAAACGCAGCACGGGAACCATACAAGGAGGTTGATGCGGCATCTTTTAATATGGTTACTGTTTCAATTTCATCCGGGTTAATATTACTGATATCTCCGGTGATTGGGAAGCCATCAATAACATACAAGGGACTGGCTGATGTAGAGATTGAAGCTGCTCCTCTTATACGCACTTGCAGGCCGGCCCCCGGAGCACCAGTGGTTTGATTGATCTGTACACCTGCAAGTTTACCCTGTAGTTTTTGTGTAAATTGGCCAACAGGTAAATCCTGTAGTTCCTTTGCATTAACTGTTTGAATAGAGCCTGTTATATTTCTTTTTGCCTGTGCTCCATAAGCCACTACTACCACCTCACCAAGCGACTGCTGCACAGGTTTTAGTTGCACATTCAATGATAAGTTTTGCTGTGCGGCAGAAATAGAAGTTGTTATTTCGTTTTCAGCATAACCAATGGCCGTAACAACAAGTACAACCTTACCTTCAGGAACGTTTCGCAAAACAAAATTCCCTTGTTCATCGGTAGTAGTTCCATTTTGTGTACCCTTTATTAAAACACTTGCCCCATTGATAGACTTACCTTTATCATCAGTTACATTACCACGGATAATTCCTTCCACAATATTTCGTTCTTCGGTAATCTTAAGAACATTCCCTTGCTGTTGCCTGATCAATATATTTTGTCCCAGTTGCTCATACGTTAAACCGGTATTCGCCAGCAATTCGTTCAGCAGTTTTGCCAGGGATATATTTTGCTTGTGGTAGGTAAGTGATTTAAACTGTTTAATGTCGCTACTGATGTATGTAAACTTGAAATCAGTTTGCTTTTCAATTTTCGCAAACACCTGTTTCAGCGACATCTCTTTCAGATCGATGGACATAAGCATCTTGTCAAGATCCTGGCTGACGGTTTTACCCGCAAACAACAGGAAATTAATGGTGAGTAAAAAAGAAAGTAGCAGTAGTCTCATAAATAGGCTCCTGAATGTTATGGGAGCATGGTGGTGATTGTAATTTTTTTTGCGCATGCCAGCTTCATTAAAAGCATAGCTCTCTTGATACAAATTCATATTTTTGTATTGTTTTTTTAATTAACTAGTTATTAAAACGTTCGTTAAACCGCTTCCAGTTGACCGCTGGAGCGGTTTTTTATTTGCCTCGATGAGTATGAGACGAAGAATACCGGGACTTTATTCAAGTAGGTGGAGACATATATAGCAATCGGTTTAGTTTTGGCAATTTATTTTAAGACAAAGATTCCGTTTATGTTCTCAAGCTTTTTGTTGGTTAATACTGACAGTATTTTAAGTGACTGTTCAGGGCCAATATCGCGGCTAAAGGATGTTGTTATATTTAGGTCGGCTGCTGCTGAATCCCTTATTTCAATCCTCACATTATATACATTCTGCAAATCTTTAATCACATCCTTAAGAAGCATTTCATCATATATTAGGTTTCCTTCCTGCCAGGCTGTGATGGTTTCAACCGGAATGTTTTTTTGTAATGCTTTTTCCGTAGTTCTATTAATCTTCACTATTTGCCCTTTAGTTAAAGTGGCAACAAGTTGATTGCTGTTACTAACCTTTACTTCGCCACGGGTAACAGAAATAGTTATATCATTTTGATCGGGGTAAGCTTTAATATTAAATGCTGTTCCGGTTACAGTTGTTATTACTTTGCCGGTGTGAATTAAAAAAGGGATTTTATCCGCATGCTTCACATCAAAGTAGGCTTCACCTGTTAAATAAACTTCTCTTTTATCTGTCTTAAAATCATCCGGAAATTGTAATGAGCTGGCCGAATTCAGCCATACTTGCGTACTATCAGGTAATAAAAGAAACTTTTGCTCTTTACGTTCTGTAAATTTTTTTGTAAGTGACTGGACGTTAACGATCTGATTTTTTTTTACCCCTCTCGACTGCCATAGCGAAAAAGTAACCACCAGCGCCAGCAGCGTAGCGGCAATTGCAAGCGGTTTTATTCTCTTTTTCCAAATTGCAACAGGCCTTTTTTCAAGGGGGTAGTTTAACTGCGGTTCGTTAAAAAAAAGATTTCCCTCACTGTCAACATAGGTTAGGGAAGGATGATCCCTTTTTATTTCATCGTATACCTGTTTAATAAGTCCCCGCAATTCATCATCATTTTTTGCCTGGTTAATACTTAAAAAAAACTCTTCCAACTCGTTTCTGGAACAGTTATTCTGCAAATATTTAAGCAATAGATACTTTAGCCTTTCTTCTGTCATGGTAATCTTATACCAATAAGACGAAGCTGCGAAAGGATGTTCCTATCCTAAGAAAAAATAAATTAAAAAAATGTAGCGGTTTGCTTTAAGGCCTTGCGTAAAAAAGTTAATGCACAGGACAACTGGTTCTTTACAGTATGCCGTGATATTTGAAGATTGGTAGCTATTTCATTGTAGTTAAGTCCTTTTTCCCTGTTAAGGCGATAGATAATCTTTCTCTGTGAGGGCAATTGATCGATAGCCCGCTGAATAATTGCATTGCATCCTTTGGCCTCGAGATATAAAGTTGAATCATTTGTAATATCCTGGAGATTGTGCCAGATGGCTTCTTTCAAACGGTTATCTGCCGCGGCTTTCCTTAAAAAATCTATCACTTTGTTTTCTGTAAGCCTATAAAGCCAGGCTTCCATATCTTTAATTTCGTCAATATTGTCCATCTGTTGCCAAAGTTTCATAAAAACTTCCTGAACAATATCCTTGGCCAACTGATCCGATTTAGTGAGACGATAGGCAAGCAAATACAGACGGGCTTCATGCTCTCTAAAATGTGCAGAAAATACTTCTGCAACATCATCTAAATTTTTTAAAGTATTTTTTACTTTTTCTTTCAAGTCAGGAATGTATAGAAGTAGAAAAACAATCGTTACAAATTTAAAATTATTTTTTTGTGAATAGTAACCGTCCTGTTCTTACATGTAACATTAGTGTACCAAGGTTGTATTTTCAGTATAAAAAACCAACAGACGCCTTAAATAGTTTACTTATTTTTTAGGTTAATAGCTAGTATCACCAGGGAATGAGCAGGTATACTCACCCTCCTGTTTTTAACTTTCAATTGTAAAGTTTTAGGACTTACCCTGTCACCGATGGCAACATCGTTGTATGCATCCGGGGAGTCTCCGGAAAGAATGGTGGCATTTATAACTCCATCAATATTTTCTATTCCAAGATCGCATTCGGCGGCCTTAAAAGGGTCTTTATTAACAATGGCAATTGCAAGCTTTTTTGCTTCCGTGGTCGGTGTCCTTTACGTGCTCCAGGCGCCGAAGAGAAAATATTTTTTCTTCTATAGTTGATTGGTGTTGGCCGTGGCATAGCAGGCTTTGCCGCCACCTGGCATATCCAGCCGGGTATGGCGGCATATTGCCAATGCCGAACCGATAGATTTTTATCCATTATTCCTGCCTTTTGTGCTTGGCCTTGCTGTTATAATTTCCCCTTCTGTTATTGCCATGATTAACGGCGTGATGAATCCTACTGTTACCGGCACTGCGGCAATGGTTGATGATTCCAATAAAGCCATTGCAGTTCTTTTACAAAAGAAAGAAGAAGCGATTAAAAACTTATGTGTGGAAAATGTATGCAGTCGAAACCTTACATTTTTCAGGGGTAGTAAAATACCTACACTAAAAACGGACAATTTCCAACACTACTTTCACTGTTTTTTCGTTATTCTACTCCGATGCAAGTTTCAAAAAGCCCGGGAACACCATGCCTAAACCCATTCTATTGAAAAACGAAAGCATTTTGGTCACAATTAACTCCACCAGCCCCGGAAATGTGCAAATTTCATTTGAAGGTCAACTGGCTATTAAAAATGCGGCAGCTATAAAAAGCGGGTTATTAACGGCATTAAGCAGTGCTCAAAACTTAGCCGTTGTTTTCAGAAATATAATAAAGCTGGACCTGGCCATTTTGCAGTTGCTAATTGCTTTGCAAAAAAGCGCTTCCCGCCTTAAAAAAAAAATAATTTTTGATATAGAATCGACTGATTATATAAAATCAGTTATCCATAATTCAGGATTGGAAAATATACTTGCAACGAGTTTCAAAGAGACAGCTTAATGGAATACACTAATACAGTTTTGATAGTTGACGATTCGCAAATGGTCCTAAAAATGTTAGGCTTTATGATCAAAAAGGCAGGCTATAATATACTTTCCGCAGATAATGGTGAAGGCGCGCTGGCTTTTTTTGATGGAAGAGATATTGACCTTGTTATTACAGACTTAAATATGCTAGGCATGGATGGCTCCCTGCTTATTAATGAAATAAGAAGGAAAGAATATTATCTCTATATACCAGTTGTTTTATTTGTTGCTGACAGTGAAGCAGGGCAAAAAGAAATTAAAGAAAAAGCTGGCGCTACCATGCTGTTTGACAAAAAAGACATCAAAGAAAAAATAATTTCTACAATAAAAAAAATGCTTGGATAAATGGAACTTTTTCAGGTAAAATATAAAGAAGAAGCAATAGAACTTATTGAAGGAATGGAAAAATCCCTGCTGTCAATGGAAAGTAATTTCGATGACCCGGCATTAATAGAGGAGGTTTTTCGCAATATGCATACACTGAAGGGGAACAGCTCCATGTTTGGATTTAAAACCATTACAGATTTTACACATAACCTGGAGTCAATTTATGATTTGATCCGTAGCGGTGAAATGAAAATATCAAAGCAAATACTAAACGTCACTTTTTCTGCGCTTGACCATTTATCATCCCTGGTAAATAATGAAAGCATGATGAATGAGAAAGACAAAATGGTAAATAAGCAGTTATCCGCAAAAGTGATCGAAATCATTAATAGTATAGATAAAAATAAAAACAACGCTACAGCAATACTGCATGATGAAACCCCGGCTACTATCCCGGAGAATGGATTAACAACCTGGCATATCAATTTTAGCCCTTACAAAAACTTTTTTTTAAACGGCAGTAATCCACTAAATATAATAAATGAGCTTCACCAGTTTGGCCAATGCGATATCATTGCAAATACAGATAATATACCGCCTATTGAAGATTGTGATGCTGATGGCTGCTATACCTCATGGGATATTTATCTTTCAACAACTGCTGATGTAAAGTTGATACAAGAAGTATTTTCTTTTGCTGAGGATAGATGTAGTGTAGATATTAACGAAGTTCCGAAAAATTATCTTCCTACCGCTTCATTGGTACAACCGGAAACTTTTTCCGATAAAATAAATACTATCCAGGAATTAAAAGAGAGTAAGTCATCTACCCATAACACTGTCGAAAAGGCCATCCTTAGCAAAAAACATATCATATCAAGTATAAGGGTTCCTTCTGAAAGGCTGGATAACCTGATGAGCCTTGTGAGTGAGTTAATGACATTGCAGGCAAAGCTGGGAACACTTACTGAGCAAAATCCCCAGTCAGAATTATTGGCTGTAACAGAAAACCTGGAGAAGATTTCGACACGTTTACGCGACAATGCTTTTAGCATGTGCCTGGTTCCGCTGGAGAATATGATCACGCCGTTTCATAGGTTGGTAAGAGATTTAGCGGCTGAACTAAATAAAGAAATAGAATTTATTACTGAGGGAACAGAAACAGAACTTGATAAAAATATCATGGAGGGCCTGTCTGACCCATTAATGCATTTGCTGAGAAATAGCATTGATCATGGCATTGAAGACCCGGAAACCAGGATTGAATCAGGCAAACCCAGGCGGGGGAAAATTTTAATCAAAGCATATTGCGCAGGCACAAATGTATTTATCGAAATACAGGACGATGGTAAAGGGATGGACACTGAAAGAATTAAAACCAAAGCCATTGAAAAGGGTATCATTGAAAAAAATGATGTGCTTAGTGATAAGGAAATTTTGAACCTCATTTTTTTACCTGGATTTTCAACAGCCGAGCAGGTAAGCGAGATATCAGGAAGAGGAGTTGGGATGGACGTTGTAAAACGTAAAATAGCAGATATAAGGGGACAAATAAAAATACAATCTCAAATAAATAAAGGAACTACAATAACGATTAAGCTTCCCATCACGGTATCCATAATAGATGGATTGCTCGTTAAAATTAATGACGCGGATTTTGTGATACCGCTTTCCGCTGTTGAAAGATGCTATGAGCTTCCTTCAGTACGGCAATTAAACAGGTTCAGCAATTTGATTGTATTGGATGGCGAACAGATTCCGTTTATTAGTTTATGCGAAGAATTTAATGGCGTAGAAAACCTTATGCCCAGCCAGGAAATTGTTATCGTGTACTATGATGAAACAAAAGTGGGTTTGATTGTAGACCGGATCGTCGGAAAGTTCCAGGCAGTATTAAAACCCCTGGGAAGATATTTTTTACACATGGATAATATTTCCGGCGCTACCATTTTAGGTGACGGTAAAATAGCG
>JBDSAA010000224.1:0-3573 GCA_039922375.1 Ferruginibacter sp.
CTATTGGGCTCCGTTACGCTTCGGCTACGCCTTCGCTTCACTACGCCCAATAGCTTGGTTAAAACAATACATTGATTAAATTATTCTACTTTTGAAATGTACTAAAAAAGGGGAGCCTACAATAACAACGTCCAGCCCTGCCCTTTTGGCAATGCATTGTTACAAGCAGGGCTTTTTGCGGGAGCTTTTTGCTATAATTTTGTCGGTTGATAAATGGTTAAGTCTATAAAAAAACTATGGCCGAGTTTATATAATGCGGTCGGGTTAGATGGATCTATTTTCCCTCGAATGGGTAAAGTATAAATAAGCCATGTAAAAGGTTTATTTAATGGAACTTTCTCCATGCTTGCGATGCCTTCACCTAAAACCATAATAAAATCACTTTCAATATTGTTTACTTGATATGTTCTTGTTATTGTTTCTGGTGGTATTCTATATCCAAACCTTATATTATTAGGATCAATTTCTTTTCGGAAGAACGAAAAAACGCAGGTACTATCTTCCGTTCGACTGAATAAATCAGACTGGTCGAAAGTTACTCTTGTAAAAAGATTCTCATCACTTATTTTAACCCCATTTTTATATTCCTTTACAGTGACTGAAAACAAAGATTTTCTTAGGTTGTTGTCATCTACATGAAAGATACTTGCCCATAGAGAATCTTTAAAAAAAGAAATCGTAGAATCATTTTCATTGTAGGTTATACTCTTATTTGAAAATTTAAACTTCATTAATAAATCGTGCCGAACATTTGCCGTGCTATCTAATTTTTGAGCAAATGTCTCTTTTAATGGGGAAAGTGTCAACAGTAAAATTGTGATTTTGGTTAGCATGTGTTGTTCTTTTTGGCAGGTGATAAGAGTATGTCTACAGATTGGTTACTTTCCAATTAGGGTTTGTCATTCGCTAGCCTTGCTTGTAACGCCCTTGTTACTAACATGATTTAAATACCTGGCTCGTATCAATCCCCATCGAGTGGTTTTCAACGTCGAATCACCGGCAGTAGTTTTTTCTCTCATCATTCATTTGGAGTTTGCTATCTTGGGATAAGTCCAAGTTGTTGCATAAATTCTAAATTGTCAAGGAAGTCTCTTTCTTCTGCAATCTTTCCATTTTCCATACGGACCAAAGTAACGCCGTCTATGTCAACCTTTTTATTTGTGGCAGGAATGCCAAAGAATACACCTGAATGAGTTCCTTTAAAGTTCCAATGTTTTGCAAGTTTATTCCCCATTCCAAATACGTCTTTTATAGTAAATGTAACATCAGAAAATCCTGTCAAATAGTTAGCGTAGTAAGCTCTTGCACTGTCAATACCAACAACATCAGAAGGACTGGCATGCATTACCACGTTTTTTGTAAAATTGCTGTCATTGAATTTGTCCAACCTTCTTTTGTTAATTATTTCGTCCCAGACATTGGTATACATTTTTATATTAGCTGCAACAGAGTCAACAGCCGTCTCTTTTTGTGTGTCACTATTGGAAGTGTTACAAGAAAATAACGTCGCAAAAACTACTATCAATAATAATAATTGTCTTGATTTAAATGGTAGAAGTGTCTGTCTCATGTATGTTTTTGTTTTGGTGATGATGTTTGCTAAAATTATTGCCAACGGTCGGGTATCTGCGAAGGCAGGGAATTCATTGGACGCCCAGCCGGTACAAATGCGCAATTAAAAATGTGTCGTTGAAGGTGATCCATGCTCATTGTTTCAGCGTCCTGTTTTCCTTTTTTTGCCGACAATAAATTCTGTCTCGTCCATTAGATTTCCATCCTCCCGGTATCTCGTCCAAACGCCTGTTTTTATATCGTTGTCAAACGAACCTGTTTGCATAAGTTTTCCATTTTCACGATACCATTTCCATTCTCCTGTCATTTTCCCATTTATATAATTTCCGATAGCTTTTAATTGTCCATTTGCGAGATAGTATTTCCATTCCCCGGTTCGTTCCCCGTCTTTAAAATTTCCTTCGCAAGAAACAGTACCATTCTTAAAATATTCATGGTGAAGTCCTTGTTTAAGTTTTCCATCTTTGTCAAACTTACTGTTATCGCTTTTCATAAATGCAATTGTTTCATTTACAAGTTATGTCCTGCAAAAATATTATTTTATTATCTCTTCATTGTAATTACAAATCACAATTTTGCCTCCGTGGCTGGTTTGGTTTTTAAAAACTCCCCCGTGGCCTGGTGTCTTCACGGGAGCGTATACTGGTTCTGCTGATACCAACCACGGAAGCAGAAAATCCCTGCTGTACCTTTGTGCAGATCTTTGTTAATTTACTTTTTTCCAACTCAAATACCATCCTTCCCTTACTCCTTTTAATACTGACTCGTTCTGAAAAAAGTTGACTCGCTAAAAATAGAAATCCTGCATTTGGTTGTTGAAGACCTGAATCAGGGTGATTTTCCATACAAAACTGGTTGTGCATCAGCCACCAATGTTGGGCGTTCGTACTTCTAATTAGTACAGTTTGTCAAACTATTTTCCCCGTCTTACATTCATACCAAAAGTCGTTTGAACAGCATTGTACCATTCTTCATCAGTCTGCGCATTCCAATCAACCCATTGCTCATCTGTCATGGATGCCCGCCATCCTAAAAACGGTAGTGCAGATGGTCCTACAGGATGTTTTAATTGCCAGGTATCACCATTAGCAATTTCAAGCATTGTATCAGCTACTAATGAAGGAGGTGTTGGTTGTTTGAGTGATTCTTCGAACATAGCTCCAAAACGAACCACCTGCGGATATTTAGAGTGGCTATCCACACTAATATCATGTGCCATTTTTGTATCAATAATACCTGGTTGTATTAACGATACTCTAATATTATATGGTTTCACTTCTTGTGCTAATGATTCCGTAAGAGCCTCCAGGGCATATTTGCTGGCACTATACGCACTTAAAGGTGTACAGGCAATTTTTCCTGAAACCGAGCCAACGTTAATAATACAGCCATTTTTATTTGCTCTCATTTGAGGCAGCACTGCCTGAATGCACCTGATGACACCAAAATAATTGGTCTCCATTATTGCTTTAAAATCAGCCATTGATAATTCTTCAACTGAACCATGTCGCTCAATGCCGGCATTGTTTACTAAAACGTCTATATTTCCATGCTCTTTAATAATGGTTTCTATGCAATGTTTAACTGATTCATCTGAATCAACATCCATTTTGTAAATTATGACTGTCAGAGATTCATCGGCAACATATTTTTTTAAAGATGCAGAAGTTTCGAGGTTTCTCATGGTCGCAAAAACTTTGTAGCCTCCACGGGCAAATGAAAGGACAGTTTCAAATCCAATGCCTTTACTTGTTCCTGTAATTAATACTGATTTCATAATTAATAATTAAATAGTGCCTACTCAAATCGGGTTTCGGCTTTCCCGTTTTTTGTCAAAACATTTTTTTTGAATCATTATCATGTTAGGGGTGTTGCATGTCTTACCCTGAAATAGGTTGACCATTTTTTTGTTAAAAAATTGGTTGAGTTGTTACAAATTTACCGGAACATTGATAAGTCCTTAAAAAAATCTTTTAAGGGATTTTTTCAGGACTTATCAAC
>JBDSAA010000225.1:0-3448 GCA_039922375.1 Ferruginibacter sp.
CAATTTCCTGGTTATCCTGGCTCCCTGAGATGTTTTAAAGCTTTTGATATGCTCATTTAATTCCCGGGAACCTTTTTCTGTGCAAATACCCCTGATATAAACGATCATTGTATTGAGCAATAAAGTCCGGAAATCCAGGCTAAACCTCTTAAAATCCCTTTTACGGACGATCGACATATACAAAACAAACATGCAATCCAGCACAACCTCGGGGATTATTTCCTCCCTGAAAACACCTTCATCAATACCCCGCTCGATAATCCTGATAAACGGTTTTAGAAATTTCAGGTTGGTTTTTGCCGTAAATTTTTCGTTTAGTTCCGGGTAATAATAAAGGAGATCCTGGAAAAACTTTTGGTTAACGTTAAGTTCTGCCTCCATAGCACCATTCCATATATTACACAAGACATGAACAACATGATGGCCTTCAGCATCACTTTCGAGTGTCCGGTACTTCAGGTCATAATAAGAAATTAGGGCCCCTTTTAGCAAATCCTCTTTGTTTTTGAAATACTTATAAAAGGTTTTGGTAGAAATGTTTAAGGGCTCAACAAGTTTCTGTACTGACATTTTCCGAATGCCGTGTAGTAAAAACTGCCTGAGAGATATATCGAGAATTTTATTTTTCATACTGCTACAATCGTGGAAAATATTAAAGAGACAATCTTTTCCTTCACAAATATATAAGGAAAATATTGATAAACAAATATTTTCCTAAACTTTTTTAATTTATTTTAGGTGTTCCAATTTTACCAGTTAAAGTTTGAAAATTTTGAATTTTTTTTTCATTGTAAAAGAGAAAAAATACTCCATTTTATTAGATAGATGAAAGCAAGTGAGGTTATTCAAAAGGGGATGCTTCTGTTACAGATTAAAGATCATTGCCTGTCTTTATCCATCTCTTTAAAAGAAACGCAATCCCTGCAACAAACAAAAAATAAATTAGTATAATGAGGTAGTTAAGTAGTAATAGTTTCACACAACGATTTGAATTTTTGGATTTGTGTTTCGTTAAAATGTGACCACTATACCTGCAATAAAGAAGCATCAGGTCTAGCTAAGAAACAGGCAACGCCTGCCATTTCTTCAGGCCTGCAGGCACTTTTTAGCACCAGGGATCATAACGGGCGCAATTATCTTTAAACCATTCATTTTCCAATTCCTTTTTACCAGCTGCTTTTACGGACATCATTGTATCAACAAAGTCGGGAGCAATGGTGTTGGCTAAAATATTGCTTGTTGAATGTTCCATTAACAGTTAACTTTTTACTTTGAAAGTTGTTTCTCCATTACATAATATTCCATCATGTAGCCACCTCCTATCGGTTCATTTTCTTCCCGGAGCTTGTTGAAGCCAAACCGCTCATAAAACTGAATGGCGGGGTTGTTCCTGTTAACGTCCAGCAATAAAACATCATTGTCGTTTTGCTTTGCCAGCTCTGTTATTTCGTTAATCAATAGTTTTCCGACACCTTGACCTTGTGTTGGTGGTAATACGTAGCACTTATGAATTTTTGTGGTTTTCCTGTTTTTGTAGTTCAATTCGTAAGATGCAAAGCCAACAGATTTTTTATTGTTTTTTGCCAAAATGAAACAATGCCCATTTTCTTCCATTTGTTTTATCAAAGACTCGATGCTGTACATCATATCAAGCATATAGTTCAACTTGCCTTCTGAAATGATAGTGCTAAACGTTGCCGGCCATGTTTGCCAGGCTATTTTCTGAATTACAGGGATGTCTGATTTTGCTGCCTGGCTTATTTCAATCATGTAAGAAAATGAGCGGTATGTAAAACAATTTGGATGAATGGCCTGAGATAAGGAATTTATCTTGTTATGGAATTTATAAACGGTGCAACATACAAAAGATCGCTATTTAGAAAAGTTCTTCGGGCAATATGTTTTTCAATTGCTTTAATATAAGCAAATACAAAAGCAATGCATTTCACCGTTTAATATTTCCTTCTAAAATGTAATAGTTAACCCGCCATCCACGGTAACTATTGTACCTGTAATATAGGAAGCATCAGAGCCAGCAAGGAACCACGCAACGCCTGCAATTTCTTCAGGTCTCGCAGCCCTTTTTAGCGGCAGGTGGTTATACTTAATGTAATTATCTTTAAACCATTCACTATCCAATTCGTTTTTACCATCTGTCTTTACGGACATCGGTGTGTCCACAAAGCCTGGAGCAATAGTGTTGGCTAAAATGTTGCGTGGCGCCAACTCCACCGCTAGTGATCGTGTCAGTTGTGTAATAGCTGCTTTTGCCATGCCATAGGCCGAACTACCATTAACTACTCTTTCGTGATGAATGGATGTTACATGAATAATTCTTCCACCATCTTCCATAAGCGGAAGCAAAGAACGACAAGCCCTGACTGCACCGTAAAGCATAACTTGTAAAGAGCGGTCCCACTCTAAAAAATCGGAATCAAGTACGGGAATACTTTTCGAAATACCAACACTGTTAATGAGAACATGAAACGTTCCAAACTTCTCCTGAACAAGGTCTTTAAGTTTCTCCATTTGTTCATCTGAAGAAACATCGGCTTGTGCGGCAACATGTCCTTCACCTTCCAAATTATCAACTACTTTCTGCACCGAATTCAGATTGTTTGAACCAACCATCACCAGCCAACCTTCTTTTGCAAATCGTTCCGCAATGGATTTACCAATGCCGGAAGAACCGCCTAAAACAATTACCTTTTTTTTCATCGGAAAGTAATTTTACAATGTGTAGCTAACATGATGTTGGATATTCTTTTCGTTGCTCAATAAGTTGCTCTTCCGCCGGAAATATCAAAAACAAACCCAGTAGAGAAGCTGCATTCTTTTGATACTATCCATGCACTCATAGCTGCTACCTCTTCAATCGTGCCTAAACGCTTCATCGGAATCTTTGCCAGCATGTATTCCATTTGTTTTGAGTCGGTATTTTCATTCATGGCTGTTTTGATAACAGCGGGAGCCAATCCATTAATAGTAATGCCTGTTTCAGCGTACTCCTTTCCTATTCCTTTTACAAGACCAATGACGCCGGCTTTGGTAGATGAGTAACCCACCATACCGGGGTTGCCATCCTTGCCTGCAATAGAAGCAATCAGCAGAATGCGGCCATAGTTCTTTTTCTCCATTGATTTGACTGCATATTTCGCCATCAGGAAGGTACCTCTAAGATTGATTGCACAGATCTTGTCAAATGCATCTGTAGCGTAGTCTGTAATTTTTGTATTTGTTGGACCAACTATGCCTGCAGAATTAATCATGATATCAATCTTGCCATAGGCGGCCTCCACTTGCGCAAAACTTTGGCTCACCATTTCTTCCGATGATACATCAACCAAATACCCTGAAGCATCAAAGCCTTTGCTTTTAAATTCACTCACAGTTTTATCAAGAACTTGTTTGTTCATATCAAATAAAGCAACTGTGCCGCCTTCGGATG
>JBDSAA010000226.1:0-21316 GCA_039922375.1 Ferruginibacter sp.
GAGCGATGATCCTCTGGTGTACAGAGGCAATCAGACGCTGGTTACTCATCTGCAGATATATTGCAGCAGCTTACTGGAATTTTATTGCCCTAAAAGCAAAATCGACTTTTTGAGGGACGACTAATTAATTTTTGAAATTGATTGCTTTCCCTGTAGCAGGCTCAAAAACTAAACCACCGCTGAGAATTGAAGGGCTACTATTTTAATAGAGAAAACCCTTTCTCAACTTGGGAAAAAAGTTCAATAAAACCGGATGCCATTAGCCATTGTCCAGTGGCCCGTATTATTAAGCAGTAATTAGCATATAGCAAATAACCATTATGCAAATAATTGGAGTTAGATGACCATAGTTAAATTAATCATTGAGAGAGAGGGAATCAATCTGGCAGCAACAAAGGCAAAGAAGCCTTTTCAAATGAGGTGGTTATTCTATAACAATATTAAATGTGCATGGTGGAAAATAGGTGTTACCGGTCAGACAATCTCTTTAAAATGTTCACAATGCTTTAACCAACCAGTACTATCTTTTTAGAAACCTGCCATTAATCAACTTCTCCATCACCTCATCTTTGAGGTTTCTGCTGATGGGCACCAGGTGTTCGCCAACCTGCACTTCATTGCCATTTATACTTTGCACTTTTGATGCAGCGATGATATAAGATTTATGGACTTTTATAAACCTGTCCGCTGGCAAATAATCCTCCACTGCTTTAAAGGTGAGGTAAGTAATGTACTTTTTATCTTTTGTGTGAATGCACACATAATTTTGTAAGCCTTCGGCAAAAACCACATCATCCAGCATAATCTTCACGAGCTTGTTATCTGCCTTAATAAAAAAATAAGGGACTGTGCCAGCTAATTCATTTATATTTTTCTCCCTTATTTCGTAATATTCTTTTGCCTTTAAGGCTGCTTTTAAAAACCTTTCAAATGAAATTGGTTTTACGAGATAGTCCATTGCATTTATTTCAAAACCCTCAACGGCATAGTCAGGATAGGCAGTAGTAAAAATTACCGGCGGCGCATTTTTAATCGTTCTTATAAATTCCAGCCCGGTG
Source organism: Ferruginibacter sp. (assembly GCA_039922375.1). GTDB lineage: Bacteria > Bacteroidota > Bacteroidia > Chitinophagales > Chitinophagaceae > Ferruginibacter. Next base: position 1,059 of record JBDSAA010000226.1, read on the forward strand.
ATTTTTGGCATTTGTATATCCAGAAAAATCAATTGCACTTCACCCCCGGCCAACAGTTCTGCAGCCTTTAACGGGCTATCAAATTCTGCCACCAAATTTAAAAAGCCTGCATCAGCAACATATTCTTTTAACCCTTTTCTCGCAAGGGGTTCGTCGTCGATAATGATACAATTGATGAGCATTGTTTTTATTAAAATTTTATTGTCATTCTAATGCTGAATAAATTTTCGTCTTCATTAATTTCAAGCTTGTGCTTGCGTGGATACAATAATTCCAACCGACGTTTTACATTGTTTAATCCAATGCCAGTTTTGCCATTATCTTTTTTTATACCGGCTTCTTTTGAATTCTTTACTGCAAAAACAAGATCACTTTTTCCCGGCAATATTTCAATATTGATAAAGTTCTTCCCTTCTTTAAAATGTGAAATGTGTTTGAAGGCATTTTCCACAAAGGGTATCAGCAACAAGGGCTCAATAGAAAACCCATTGAGGCCGGCAGGGCAGTTAAAAGCAACACAAAAATTTTCCTCCTTGCGCAATTTTTGCATGTCTACATAATCCTTCAGGTAGCTGATCTCCTTTTCAATCGGTATAGTAGCATCATTCATTTCATACAACTGGTAACGAAGCATTTCAGAAAATTTATGCAATGCTTTTCTTGCATCCGCATTTTCTTTATCAATAAGAAAATATACGGAGTTCAGTGAATTGAATAAAAAATGCGGGTTGATCTGCGACTTCAAAAAATTTAATTCAGCTTCTGCTTTTTCTTTGGCGATAGCGGCCATCCGTTGTTGCAGTTTTCCATAGTCAATCATCAGCTTGATGGCGCCACCTGCTATCACTAAAAAAAAATGCGGAATTACATTATCGTATATTCTTGCTTTAAGATTCCCTTTTAGTGAATACAATTCCGGGCTATTCAATAACCGGCCAAGTATATTCATTTTAATCACACTACTACTCACCACCAACAATATAAAACAAAGCACAAACCATCCATATCTTTTGTTATAAAGCAGCCTTGGTATCAGAATGTAGTTGGTGAGGCTGATCAATAAAGCAAGATCTACCACTTTGATCAAAGTAACCTGGAAGGCCTTTGTCTCTGTTGAATAATCCTGGTAGCGTAAAAAATACCACAAGCCGAACAGCAACATCCAGAAAAAGAGATGAGGCAATTTATATTTCAATAAGAATGAAAGGTTGTGCATATAGCAAGTTAGCAATGCGAAATGGAAATAAAAATGAGGTTACACATCAGGTCGGGTTTGCATGACAACATGCAAGGTCAACTATTTGAAATTAGTGGAATTATTTATCAGTAAGGCAATCACCGGATGGCAGGGCTTAAATGTTTGCCAGGTATTATAAAAAGAATAGGTTCCATCTCGCATAGTTAGTTCGACTACCTGATTTTTGTCATAACTCTTTTACTGCCAGAGAAAATACTATTTCAGCGTAATTTTTCCCATAAAAAAAATTGAAGCGAAGTATTATTATTGGTTGGCATCGGCCAAAAATTCCGGGTACGAAAGCGAATTTTCAAGCGTTAGTCCTTCTATATAAATTGATTTAAAAACATAGTCACAACATGCTTTAAAATTAGCCTCCAGCTTTTTACCTGATGTGCTGAATGCTTCCAGGCCAAGCGAGTAATATTCTTTTCCTAAGAGCTGTATTTTAGTCAGTTCAATTCCACAAGCTTCGTCCAATTTTTCTTTTCCTTCGCAAATTTTCTTGTTGTCAGCATCGTATTTTACCATGATCCTGTCTTTGTCAATTCGTATCCAGTTTTTATCAGTTGTTGGTATCGGTAAATTGATAGCAAGCAGGTTTTCAGCTCCTTCCACCAGCTCATAACTGAACTTTTGCCAGGTATTGACAAAGGCTTTAGCATTGCGCATTTCAATGGGTTCGTTGTCTGAAATTTGTTGTTTTACCTCCAGGGCTGTTTTAAGCTTTCCTGACGTAGCATCTTTCTTTGGTTCCCTGATTTTAATGCCCAGGTTTCTTACACCCGGCATGGCTAAATAATAATCCTGCCTTGGATAAAAGCCTGTCTCATCTAACTTTTGAGGTATGGGTAAATTTGCAAACCATTCTTCCATTGGCTTGATATTGTCATTAAAAAACCACCTGATTTCTTTGCTTATTGCCATATGTATTTATGTCGATTGAGTATTTAAAGAATGTACAACAAAATACTTTTTTTTGGCTAAAGAGCATAAATTCTTTGAACATCAGCGCAATTTTCATGAAAATTCGTTTGGATGTGATATGGTGTTACACTCGCAAATTCCAAAGTTTCTTCAGATACGTTCTGCCAATAAAAGCGTACCAACACAAGAATTGTAGACAATAGTATACAAGTTTTATACAAATGGGATTTTGTACTTTTTTGTTGAGGCAGATTGATATTAAACGCTGGATGTGTTACACAAAATTTTTAAAAAAAAATGGCATCATTTTCCTGTTTTATGTTTTATGAAGTTTAACAATACTGCTTGTGAGAAAAACGTAGAAACATTTCAGCTTGATTTAGTTCACCAGGTTCAGTTAAGAAATACAAAGGCATTTATCCAATTATATCAAGCCTATTCGCCGGGTGTATGTAACCTTATTAAAAGAGTTGTGAGCTGCCCTTTAGCTACGGAAGAAATAATGCAAAACGCCTTTCTTAAAGTTTGGTTGAATATTGATAAATATCAAAATAAGAAAGGCAGCCTTTATACCTGGATGGTTTCTATTGCAAGAAATGAAGCAGTGGATTATTTAAGAAGCAGGCAGGCCCGGGAGGTTTGCCTTACCGTCCATGTGCATCATGAGGAACTCACAGAGATAGCAACTATTGAAAGCCGGTTAGATTATAAAGACCTTACAAAATCTTTGCAAACACTCCCGTCTAAAGACCGTATAATACTGGAATTATACAGTGTTGGGTTTACCTGCAAAGAAATTAGTAAAATAGTCTGCTTACCTGAAGGCACGGTAAAAACCAGGATGCGCATGTCTTATCGAAAATTGCGGCATTACTTAATTATTGCAAATTAGAACAGAATTTTCCATTGTAATTTTCACCAATAAATTAATAACAAATATCATGACTATTAAATTTTCAACGCCTGCGATAATATTAATGTTCTGTGGCATGATGGGCTGTAATGCCGATAATCAAAATACAGAGACAACTACAGATAGTTTAGTGGTAAATGGCCGTGACAGCATGAACGTACAACCAAAGGAGTTGAAACCCAAAGGGCCTAAGCCTGAGTGGGCGCCGGATATTGATGATGAAATGGCTGTTGTTATGGAAAAACTAGCAGGCTATGGGGCACCTCCGTTGGAGACGCTGTCACCACAGGAAGCACGTAAACAACCTACCCCCACTACTGCAGTGATGGATGTAATGAAGGAACATAATATTGCCATGCCTCCGTCAACCGTTGATACGATGGGCAAAGACATTCCTGTAAACGGGGGTATGGTTCATGCACGAATTTATACGCCACGTGGAAGCGATAGTTCCTATCCTGTAATTGTGTATTACCATGGGGGCGGCTGGGTAATTGCCGATCTTGACGTGTATGATGCTTCGGCAAGAGGCCTGGCAGAACAGGCAGGAGCCGTTGTAGTTTCGGTCCATTATCGACAGGGGCCGGAATTTAAATTTCCGACGGCGCATAATGATGCGTTTGCAGCTTATCAATGGGTATTAAAAAATGCTGCTTCCATTAAGGCAAATCCACACTTAATAGCGGTGGCCGGAGAAAGTGCCGGAGGAAACTTAGCCTGTAATGTAAGTATAATGGCAAGGGACAAGGGAATTAAAATACCTGTGCACCAACTGTTAGTTTATCCTGTTGCTAATAATGATATGAATTCTGTTTCATACCAAAAGTATGGAACAGCAAAACCCTTATCAAAACCTCTTATAGAATGGATGGTTAAGAATTATCTTCCAAATACAGCAGCAGCAGCTGACCCTCGAATTTCATTGATAAAAGCAAATTTTAAAGGATTGCCACCTACAACCATTATTGCCGCTGAAATAGACCTGCTGCAATCCGAAGGCAAAATACTTGCAGATAAACTTAAAGATGCAGGCGTGTCAGTTGATTATAAATTATATGAAGGAGTAACACACGAATTTTATGGCATGGCTACAGTAGTGCCAGATGCTAAGGACGCACAAGCACTAGCGGCAGCAAAATTGAAAGCAGCTTTTAATAAATAGTTTAAGAATTAGTTTGATAGATTTTAATCGAGGTGTGCAATTGAGAAAGCGTGGGGAGTTATCCACGCTTTCTCTTTTACCGAAGTGCAAGAAGTTTGTCTGCGTTAAAGGCAGTTATTAGGGCTTCTGTTGATCATCAGATTGCCTTAAAAAAAGGAAATAATGAAATCCAACTTGCTAACCCGCATACATTTCCAACTGCAGCCTCGTTTCTTCTAGGTCCAGTTCACGCTCGATCTTTCTTAAAATTTCTTCACTTGCCTGGCCACTCCGATGCAGGCGATCCAATGTTTTTCGTTCAACATTTATAAGGTCTATTTGTATTTGCGTGTATTCGTTAAATATATTGCCCGCAAGTGTTTGTCCTTTACCAAAATAATTGGCGGGCAGGTCGGTTTTTTGAAGACGGTTATATTTTACTTCGTACTTACTTTTAATATTATGCAGCAAATCATCATGCACCATCGAAAGATTTTCTTCAATATGCGTGATGGTATCTGTGATCACATTCGTGCGTACTTCATATTCTTCTGCAGCGATAGAATATGGTGTAATACCCATTTTACGAACAATCCATGGCAACGTAAGTCCCAGCAGTACCAGCGTAAATAAGATCACACAAAACGTGAGATAAATTATCAGGTTGCGGTGTGGAAATGCTTCACCATTGGGCAGCAAGATTGGCAAAGCCAATGCTGCAGCCATTGATACCACGCCTCGCATTCCTGCCCAACCAAAAACTACCAGGTTTCGGGGATCGAAGGCTTCAGTATCCCGGATATGTTTGCTCAAAAAACGCGGTAGCATCGCAGCAGGAAACACCCAAATAAACCGGATGATTACCACCACGAAACTTATCACTAATCCATACACCACTAAAGAATTTATTGGAAATTCCTTTATGCCATCCATTACCGTTCGTAATTGCAAACCTATCAGCACAAAAATAAGTGCGTTCAAAATAAAGATCACAACCTCCCAAACGGTATAAGCCATCATACGGCTTTGATGGCTAAATATTTCTCCGGAACGATACGAAAGGTACAGTCCTGTTGTTACCACCGCCAGCACTCCCGAAAAGTGAAATTGCTCGGCCAGCAGGTAAGAAGCAAAGGGCGTAAGAAAAGTAAGGGTGACTTCAATAATGGGATCACATACAAACTTTTTATGCACCAGGTACATGCAATAACCAATGATAAGGCCCAACGCAATACCGGCAACGACTACAAGCAAAAAGTTGAGCCCTGCCTGCCACAAAACAAAATTACCTGCCGTGATGGCCGTTAGGGCATATTTATATGCTACTAGTCCGCTGGCATCATTCACCAGGCTCTCGCCTTCCAGTATAGTAACTGAGCGTGGATGAAGCCCCAGGCCTTTTGTTACAGACGTTGCAGCTACAGCATCAGGTGGTGAAACAATGGCGCCAATAAGAAATGCTGTTGGCCAGCTAAGATCAGGAATAAGCCAATGAGCCACTCCGGCAACGGCCGTTGTTGTAAAAAGCACTAGCCCAATCGCAGCCAAGCTTATTGGCCTGAGGTTAGCCTTAAAGTCGTGCCAGCTTGTGTTCCAGGCGGCCCCATATAAAAGTGGAGGCAAGAAAACTATAAACACAACTTCCGGGCTAAGGGAAATTACAGGAAGGCCAGGCACAAGGCTTATACAAACCCCTCCTAATACCAACGCTATAGGAAACGGGAATTTATATTTATCACTCAATATTCCTAAAAATGCAATACCAAATAATAAAAAGATAATAATAGATATATTTTCCATATTTATTAAAACTAAAAAAAATCAGGCAAATTTACCGAAGCTCATTCGATAATGTTTGTTGAAGCATTTTACCATAGCAAAAATTGATTTACAGAACTTCTTTTAATTGTTGGCCTTTTTGATAAGGTTGTAGTGGTCTCTACAAACAAAATGGAACTTCTCCTATCAATATCAATTGTTTCGCAGGAGTACAGGCAACATAGCCTATAAGTTTCAGTACAGGTTAGACGCTGTGCATTAGAGGCTGCTTGTATCTGAGGGATCAATTGGCAATTTATTTCAACCGGGCCTTTACTGTCTGTCAATTGTCATTACCTTCAACTCCAATTTTATCCGCAGCAATTGGATTAGTGACCCGGCCATGGATATCACCTTTCAAAGGCGAACGTTTGTGCTACATGCCATTGCACATGCCTGGGGGCTTAAGAAACAGGTATGGCAGGTAAGAAAAATGCAAGCTCCAATAAAGAATAATTTTTATTCAAATGATTTTTCCAAATTATAAAACCTATGAACAAGGAAACCGAAAACGTTTTAAGCGAATTTGAACAAGTGACCACTATTTATGGCAGTTTCAAACAAAGAACATTTGCTTCATTGATTGATGGCTTGATTTTGCTTCCACTCGTTGCTGTTGATTGGTTTAATAAATCAGGGTGGAAAAGCCAATTGCTTTTAATTGCTACATTCCTTATTGCACTACTTTACAAGATCTTCTTCGAATACAAATACGGGGCAACCATTGGAAAAAAGGCAATGCAACTTATAGTTGTAAACAAAGATTTGCTTGGGGTAAATTTAAAAGAGGTTTTAGTTAGGAATGTATTCGATATTACGTGGAAAACAATCTTTTTTGTCATTGATATAATAACTTATAGAAGTACGGGCTTCATAAATGTCACTTCAAATGAACAATTTGTGGCCTTTCAAAAAAATCTGATAAATGTAAATCCTTATCTTTTAGTATATTTTTTAGTAATTATAATCGAGGTTGTCTTTATATTAACTGACAAAAAGAGAAGAGCCTTACACGACCGTATGGGTGATACATTTGTAATTAAAGCAAAATTCAGATAACAGCATTTACCCATAATTGATAAAATGAGCGATGGCATTTATACCAATATATGTCTGTCGCATTTCACTCTTATAATGTCGTTTCTGCACTGCCTTTTTTTGCAACAAGCCCGTAGTTTTGGTCATTCGATAATTTAAACAACACAATAATGGCAAAAACAACAAAACCATTTCAGGCAAAAAACATAGATGAATACATAGCAAGCTTTCCAAAAGACATTCAGGAAAAGCTGCTGGACGTAAGGGCGGCCATTAGGAAGGCTGCACCTAAAGCTGAAGAAGCAATAAAATATGACATGCCCACCTTCGTACTCAACGGTCATTTAGTGAGCTTTGGTGCATGGAAAAATCACATAGGGTTTTATCCCGCACCCAGGGAAGTGGAGGTATTTAAAGAAGAGCTCGCTGGATATGAAGGAGCGAAAAGCACTGTAAAGTTTCCATTTGACAAACCCCTGCCCCTTGCTTTGATCAGCAAAATGGTAAAATTCAGGGTGCAGAAGCATTTGGAAAAAGCAGGCAAAAAAGACAATAAGAATAAGTCCACATTATCATAAAATATTCCAGTGACGGCGTTGCAAACAATAAAACAACTTGACGATTGGATGACTGCGAATTGTTACAATGAGAGTTACGGCATTGGCAATAGAAATATCCATGAAGGTTATGGCTTAAGTACATCTGGCAGCTTATGGGTTTGGTATTATACTGAGCGTGGGATTAAACAAAACCTTACTTATTTTCAAACAGAAAAAGAAGCAGTTGAATTTGCATTCAAGACCATAACAGCGGATGACTCGGCTAAGAGACATTTGGTTGGTTTTATTAAGGAGAAATTAAAAGTCGAAGAATTATTAGCTGAACTTCAAAATAGAAAGATACATTTTTACAAAGATGAAATTCCTTATGGCGGGCTTGTTGACAGGCGAATAAGAGTTTTTGTTTTCGGCTGTGATATCAACAGGGTTTCAGACCTGCAACAACAATTTAGCCAAATACAATAATTACTGCATTGAAAAAAGAGCGTCGGCTTTTCGTGTACTCGCCCCTTCAAATAACCTCATTTGAAACTTTAATTTCATTTAACATTTTTTCACATTAATCACTATCTTCAACTGCACATATGAAATTTACTATTGTGCATCAGTATCAACAACGTGTGTTCGTTTCCAAGTGCAGCTATGCCATATTTATGGCAAGTAAATTTGAACAGCTTAGCTACTTAATTTATCCTCTTCCGTAACCTAAAAACCTAAAATATGAAATGGTATTTATTAGTATTAAAAAAGTATGCAACGTTTAATGGCCGGGCAAGAAGAAGTGAATATTGGTATTTTACCTTATTCACCGTTATTATTTCCATTGCCTTAGCGATATGCGATGTTGCATTAGGAACAGAATATATAGGTAACATTTATAGCCTGGCAGTATTAGTTCCAGGAATTGCGGTAGCTGTAAGACGCATGCATGACATCAATAAAAGTGGCTGGTATATTTTGATTCCCATTTACAATATAATATTAGCATGTACGGCAGGAAATGAAGGCCACAACGATTACGGGGCGGATCCAAAACGACCGGAATTGCTGGATGACATAGATCAGATTGGAAACAACCAGGATTAAAACAATTACTAAGTACAGTTTGGAATAATAAGCTTTTGCAGACTCACTTATCAAAGCATTAGATATCATAAAAACAGAGCCTTGTGTCAGTCACAAAGGCTCTTGTTTTTTTTAGTAAACGCATCTGCCTTAATTTTTATATTCTTGATGCATACAATATTAGTTGCTTCAATCTAATAGTAAAAAAGTAAACCGTATCTAAGAAGCCAACCATTGCTGGTGTTATTTCCTCTTCAAGTACACGTTATTCATTTTATAAGTGCCGGGGCACGATAATTATACTTATACTCCAGGCCACTGGCAATTCTTTCATAAGTGTGCTATTGATAAAAATTAAAAAGATGATCAGATACTTTATACTCCTGGGATTTGTTTTTGCATTAAATACAAACCCGTCATTTGGCCAAACAGACGAAATTGAAACTGACAGGCCCGGCGAAACGGAATCTCCATTTATCGTTCCTGAAAATTTTATCCAAATTGAAAATGGCTTTTCAATCGACAAACAAAATGGGGAGAGCAAAACATATAAAATCCCTTCCACCCTCTGGAAGTATGGCCTAAATGAAAGATTTGAGTTTAGATTGATTACCGAACTTGTTTCAGAAAAAGAAAATAACAAAACCGAGACTGGCCTCAAGCCTTTGACGCTCGGATTTAAAGTAAATATTTGCGCAGAAAAAGGGTTAATTCCAATGACCTCTTTTATTGGGCATCTTACAAGCACAAACCTTGGAAGTGCGGCATTTCATACGCCTTATTTTGCTCCTTCATTTAGGTTTACAATGCGACGTACATTAACCGAAAAAATTTCTTTGGGGTATAACCTTGGTGCAGAATGGGATGGTGAAACAGCGGAACCAACCTTTATTTACACACTGTCAACAGAGCTATCTTTTACCAAAAAGCTTGGCGGATTTGTAGAAGTCTATGGATTTGCACCACAGGATTCCAAAGCCGACCATAACATAGATGGTGGACTAACTTACTTGTTGAACAATAACCTGATGATAGATATATCAGGCGGTTATGGCTTAACAGAGAATGCACGGGACAATTTTTTATCAGTGGGACTTTCCTATAGGTTTACAACCAGACATAACAAGCACCACATATAACATCACAAAAACACTTATGGCAATTAAACATCTAAAACATAAGTCCGTTTTTATGGCTGAATTAGCATTTAATTGCAATAGGCCTTTGATATGTAGAGAAACAATTTATATTCCTAAGGTCCGGCGTGACGTAAAATAAATGTTATTTTTAGCAAGGGTTAAAGCTGCTTCAGTTTATAATGTGGGACTTCGCATGACTTTTTCAGCTACGGATGTTTTGTCCCTACGAGAAACAAACCAATTGCCCCAACTTATAACAAAAGAAATTTCAATCAATGAAACTAATAAGGCTTGTTGTTTTTTTACTTGCGGCATATTCCTCTTTTTCCCAAATCAAACTAAATAAGCTTAACACTAATTCTATCCCTAAAGGAATAAAGTATATTGGGCAAATTAAAAATGCAGTTCAATGGATGGACAGTTTGGGCAATAACATCGTGATTACTACTGAGACTGGTGAGATTGCAACCAACAGCAAGGATGAATCACGGGATGCAGCTTTGTATGCTTTACATTATGTGGTAAATGGTGACTCTTTAAATTTAATCTGTAAACTATATGATTTTGTAAAGGAATGCCCTGTAGACATCAAAGCCAGTTATATTAAAAACACGTTCGCAGTAACGGATCTAAACAAAAACGGAAAGGCCGAGGTTTGGCTCATGTATAAAACGGTTTGCCATGGTGATGTGAGCCCGAGCAACATGAAAATTATCATGTTTGAAGCCGGCAAAAAACATGCAGTAAGAGGAACCAATAAAGTAAAAGTTTCTGAGAAAGATTTTATGGGAGGCGAATATAATTTTGATGAAGCATTTAAAAAGGCGCCGGAGGTATTTCGTCAGTATGCAAACCAATTATGGGCAAAGAATATTATGGAAACCTGGGAATAATATTATAACGGATCGCAATAAAGAAAATTAAATGAAACCATTCATCGTACTATTAACCGTATTGATTATTGCGCTGCTTGCTATCAAACTTATATCCGGCCAGTATGATTTTTCCTTAGCGGGACGAATTGCAATGTGCGCAATGTTGGTATTTACAGCGATAGGCCATTTTATCTATACACAGGGCATGGCAATGATGATCCCAGCTTCTGTACCTTTCAAAACAGCAATGGTTTATGCAACGGGTGTGCTTGAAATTATTGCTGCGGTGTGTTTACTGATCCCCGCTGCGAAGATTTGGGCAGGATGGTTTCTCATACTGTTTTTTATTGCACTGCTACCTGCCAATGTCAAGGCTGCCCTTCAACACATCGACTATCAAAAGGCTAATACCGATGGACCGGGATCAACTTATTTGTGGTTTAGAATTCCACTGCAGGTACTGTTTATTGTGTGGGTATATTTAAGTTCCATCAGATTTTAAATAGCATTGTTTGGTACAGTAATGCTCACAGTGAAAAAGATTAAAACCGGTAAACGAAAATAAGGCTTGTGTTGATACTTAGCATCGCCCGAGCATGTGCAGGCCGTTGATTTCAAACCCGGACAACAAATGGTTGATAACCCGTGGCAAGATCCGCCAGCTGCCGGGAAGTTTCTACAGAATTTTCGCGGCGATTTAAACTGTAGTAAAGGGGTATAAATGAACATTTAAAAACAACGAATTAAAAACTTACATAATGGCAAATTCAACAACTTTTCCAGCGGGTACAATTGTATTAAACGCTGGTGAAGGAAGAAAATATAATTGTGGCAAGATGACTGCTGTATTTAAAGCAGATGAAGAAGAAACCCAACAAAAATACAGCGTATCAGAATGGTGGCAGGAGCCACATTCGGAAGGGCCGGGCGCACACAAGCATGATGAGAACGATGAAGTATTTTACGTATTGGAAGGAACGGTTTCCTTTTTAGTGGGCGACAAATGGATCGATGCAGAAAAGGGAACTTTTTTGAGAATACCTGCTAAAACCATGCATGACTTTGCGAACAGGACCTACCAAACAACCGGCGTGCTTAATTTTTATATCCCTGGCGGATTTGAAAGAAATATGCCCTCAATCGTGAAATGGTTTGGAGAGCAGGAATTATAACAAAGGAGTTGCCCTTACAATCTATATTCGCCTGTTCTCATCATCTTTTTTAATAAAATATTTATAGCACCTTATGTCAAAACAAACCAAACTTTCAGAACAGGAGCAAGTTACCGGGCACATTCAAAACCTCGATCCGGCGTTGGGTAAAATTGTTGAGTCTATCAGGCATATTATTTTGAGCACCGATAAAGAAATCGGAGAACAGATCAAATGGAACAGTCCAAGTTTTTATTATACAGGTGAGATGGCAGCGTTTGATCCTAAGGAATATAAAAGAGACATTGTTGTGTTGAATCTTCACAAGGGCAGGATATTACTTGTCTTTCCTACGGGAGCAAAAATATCGGATGAAACAGGATTGCTGGAAGGGATTTACAAAGATGGAAGAAGGACAATAACTTTTACCGGATTGGAAGATGTGAAGGCAAAAGAAAAACCATTGCAAAAGATCATTCAGCAGTGGCTAAAACTAGTGGAGAAAGGTTAGGGCACCTTATCCGGCACTGCAGAAACAAGCTGGAGATATTGTGCTTTGTTTTTAATTTTGAGATCCACGTTCATCAAGCGGATAGCCCGGCAACAGCCAGGATATGCTCATTTCACAACTAAAATTAGACTGATAAAAAAAGTGCAGAGTTAATCACGCTCGGTCTGAGCCCGGTTAATCCTCTTTTCATTTTCCAATTCTTCTGCCGAGTCATCGTCAGACAATATATCTTCCCCATTTTTATCATCATCTAATGGTTCCACTTCATCAATTTCTTTATCAGTAACTTCTTTATCCTTAACTGGTTTGCTATTTTTTTTATTAGCGGCTTTTTTCATAACAAAAGTTTAGATTTAATCATAAAAAAATTGGGCCAATAATTGATGCATTAATAAAAGCTACAAATAACCAGGTACAGGACTTAAAGGACATTTAAAACTTGAAGATAAATACGCACTATGGAAATTTTAATAGAAAGGGAAGATTTGATCAGTCTTGCAATATCGGTTTTGTGTGGCAGCATTATTGGTTTTGAACGGGAATACAACAACAAGTCAGCGGGCTTTAGAACAGTCATCCTGATCTGCCTGGGCTCTACCATATTTACACTGGTGTCCAAACATGCACCGGGCAGTGGCGACAGGATCGCAGCCAATATCATTACCGGGATCGGTTTTATTGGGGCGGGAGTAATCTTCAAAGACAAACTATCCGTGTTGGGATTAACTACTGCCGCTGTGATATGGACAGCAGCCGGTGTAGGCATGTTAACAGGCATCGGCTACCATATGCTGGCCATTTGCATCACATTCTTTACGGTAATTTCCCTTTCGTTGTTTGGCAATATTTCCTATATACTTGATTTGCTCAAACACAGCAAGGCGTTGACATTAACCTTTAAGAACACTGACCTAAACAACCTTGCACGGGTAGAAGAAATAATCAAAAACAATAAAGTAAAAAGCAAGCGTTCCACTATGAATAAAAGCAACGGACAAATATATGTAACGCTCATTATAAAAGGAAACGAGAAACAGTTTGTAAAATTATACGAGGCGTTGATCAGGGAAGAAAGTGTTACTGACTTCTATTAACTATTACATGATCCTTGTGAGCTATCCCCTGCGATCCCACGTTTCTCAACAGCAAGAAAAGCCGTTGAGAAACGTGGCCAACTAACTCCGATGTATTATTGTTTGACCAATTGAACTTCTGCATTAATTTTTACCTCATCACTTACCAATACACCACCTGCATCCAGGGCTGCATTCCATGTTAAGCCCCAATCTTTCCTGTTGATTTTTCCGGTGATGTTAAAGGCTGCTTTGATATTGCCCCATGGATCTTTCATTAACCCGCTATACTCCACTGCCAATTTTATTTCTTTGGTAATGCCCAGCAATGTTAAATCGCCGGTTAATTCATACTCCCCTTCATCTACTTTAGAAAAGCCAGTTGCTTTGAAAACTATCTTCTGAAAATGTTCAGCGTCAAAAAAATCAAGGCTCAACAGATGTGTGTCACGGTCTGCATTACCCGTAGTTAATGAATTAATGTCTCCGGAAAAATTGATAGTGGCATTGCTAAAATCGTCACCGTTTGTTTCGATAGTTGCATCATACTTTACTATTTTACCTGATACATTGGTAAACATCATATGCTTTACTTTAAAACCAATTTCAGAATGTGTAGGGTCAATTGCCCATGTTGTTCTATTTGACATTTTATTTATTTTTTATTTTATTTAGTGTTTGTTGTTGATTAACAAATACATTTTGCGGCTTCATTACAATTTAATCAGGACATGGTCATCGGCACTTCCATCAGTAATATCTCTGCATCCTGCGAATGCGCAGTTATGGCGATTTTGTTCGTATTCCATATACCTAACCCGTCACGTTCGTTTAGTGCGTTATTGGCTACCGTTACATCGCCTTTGATAACGAATACATATACTCCATTGCCGGAGTTCTTCAACTGATAGCTGGTTGAAACCTCATTATCAAATTTGCCCAGGTGAAACCATGCATCCTGGTTTATCCAAACACCTTCATCATCTTTATCAGGTGAAATTATCTGTTGCAATTTGTTGTGCCTGTCTTCAACATTCAGTGTTACCTGGTCGTAACGCGGTACAACATTTTTCTTTTTTGGGAAAACCCATATTTGTAAAAACTTCGCTACCCGGTCGCTGTTCTTATTGTATTCGCTGTGGAATATTCCGGTACCAGCACTCATTACCTGTATATCACCATGTTTAATTACTGCTACATTGTTCATGCTGTCTTTATGCTCCAGGTCGCCTTCCAATGGAATCGAAATGATCTCCATATTATCGTGTGGATGCCTTCCAAACCCCATACCCGGATCAACCCTGTCATCGTTCAACACACGCAGTACCCCAAAGTGCATTCTTTCGGGATTATAATAATTTGCAAAGCTGAAAGAGTGATAACTTTCGAGCCATCCATGAGTGGCATGGCCCCTTGTATTGGCTTTATGAAGTACGGTTTCAGGAACGGTTTCAGGAACCGCACCAGGCAACTGATCCATCGCCATAGTTTCCAATGACTGCAACTCATCAATATCATTTTTGATCACGTCGCCCGTCGTTTCATTAGCTGCGAACATGCCGTTTCCCATCAAGCCCTTCTTTATTTCATTTTCTGTTTTCATGATATATTTTTTTAATTATTTTTTTAATCCTCAAAATTCTGCCGATATAAATTGCCCGGCATTGAACTAAGACAAGAAATTGAAAGCAGGAGGAATTGTCTTTAATATCTGAAAGCTACCGTGCTGCCATTTTTTTGTAACACAAAGGTGCAGCGCCAATCACAAGTACGCATTGAACCAGGACAAGAAATGCAGAGAAAGAAAATTAATGTTTGGCCATTTTGGTTCGCACCTTGCTTAAAAATTCAGGGGAGATACCGAGATAAGACGCAATGTAATGCTGTGCGACCCGCTGTGGAATGGTAGGGTAGCTTTTTAAAAAGTCCATGTATTTTTCCTGTGCCGACGAAGAGATGGTTTTAAATAAACGGCTTTGTAAAACTGCCAGGTTTCGCTGCACCATCAAGCGAAAAACCCTTTCAAGTTTTGGCACCTTTGCCAATAACAGCTCCTTTGTTTGTGGTGAAAGGATGAGCAACTCGCAATCTTCCAGGGTTTCAATAAACATATTTGATGGTGTATGATTTTGAAAACTTGCAATATCACTTACCCACCAATCTTCTATTGCAAACTGCAAGGTTACTTCAAACCCATTCTCGTCAATATAATAATTCCGGATACAGCCTTTATTGATATAGGCTTCGAAATTGCATACATCGCCTTCATGTAAAAGCATTGTCTTCTTTGGTACTTCTCTATACTCGACTATCGAATTAAAATATTCTAATTCATCAATAGATAAATCAGTACACCTGGTTACATAAGCGTTGATCTGGTTGAACATGATGCAAATATAAGTACCCCTTTTTCATTTTAAAAGAACAGTAATTTTCTGTTATAGAGGGCGAGAAATTACGCCGCTGATATTCAGTTTACGGTTTATTGCCAGCAGCTTTTAACAACCCATCGCCCGACTAAAAATAGCCGTTGAATGTTCATAACTTTTTTAAATAAAAAGCTTGCATTTTTTTTATTACAACCCTATCTTACACATCCAATTTAAGTACGCCCTTCCTATTCTTTGGGTTAATTACACGGCAGCTAGGCACTTCCTTAGCCAAGACCTATAGTGTTTTTTTTACCCTTATCGCTATTTTGATTTTACACCCTGGTTTTTTTATCCATTTCCATTGAGCGTGAATCTACGCTTACGTTAATAGCGTGGAAATATTTTTAATCTTTAAATAAAGCTTATGGAATAAAAAAAAGCGATCTGTAATTTTTTACCAAATGAAAATCTAATCACTTTAAAACTTAAACGTATGAGCCATTTACCAACCAACGGGCATACAGATGCATTGGCAGAGCCTAATTCGCTTGCTTCTGTAGCATTGCCCGCTTTCAAAAAAAGCAAAAAGAACCAGCCTGAAAATGAAGAACAAAGCGATCCATTTACTGAATACTTTTCTACTACGGAAATGGAAGAGGTGGGTTCTTATACAACTGTAGACACTACGCAGGATATTGCTAACGCTGCTCCCATTCTGCCAATCATCCCGATACCGGTTCTAAACAAAGTGTTTGGCCGGTATGAGGGCCAGCTAGGTAATTTTGAAGTAGAACTTAGAGTAGATATTGATGGAACCAAAGCACTCAAAAAGATAAGCGGGGATTATTATGTTATCTCCGGCCAAACCAAATCCTACTTTGGATCTTTCGTAGCAGACAGTATCACAACAACTATAGCAAATAACATCATTACTGTTACTGGTACTGCCGTTACTACATGGGCTACTTCTTTTAACAAGCTCAAAATCGTAATCAAGCAAACGCTGATCTTGCAACCGCTGGCTCCTGCATTATTGCAATGGTTCCATGTTACTACCAATGCACCTGGAGCCTTATATGTTTGCAATAATTTTAGCAGGGCATTCAGAACAGTGCGGTTAGAACAAGACCGTACTTCAGGTGTTACTCCATTTACATCCTATCTCACCGGCTCCCTTCCTTCCGGAGGGCCTTCAAGGCTGCTCAGCATTAATACAGCATACAACGAAGCCGGGGTAGAAATGATCAACGCTGGCATCAGCAATGTGGTTCCGATGGCACTTGCCGGAGCAGATGCAAAATGGACCAATGCCGAAATGCACAATGCCATGGTAAACCACTTCAGCATTTATCAAAATGCACCTGCATGGGATGTTTGGTTATTGCATGCCTATGAACACATTAATGGGCCAGGCTTATATGGTATTATGTTCGACCAGGCCGGACTGCAACGGCAGGGTTGCGCTGTATTTTACAGGGGCATCGGCGGTGTTTCTGCTGATAGCCAACGCTTGCAATTGTACACCTGCGTGCACGAATTGGGGCATTGCTTTAACCTGCTTCATTCATGGCAAAAAAGCCTTGCCACCCCTCCTAAACCCAACATTCCAAGTTCCTTGTCGTGGATGAATTATCCCTGGGGCTTCCCCGGAGGTGCAGTGCCATTCTGGAATGGTTTCCCATTCCAATTTGATCCTGTAGAAGTGAGCCATATCCGCCATGGTTTAAGGAACAATGTGATCATGGGAGGCAATCCATTTACTGTTGGTTCTTCATTGCAGGATATCGGTGGAATATTTGAGGATAATATTGAAAACACCTCTAATCTTGAACTGGAACTGGAAGCTAAGAAAACCTACCTGCTGGGTGAGCCTGTAGTGCTGGAAACAAAGCTGAAAACCACCAGTACCAAAAATAATCGTGTGATTAGTAGCTTACATGCCAACTATGGATTTATAACCATCGGCATAAAGAAACCTGGCGGCGAAATAGTGGTATACGAACCGCTTGCAGAAATGTGCGTTGTACCAGAGCACACAGTTTTAAACAGTAAAAACCCAGGAGTGTACGAAAGCTCTTATATCGGTTTTGGTAAGCATGGATTTATTTTTGACCAGCCAGGTATTTACCAGCTTCGGGCAGTTTTCTATAATGAAGATGGCTCACGGATCGTGTCAGACACATTGAAATTAAGGGTAAAATACCCACTGAGCAAACAGGATGATGAGATAGCAGATCTGTTACTTACAGACGAAGCAGGGTATCTATTTGCCTTTATGGGATCAGATGCACCATACCTCAAAAAAGGCAATGATGCGTTGAACCTTGTTGCAGAAAAATATAAGGATCATCCTTTGGCAGTGTATGCTCAATTTATTAAAGGCGTAAATGAGCAACGTACGTTTAAAACCATTACCCCAGAGAAAAAGCTGGAGGTAAGGGAGCCGAATTTTGCAAGTGGTGAAGCTTTACTGACTGAAGTGATAGAGAAATCAAAAGCAGGTAAGGGGTTGGATAATATCAGCTTAAACCAATCTATGCAAATTCTGGCCAAAGCTTATCAACGGGAAGGAAATATGGAAGCTGCTCAGCATACAGTAAAAAACCTGGTTAGTCATTTTAGCAAACAACCAATCAAAGCGGAAGTGAAAGAAATGATAGCCAAAGATGCAGCTAAAATATTGGCACCAGAAGATGATAAAAAAAAGGATGACCTGGTAAATGGAGGTTAGATGTACAAGTGGGTGAAAAAACAAGGGCAGCGTTAAAAACCTGCCCTTATTTTTTGCTTCATAATTTTTCTTTAACCTTCGTAATCACAAATAGCTCCCCTGCCCATAGTTCTTCCAATTTAGCTTCCTTAATCGCTCCATTGAAAACAATTTTTTTCCCTTCTTTTTGTAATGATCCAGGCAGGTTGCAGGGTAGTAAAGGTTTGGTATCTCCTGCGTACCGGATACCAAAATTGACGTTGTCAATCAGGAATATTTCGCCTTCCTCATTTTCCAACGTACTCATAGTTTTCCGGTCAGCATGGCAATCAGTTTCATTTAAAGTTCCTTCTGTAGAAAAAGGATCCTGATCATCGTTGTGCATAGTATACAAAATTAATGGTGAATAAAAAGCGAAACCGTGTGTGAGAAAAATACAAATTATTTTGAAATTATTATAGCCGAAGGAGGTTTTTTACTATAAACAGTGCACTGTATAATGCCAGTGGTACAGGTCTCAACCTGCCGTAAAACCGGAAGCGTGAAAGCAGGCAACGCCAATAAAAGTATTTCGCTTTATCCTGTTAAAGAATAAAATGGAAAACGGCATGTACGCTTGTTGTGAATGCCTGCACCATTGAGTAATTATCTTCGCATATATCTTGCACGCTAATTATTTCGCTAGCTGCTTTTTTATCCAGTCAAGTGACTCCTGGTTGGTTTCTTCGAAGCGCCAGTGCCCGGAGATGGGCGTGATCGAAATTGTTTTAGGTGCTTTGATCGAGTTAATCGCAGCAAACACAGACGTGGGCGGACAAGTGTTATCGTTATAGCCCCAGGAATAAAATCCCGGCACTGTAATTTGTTTGGCAAAATTGACAACATCGTAGTAGCTAATGGTTTTCAACTTTTCGGGTGTATTGTTTACAGGCTGATAGCGTGAACTTAGCAGGTGTGGCCATCCACCTGCCCTGCCATGAAGATATCCTGTCATATCGCACAGGGCGGGATAAAACGCCGCCAAACATTTTACTCTTTTATCCAAAACAGCGGTTACAATTGAAAGAGCGCCACCCTGGCTGCCGCCTGTTACCACTACATTTTTTTCATCCCAGCCGGGCAGGCTACATAAAAAATCTATGCTTCTAATACAACCCAGGTAAACACTTTTATAATAATAATTATCGCGGTCGTCTAATTTGTTTTGGGTGTAGTCACCAAAAGCTGTACTGATGTTTCGGTAAGTTTCATTGTCAAGGAGAGGCGATATGCCATGTATCTCAATACTTAAGCTGATATAACCCAGTTCGGCATAAGCAACTGAAGGAAGCATGCTTTTTACCCCAGCCCCCGGTGGCGAAAAAATGACAGGATATTTTCCTGCTGCTTTTGGTTTACATAAATAACCATACAAACGTTGTCCTTTTTTATAGTTCTGCAAGTTCACCAAAAACACTTCAACTGTCGTGGTGGAATACTGCGGCAAAGGTGTAACGATGGCATCCATTGGAATCCTCGCAGCTTCCTCTTTTGCATTTTCCCAATACTGTATAAAATCGTCCGGCATCGGAACAGTTGGCTCAATCTTATCCGGTGCATATGCTACTTTAATCATATCACTATACGTTCTGCCCTTATATTCTGTCTTTACCAGCAGTTGACGGAAACCGGGTTGTTTACTGGTACCGATTTCGATTTTACCCTGGCCATTCTTAAATACCGCGGTTC
>JBDSAA010000227.1:0-24584 GCA_039922375.1 Ferruginibacter sp.
TTTACCGCTAATACCATTACCATTAATGGTTCACTTACTTTAACCAGTGGCTTAATGGCTGGCAATATTACACTTGGCAATCCGGCGGCGGCCCTAACTTATACACCAACCAGCTATATAGTAGGCACATTAAAGCGCACAATCAGTTCGCCAGGAATTTACACATTCCCAATCGGTGCGGCAGATCGTTTTGCACTGGTAACACTCAACATTAATTCCATTACCGGAACCCAAAACATTGCGGCAGCATTCACCAGTACAATAAATGGAGCAGTACCAAATACAACGGCACAGGGAGTTCCCGTTACAGAATTGCTAAACAGTGGTATATGGACAATAACTCCGAATACGCAACCCACGGCTCTTAGCTATACTATTACACTGGAAGGAAGAAACCATACCAATGGTGTTACAGATGCGGCCAGGTATGTTGTATTAAGGCGTGATGCCTCATATTATGCCTGGGGCTTCTATGGTAATAATGGCCTTGCCACCCAAAATGCCGGCGTAGTAAATGCTACAGGAAGCATGACTGGCTTTTTTAGGGAGTATGGCATAGGCATTGCCTCATCGGGGGTAGGCAATGTACTTCCGTTGAACCTCATCTCTTTTACGGCAATAAAAAAAGATGCAAATGTATTGCTGCAATGGAAAACAACGAACGAAGTAAATACAAAACAGGCGCTGATACAACATAGTACAGATGCGATTACCTGGACGCCGATTGGTAGAATTGCTTCCAATAATAACAGCGTTAATAATTACAGTTTCTTACATACACAACCGGCTAATGGCACTAATTATTACAGGCTATTATTACAAGATCTTAATGGAAACTCAACCTTTAGCGATATAAGACGTATAAATTTAGATACAAAGGTTATGTTGCGGGCATATCCAAACCCCGTATTGAACAATGGCCTTACTATTGACGTTGGCCAATTTATTGATAAAGCGCTTAATTACCTTGTGCTAGATTATGCCGGAAGGATAGTGAAAACTGGTAAGATTGAAAACCAGCAGCAGCATATACTATTGCAAGACCTGTTGCCGGGAATGTATTTGCTGAAGGTTAGTAATGGCACCGTTATTAAATTTGAAAAGAAGTAAAGATGAGCATCTGGAATGCTTTGTAAATCCACTATAATAACACTAAAAGCCTGGCCATACCAGGCTTTTAGTGTTTATGCTAATTAACATTTAAGGCTCCAACAATTTTCTGTTGAATTTCTTTTAACTGATCAGTGGATAATTTTATTTTACTCCTGGTAAAGTTTATATCATTGGCTGAATTAATGGGCATCAGATGCAGGTGTGCATGTGGCACTTCCAGGCCAATTACCGAAATACCACAGCGGTTACAATCAAATGATCTCTCAATGGCATGCGCAATAGGTTTTGCGAACAACAACAGCTCAGCCAGGTAATTATCAGGCAGATCAAATAATTTATCCGTTTCCATTTTCGGAACCACCAATACATGCCCCTTTACCAGTGGAAAAATATCGAGAAAGGCGAAAAAATGTTCATTCTCGCTGATTTTGTAGGAAGGAATTTGTCCGGCGATTATTTTAGAAAAGATAGTCATGTGGTAATGTTTTAAAATAAAAATACGCATAAAAAACCCATCCGCCGTTCAGTGGATGGGTTAAAAAAATGATTGATAGTATTTTTTACAAGGTAATATTTTCCACCCTGAATTTTAGCGTTCCGGCCGGCACCAGTACTTCGGTTACATCACCAATCACTTTGCCCAACAACCCTTTACCAATTGGCGAGGTAACAGAAATTTTACCGAGTTTAAGGTCGGCCTCCTTTTCAGAAACGATCTGGTAAGTTGCTTTCTTTTTTGTACCCATATTTGTTACCGTTACTTTAGTAAGAATAGAAACCTTAGAGGTATCAATATTTGTTTCATCTAAAATACGTGCGGTTGCTATTACCCCTTCCAGGTATTTGATCTTTGCTTCCAGCATGCCTTGCGCTTCCTTGGCTGCATCATATTCAGCATTTTCTTTTAGATCTCCTTTTTCCCGAGCTTCGGCAATCGCTCTGCTCGCTGCCGGGCGCTCCACACTTTTCATTTGATGTAGCTCGGCCCTCATTTGTTCAAATGTTTCTTTTTTTACGTAATTCGTTTCACTCATAACATTTTCTTTTATAGTAAAGAGAAAAAAAATACAACGCCCCAGGATAGTGCCTAAGGCGTTGCATAACCACAAATATAAACAAATAATTAAATTTTAAGCTTTTCGAGAATGACTGTACTCATTTTTAAAAAGGCCTCATGGCTATAGCCGGCGATATGCGGCGTAATGAGCACGCGGGGATGTGAAGTTAAAAAGCGAAGCTGCCCCAGTTGCAAGTTACTCATTGAGTCAATCCTCTCATTTTCCAGCACATCTAAACCTGCCCCTGCAATTTTATCCTGTGCCAAAGCATTGATCAAGGCGGCTGCATCCATTACCCCGCCTCTACAGGCATTAACAAAAAAAGGCCTTTGAGATAAACTATTGAAAAAAGTTTCATTTGCCATATGCCTTGTTTCTTCCGTTAACGGTACATGAAAACTGATAACATCCGAATAGCGGCATACTTGTTCAAAACCTGCTTCCCTGATATAGCCCTTCGCAAAACCAAACTTATATTTATCATAAGCCAGTACGGTTACATTAAAAGAAGATAATAATTTGGCAAAAGAACTTCCGGTATTTCCATAACCAATAATGCCCACCGTTTTTCCACTCAGCTCAATACCACGGTTAGTATCTCTGTTCCATTTTCCCAGCTTTATTTCATCAAAACTGTAACTAATGTTATTCATCAAACTCAATATCATACCCAGCACATGCTCACCCACTGCATTCCGGTTACCTTCCGGGCTGCTTTCACACCGGACGCCTTTAATTTGAGCATACGCTGTATCAATCAATTCCATGCCGCTACCGAGCCGGCCGATCCATTTTAAATTGGTTGCTTTATCTATTATCGCTTTATCAATCTTTATCCTGGTGGTTACTATCAGGCCATGTGCATTGTGTACTATTTCACTCAGCATATCATAGGTTATTTCGGGCTGGTAAAGCACTTCATATCCCTTTTCCTCAAACGTGTCCTTCAGCACTTGATGTGCATGGGCTGTAATAATGACAAGCGGCTTTTGGTTGCTCATTTTTATTTTTTAATTGTATCCTTTAAATTGTGGTGTGCTTTTTTCTTGCAAAGTCAAGAAGTATATAATTAAAACACTTCACCACTTCTGATTTTTTGCTGCTATTTTTCTCCCGCAACTACAAGGAAAGTGTTTATCATAAAATGGCTGAATAAAATTATATGCTAAATCAAAGAGTAGTAAATTATTAAATACAAGGGAGCGCAAATAGATTAGAGTCGCCTTTCATTCCACTGAAATGGGGTCAATCGGAATGTTAACGCAATATGACAGGTTATTTTTATTTTTGCAAGGCCAGTTAATTATAAAGCTGCAATTACACTTATCTCAACATTCGCATTTTTAGGCAACCCTTTTACAGCTACAGTTTCACGTGCCGGAAAATCGCCATTAAAGTATTTGGCATAGATTACGTTTACCTGGCCGAACAATTCCATATCACTTAAAAAAATGGATGTTTTAACCACATTACTAAAATCCATTGCTGCTTCTGCCAAAATTGATTTAAGGTTTTGCATAACCTGGTGCGTTTCTTCGATAATATCTGCATTGGCGATTTCATTGGTGCCAGGTTTCAAAGCCACTTGTCCGGATACAAATAATAAATTGCCTGTTTTTATGGCTTGGCTGTAAGGTCCGATTGGTGCTGGTGCATTAAGGGTGTTGATGACTTGCTTGCTCATTGTAGTTTTGTTTACGGAATGCAAATATATCTTTTATCAACCACCTATTTTTGTAAAAAAATACTCAAAATGAGAATTGCTGTTGTTGCAGATGATGATCAATGGAAGGAAATTAATGCAGGCATTATTAATGTTGATTATTGCAGAATAAATGGATGGGAAAATATTTCAACTGATGTAAATGCGTGCCTGATTCTTCAGCTTGACATGAAAAATGATTTACCGACAACAAATAAACCTATTTTAATGAATGCTGTTTGTACCACGTTGAAAGAAATGAAAGCTCCGGAAAATGTCGTACGCATAAACGGCTGGAATAGCTTTTTAGGAAGATCAACCTGGGAAGTAGCAGGAAATGTAAGTGATTCAATTCAAGCGGCATTTTCAGCAATGTCAAAACAAATAATTCAGGTACCCGATGAACCAGGTTTCATTTCAGCAAGGGTAATCGCAATGATCATCAACGAAGCTTATTTTGCATTGGAAGATAAAATAAGTACCAAACATGAAATTGACATTGCGATGAAATTGGGAACCAATTATCCGCATGGCCCCTTTGAATGGGCGACAATAATCGGCATTGATAAAATTTTTGCGCTATTACAAAAGCTAAGTACCAGTGATAAAAGATATTTGCCTTCAACATTATTAAAACAAGAAGCAAGCACATGGGTTTAATTTTAAACATAGATACAGCAGTTGATACAGCAATGGTGAGCCTGGCAAAAAACGGTGCGACCGTAGATTCATTATTTAATAGCGAGCAAAAAGAACATGGTGGGTTTTTGCAGCCTGCCATACAAACGCTGTTGAAAAATAATTTCATCTCTATAAAAGAGCTTGATGCAATCGCAACATCAGCAGGGCCGGGATCATACACCGGACTGAGAGTGTCTATGTCGACGGCTAAGGGTTTATGTTATGCTTTAGACAAACCACTTATTACAATCAGCACATTAAAAATACTAGCGCTTTCGGCAATATTGCAAGCCCCTGGTAATGGTTTAGCCGATAACACTTTGTTATGTCCAATGATAGATGCCAGGCGTATGGAAGTATTTACAGCTTTGTATAATTGGGAGCTTGAAATTGTTTTAGAACCGTGTGCGCTCGTGTTAGATGAAAATTCCTTTGCCAACAGCCTGTTAAATAAAAAAATATTTTTTTTTGGCAATGGCGCAAAAAAAATGGAATTACTGTGTACGCACGCAAATGCAGTGTTTTCGCCGGTTTTAATCAATCCATTGGCAATGAGTAAATTATCAGAAGAAAAATATCAATTACGGCAGTTTGCTGACCTCGCATACAGTGAACCAATTTATTTAAAAGAGTTTTTTACACCTCAAGCAAAAAAATAATTTCAAAATATATTGTAACAAATAGAATTTAATGTATATAAAATCGTTTGTATCTTTGTAAAGCACAAATAAAATTAAATATCTATGACAAATGACATCGCCACACAGAGGCAAGATGTAATCTTGCAACACTCTTCAAAAATGGGCACCATCAAAATTGATTACTACAATGTAAAAAAAGCAGCCTTAATCCTAAGGGCCCTTAATCACAAGTTGCGTCAGCAATTGTTGAAATTGATTGAAGAAGAAAAGAAAATTACCGTTACAGAAATTTATGTAAGACTGAAGTTAGAACAGTCTGTAGCTTCACAACACCTTGCGATTTTACGCAAAGCAGGTATTGTAACTACACAACGTGATGGTAAGTTTATTTTCTATATTATCAATCATAAAAGAATTGATGAAATAAGCGATTTCGTAAATGAGTTGGTTGCTTAGAAAAAAAATTTAATTATAGTAAGGAAAGCGGATGTTGCAATAACATCCGCTTTTTGTTTTTTATCTTTGCGGGTACAAAATTACAATGCCATGTACATACAACAATTATATACCAGTTGCCTGAGTGAAGCAGCATACTACATAGAAAGTAATGGTGAAGCAGCAGTGGTTGATCCGTTAAGGGATATTGAAGAGTACATTGATTTGGCTAAAGAAAGAAATGCTGAAATAAAATATATTTTAGAAACACATTTTCATGCTGATTTTGTTAGCGGGCATTTAGATCTTAGTAAACAAACAGGCGCACCAATAATTTATGGGCCAGGTACAAAAACTAATTTCCCTGTGCACATTGCAAAAGATGGTGAAAGTTTTAAGTTAGGCAATGTTACGCTACAAGTGCTGCATACCCCCGGCCACACAATTGAAAGCAGTTGTTATTTACTAAAGGATGAAAATGAAAAAGCCCACGCTTTATTTACCGGTGATACTTTATTTGTAGGCGATGTGGGTCGGCCCGACCTGAGCAGCGGCGACATGAGTAAAGAAGAACTTGCAGGTATAATGTACGATAGCATCCAACAAAAAATACTTCCTTTAGCTGATGATATACTGGTATATCCGGCGCATGGCGCAGGAAGTAGTTGTGGCAAAAATATGGGGCCCAATACTGTTAGTACTATCGGCAATGAAAAGAAAAACAACTACGCATTGCAACCACAATCCAAGGAAGAATTTATAAAAGCTGTCACTGATGGTTTAGACGATGCACCTAAATATTTTTCTATCAATGCACAAATTAATAAGGAAGGTTACGAGAGCCTTGATCTTATTAAATCGAAAGCCCTGACTCCATTAAGCATTAAAGAATTCAAAACAAAAATGAAAGAGGACTTAACAGTTTTGGATACCAGGCACGCAGATATATTTTCACAAGGCTTTGTACCTGGCAGTATATTCATTGGACTTGAGGGACGCTTTGCCGAATGGGCAGGCAGCATTTTATCCTTTTCCAAACCAATGCTATTAATAACAGAACCAGGCAAAGAAGAAGAGACAGTAATCCGGCTTGCCCGGGTAGGATTTAGTAAAATGGAGGGATATTTAAACGGAGGTTTCGAGGCCTGGAAAAGCGCCGGCGAAAAAACTGATATGATCATTGATGTGGAGGCCGATGAACTGGCAATGGATCTTCCACATGATCCTAATTTGCAGGTGGTGGATGTAAGAAGAGAAACTGAATTTGCAGATGGCCATGTACAATCTGCTATCAATATGCCACTGAATGAAATGACGGACCTGGCATTGATTGCAGGCTTTGAAGAAAATCAGAATTTATATGTTCATTGTGAGGGTGGTTATAGAAGCGTGATTGCTTGTTCATTAATGAAAAGCCAGGGGCTTCATAATCTTCGCAATGTATTGGGAGGCTGGGATAAAATAAAGGAACAATCTTCTATCAAAATAGCGAGGGAACCGAGCGTGTTAAATTAGGACGTGAATGGTCAGTCGGCAATCGGCAATGGTGAATGGTGAATCAATGTTATAATTAAGAAAATTATTTGTTTACAAGCATTTGTTTTCCAATCAACACCGTTGTGTCACTCACTTGTACATTTTCAGCAATAAGGAGCAAGGAAACGCCGATCCTTACTAAGCGACATTGATTTACAATTGACCAATCAACTTTCACCATTGACCATTCACCATTCACCCTTCACCCTTATCAATCCACTGAGCGTTATAAGTTTCATTGTATTCATGCTTCCATCTTCGATGGCTCCATAAATAATTTTCCGGTTGATTGCTTATGATCGCTTCAAGAAAATCCCTGTATTTAAGTGCCAATGCTTCCGGAGTAAAGGTGCCGGGATTTTCAACTACTTCGTGAATTTGGAAATGATAATGCCCGCGGTCTACTTTTATAAAATTGTAATAGATCAATACCGGTTTGTTTTTAACAGCAGTTCTGTGTGGTGCCATAATAAACGGTACCGGCTTGCCAAAAAAATTCAACCAGTATGCTTTACCAGGCCATGTATTTTGATCGGCTAACAAACAAATGGAATATTGCTTTTTCATCAGTTCAATCATCTGCCGGTGAAAGGAAGAATTAGGAATGAGGATGGTTCCGTACCTGGCTCTGAACTTAAAATAAATGCGATTGAAAATTTTATTTTCTACATTGGCCACTACCCCGATAAATGGAATACTGATATGCCTGCCAAATAAGAGGTTTGTAAATTCCCAATTGAACTGGTGCCCGCCCATTAGCTGTATGTTTCTCCCGTTAGCTGCGATCTCATTTATCAACCTAAAATCGCCGGTACATCTTTTATCAAATTGCGCATCGCTCAATGATAGCAACTTAATGGTCTCAATGAAAGTGTCAACAAAGTTTTTATAAAATTGAGAGGCGATCCTTTCACGTTCTGCCGGGGATCTTTTTGGAAATGCAATAGCCAGGTTAGACATTACAACTTCCTTTCTATACCCAAACACATAATACATCCAGATGTAAATAAAATCGCTTAGCAGGTATAAAATAAAAAAGGGCAGTAACGACACAAGGTATAAGAAGCCGTAAACCAGGTAGTACATGGAACAAAGATAATGCACACAATCATTTCATAGCGGAACGTGCCCTTCTATACTTCCGATACTGGCATAGTTTGCTTTTCAAAGTGTTTTACCCAATGGGAAAGTTTTTCTTTTAAAGGATGAAACAACATACCTGTTATGCCCGCAAATATTGACGACACCACGGAATTTTTTAAATGAAGCCAATGAGCCAGGGAATGGATTAGATAATGCTCCACGGTTCCGAAAAAGGCTAGCAGAATCAATAGCAAACTGCCATAAATAAACGTTTTACGCAGTATCAAACCAGCATCAAGCAAATCAGTAAAATATACAGTCATCAAACAAAAAATGATAAGGGAAACCAAAGATGCAGTGAACAATAGCCTACCACCGTCATCCATCAAACCTACATTGAAAAACTGGGTGATGATTAAATAAATAGAAAACAAGAAATTAACCCACATTGCCCAAAGTACCCAATAAAGAGGCTGCAATTGTTTTGGTGTGCTACAATTAATCTGAATGAAAATATAACAAAACCCTATTATCAAAGCTATACCATTGATGAGCCAACTACGCACAACAAAATTGATACCCGGTACAAGCCATGCAATAACTAAAAATAAGGGAAGAAAGATCAGCCAGATTTTTTTAATATCCAAGAACCATGAAAGGGGCCCGATCAACCATTTTCCAAAGCCACGATGATGCAAGGAAAACACAACATCCTTTTTTGTTAGATGAAGTGGGAACTCCTGCAATAATTTAATTAAAAAAATTCCGATCATCGCTGCAAAGGATACAATTAAACCTGGGTAGTAGTTAAAAATCTCCATAATCCAAAGTTGCTCTGCTAACCCGGACAACACCAACAATTCTAAAAACCACACAAAATAAAGGACAGTCCTTTTTTTCTGCGCTTTATACAATGCCCAAACGGCGGAAAAAGATAAAAAGGTATAGGTAAAAAGATGCGATATTCGGGAAATAAAATAAAGAATTTTCCTTTCCTCCGGCGATGGAAGATTTCGGGTAAGGCGATGATCAATATAACTAACGCGAACGTCTACATAGATATAGGCGAAAAGAGAGCAGATGCCTACAACCCATAAAAAATATACAAGCAGCGAGGAATTTTTTGAATAAGTAAGTTTTTCATTGGACGGTGGCTCTTTTAAGTCGACGGATTGTAATAACTCAGTTGATTGATCAGGAAGAATATTTTCATTCGCTTCTTCTGGTGGCTGTTGATGGCCTTCACCTTCCGAAGTGTGGTTTGATATATTGTGTAGCCCGGCCATCTTTTCACAAAGCTTTTTTTTAAACAATAAATATAAAACTTATCACATATCCAGCAAGAAATAAAAATGCACCTCAATAATATTCATCTTGCATTTAAAATTTCTTAAAAAATAATGCACTTATTTACAATACAATATTCTGCACCATATTACTTTTAAACGGATAGTCTGTATTAAAATGCAAGCCCCTGCTTTCGTGCCGGAAGTCAGCACACTTTACAATTAAGTAGGCAATGGAAATCATATTGCGCAGTTCACACAACTGGGGAGAGACGGCGGTTTTTTCATATAGTGCCTCCGTTTCTTCATACAAAAGATCCAGCCGTTTCATTGCCCTGTACAACCTTTCATTGTTGCGTACTATGCCAACATAATCACTCATCAGTAATTTCATTTCCTTTACACTTTGCGTAATCAGGATCATTTCTTTGGGAGCATTGGTTCCTTCTGCTTTCCAATTGGGCACGTGAGTCCCGTTCATTTTCTTTTCTGCGTTGACTGGTGTCAAAGAAATATTTTTCTGCCCGTTAATTCGCTGCACAGCATCTTTATACGCCCTATGGGCAAATACCATTGCTTCCAACAAAGAATTACTTGCAAGCCTGTTGGCACCATGCAAACCAGTGGAGGCACATTCACCGGCAGCATACAAATTTTTGATGGAGGTTCTTGCCGACTCATCCGTTTTAATTCCACCGCAGCTATAATGAGCAGCAGGCGCTACTGGTATCATATGCTTTGCAATATCAATCCCAATGCTCAGGCATTTTTCATAAATATTTGGGAAATGCTCTGTAAACTTTTCTTTGCTGAAGTGTGTACAATCCAGGTACACATGTTCTGTACCAGTTATTTTCATTTCATTGTCAATTGCTCTTGCCACAATATCTCTTGGCGCCAGGTCCTTGCGCTCATCATACCGCTCCATAAACGCTTCTCCGTTATGGTTGCGTAAAATTCCTCCGTCGCCCCTTACAGCTTCGGTAATTAAAAAACTATGGCCACGTACACCGGGCTCATACAGAGCTGTTGGGTGAAATTGAATGAACTCCATATTCTCTATTCTTCCTTTTGCCCGGTACACCATTGCTACGCCATCGCCTGTTGCTATTGCGGGATTGGTAGTGGTACGGTATACCTGCCCGTTGCCACCGGTTGCCAACAGTGTAACGGAAGACAATATTGTTTCAATCTTGTTGGTGTTTAAATTCAAAGCATACACACCGTAGCATTCAATATCCGGCGTGGCCTTGGTGATCAAAAAGCCGAGGTGATGTTGTGTGATGATATCCAATACGAAACAATGGCTGAGCAACTGAATATTGGGCCTCCTGCCAATCGCTTCAAGCAAGGCTCTTTCCATTTCTTTCCCCGTCACGTCCTTATGATGAAGTATCCGAAATTCACTATGGCCACCTTCCCGCCCTAGAGAGTAGTCTCCATCTTTATCTTTGTCAAACTGAGCGCCCCATTCTATAATTTCTTTTATTCTCTCTACACCTTCCCTTACTACTATTTCCACCACTTCCCTGTTGCACAATCCGTCACCTGCTATTAGCGTGTCTTCAATATGTTTATTAAAACTATCCTTATCAAAATCCATCACCCCTGCAATTCCTCCCTGTGCGTATTTGGTGTTTGTTTCGTCGCTTTGGGTTTTGGTTAAAATTACAATGGTTTTATCCGGGCAATCTTCCGCCACTTTTAAAGCATATGTTAGTCCTGCAATGCCACTGCCTACTACCAGGAAATCTGTTTGCATAAGTTTACTTTTAATGAACTTTAAAATTAACAGATAAATAATTAAAAGCATTTTTTTATGGGTGCAATGTATTCTCGTTAATTAAGATCGACATCTCACAAAAGGGCCTCCTTTGAACTTTCATTGACGCAAAGGATCATGGTATCGCTTTAATATCTACAAGCTTCAACCCTAAATCCATGTTGTTTTAAAATATTGTAACTGGTAATTTTATGTAAACAAAATGCCTGTAACGACTGATTTTTGGTAACCATGAATATTTCGGAATCAGAATAACTCGTCAGTACCAGAGGCATTTTTATTAATAAAAACTCCACGCAATTTTTTTTCCAAAACCGTTGTATCCCAGCAGTGACAATACTTTCGTAACATTTTATCGATGGACAAAAACTACCTCACCCAATAGGCTTCATCGATTAAATATGAAGGAAACCTGGCGTCTTTTTCGTTCCCATTCGAAGTGAAAAAAATTCCTGCTTTAGGGTATTGTGTTTGGTAAATTTATATAGTAGGTTTACATCCGGCTTTAATTTTTACTAACCCCCTAATGACACTTCTGCACGGCGATCCGGATTACTGAAGAGAACTCCCTGTCCTTTCTTTAAACGTATTGAAAAATTCGAAAGTATTTTTTCGACCGGTAAAACTATGCACTGTCCTTAAAAACATTTTTAATCAAAAAAACAAGATCATGGAACACGAAAACGAAACTACCATTCCCTGCTGTCCGGAATTAATAAAGGATGACCACTGCGATGTGATCAATTTCAGCAGAGTACTTACTTACCCTACGGGCCTTGCCGGCAATAACCGGCGCCGGGTAAACGTTGAAGTAATTCTTCACTTCAAATTTTCAAGGTGCACCCTTGGCCTTACCCTTGGTGACCCGGCTTATAGCACTACACTGTTACCCGGTGAAAGGGTACGTTTATCCACCACCGATAGGCGCAGCAGATTTAGCTACGACAGCGAAACCAAACTCAGTTACAGAAGTGAGCAAATTTCAGAAGAACAATATTTTATGACGGCCACTCAAAAATACATGGCCGATGCATCCGCTGCCCAGTCGGGCCATGCGGAAAGTTCTTCAGAGGGCCATTGGGATTTCCATGGGGATGCCCGTGGAAGCGTAAACCCTTTTAGCTTAAGCGCCAGCGCAAGTACCAATGCCAGCGGAAACCACAACAGTTCTTCGGTAGCCGATTATTTAAACCAGCAAAAAACACATGTGCAAAGTTCCGCCTCACAGGCCGTAAGCGCTACCCGCAAAGCGCATTCCATTTCCATTGGCGAGGTGAGCAGCCGCACGCATATCCAGGGAGAATCGGAGGATCATTTTGAGGCATCTTCCCGTGAATTCTCCAATTACAATAAATGCCATGCGGTAACGTATATGTTCTACCGCATCAATAAAAAACAAAAAATAAAATTTGAACTGGTATCAATTGAAAGAAGGGTACTGGACGACAACGCTCCCATCGGTGGCATATTGCAGCCTGCCGCTGATAAGGTGCCGATAGCATTGGTGCCACAGGATATACCGGCAACAGTTGCTTTAAAAAGAACTGCGGTAGCTAGTGGCATTACTGCCAACGCTAATTTTGATACAGCCTCACTGCTAAGTACTACACCCAATTTAACCCGGCCTTCCTTTACCTCGAATCAAAATTTCGGAACCCCCATGGATGATGCAACCAGGAGAATTGCATTGAAAGAAGTAGATGAACAACTGATGGCAAAAAACCTGCTGGACCAGGCCGGCAATCCTTCAAAAGAAACCAAGCTTTCAGTTGATTTTGAAATGGAATTTTCTTTGCCCACACCAGGCATCATTGTAAAAGGCTGCCTGGATGATTGCGATGTGTGTGAACCCGCATTAAAGGAAAGAATGCAATTGGAAAATGATCTTTTGCGCAAGCAAATAGAACTACTGGAAAAATCACAGGAGTACAGGTGCTGCCCTTTGCCGCCTGAAAATAATAATTGAACTTATTAAAGTTCGATACTGAGCCACAAGAAAAATTTATATAACCTTTAAAAATTAAATTATGGACCGTTTAAAAAGATTAGTCTTCCCCGTAAGCTTTGAGCAGGCTCCCAGCCAGGATATTCCCTTGATAGGATATCTGTTTTACTGCAATGGTTTGTTTTTGCAGCAGCAGCTGGTACGGGATAACGTACTTCAGTTTGACCTCAGCAATGTAAACAAAGAGGCAGGAACACTACAGGCAGATACCAGTGAATTCCGTCTCTTTATTGCACCGCTTACGGATAAAAAAATGCAGGCAATTACCAGCATTGAGGAGCTGGAAAAATACAAACCATACGAACCAGTTTTAACTAACAGGAACGCAGATGGGCGTTTTGACATTCTGCCAATTCCTGTCAACATTTCTATGTACTGGCCTTTCTGTAATTGCAGGGTTACCGGAAAAGTATCTAAGTGGTTTCACATCGGTAGTTCATGGAAAGAAAGAGCGGTGTGCAGAGCAAGGGTTCATATCTGTGAAGTAGATGCTATACGATATTGGATATACCGCATACCGGATAATATCATCGCCAGAATACCCGAGGTTATTTTAAACCCAAGGGAGGTGATCAAGTTCCCGATTCCCATTCCTGATCCGCCACCGTTTGTTAGAAGCGAGCTGCGGACATCTATACAGCAACCCAATACCAACATCTTTAAAACAGTTAGCGCCGAACAACGGCAGATGCAGGTTGCTGCCAAATTACCTGAACTAAGCCTGGATATCAGGCAAACACTTGCATCCGGAAACCTTAACCTGATCAGGGAAACCATTGTAAACAACTATGCGGTTTTTCATCCATGGTTTTGTTATTGGCCGTGGTGGTGGCCTTATTTTTACCGCTGTACGGAACTTGCTGTTGTGTACACTGATGCCAACGGACGGTTTGATACGAATGTTTCGTACCGGTGCTGGGGAGATAAACCAGACATTTATATCTGGGTTGAGTACATGATCAATGGAGCCTGGACAACTGTTTATCACCCTCCCATTCCATGCTATACTTTCTGGGACTATAACTGTGGTACCAATATCAACATTCATGTAACCGATCCAAGAGTGCCTGGCGATTGCTGCTGCAATTGTCCTATTCCAGGTGAACTTGTGTGGGTAAGATCAATTGGCAGTACCAGCGTTTCCCATATCAATCAGTCAGCGCTTATATCTCAGCCGCCTCCGGGCCAAACAGTGCCTTACAACCGCATCGGATTAACAGATGCCGGAGCCATTGGAGATTGGTTTTTAAGTACCACTGATGGTGATTACAAACGCCCTTTTGGCGCAGGCCTTGGTTTCTATATGGGCTTTGGCAGCGACCTTCCTAATGCCGGTATCTATTATTACAGGTGGAGTTACAAAAAAGTTGCTCATGCCGATCTTTCATCGGTATCAGGTACTACTGAACAACTGAAAAACCTGGAAAACAAACAGTACGATTTTCTGTACACCGACAGCAATGGCAGTCAACAGGTGGGGTACAACAATGTAAAGCTCGGGCCATTTACTGTAGGGCTGGAAGATAATCTTTATATTATCCCGCCTTTTCAGCCAACGATGGCACCATTTGCAGTGCCGGAAAACAGCCCGGCATGGACAGACAATACCTACAATACCCATACAATAGGGTTTGATTCAGCAAGCCAATTGGAGAATGCTTCCATGCCTGGCGGCGATGGGTTGTATGAATTTAAGCTGGAGTTATTCAACCAGGCCGGCAACCTTTTAACCAACATTCCTAAAACAACTTTTAAAGTGTCCGATTATAATGATGGCGGCCTTAGCACCAATGCCCCGGATGCGTATTTAGACGGGCCAACTGCCACCACGGCTGATGCTTTTAAAATGCTTGTAAGGATTGATAATTCACAATGCGATTCAGAAATCTATACCGTTAATGTTAATGGGCTTCCTGCAGCCATCGACTGCTGTGGTTTTGTAAAATACAAGCCCGGCGGCGTGGAAGCAGACCTGGAACTTTCCTTCATGGCAACGCATCCGAACGACTTTGCAGTATTTAGTTTTGCTGTTGACAAAGGCACTTGTGGCAATGTTCCTATAGCAGGTGCCAGTGGGATGGTGATCGATAGCGCTTCTGGCTATACATTAACCAGTGGAGTTTATGCGAAGCATTTTACACCGGCACAGTTACTGGATAATTGTTATAGCGGAGGCACTGGCAAAGCAGCTTTTGCGGAAACATTGCATGTAATTGCAATGGCTACTGATGGCACATTCAGGGTGAGTAGCAATGATGCACCATGTGGTGGACCGGCGGATTGTGTTGCGGCATTTGCACTGGAACCATAAAGGATTTGTTGATAGCTTAATCATTCTAAAATGAGTATTTTCTTATTTGTTGTAACTGCCCTGGCCTGTTGGCGCATTACTCATTTATTTGCTAAAGAAGATGGCCCTTTCAACATAATATACCACCTCAGAAAAAAAGCAGGAGCAGGCTTCTTCGGGAGCCTGCTCGACTGCTTTTATTGTGTAAGCGTTTGGGTGGCTTTGCCCTTTGGCATCTGGCAAGGCAATACATGGTGGGAAAAATTACTGTACTGGTGGGCGTTATCCGGTGGAGCTTGTTTATTGGAGCAAGCCACTACTAATAAAAACAAGGATGATATTCCGGATTATAAAGAGGACTAGCGATTGGTAACTGCAACTTAAGTTTCGTGAAGATTTATTTTGTTACATGCATTGGTTTTTCAATGAAGCATCGTTGTGTCACTCACTTGTACCACATACCATTGGGCAACATTTATTAACGTGGAAGCTGCCCGGTATCATCTTACAAACCATACAATTATTTGGAATATTGTGTCAATCCAAAAGAAGATTTATTAATTTTCTTTTAAACAAATTGGCTCTCAATGCTGATAAATAATCCATTACTAAATATTTATAAAAAATAAAATCATTTCATTATGTGCAACTGCGGAAATAAAAGAAACGAATATTCAACTGGGCAACACATGCGAATTGGTAATCCTCAAAACATACCGCCGCAAGGAAAAAAAATGTGGCCCGATGTATATTTTCAGTACACTGGCAAATCAGCATTAACTGTAACAGGGAAAATTACAGGAAAGACTTATCGCTTCACAAAACCAGGAGAAATGAAGGTGATTGATTACCGCGATGCGTCAGGAATGATGGCGGTGCCGGTATTAAAAAAAGTCCGGCTCGAAGGAGTGGAAGTGTAAGCGTTCAGCCTTTTGATCGCTAAAAGAATACAGTACATTTTAATTGCTCTTGTGTCCTTAGCAAAGAATATTCTTGTGACGATAACTATCAACAAATGGAACATCTGCGTCAACATCCTGCTTGATACAAATCAGCCAATCGGCTTTTATATGTGACTATAATTATACAGGCACTGCCAGCGGTTCTACCCATGCATCGCTCTCTTTCAATAAACTGATCAGTTCATCAACAGCAATGGCGCTGTCAATATTTCTTTTTACCACTTCCTTGCCGCGGTACAAGGTTATCTTCCCTACACCGCTGCCCACATATCCAAAATCAGCATCTGCCATTTCACCGGGGCCATTTACGATACAGCCCATGATGGCAATTTTAACCCCTTTCAAATGGTTGGTTACACTTCTGATCTTTGCAGTGGTTTCCTGCAGGTCGAACAATGTTCTGCCGCAACTAGGGCAACTAATATATTCAGTTTTTGATATCCTTGTACGGGTAGCTTGCAAAATAGAAAAGCTCGTATTATTGATGAATTGCTCAATAGAAGCATTTGCAATATAATTCCTGCCGCTAACTGAAACATTCGTCACGTCATCATATGCCTTTGACGACATACCCAGGCAAATGCCATCTCCCATTCCTTCTAAAAACAAAGCACCCGTTTCTGTTGCATAATGAATTAGGTGTTCATCAGCGGTTGACCAATTGCTGTCGGCAATAAATACAACAGGGTTTTTAATACCACGCCTCATCAGTTCAATCATCATCCGCCTTACTGCATGCATTGCAAGTATGTTCATTGAACTAAGGCAAAGAACCACTTTGGGGTCATTGGCGAGCGTATCCAGGTAAGTAAAATCATTGATGGATGTACCATCACTAAAGCAATCTATCATTACAAAGTTTAACTGCGCAGATACTACATCAGCATCCACATAGCCACTGTCTTCAAATATGGGAAAGTAAGTGGCAGTATCACTTGACGATTTCCATGCAGCAGGGTATACTATTACTTTAACGGTACCGGGTAGTGCGAAGTCAAGAAGCTGATTACCTGTAAAAATATAATCGGCAGCCATATCGCCGATGGCCCATTTATCTGTAACTACATCATAAGTGTATCCAACACTTTGAAGGTGCGAGGGTGTAATTTTATCAATCTTACTTAAATCAGCAATTACAACCGGCACATGCTTATAGCCAATATTTCCTACGGCAAATGTATCCCTTCTTTTATATTCAAACGGAGAATAAGGGAGTGCTTCAGCCACTGGGATTACCCTGCTATCGGCAACGTGCAACCGCTGTTGAGTATAGCGTTTCACAATATCCATGCAAACAGGTATTTCCAGCTCAGGATCTTCAGTTAAGCTTACACGTATTGTATCGCCAATTCCATCTTCAAGTAAAGTGCCAATGCCTATGGCGGATTTTATTCTTCCATCCTCTCCGTCTCCTGCTTCGGTAACACCTAAATGCAGGGGATAACATTCGCCAAATTCATCCATCATATGATTGATCAATAACCTGTATGCCTGCACCATCACCAGCGGATTGCTGCTCTTCATGCTGAGTATAATATTGTGGTAATCTTCGCTGCGTGCAATGCGTAAAAATTCCATTGCACTTTCCACCATGCCCATTGCGGTGTCGCCATAGCGGCTCATGATTCTATCACTCAGTGATCCGTGATTGGTGCCGATTCGCATGGCAGTGCCATACTGTTTACATATTTTAACCAACGGCGTAAACCTTTCTCTTATGCGTTCTATCTCCTCGGCATACTCTGCGTCGGTATAATCTATTTGTTCAAATTTTTTCTTGTCAACATAATTACCCGGGTTCACCCTTACTTTTTCTACAATGGTAGCTGCTATTTCAGCAGCATTGGGTGTAAAATGAATATCAGCTACCAGCGGTACAAAATAACCGCGGCGATTTAATTCGCTTTTTATATTCCGCAGGTTTTCAGCTTCTTTTTTGGATGGAGCAGTTATGCGAACAAGTTCTGCTCCGGCTTTAATACAAAGAATAGTTTGCTCCACAGTGGCAATTGTATCCATCGTATCTGTAGTAGTCATGGTTTGCACCCGCACAGGATGGCCATTGCCTAATAACAGATTGCCTATTTTAACTTCCCTTGTTTTAAGGCGTTTATATTCCGTCAATGATTCACAGTACAGTTCCATAATTTTTATATTACTGCAAAAATAACACTAAAAAAGCAGGGGCGTTTGCCCCTGCTCTTCTTTTATTATTTCGCCAATTTAATACGATACGTTATAAGAAACTTTTTCGGGATGCGCCATCATTTCTGCCAATGTTGTAAAAAAAGTAATTGTCTTTTTATCGGTTGAAATAGTGCTGCCGGGGCCGTCGTAATTTTTAACAGCTTTGGGTAAAACGATGATCGTCCGGTAATTGAAATCTCCCATCATTGCTGTCATTTGTGTCATCATACTAAGGGATGAATCAGCGGCAATATTTTTCTTAAAAGTTTCAAGGTTAGGAATTGTATTAGAGATTTTACCCGGGCTGGCAAGAAAAGTAAATTGATCGCCAATTGGGTTAGCAGATTTTGCACCAGCTTTCATATCTTCATTTTCCCCATCCGTTTTTGGCTTTTCGCCGGTAGCTTTTTCAAAAGCCTTTAATTTATTCATCACCGTAGAAAAGTTATTTTTTAATTCTACCAGGTCAGTTGCATTTTTAAAGGGAGAACTTAATACGATCTTCATCTCATTACTTGCTTCATCCAGTTTTACATAAATAGTACCGTATTTATACACAGCTTTTTCAGCAGCGGTTAAATTATCTGCATCATTCATAAGATCTTTTAAATAAACAGTTGTGTCTTTCTTTTCCTTTACCTGGTCATTATCAGCTTTCGCTCCCATTGAGCCAGCCATTTTCAACATTCTTCCCAGGTCAATCGACATGGAATAGGTGCCTGAATTATCGGCATTGAGTAAGATTTTTTCCTCCGTATCCAGGCAGGAAGTTAACACCAGGGCAAAGGAAAAAAGGGATAGAAATTTTAAACTTTTCATACTAATAATTTATCGTACAAAGATGCAAAATTTTACCAATCTTTTCCAGGTTTTTCAGGTGATGAAGCACCTACCTTACGCAGTTTGTCCTGCAATTTTTTTTCTTGCTGTAATAATGCTTTCAATTTTTCTTCTGCCTCTTTCTTTGTCATTTTTGAAGGTTGCGGTTTAGGCAGGTCATCTTTATTTTTATCATCAGGCTGCTGGGGCTGATCCTTTTTTTTAGGGTCATCTTTCGGCTTCTGATCTTTTTTGTCTTTATTCTCCTTGTCTTTTTGTTGCTGGTCCTGCTTTTGTTTTTGCAGCGCCTTCTGAAGGTTCAGTCGGGCATCTTCATCTGCAGGGTTTAACCGCAATGAACTTTTATAAGCTTCTATACACTCGGCCAACTTTTTATTGTTTTGCAGCACCACTCCTTTATTATAATATGCGCCGGATTTCTCCATGGGCAGTTTGCTGTTCTCTATAGCTGCATCATAAGCGATGGCTGCATCATCGGGCTTTTTGGCCTTGTATAATGCATTTCCTAAGTTGAATTGTGCCTTATCATTGACAGGATTTTTTTCCGCTGCTTTTTTATAATTTTCACTTGCTATTTCGTACTCATTTTTACTATAAGCTTCGTTCCCTTTTTTTATCAATTGTTTATCATCCTGGGCAAATGTATTGAATGGCACAAAAAACAACAGCAATAAAAGCGAAAACGGATTCACTTTCTTTTTTATCAATGTTGAAATATTATTTTTATTTGACCGGATTTCTGAAATAAGAAATTCCACTACTAAAATCAATAAAACCAACCCTAACAACCAAGGGAAAAAATTCTGAAAATTAATCAACGAACTCTCAGTGATTGGTTTTTGCCCCATACTTTCTAATTGTGTTTTTAACTGTGTAACTACTTCATCCGTGTTGGTAAAAAGCTGGTAAGTTCCGTTACCATTTATCGCTATATTTTTAAGTTCTGTTTCGTTCAACTTTGTAACTACAGGATTTCCTTCTGCATCCCGTTTTACTTCATTGGTTTCCGGGTCTACAATCAATGAGCCTTCCGGCGATCCAATGCCAATTGTGTTGATCGAGACACCTTCGTTTGCCAATGCTTTGGCTATTTTAACCGCATCTTCATCATGGTCTTCCCCATCACTGATCAAAATAATTGATTTGTATTTTTTTTCTTTGGTATTAAATGCCGCAAAGCACATCTTTAATGCGTCCGAAATGACAGTGCCTTGAGTAGGCACCACATTTGGAGTAGCAGAAGATAAATACATTTTTGCTGCGGCATGGTCGGTAGTCAGCGGCATTTGCAAATATGCCCTGCCGGCAAATACGACAATACCGATCCTGTCTTCCTGCAACCTGTCAATTAGCTTTGATAAAATTTGTTTTGCCCTTTCCAGCCGGTCAGGCTTAATATCCTGGGCCAACATACTCTTGCTTACGTCCAGCGCTATCATTACATCTATGCCATTTCTTTTTACAGTAGTGCTTCCCTGTGGCACGCGTGGATTGGCCAATGCCAAAACACCCACTGCAAATGCTGTCGTAAATAAAATAAATTTTAAGGAAAATTTTAACGGGCTGTAATCACGGATCAATTGATTTACCAAGGCGGGATCGCCTATTTTCTTAATGATTTTTTTCTTCCAGCGGACAACAAAAAAATACAGCATTATCATTAGTGGAACTGCTATTAGGCCGACCAGGAACTCAATATGTTGAAATTGAAACAAAGAATTTTTAATTTTTTATTGGCTTTTAAAAACAAGAAAATTAAGTCTTTCCAAAAACCTAAACTGTTAAAAATCTATCCTTTTTTATCAAAATAATAGATTAAACCATAAAGCGAACCCCTTATTTATATCCAGGTAAGGATCACGAAAATTTCACTGCGGGAGCGACCTTAATATTATTGACTGTTGTATATTTTACATCGTGCCCTGAAAAAAACCTACCTGTTTTAATATGCCTTTTGTAATATTTAAGCGAACGGTTCTCATATCAATATTTGGATCAGCCGACTTTACAAGTGTTACAAAAAAATAGGGGTGCCTGTTTTCTTCTATCCAGCCTACCACCCATCCAACCGAATGATTGTTCTCGTCAAATCCCCATCCTGTTTTGTAAGATAGAGTGTAAAGCGTATTATCTTCTTGCTTCATCGCTTCGCGTACTATTTGCTGCGTTCTTTTTTGAAAAGGCAACTGATCAAAATATAAACGTTTTACTAAGCCCAACTGTTCATCAGGAGAAATCTTTAAGCTATTATCGAGCCAAAAACTATCAATATGTTTACCCATATTCCTATTGCCATATTGAAGAGTATCTAGCCACTGCCGCATTGTATCACTTCCAATTCTGCGGGCAATTTCTTGGTACCACGGTACTGAACTTACTTTAAATGCTTCCTCCATGGTAAGATCTTTGTTCCAATCTGATACCTTCCTTTGAATACCATCCCACCTAATTACCATCTTCTCATCGGTGATTTTTCCAATTTCCAACCCAATCAGTGAGTTTACAATTTTAAAAGTAGATGCTGGTAAAAAACGAGCTGTATCCAGCAGCATATTGTACACCGTTACTTTACCGTTGGTATTATTCATCAGCGTAAAACAGCCATCAACTTTGTTTTCATCAAAATATTTTTTCAGGCTGTTATCAATTTTAGCCCTGTTAACTGAACAGGAAGAAAATAACATCAGTAAAATAAAACTAACAAGGGAACATGCAGTAATTATTGTTTTTTTCATTTTTATGGTATTGTCTAATAACAATTGATAGACTTTTTAAAGATTATGTAAGTGATGGGGTTATAATTTAGGTTGTAGTGAATCAGGCACTAGTGCTTATTGTTGTCCTGCTGCTTTCTTTTTTTAAGTATTGCTTGCTGCTTTCATATGCTTTGCTGTAGCTTCTAAGGTTTCATAAAATTCAGTCCCATACTTTCTAACCAGGGCATCTTTTAAAAATACATATACCGGCACTTTCAATTTTTTACCAAGTGAACAGGCTGCACTGCAAAGATCTTCCCTGGGTTCATAATTTACATACTCAGTTTGCTTGTTTCTGCTTAGTTTAACACGCACCGGAAACAAGTGGCAACTCATAGGTTTTTTCCACTTAACCTTTCCATCGTTGTATGCCTGCTCAATACCACATTTCACAATACCATTTTTATCGATAATTCCGTACACACAAACTTTGCTTTCAATAGTCGGTGTTACCCAACCAAATTCTTTATCATAAACATAACGGCCCTGACGCTGCAATTCCATTTTATTTTCTTCATTAAGATATGGTAGCACATGCTCATAAACCTCGTTCAATCTTTCCAGTTCATCTTTACCTAAAGGAGCGCCGGCGTCGCCATCCACACAGCATCCGCCCTTACATTTGTTGAGGTCGCACACAAATTGCTCCTCAATAATTTCATCACTAACAAGTTTATTATCAATTACGATCATACGAATTGCAAAAGTACTAACAAAGTGTAGAAGGTTTGAAAAACATTGCATCTGTCAACCCTAAAACACCTCGTTTTACTTTTTTGAGAGATACTTTTAATGTGACCAAGGTGTGAAGATCTATTTATTTGTCCACTTGAAAGTATTGATCATGTGGTCGATATCCGCCTTCAAAAAGTCGTGAACCGGTCTGAGTGAATCCGCGTTTGGGGTAACATCAAAATATAATGCGCCACGAATAAAATTTTTAGATGTATCTGTTAAAAAAAATTGCATGGCAGTTGCGGCGTTCCCTCCTACTTTAAAAAACACCCCCCCAATACCGTTGGCGGTTCGAATCAAACTATCATTAATGGAATTAGATACGACGTTGTTTTTATTAGTAAGTGTAAATGCATCATTCACCATTTTATCATATACATTGATCCCTAAAGAATCTTTATAACTGCCATCAGGCTGCTTGATTTTATAAAGAGCCTTGCCTCCTACAATTTTGTAACTCAAAAATATCCTGCTATGAAATTGTGGAAAATCAATATTGATCCAGTACGGGTTCTCTGGGTTGGTATCGAAATAGGTGCTGTCCTTTACTATACTGGCATACACCGGATATTCAAAGCTGTAAGGAAAACCCTCCTGGTCAAACTTTTGATAGTTGGGTTGTGGTAATTCAATATTATAATACCCTCTTTTTTTGGAGACATAAGGTGAAGTACAGGACATATCCAACACCCAAAAGGAGATGAGCAAAACATAACAAACAACAGAGGGCAAATAATTATAAAGAGGAGTATTAAAAAAAAGACAACTTTTCTGCATCGTTAGGGTCATTTAAAGAGGGGCCAGCATAATATCAGTGTGTTTCCTGGTTTAATTT
Organism: Ferruginibacter sp.; assembly: GCA_039922375.1. Taxonomy (GTDB): domain Bacteria; phylum Bacteroidota; class Bacteroidia; order Chitinophagales; family Chitinophagaceae; genus Ferruginibacter. Next base: position 23,929 of record JBDSAA010000227.1, read on the forward strand.
GATCACCACTTTTACCTTATCAATCCTGTTCTTATTTATTGCCAATGGTATAAATGTAAAATCACCACTCACTACCTCTTCCTCTATCTGCGGAAACTCGCCCGCAATTTCAAGCACAAGGCCGGCCAATGAATCACTGTCTCCCCGAACTCTTTCGAATACATCCCCTGGCAAACTCATTATTTTGCAAACATCATTGATCATCGTTCTGCCTTCAAAAATATAAGTATAATCATCAATTTTATTATTGGCACTTACTTCATCATCAAATTCATCCTGTATATCGCCGATTATTTCCTCCATAATATCTTCCAACGTTACAATGCCAGAAGTGCCGCCAAATTCGTCCACCACTACGGCAAAGTGTATCCGCCGGTTTCTAAATTCCTGCAAAAGGTCTTCAATTAATTTTTGCTCATGTACAAAAAATGCAGGCCTCATCAAACTATGCCAATCGTAATTTTCTACCTTGCTTGCATTTACATGTGGCAACAGATCTTTGGTATGCAACATTCCTTTTACTTCATCCAGGTTATTATTATAAACAGGCAAACGCGAATAATGCAATTCTTCTACTTTTTTGATCACATCTTCAAACGAACTGCTGTGTTCAATACCACTTACGTCCAAGCGGGTACGCATAATTTGTTTAACCG
>JBDSAA010000228.1:0-5355 GCA_039922375.1 Ferruginibacter sp.
GCTTATTTAATTCGTATCCTCGTCGTCTAACGTTTAACCCACCAGGCAACATTCCCTGTGTATGGCACCCGCGGTAAATACATTCTTTCATTACCCGCCAGGTATTTAAAACCTTTTCCTTTACTTCATTTTCGTTGCACCAGGCTAGTTCATTTTCCATGACCAGTTCACTGATGCTCATGCCTGTTTTCATGCACCAATGTAAAAGATCATTTGCTGTGTTGATGGGGAATGGAAGTATCACATCATTGGCCCCTGTGTTCATTTCACCTTCTTTCACAACAAAACCTCCGCCAATAGAATAGTAGGTTTCAGCTAAGGTTTCTCCATTGTGTAAGCGAACCAGGAATGTTAATGCATTAGGGTGAAAAGGCAGGGATTCGGTGTATAAAAACTCAATATCTTCTACAGGATCAAAGTCAATTTCATGAATGCCATTCAGTAACAATTTTTTACTTGTCTTAATCTCATTCATCTTTAAACCAATCATTTCTACATCGAACGTCACAGGGTCTTCACCACTTAAACCCAGTTGAATCGCCACATCCGTGCCATGCCCAATGCCGGTCTTTGCGAGAGAGCCGTATAACAATATTTCAATATTGTCTACCTGCTCCAGAATGTTTTTGCCTTCTATTGAGTGTAAAAAACGCAAAGCCGCTTTCCATGGCCCCAGTGTATGGCTACTGCTGGGTCCGATACCGATTTTAAACATATCAAATATGGAAATCGCTTCGTGGTTCAAGTATTATATTTTAGTCTATTGAACATTCAATAATTCGATGTTGAAAACCAGGTTGGAATTGGGTGGTATGGCTGCACCTGAACCAGCACTGCCATAACCTAGTGAAGGTGGTATGTACAAAATAACAGACCCGCCCTTCTGAATTAATGGAATACCAATCTGCCATCCGGAAATCAACTGGCCAAGCGTAAAAGTAACCCCGGTAGTATTCTGATCGAACGGTGTAGTGGAGGCCGTTGTTCTTCCGCTGTATTTAACTGTTACATCCGAACAAACTACCGGTGTGACACCTGCGCCCTGGGTAACTATTTTGTAAAAGATCCCACTGGGGTGCTGTGTATAAGTCAATGAATTAGCATCAAGCCAGGCTTTTAGATTAGCTATTTCGGCAGAACCTGCCACCGCAGTAGTGGTTGAATATCCGCACTTATCGGAAGAAGAGGATTTGTTACAAGCCATCAGCAACAATGGCAAGGCCAGCATTAAAAAAAATTTCGTTCGCATGTTCTTTTTGTTAGGTGAATATTTACTTTTTGTCGGATTTGTATTCTTTGGATTTTAATTCTTTATATAATTGTTCATTCATTTCCCACTTGTATTGCATTCTGAAATAGGAATAAAAAATGACTATACCCATCATAGCAATGATAGCAGTTATAAACATTGCCGGTGATGTTCCTGAGATTTTCATGTACCAATCGGGGAAGAAAATTCGAACGACCAACACTAACAAAATGATCGGAAGGCCAAACAAAACCGCCACTGGAAGTCCTCTTGTAAGTTTACTGATGAATGTATTTTCTGCCTCACGGTTACGCTCCCAGTAGCGAAGAAACGCAATTTCTTTTTCACTGATCATGCCGCAAAGTTAACCAATTAATAGATTGCAGTTTTGCAAATTGGGTAATATTAAGTAGGTTTGGTTCAACCAAATATTATTTTGTGAAAATCGAACAATTGCTCGTTCAATATTTGTATATCAACAAAAAAGTTACGCTCCAGGGCATAGGTACTATCAAACTGGATCCTTCCGTGATATTGCCAGCAGAAAATGACAAAGACAAAGCTTTTGTAATGCCTGAAAATGCATTTGAATTTGAATACAATTTAAAGGCAGAAGAAGATACTGGATTGGTTCAATATATAGTACAGCATACCACAAAAATATTACCACTGGCCTCTGCAGATCTTGACTCCTACGCAATATTGGCCAAGCAATTTTTGAATATCGGTAAACCACTTGTAATTGCAGGGGTGGGTACTATTCACAAAAATCAACAAGGGATTTATCAATTTACACCTGGGGTTTTTATTACGCCAAAAATTGACGATTATCCAAAACAACAAAGAGAATCCAGGGATGAAAGCGTGTCGTTTGAGAGTGAAGGAAAAGTAAATAACAGCCGTCGCAATTTGCTTATTGCCATCACTATCGTAGGGGTTATTTTGGCTGGCCTGGCTATTTATTACCTGCTGACGAACAAAGAGAAAACTGCAGCGCAGCAACCCGTTGCCCAAAGTGAAACAACTACAGATACTACCCGTACAAATACAGTGATTGCACCACCTGTGGATACCGCTACCAAAGCCTCTGTCCTGGCGACTCAACCTGATAGCAGTAATTTTCTTGTTGTGCTGAAAAATTATAGCACGCAAACCAGCGCCCAGAAATCCCTTGATAAACTCCGGACGTATGGCCATAAACTTTTATTGATCAAGGTAGATTCTTTTCAATACCAGTTAGCCATGCCCTTTACAACACCTCTATCGGATACACTCAGGGCAAAAGATTCATTGCGCAGGTTCTTTGGTGGCAATCCTTATGTAAAGTTTTAATCGGGTTATTTTATCTCGCACTTTGTTTTTGAACAGGCTTTACCTAATTCACAATGTCCGCAAACAACCAGGATGTTTTGTGCAAATTTTTGGCTCACACTTGATACTATTCCATTCACTTCAATGGAAAGCAATGAATCGTACCTTTCTCTTGATACCACTTTTATCTTATTATTGATACCCAATCCTACCTTTACAACGTATTGCAAAAAGCTTACTGAATTATCTTTTACAGCAACCATTTTACAGGATTTACCTGCATCTACTTCGGCGAGCGTTTTTTTGAAGGAATTCTTTATTTCGCCTTTAGCATTGGGAATAATATCGCCATGTGGATCAAATTCCGGGAAATCCAAAAACTCATCCAGCTTATCTATCAATTTTTGAGATTGAATATGTTCAAGCTGTTCGGCTACTTCATGTACTTCATCCCATGTAAAAGCTAATTTTTTAAATAGAAAAGTTTCCCATAACCGGTGCTTCCTTACGATCTCAATGGCATGTTTGCGGCCGGTAGAGGTCAACGAGATCTTTCCATATTTTTTATAATCCACAAATTTTTTGTCCTTTAGCTTTTTTAACATGTCGGTAGCAGTGGCAGGTTTTACGCTCAGGTTAAAAGCCAGTTCGTTGGTACCAGCAGCGGATTTCTCGCCTGATTCCATTGTTATTTGCAACAGCGCTTTTAAATAATTCTCTTCTGTAAAGGATAACATGCCACAAAAGTAACGGATTTTTAAAATTAAATTTGTTAGACTAGTCTAACTTTTATATTTTCGTTGGCATAACTATTTACCAACGATGAAACTATTATACTTCTCATTTATTTTTACTGCAGTTTTCTACCTTATCCCTTCAATTGCTGTGGCGCAATCAGCAAGCATTAGCGGAACCGTTTATACTGAAGGCCGGGCGTTACAATCTGCCAATGTTACACTGGCAAACACTCCAGTTGGAAGTGTAACCGACAGCGCAGGAATTTTCCTGCTAACCAATATTAAAGCAGGTTCGTATACTTTAAAGGTTTCCTGTATTGGGTACAATGGATTGACGAAAAAAATAACGGTTGAAACAGGTAATAATTCATCGCTGGATTTAGAGCTGGTAAAAAAAGAAGCCCAGATGGACGAGGTGGTGGTAACAGGTACTTTAAAAGAAGTAAGAAGAATAGAAAGTCCTGTGCCGGTGGAGGTATATAGCCCCGCATTCTTCAGAAAAAACCCTACCCCTAATATTTTTGATGCCCTGCAAAATGTAAATGGTGTAAGGCCGCAGTTAAATTGTAACGTGTGCAATACAGGAGATATTCATATCAACGGGTTGGAAGGCCCCTATACTATGGTGTTAATAGATGGTATGCCCATCGTAAGCAGCCTTGCTACCGTATATGGTTTATCGGGTATCCCCAATAGCCTGGTAGAAAGAATTGAAATTGTTAAAGGTCCTGCCTCTTCGCTATATGGCAGTGAGGCAGTTGGAGGTTTAATAAATATCATTACCAAAAAACCAATGAATGCCCCGGCACTTGCAGTAGATATTATGGCTACCAGCTGGCAGGAAATAAATGCAGATCTTGGGTTTAAAATAAAAGCCGGGAAAAATACAGCTATCCTTACGGGGATCAATTATTTTAAATATGGAAACATCTTTGATCATAACAAAGATCATTTTACAGATGTAACGCTTCAGGATAGGATCTCGGTTTTTCAGAAATGGAATTTTACCAGGAGCCATGGCCGCCAGGCAAGTATTGCCGCCAGGTATTTCAACGAATACCGCTGGGGTGGCGATGTTGATTATACCAAAGCGTTTAGGGGCGGCGATAGCCTTTACGGCGAAAGCATCTACACCCGCCGGTGGGAATTGATGGGTAACTATCAATTGCCCGTTAAAGAAAAAATAATGGCATCCTTTTCTTTTAACCAACATGACCAGGATAGCCGCTATGGGACTACTTCTTATATTGCTAAGCAACAGATAAGCTTTGGCCAGCTTACCTGGGACAAAACCCTGGCAAAACATGACCTGCTGGCCGGTGTAGCAGTGAGGTATACATTTTACGATGATAATACGACCGCCACAGCATCAGGCGATACCACCGGTAAAAAAACTAAAGCAGATAAAATATGGTTACCGGGCATCTTTTTACAGGACGAAATTTCACTGGCAGAAAATCACAAATTGTTATTAGGTGCCAGGTACGATCACAACCCTGTGCATGGCAATATTTTCACTCCAAGATTTGCTTATAAATGGAGCGTAAATGATAACAATATTATCCGTCTGAATGCCGGAACGGGTTTCAGGGTAGTCAACTTATTTACCGAAGACCATGCTGCCCTCACAGGTGCAAGGTCAGTAGAGATTAAAAATAAATTAAGGCCCGAAAAAAGCTATAATGTAAATCTTAATTATATAAAAAAGATGCATAGCACCAACGCTGTTTATGGGGTTGAACTGACAGGCTGGTATACTTATTTCAATAACCGTATCATTGCCAATTATGATATTGACCCCAATAAAATTATCTACGATAACCTGAATGGATTTGCTGAAAGCAAAGGATTAAGCATCAACGTGGATGTTGCATTTACCAATGGATTAAAAATACTGGCTGGCTCTACACTCATGGACGTAGCAACCGTAGAAAACGGTAAAAGATCGGCGCAAATACTTACTGAAAAATTTGCCGGTACCTGGGCCGTTTCTTATCCCCTTAAAAAGCTACACATGGCCATCGATTATACCGGAAATGTTTATGGCCCGATGCGACT
>JBDSAA010000229.1:0-18935 GCA_039922375.1 Ferruginibacter sp.
ATGTTGATAAGTCCTGAAAAAATCCCTTAAAAGATTTTTTTAAGGACTTATCAATGTTCCGGTAAATTTGTAACAACTCAACCAATTTTTTAACAAAAAAATGGTCAACCTATTTCAGGGTAAGACACAGGTCGATAGAAGATAGGATGTACCTCGCCAAACACGAAGATCACGGTGAAGGATATATCATTAAAGCCTTAATTCATTAACATGAAAATTCTTCACACCGCTGACTGGCATATAGGTCAACTTTTTCATGAGTATGACCGCAACTATGAACATCAGCAGTTTTTAAATTGGTTAATCAATACCCTTGGTGATGAACAAGTAGATGTGCTACTAATAAGCGGTGATGTATTTGATCTTTCCAATCCTTCAGCCGCATCTATAAAAATGTTCTATACGTTCCTGAACAAAGCTGTTGGGATTAACCCGGATCTGCAGATTATAATAACAGCAGGAAACCATGATTCTGCCGCCAGGTTAGAATCTCCAAAACCACTGCTGGAATCATCCAACATACATATTATTGGCCTAGTTGAAAGAAACGAAGATGGAGATATCAATTATGAAAAATTGCTTATCCCTTTAAAAAATAAGTTTGGCGTTATCAAAGCATGGTGTTTAGCAATTCCCTTTTTGCGCATGGGCGATTATCCTGTAATTGCCGGTGCTGAAAACCCGTATGCTGAGGGAGTAACCGCCCTGTATACAGCCGCTCATAGTTATGCATGTGGTAAAAGAAATACGGATCAGCCGGTAATTTGCATGGGCCATTTACATGCACAGCAATCCGAAATCTCTGATATGGATAAAGCCGAAAGAATGATTATGGGTGGCATAGAATGTATATCAGCCGCAGGTTTTCATAGCGATATTAAATATGTAGCATTGGGGCATATCCATAAGGCGCAACGCCTCGCGGGCAAAGAATATATCCGGTACTGTGGTAGCCCGATCCCCATGTCTTTCTCCGAGCTGCATTACAAACACCAGGTAATTGTATTTGACCTGATTGATGAAAACATTGAGGATATCAAAACGCTTGAAATTCCTTTGTCCGTCGCACTCCTCCGCATACCGTCTGTTCCCGGTACGTTACCCGAAGTTTTAAAAGCATTGCAGCAATTACCCGCAACAACAGTCAATGGTCAGCCGGCTCCTTACCTGGAAGTGCGTGTAATAATCGATGGACCAGAGCCCGCACTAAGGCATATAATTGAATCTGCGGTAGAAGGAAAAAATGTTCGGCTTGCAACCATTAAAAAATTATATAAAGGAGAAACGGAATCCACTGAGAGTACCCCGTTCATAACCCAGGATAAACTGGAAGAACTGAAGCCGCAGGATGTATTCTTCAAACTATACGAATCGAGGTATAATACAGTAGTACCTGCTGACATGCTCAAATTATTTACCCAGGCAGCACAGGAAGCCATACAAACGGACCATGCATGAAAATACTTGCTATCCGTATGAAGAACCTTGCTTCGCTTGAAGGTGTAACTGAGATTGATTTTACGAAACCGCCTTTAAGTACGGCTGGCATTTTTGCGATCACTGGCCCCATGGGAGCGGGCAAATCTACCATACTCGATGCCCTTTGCCTTGCCTTATATGGAAAGACTCCACGCTACCTGCAGGCCAAGGAACAAGGCATTGAAGTGAAGGATGGCAAAACCGGGTTTATAAACCAGGGTGACTGCCGGGGCATTTTGAGAGATGGAGCAGGAGAAGGATATGCGGAAGTAGATTTTATGGGCATTGATGGCCATGCTCACACAGCTACCTGGAGGGTGAGAAGGGCAAGAGATAAACCTGATGGACTGATGCAGGGCGACAGTTTGGAGCTTAAGAATTTGCACTCAGGAACAATTTTTCCAGGCAGAAAAAAAGACGTGTCCGAAGAAACAGAACGTTTGGTCGGGCTCAATTTTGAACAGTTTACCCGTTCAGTGTTGCTGGCCCAGGGCGATTTTACCGCTTTCCTAAAAGCCGCTAAAGACGATAAATCCTCCCTGCTGGAGAAATTAACAGGAACTCATATTTATTCAGAAATATCGAGAAGAGTTTTTGAAAATCACAAAATGCAGGAACAGGGCCTGAGAGAACTGAACCTTAAACGGGAAGGCATTATTACCCTTACAACAGAAGAACTTGCCTCGCTTGAAGAGAGGAATAAATCTGCAAAAGAACTAATAGAAACAAGGCAGGTCGAAATAACAGGTTTGGACAAAGAAATAAGCTGGCACCATCAATTTAAAACCATGATGGAAAATTTTGAACTGGCTGGTGAGTTGATAAGAAAAGCTAATGAGCATAAACAAAATGCCTCCGGTAGACTTGTCGTTCTAACCCAGGTAGAGACTGTACAGTCTGCAAGAAAATTTATAGATGCACAAAGTGATATCGCACGCCAGCTAAATGAGAAGAATGAGAAGCTTGCTGTAATAGAAAAAGATTTGACAGAATTCAATGAGCGCCAACTGTTATCAGTTGCGACACTTGATACTGCCTCCAAGATATGGTTAGAAAGTACAGAAAAATACAACCTGGCATTACCTGTTTTGGCTAAAGCCAGGGAGTTGGATGTTAAAATTGGCGGTAAACTGGAAGAGGTAAATAATGCCGCAGCTATTGTAAAAATTGCGGTAGATGCTTCTTTTCAAAAGCAGAAAATAATTGAAAGCACAAAAGCGAAAAATGAAAACTTGCTCAATTCTGTCAATTTATTACAGCAATGGAAAGATGACAACGAATTAAGGAGGCTCATCGCTGAACAGGAAAACCTGATCCTCTCAAAGCTAAATGATGCAAGGCAACTGCTTACGGCATCTGGAAGTTTTTCAAAGCGAATTTCAGGCTTATCAAACGACATTGCCGCCGAAATAGAAAAAGTAGAAAAGCTACAAGCAGCAGCCGGGCCTCTTAAAATAAAATTGACAGCGGCTCAGGGTAACATGGAAATGCTAACCTCAAAACTTTTTGGGGTCGACATTATAAAGCTTGATGCTGAGAAAGTCTCCGCAGATAATTTGCGGGCTGACCTAGCGGGTGCTCAATCATTTTGGGAGAATTTATTTGAGAAGTTAAAAGACTTCAATCAGTCAACTAAAAAGCTAAATGATGATCAGGCAGATCATAAGGAAAAAGTACCTCAGCTTGCAAAAGCGGCTGCGGAACTCCAAACTACAAGAACCAAAAAGGAGACTTCTTTAGAACTATTACAAAAGGCCCGCTTGTCTGTTTCGGAAAACGTAGAAAGCTTGCGTGGGCAATTGATAGCAGGTGAGCCCTGCCCGGTATGCGGTAGCCAGGAGCATCCTTATATCGTTCATAACCCGCAGTTAGATGCTGTAATGCAAAAGCTGGAAGTTGAATATAAACAATACGAAAGGGCTTACGAAAATGCGCTTTCTCATCATAGCGCCCTGCAGGGGAATGTTTTGCAGCTAAATAGTTCGATGGCGACCGGAGAAAGAGAGCTTGCCGAGAAAGACAATAATCTCAGAACTTTAAAAAGCAAGTGGGAAAAATTACCTGTTTACGAAGCCATACAAAATATTGCTGATGAGGAAAAGGCTAACTGGCTGGCAAAACAAATGGAGCAAACCGGTTTGCTGCAAAAAAGCCTGCTAACAAACATTTCAAATTATAACGCACAGAAAAAGGAACAGGAGGAGTTGCAAAAGCAAATACACAGTTTTGAACAGCAGCTAAATGAAAATTTTATTTTATTAACCAAAGATGAACAAGCAAGGGATTTACTGCAACAGCAACTTAGCCATTGCAATGTGGAGAATGGCAAACTGAATGCATCATTAAAACAGATTGAAAGTAACCTGGCCATCTACTTTTCAAATGTTGAATGGTTTAACAACTGGCAGAATGAACCGTCTGTATTTGAAGAAAGCATCACAAAATTTTCCTTGTTATGGAAAGAACAAACGGAAAAATTGGTTAATGATACCACAGAACTTCATACCATACGGGCAACCTTGGAAGAACAGCAATTACAGCTGCAAAATTTGTTGACAGAGCAAGAAAGTAAACAAATTGTTCTTATGGGTTTAAAGCAGCAGTATGATGAATTATTTAAGCAGCGGCAATTGATTTTTAACGGCAGGGACGCTAAATCAGTAGAAGCCACGCTAAAGCAATCAATTGACACAGCGCTGCAAAACTTAGACCTGCAAAAAGTAGCCGATCAAAATTTAAAAACAAGCATCGCCAGAGCAGCAGCCCAGGTGGAACAATTGCAAAAGGATAAAACGCAACTGCAGGAGCAGGAGCTAAAGGCGGGCAGAAATACAGAACAGTGGTTAGCTGCTTTCAACCAAAAACATGCACTCAGTTTTGGTATAGATGAACTATTAGAATTATTACAGCACACGCAAGAATGGATAGAAGAAGAACGGGCAGCGTTGCGGGCAATCGATGATGCAATTACCCAGGCTCAATCTGTTTTGCAGGAAAGGGCTAGCCGCTTGCAACAGCATGAACTAAACAGAATGAGTGAGCGAAATGTTGAGGATTTGGAAATATTGAAGACGCAGTTAGTAACCGTATTGCAGCAAGCCTCACAGGAAAAGACAGAGACTGAATTATGGTTGCAGCAGGATGAAGCGAACAAAAAGAAAATTGGCGATCTCTTAAATGTTATAAATAACCAGGCCATCATAACAGATAATTGGGCAAAGCTTAATGATATCATTGGCTCATCCGATGGAAAAAAATTCCGGCAGATTGCCCAGGAATATACATTGGATGTTTTGCTGGGTTATGCCAACATGCATTTACAATCACTTAGCCAGCGCTACCTGTTAGAACGTATACCAAATACTTTGGGCTTGCAGGTACTGGACCAGGATATGGGCAATGAAGTACGAACCGTATTCTCCCTTTCCGGCGGAGAATCTTTCTTGGTATCGCTGGCACTGGCATTGGGTCTTGCATCGCTTTCTTCCAGTCGCATGCAGGTAGAATCGTTGTTTATTGATGAAGGCTTTGGTTCACTTGATCCGGCTACTTTAAACATTGCAATGGACGCCTTGGAGCGGCTGCATAACCAGGGGCGGAAAGTAGGTGTGATTTCTCACGTGCAGGAAATGACGGAACGGATACCGGTGCAGATAAAAGTGAGTAAGGAGAATAGTGGGAGGAGTAGGGTGGAGGTTAATAATATATTTTAGACTTATAAAGGAACTTAAATGTTAGCAAAACTACGGTTAGATCAAACAGCAGTATATGAGCAAGCGATTGCTGCTTATGAAATTTCGAAAATGATTTGTGCTTTTGCAGAAGGTAGAAAACATATCTTATGTATAGGTTCGGAGCAGGGAGACATAATAGGTTGGGACGATTTTGTAATACAGGATTGCATATCAGAGTTTACACATCTTCAAATAAAAAGGCAGCAAACAGATTTTGCACCCTTGAGTAATTGCACTAGAAATGGAGATACAGAACTGACACCATTAGATCGTTCCATGTTATCGTTGGCCACTTGGATATTAACATATGATCCTACAGTAAATTTCAATAAATACCATTTTAAATTATGTTTACCTAATGATTCTCCCGATATAAAAAGAAACCTCGGATTGAGAAATTTCAGAGAATTTATGTCATTGAATATTAATGAAACTACAACTTCTCAAGGATTAGAAAAATTACAAAATGTGGCAAAAGACGGCGCTGCAATTAATGTTTTTAACTGGCTCACTACTTGGTGCGATTTTAGAAACTGGGATCATATAAATAGAGCATTACAACGTTTAGAAATTTTTGATTACAGGCTAGAGACAGAAATTGATTCTAACAGTGTTCAAATTTTGTCGCAGTTATTTAGCGAATCGGAAAAAGTGTTATCCCTTATTAAAATTTATACTCAAAGAAATTCAGCTTACACCGGAAGTATTTCTCCAAGACAATTATTATTTGAATTAAAAGAATATTTATTGCCTAATAAAAGAACCTGGACACAAATCGATAATCTAAGTGATAATTGGCAAATTTCTGGCATTCACGATTTAGAAAGTAATACCGAAATAGAAAGGCCGTCTAGAATAATACCGCTATTGTGGTCAAACGAACGAGTGAGAAATTTTAATATTAATATTGGACAAGTAAGTTCTTCGCTTGCCCCCATTCATGAAGGAATATTTCAACTCGCCATACATATACAAGGAACAGTGAATGCATTGTGCGTTAATTGGGATGGATGGAAGGTATGCCTCGAAAGTAAACTAGGAGGCACATTAGGAAATAAAGAAGATGATTTGGACAGTCTCACTATTTCTAGTAATAATGCCCCATACAAAGTAACTGATGGAATGCCTATGAACTCAAATGCAGAACAGGAAATCTTTGCCAAAGCAATGACAACTGAGATGACAAAAGCCACATGGGAAATGGTTACGGAAAAAGTCTCATGGCGGATATCAAAAATGGATACGACACAATCACAAGAGTTAAGAGATGCAGTAGAATTACGCTGGAATGACTGGCAAGCAGTCTTAGGAAAGGATAAACAGACATTGGCAACATTTTTTAGAAAAGCGGTACATCCTAATGCCGAAGGCCAAGATATATTAGGCCATTTAAGAATAGGTCCGAAGACAAAGTTGTTAATTGGAGATGCTTTATTTACATGCCTTCTTGTTTCTGTCGCTTTAGATCCAGGAAATTCTGGAATTATGAAAACTGGGGATGGGCTATCCATTGGTGCGATAGGCCTTAACTGGTGGAGTGGACCTGCTGGAAAAATAAGGCGAGTAAGAAGAATTGATGAGGAAGAATCTGTAAACGAACTCATTGGCAAGGAGTCATACGATATCTTAATTCTCTCTCAAAGCGAACAGCCAGAAAGTGAGGTTTATAAAGAACCGCTAGGTGAATCTGCCAAAGTTGACTATTCTTTAGCAGCTGGCCGTAAACCCAAATTACTAGTTACTCGCAATCGTCTGTTTGGTTCAATTATTAACAGAGGAAGTATTAATGAGCTCCGAGACTACCTACAACAAAAACTAGTTAATCATAGAGAATCCCTTACAGAAACTTTAAATAACAATGCATCATGACCTTTGATCAATTCACAGCGCATATAAACGACAATATTGAAAGTCGTTTTTCAAACGAAAATCAGAATGATATTAAATCAGAAATGATGAGTCTAGCTTCCGAAAAAATCGCCGATCGGCAAGTATTGCGTTTTTGTCGCCTATCTACATTGGAAGCCTTAGATACACATTGGAAAACATTACTCATAGTTGGCATTACATCAGATAGCAATTTAAGGGAAGCCTTACAGTGGGTTGCACTGTGCAAAGAATTGCTTTTAGATCCGGGAACCGCTGATCTTTATCTATTTATTATTTGGACAGGCGAGAACAAACCTTCAATAGAGGAATGTTTAAGAATTGAAGCTAGTGAAGATTTTTGTCGAAAATTTGTACTTCGCCCAAATGAGACTAATGAATCATTTATTGAAAGAACATTTATTACAAAAGTTGATATCCCTACCCCAGTTGATTTAGGACAAGATCCTCTTATCTCTGCTTTTTCGGGATTAGAAGAACAGTTTGCTTGGTTTGATGACGATGAAAAAGCCAAATGGAGGGAGGCATTTAATTCAGGTAATTCAAGTTTTGACCTCTTCAATGCATTAATAAACTATAAATCAGAAAATAATGAAGCATCTTAAAAAAATAACAATAAGTAATGCCAGGCGCTTCGGAAAGGATGTAGAAATTGATTTAAGTTCCGGTGCTAATATATTTCTTGCTCCGAACGGTACAGGTAAAACAACCCTGTTTGAAGCTATTGAGTTCGCATTGACTGGCTCTATTCAACGTTTAATAAATCCTCCATTATCATTAATACGTGATAAACAAAGTGGTGTAGATGTGCGGTTAGATTTTGATAATGGAAATTACTGTGAGGTTAATTATCGAAAGGGTGAGGAACCTAGATTGTCGGGGGATCATCTTCTCTTGTTCCCTGAACATTCAATTAAAGATATTCCATTTCTTTTAAGGCTTACCCATCTTATAGAGCAACGTGGAAATAACTGGTTTATACAGAAAGGGGAATCATCACAAGCGGGTGATTTGTTAGACAAGTTATCTATTGGAAAAGATCTCAGTGCTATTGCGAAAACGAAATCTAATACTTTGAATGCTGCAACAAGAACAATAAACGATAAAAAAGATCGGAGAGACAAGCATAAAGAAGAGGCGTCCTTTTTTGAAAACAAAATAAAAGAGCGTGACGCTGCAAAGTTAAACTACGTTCTTAAACCTTTGAATGAGATTTCTGATCTAATACAAGGCATCCATAAGCAATTTAGTGATACTCCAGTTGCAGGAAACAAGGACCCAAATCTAGACGCTGTTATTGGCTATCGTGGGCTTGTAAATTCTGCTGTAATTAAATCCGGAGAGGATAATCAACAGTTGTTACTTAACCTTTCAAACCTTGAGAGTAAAATACCTCTCTTTGAAAGCAATAATAAGGAGATACAAGAAAAGCTACAGCGAGTAACTGAAAAAACTCAGGTTATGCAAAAAGCTATTACCGATCTTGATTCTATGAGGACAGAACTTATCGCATTGCAGGATGGATTCAATAAAGCCAAAGACTTACAGAAAGGTCTACAAAAATCAAAAGAGTTTTTTAATAAAAAGAAAGAGGAAGAGGCCAAATTCACATCAACAGAAAAGTCTATCACATCAGCATTTGATTATATTTCCGAGCAAAAGGAAAAATTAAAAAAAGAAAATGACCTCGTTGAAAAGTTGAATGCTGATATTGCCAAGTTTAATTCTATTCGTCAACGTGAAACAGAAGCTCTACAGAAACGAGGTAAATTCATTTCATTACAGTCTGTAATCGATGATTGGAATATCCATTTAGCTAAATTAGCTGAAATAAAAACTATCATTACCATCCTTACACCACAACGAGAAGGCTTTCAGAAAAAAATAGAGGATTTTCAAATTGATTTGTCAATAGCTGAAAAATTGCTGAATGAAAGCCAAGTTAAGCTTAGCTCACTAAAAAATGCTTCCGATGCAATTCTCAGTGCAGTAGGAATAATTGCAACAAATTTGCCTGAAGACCAGAATTACTGCCCTGTTTGTAATGCTGAATATGAGCCTGATGAGCTTAGGAAAAAAATAGTTTTGGCTTTGCAACAACTAGATCCGATGATCAGTAAAGAAATTGAGGCTAACAACGTTTTAAGGCAAAATGTAGATCAGAAAAAACAACAGATACAAGACGAAAAAGCGTCGTTAAGTAAAATTATTGAGAGCTTGTCCGAAAACGAAGAAAATTTAAAAAATACACAAGCATTCATAAATGAAAAATGCATGCCTGGATTTCCAGATAAAAAAAATGTCAACGAAGCAAATGAATGGCTCATGAATGGGAAGAAAGAGAATGAAGAGAGCCTGTTAAATATTCTTAATGATAAAAAAGATTTTGGAAAAGAACCCTCGTCCGAAGAATTAAGTAAGCTTACAGCGTCTAGAGATCAGACAAGAAATTCAATTCAATCCAATGAAGCAAACATCAGCATGCTTACAGCATCTATGGAAAATATTAAAAGTGAAATTGAAAGAATAAATCAGTCCCTTTCTACGGTTGACGTAGAACAACTAGATACAAAAATAGCTGGTTCAGCAAAGGAAATTGAGACTGCAACTTTAAAAATCACCGATAAATATAGGGTTCAAGAGCAAATAGAGCAGACTAAAAATGAAGCAGAAGGCCAAATTATAGATTTAAATATGGCTGTTTCTAAATTACAAGGACAACAAAATGAAATTTTAGCACAGTGGAAAGATAGTGACTTGATTAATACACCCTCGTTGGAAAATCTTACTATTAGAAGGGGTAAGCTTATCAAACAAGCGGATTCTATTAAGCAAATCCTGGAAGAACTAAATAAGTTGGGTGAAGAATTAGGTCGTTGGACTGCAGCCGAAAAGTTTGAAACGTTAGATAAAGAGATTAAGGCTATATGTAAAAATCAAGATGAGCAGGTATATCTAAGAGATATAAAAGAACAATTGATTGTGTTAGATCAGGAAGTAGCCTTTATAACAGATAGAAAAGCAGCTCTGGACAAATTATATCATAAAATCGGGGATGAAGTTAACGATGTGCACAAGAAAATTAAAGCCATCAACCCATTATGGGTGTCTTTACTAAAAAAGATTGTTGTAAATCCACGCTTTGTGGATACGCATTTAGAAAGCTATTCATTTAGAAATAAATCACAGGCAGAGGTAAAAATTAATCTTCATGATTCACAAGTAAGTGTAATGGACGTTGCCAGTGAAGCACAAGCCACAGATTTGCAATTAACGTTTATGCTTTCTATGGCAAGTAGCTATAAATGGACACCTTGGAAGTCATTATTACTAGATGATCCAACACAACATCATGATCTCGTTCATGCCTCTGGTGTATTCGACCTTCTTAGAGATTATATTACTGATCAGGATTTTCAAATCTTAATGGGTACTCATGATGCTGTTCAAGGAAAATTTTTTCAAAGAAAGTTACAAAACGAAAATATTGATGTGAAGTTATGGAGGCTAATAGCAAACGACAATGGCGTCCGAGCAGAAGAAATTAATTAGGCTAAGTGATTGGAATAATTTCTATTGGTTAGTTTATTACACTCAAATAATCTTTAGCCATGTTTGACTTGAAATCTCGGTTTTACTCAACAATATGCGAATGACAATGAATGAAATTCAATCAAAACTCGAAGTCGATTTCATCTACAGCCCCATCATCAATTTTGCCATGCAGCAAAATCATGTACCTGTAGTTCGAAAGCTCACGATTAAAAATATCAGTGAAACTGAAATAAGAAATATTAACATTGAAATTACTGCTGATCCGGAATTTGCAATTGCCTGGAGTAAGCGTGTTGACTTATTGCCGGTTAATGAATTGATGGATGTTGGAGCAATTGATATCAAGCCGGTCACCAGGTATCTTGCTGAACTGACAGAAAGAATCACCGGGAATTTTACATTGGTTATTAAGAATGATACGGAGGTTCTATTTAAAGAAAATTACAGCATTCATATCCTGGCTTACGACCAATGGAATGGGATAGGCGCACTGCCGGAAATGTTGTCTGCATTTGTTACTCCCAACCATCCTGATATTGCAAAAATAATTATCCGGGCTTCTTCCATTCTGGAGAAGTGGACCGGCAAACCTTCTTTTGATGCATACCAAAGCTTGAATCCTGACAGGGTGAAAAAGCAGATGGCCGCAATCTATGAAGCCATTGCTGAAATGAAACTGGTTTATTGCACAGTACCAGCAAGCTTTGAAGACAGCGGACAGCGTGTACGCATGTGCGATACCATATTTAAACAGCGCATGGCCAATTGCCTGGATATTTCTTTATTGTATGCCAGTTGCCTGGAGGCCGTTGGAATACAGCCCATTATTATTATTGTTAAGGGCCATGCATTCGTTGGCGGCTGGTTAATTGATGACAGCTTTCCGGATAGTGTGAATGACGATGTTTCCTTACTCACAAAAAGGGCCGCTGACGGTATTGATGAAATTGTTTTGCTGGAAGGCACTTGTATGAATGCAGGAGAGACTACCGGGTTTGATGCTGCGGTGCAGGCTAGTGGTTACAAGCTATTGAAGGAAGACGAATTTATTTTGTTCATTGATATCAGGCGTGCAAGATTTAGTGGTATCAGGCCTTTGCCTTTAAGGGTGCAGACTGTCAACGGTTGGGAAGTAATGGAGCAACCTGCCACGAACAGAAACAACAATATTCCCGAAGAAATAGTGCCCTCCGCAAAATTGATTGATGTGGAGCAAATTGAAGTGTCTAAGAAACAATTGTGGGAGCGAAAATTATTGGATCTCACCCTAAGGAACAACCTGCTTAGCCTTAGAATAACAAAGAATACAGTACAGCTCATTTTTACACAACTCCACAAGCTGGAGGACTCACTTGCAATGGGAACAGAATTTCAACTATTGCCAAAACCAACGGATTGGGATAACCCACTTCGCAACGCAGGTGTTTACCAATCTATAAATCTTGCTGACCCGGTTGCAGATCTGATCAACCATGAATTTACGCAAAAGCGCCTAAGATCATACCTCATCGAAAATGAATTAAATGCAAGCCTTACGCATTTATACAGATCATCCCGTTTATCGTTGGAAGAAAACGGAGCCAATACCTTATTCATTTCACTGGGTATGCTTAAGTGGTTTGAAACGCCTGAAAGCGAACGGCCGAGATATGCTCCCATTCTACTGATGCCTGTTGAAATTATCAGGAAGTCTGCTCAAAAAGGATATGTGATCAGAACGAGAGAGGAAGAAACCATGATGAATATTACTTTGCTTGAAATGCTGAGACAGGATTTTGGTATTAATATCAGCGGGTTGGAAAATTTGCCTAAAGATGAAAGCGGGATTGATTTAAAAATGGTGTTCAATATCATCCGCCAGGGGATCATGACCAAACAAAGATGGGATGTAGAAGAGCAGGTATTCCTTGGCACATTTTCCTTTAGCAAGTTTATCATGTGGAATGATATCCATAGAAATTCAAAAAAGCTATCGCAAAATAAAATTGTAGCAAGCCTCATTTCAGGAAAAATAGAATGGGATGCTCAACAGGAAACCAGTGATGCGATCAGCTTTGATGAAAAGCATCACCCGGCTAATATCGTTTTACCCATTAGTGCTGATTCATCTCAACTGGAAGCAATTGCTGAATCAATAACAGATAAGAGTTTTGTTCTGCATGGACCTCCCGGAACGGGTAAATCTCAGACAATCACCAATATTATTTCCAATGCACTTTATAATGGAAAGAAGGTGCTTTTTGTAGCGGAAAAGATGGCGGCATTGTCCGTTGTAAGAGATCGGCTAGAAAAGATTGGCCTTGGTGCTTTTTGCCTGGAACTGCATTCTAATAAATCGAAAAAATCTTCTGTACTGGACCAGCTCAACAAAACAACTGGCATTACAAAACTTGCTCCCCCGGAGAATTACAGAACTGAAGCTGAAAGATTAAACATCCTGCGCAATGAGTTAAATGGTTATGTTCAGGCATTGCACAAAAGATATCCTTTTGGTTTTTCTGTGTTTGATTGTTTTTCAGTTGAGGCCCAACTGAAGGCGATTTCCAATGAGGTTAAATTTACCGGCCAATCACTTGAAACACTCAGCAGAACGGACATTACAGGCTGGAATGATATTGCGGAAGAATTACAGGCAGCAGGCTCACTGTTGCCGCATCCTCACAATCACCCGTTGCAGGCCGTTCAAACGAAAGCATATTCTCAGCAAATTAAAACGGATGCGAAAGAAATACTTGGAAAATATCTTCATGCATTTACAAACTACAGGGTTCATTGCAATTCGCTTTTAAGCAAACAGGGAATAGATGTTCCACTTGTAACGAAGGAGCAGTTTGACTCGTTGAATTCAATTTCACGCCTGCTGATTACAATGCCTGATACGCCATCAGAATTATTTAGCACTGATAGTGTAGAACAGGTATTGAACCAGGTGATTGGAATATGTGAACATGGATTGGCAAGGGATCAATTAAGGAATGAGCTAATAACAGGTTTCCAAAAATCGATACTAAACTTTGAAGCAGAGAGCAGTTTAGCCGAATGGAATGCAGCATCGTTAAAATGGTTTTTGCCAAAATATTTAAAGCAAAGCTCCATCATAAAATCTCTTAAAAAGCTTTCGGCTGGTAATCACATAGAGAATGCAGATGTGATTCCGATTTTGGAGAAAATTATCGCCTATAACCAGGAACAACAATTAATTGAAAAGCACACTAACTTTTTAATGCCGCTGCTAGGTTTCATGTGGAAGGGTGGTGATTGCGATTGGCAAAGCCTTGTGCTTATTTCCAATACCGTCATTCATATTAACAGGGAAATCATCGCATTAACAGGTAGTACTGCAAAGGGAAAGCTATGGCGTGACAACATAGCCCGGGAGTTAAGGGAAGGGGCGACAAGTTTTCTTGCTATTCATGGTAAATCCATACAGGAATTTACTGATTCACATCTGCTCTTAAACTCGTTGAATAGAAAGTTAACCGAATTGCTGGAAACTGATTTTGATAAACCTGAGCAGACTTCAGAAAATTACCTCGACAATCTTGAAAATGCTTTAACAAGGGTTTACGAATCGATAGAACAACTTAAAGATTGGACCAGTTGGCTTAATGCAAAAAATACTGCCATCAAGGGTGGTTTATCACCAGTGGTGTTAGCGTATGAGTCAGGAAAAATTAAAAGTGCTGATGTAACGAATGCTTATAAAATTGGTTTGTATAGATCATGTGCTGAATACATCATACAAAAAGAACCTTCACTCTCGTTGTTTAATGGAAAGTTATTTGAAGAAAAGATCAGGAGGTTTAGGGAAATGAGCCATTATTTTGAAAAGCTTACCAAGGATGAACTATACGCAAAGTTAGCCAGCAAAATTCCTGATTTTACCAGGGAAGCTTCGCAATCGTCAGAGATTGGTTTATTACAAAGAACCATCCGGAACAACGGGCGTGCAATGCCAATAAGAAAACTGTTTGATTCCATCCCCAATCTACTGCCACGGATTGCTCCCTGTATTTTAATGAGCCCTATTTCGGTGGCTCAATACTTTGATGCCGGAGGTATGAAATTTGACCTGGTAGTTTTTGACGAAGCTTCGCAGATGCCCACCTGTGAAGCTGTTGGTGCTATAGCCAGGGCTGACAATATGATTGTTGTTGGAGACCCTAAACAAATGCCACCTACCAGTTTCTTTTCGTCCAGTAATATTGATGAAGACAATATTGAAAAGGAAGACCTGGAAAGTATCCTGGACGACTGCCTTGCATTATCCATTCCTTCCAAACATTTGTTATGGCATTACAGAAGCAAACATGAAAGTTTAATCGCATTCAGTAATTCGAAATATTATGAGAATAAGCTTTTGACATTTCCTTCACCTGACGATATCGCAACAAAAGTTAATTATATACCAGTAGCAGGTTATTATGATCGTGGCAAAACAAGGCAAAATGCTTTTGAAGCAAAGGCGGTGATTGATGAAATCAAACATAGGTTATCAGATCCGGTGCTCTCAAAAAGAAGCATTGGTGTGGTAACGTTTAGCTCGGTACAACAAATTCTTATTCAGAATATGTTTGATGAATTGCTAAGAACACATCCGCATTTGGAGTCGGTTGCTGTGGATAGCCCCGAACCAATTTTTATAAAGAACCTCGAAAATGTGCAAGGTGATGAGAGAGATGTAATACTTTTTTCTGTGGGATATGGTCCTGATAAAGAAGGTAAAGTAAGTTTAAATTTTGGCCCGCTTAACAGGGAAGGTGGCTGGCGAAGACTCAATGTGGCGGTTTCCCGTGCCCGTTATGAGATGAAAGTGTACTCCACTTTGCGGGCAGACCAGATAGATATTACCAGGTCGGCTTCAGAAGGCGTAGCCGGGGTAAAAGCTTTTTTAGAATATGCGGCAAAAGGACGTTCATCGTTAGGTACTACCAGAACAGGCACGGAATTTATAGAATCAGGTTTTGAAAAACTGATGGCTGATGAGATAAGGAAACATGGTTACGATGTGCATACAAATATTGGTTGTTCAGGTTACCGTATCGACATTGGTATTGTAAATAAAGAAAAGCCCTCAGAATATATCCTTGGCATTTTATGCGATGGCAATAATTATAACGCGGCCAAAACAGCAAAGGACAGGGAAATTATCCAGCATGAGGTGTTGCAGTTACTGGGATGGAAACTGCACAAAATATGGTCCACCGACTGGTGGGAAAATGGGGAACGTGTTATGAATAATGTTCTGGAGGCTATCAGAAATGCAGAACTCAATAAAGACAAGGTTGCAGAAGAACAGCAACCGAAAGTTATCAATCATGAATCAGTACTCGCTTCAATGGTTTTCAATAATAGACACCAGGTGCAAGAAATACCTGCCGCGGAGGAAATCTCATTAAAGACACCATACAATCTCTGCAATTTAGAAATTGTGATGTCCACTTCTTCCGATGATTTTCTTCAGTACAGAAATTTTCAAAGGATAAAGGATCAGATTCATGCGGTTGTAGAAACAGAAGCGCCTATTATGAGAAACTTATTAGCAAGGCGGGTCCTGGCAGCCTGGGGCATTTCAAAACTGGGCATCCGCATCAATGCTCAATTTGAACAGTTGTTAAGTGAAGCTAACCTGGATAAAACTGGCATGGATGGTAATACCGTTTTCTGGAGTAAAAATTTAAAGCCAGCCGAATACATTGGTTACAGAGTTGCTACAGCCAGTGGCCAAAAGAGAGATGCGGAAGATATACCGGCAGAAGAAGTTGCTAATGCTATAAGGGAGATTCTCAGTCATCAGATCAGCTTGCCAAATGACGAATTGGTTCGGGAAGCTTCAAGGTTATTTGGCTTTGCACGTTCAGGTACTAATGTTGAACTGGCTATGAAAAGAGGAATAGGTAAAGCTCTTGCGAGTGGATATGTTTTGGAAAAGGATGGAAGGGTTATATTTAAAGAATTATAAAAACTTAAAACAATTCATTACGGTTATCATTATACGTACAGACAAACCGGTTCGTTACCTCTAACCAAAAGAAATTGATAATGAAAAAGACAAAAGAGAAATTCTCACTTTTTCAGATTGTAATATTTGTACTTTCTATTTATTTTCTGATTTCTTTAGCTGTTTCGGCTTTTGCGAAATTATCACCAGAGGTCGAAAAGCTTTTGAATTATATAGACTTTGGGATATGTATTATTTTCCTAGTGGATTTGTCATTCGGTTCAAGAATGCTGAAGACAAATTGCAGTTTATGAAATGGGGTTGGATAGAGCTTCTCTCAATACCCCAGCAGTCGACTATATTAAGGCACGTGGGGTTATAGATCCCATTAGCAATTCAACAGTTGCAAAATGAAAAAGCACATTCTTTTTTATCGAATTGCGGCCAGGTAGCTGGAAGGGAATATTTAAAGACAATCAACAAACTACTAATCCAGCATTAATCAATAAAAAGTAATTACCATTGGTAAAAGTGAAATTAATGATAAGTGAAAAAGATCAAAAATAAATTACCGATGGTCCATATTCAGAAAAATTGTTAACCTGGACTATTATGATATCTTTTACTCCTTCAAGTCCTATCTTTCTAAAAAAAGAGTTGGCGTATTATCTTAAACTTTTTTAATTCCAATATATGGCACTAACCCAACGAGCCACGCCCTCAAGCGTGGCTCGTTTCCAGACTTTAACGATCTGATAAAATAAGGGGCAAACATTGCCGTTTGCCCCTTGATAAATCTTAATTATAAAAGTCCATTACATCACCCTTTGCAAATTCTTCACAAAGTTGAAATGCCTTCTGTGTTCTCAATTGTCCTGTACCACCAAACAATAATGATTTCAATTTTGCTTCTTCATTTTTATAAGTCCTTACATTTTGAAAATATCCTGTCACCGCATTGTAAGCACCAAACAAACTACCTTTTGTAGTTTCTAATTGTTGGGTTTCATTTGTCATAGCGTATTCAAAAGCGGCATCGGTCATATTTTTAAAACAGGTAGATAGTTCATCATCTTTACCAGCCTGTATATTTTCCAATACTTCTTTATTAGGTACTAAAGCCATTTGTATTAGTTTCTTTACTTCGGGGTCTGTGATACGAATCTTTGCCCACTGGTTAAAAACTCCTTCTAATTGAATACTCAAATTGTTTGTAATGCCCATTAATTTGTGGGCTTCTTCCAAACGTTCTTTTGCATTGGCTGTGTGCCTTATTTTAAAAGCATTGCTATGGTTGCGGAGGGCTGTATTTAAGGTGTTATTGCACACAATACGCACAGGTGTAAAGGCTGCGGTAATGCTGCCGCTGCCATCGTGGGAGGTAGTTAAAAATAAATACTGTTCAATCAAATCCTCCTTACCTACTTTAATATAGTTGGGCAATTTAGCTGTAATGAAAATCCTTTCTCCCTTTCCCAATGCGCCTGCCGTTTCGTATTGTATTCCATCGCCGCCAACAATAGCATCAAAGAAACTAAACGCATCAATATTTTGTACCACTTCATAATCTTTACCCACCACACCTAAAACAGTTTCATTATCAGTGCGGATGGTAGCAAAATAATTGGGAACTTCTATTTCAGGAATCTTGATTTCTACATCTTCTTTGGCGGCTTCGTTTTCGTTATCAAACGTAAACAGTTTTCTTTTAGCTACGGTATAATCCAGCCCTGCAAATTTTAGTGCTTCTGCACTGGTGGGATAATCTTCTACTATTTGGCCCAGGCCATGCCAGGCTTTTTCCTTTACTGAAAAGAAGCTGTGTTTGCCTGTTAGTTCGTTAAAATTTAAATTGTGTGCCATGATTGTTGATTTTAAATTTTGAAAATAATTTTTAAAAACGGGCATCAGCATTTGCCAACGCCCGTTTGCTTTCTGTCCTAAAATGGCAAATCGTCTGCAGGTACTGCAACTGCTTCGGCATTTGTTTTAACTGCTGTTTCATTTTTAACACCTGCACTTCCGTGCAGTTTAATTGTGTTTACATGAAAGGTTAATGTGGCTTTGGCTTCTCCATCATTGGCTTTGTAAGCGTTCACACCAACACGACCCTGCAACTCTACCAATGTGCCTTTTGTTAGGTAGGGTGCAATACCGGGATTTACCCAATAATCACACTGTACATAGGTCACCACTTTTGTTGGTTCATTACTGCCTTTTGCTTTGTAGCTGTCGTTAATTGCTACATTGAAGTTTACCACCTGTTTGTCATTTTTCAGGGTGCTGATTTTTGCATCACCTGTTAATCTTGCTGTCATTTCCATGATTGTAAATTTTAA
>JBDSAA010000230.1:0-52986 GCA_039922375.1 Ferruginibacter sp.
TGTTGATAAGTCCTGAAAAAATCCCTTAAAAGATTTTTTTAAGGACTTATCAATGTTCCGGTAAATTTGTAACAACTCAACCAATTTTTTAACAAAAAAATGGTCAACCTATTTCAGGGTAAGACAGATACTTCTCTTGCAGGCACATGGAAATACCATGACATTGAAAAAAATTACGGACAAAACTATAGTGTATACATTACGTTGAGAGCCGATGGAACTTATGATATGCACCAGGATTTTACAGGTTCCACACCTGCTCCGCCACCTACCAATAAAAGCTTTTGGCGCATCGATGGTGAGTATTTAGAATTACTCTATGTTGGAGAAAAAGCACCAGCCCGTTTTAAACTGTCAAAGCGGAACGATGCGCAAAGAAACGTGCCAGTACTTGTGATGCTGTGGAATCCAAACACCAATGATTACAGAACTTTTTATCCGTTTGCAAAGAAATAAGCTGGGAAATTTAGATCCATGGTTGGTATGCAACCATACATAACACTCTCCGGGCCCGATTTCCCTCACCGACCTGAAGCGAAATGATTATCCAATAAAAAATACGAGCCAAAGACATCAACACAGCGTCCGCAATAATTCATATAAAGAATCGATCGCGGTTTATTTTTGGACAATTACGGTTAATAAATGGCAGCGTCCACAACGGCAGAGCTGCTGCGAGGCAGGGGAGGAAAAAAAATAATAAAATAGTAATTGACAACAATACAATGTATGGCACTAAAGTGTTGATGATGTATAGACGTTATTTTTGAGTAGAGTGTTTTGTATCATATATATTTGTGCGTTGGCAAAAATTATTAACAACATAAGGGCACTATATGAGCAAACCGACAATATTTATTGGATCATCCACAGAAGGACTAAAAATTGCGAAAGCAATCCAACTAATTTTGGCTAACGTTTGCGAGGCAACTATATGGAGCCACGGCGTCTTCGGGCTTAGTAGAGGATACCTGGAAGAACTGGTTTCTTCTTTAGACAAATTTGACTTTGCAATTTTGGTTCTCACTCCCGATGACATGACAGTTTCAAGAGAAATTGAGGCTCAATCACCTAGAGACAATGTGATTTTTGAATTAGGGTTATTTGTTGGAGGCATTGGAAGAAACAGAACATATATAGTTTACGATAAAACACAAAAAATTAAAATTCCTTCTGATTTAGCTGGAATTTCCATGGCTACATTTGAATTGCATGCTGATGGAAATTTGCTTTCCTCATTAGGGCCATGCTGTACCCAAATAGAGTATGAAATTGAGAAAAATGGAGTTAGAGAAAATAAAAGGTTTAGTCAGCTTGATAATGTAACTAAAAATGCAGATAAGACAAATGAAAAATTCAAAACCTTAATTAGTTTACTAGCCCGTTCCAGAAAAGTTGAACTTGACTTAATTACATGCAGACCAACCTACTTTGGACAGGCCGGGAGTATTATTCATTGGAAAACTGTTTGGTCAAGATCACAGCAATTGGTTCAGAAATAACTTCAACTATTATTGGGTATTACGAGGAGAAAATTTATAGAGTAGAGTACCAAATAACGACCAATCAAAATTGGGAAACTGTTTTGTTTCAAATCAATAGCCGGCACAGCAACCAGACTCAATTAATAAGATTTGAAGGTGATGGAAAGGGTAATTGGAAGAGCAATGGTAAAAAAACTGAACAATTCAATGGGTGCATTGATATTGATATTCCATTGACACCTTTTACTAATACCCTTCCTATAAAAAGACTTTGTTTAAGCAGGCACCAGTCACAAGAGATTGATGTGATTTATTGTGACCTTTTGGAACAGCAGATAAAGCCTGTTCGCCAGAAATACACCTGCTTGTCAGATACAGAATACCACTACGAAAATGTTCCAAATGATTTTGAAGCAACCATTCAGGTTGACGAATCAGGCTTGGTTAAAGATTATCCATCCTTATTTTTGAGAAAGGCAACGTTAATGAGTCACTACCGCTAACAATTAAAAGACTTGGCCGGGCCTGCAAGCCAACGATGAAGTCTTAGTTGTATGGAAGTGGCGATTAAAATTCGGAGCCACTGTCTCCTGGTTGGTGTGTACCAGAAACATCTTACTCTCTGCGGGCAGTGTCCCCACCGGCTACAGAGTAAACCTTCAATTCCTTCTTGTAGTAGAACGCTAAAATCCTAAACTCTTAAGGGACATTCACCTTATCTTTCCAACTAATAAAATAGCCAAAAAGTCCTCCGTATTGGGTATATTCATCTAATGAAAATATACTTTGCCAGTTTCCTCTTTCTTCTAACTAATATCAGTTTCGGACAGGTGACAAATGTAAAATCAGGCGTGTGGAGTGACCCGACAGTTTGGAACAACAATACTATTCCAACCGGTACAACTAATATAATTTTAAGCTACAACATTCATATAGACATCAATGCTTCCTGTAAGTCTTTAAATACAAACGGCCATCATGTTACAGTAGGTTTGGGAAACACTTTTAATGTTATGGGAGTTGCGCCCCCGGTTGCGGGTTTTACCTTTGGTGGACCGTTTGTAGTTCCGGCAACTGTTACATTCACCAACACATCCACTAAGGCAACAACTTATTTATGGAATTTTGGTGACACTGCGAGCGGGGTTAATAATACGTCAACTGCTGTTAACCCAACACATTTCTATAAAACACTTGCTCCTTACTTAACAAATACTATTGTAAAATTAACAGCCACAGGACCCGGAGGGGTAGCAATAGATTCCCAATATATCGGGTTGTCGTGTGTGCCGCAGATTGTAGAGGTAGGCCCCACTATTGATACACCCACCACCTGGGATCAATGTCATATTTATCACTGCAAAAGTTATGTTTCGGTAAATGCGCCGCTTACCATTGAGGGTGCAACGGTAACTTTTGATTTACAAAAAGGGATGATTGTTCAGGGCAATGGAAAACTCATTTCCCGGAATGCAGTATTTACGTCTTCTGCCAGTTCAAAGAAATATGGTGATTGGGCAAACATTTCTTTTGGTACCACCTCTGGCAATAGCATCACGGGTGGCGCCATACAATATGCCGGCTATGCATCGCTAAATCTTGAGCGGGCTTTGAATATGGGCTCTGGAATAAATAATACTGTTACCAAAGTAATTTTTGAATATAACTCAGGCACCCTCAACCAGCGGACGGCAACATTGGATATGTCCAGGTGTCCCAAGAGTTCCGTGGCAAGCCAGAACCTGTTTTTTTCCAACAGCGGGCATCCCGTTCTCATCGGGATAGCCACTGATTTTGATAACACCAATCAATTTAGTTTCAATCAATCCAATGCCATTTATGTTGATTGTGTGGATATAGACCAGGCACACAGTATCACCTGGACCAACAAACAAGTTCCTTATGTATTGGGCGGCTGGAGCAGTAACTCCTGGTCATTCGATCCCGGAAAAATCTTGATCCTGGGTGATAGCGTTGTGCTGAAGTTTGCCCGCTACACTAATCCCGGATTTTCGATTTTCATACCAAACGGAACTTCTCAAATTCAAAACTACAATGGATTGGGAGTGGTATTTACCTCTTACAATGATGACAGTTGGTTAGGTGACTCCAATGGAGATGGCCCTTCAGCAGGCACAGCAGGGTTTTGGGAAGGAATTCAAACAACAGGGCCAGTCTGGTATAGCTGGCCCAACATTTATTTTGCGGCGCATTGAGGGTTCGGGGCATTAACATTATGAGTGAGCTTTCCCGTTAGTAAAGACTACGCTGCCTTTTGGGTACCTGCTCCCGTGTAGTTCGGCAATTCACTGAGTTGGGGTTACTTGAAAAAATAAATAGGTGGGTGAAATGTTTGGAAGCACCAGCATTCATCAGAACAGGTGGTGTATATTGTGAGCCGGTGAAGGATATTGAGGCTTTCCTGAAATAACGGTGAGGGGACTTTACAAAGGCTTTACATAGAAGCCAACTTTAATTGAAATGATTTATGTATTGAAGGTGGAGCCAGTAGTTTTTTTAAGCAGTTAGGATTTAGGGAAGGCATTCGTTATAAACTTATGTCAATTGTTAAACATTTTTTATTTTCATCATAGCTGCCTGCCCACTATCTTTATAGTATATCATTATTTCCTAACATTAAAAGCATCATTATGACAAATGTAGATTTAGTTAAGCAGTTGTATTCTCATTTTTCTACTGGCAATGTGGAAGCCGTATTAGCCATATTTGACCCGGCAATTGAATGGCATGAATGTAAGGGCATGCCTTTTGTAAAAGGCGATGGTATTTTCATTGGACCAGAAGCTATCGTAACGAATGTTTTCATGAATCTCCCGGCTTTCTTTGATGGATTCAATATATCAGTAAAGGAAATATTTGGAGCAGATGATAAAGTAGTAATGGCAGGTTATTACCAGGGAACGAATAAAGCTACAGGTAATCCATTCAAAGCCAATGCCACGCATACCTGGACAGTTAACAACGGCAAGTTGACCCATTTTTTCCAGGCAGTGGACACAGCTACAATTATCAGTTAGACAGGTCTGCAGCCGACAGCGCTGCTTCCGTGGCTGGTGTCAAGCGGGACCATTATACTCTCCGGAGCGTGTGTCCCCGTCTGTAGGGAAACGGGTTATCTTACTAAAAAATGCAGGGCAAATTGCTTTCACATTTTGGCAAAGTATTTTAGTGAAAGCCGTGGCCGGTGAAGGACACCCGGACAAAGGGGTGAGGATTTTTAATTAGGTAGACCAACTACGGGGGCAGCAATGGTTTAATGTATTACCCAAGGTATTGGCGATTGCATCTCCAACAAAGAATCTATCCATTGTTGGCACATCGGTTCCGTTAAGCTCTAAGACATCAATTAGTATTTTATGGACGTCTTCTTTTTCACACTCATCCCTAATTATCAAAGGGTAAGAAATAAAATCCATCTTGTCATACTCACCGTAATTAACAAATACAAGTATTGCTCCTTTTTCTTAAATAAATATTGACTTCTTATATAAAAATTTAGGCTTGTATTATGATCATAAGAAAGTTGTAATATTATTGCACTCAGAAATACTTAGCAGTGAAGATGGATTTTGAAAGTAGCGCCTTCGCCGGGTTTACTCTCAGCCGTGATGCTTCCGCCGTGATTAGCCACTACTTTTTTACAAAGGGCCAGCCCTATGCCCGTGCCGTAAAATTCTTCCTTGCTGTGCAACCGTTGAAACATCCCAAATATTTTGTCGGCGGCTTCAGGATCAAAGCCAATGCCGTTATCTTTCACTTTTATTTCATAAAACTTTTTGTGGGCAATCCGTTCCGTACTTTCCAACTGTTGGCGAATCGTTACTTTTTCACAAGTTATATTTATAACAGGCGTGCACTCCCGCCGGGAGAACTTAAGTCCATTGTTCAACAAGTTATAAAACAGCTGGTGCATCTGTGCCGGCACGCCTTGAATTACAGGAAGCCTTTCCGAAATTATTTTCGCAGCTTTCTCGCTAATCAACAGTTCCAGGTCAGTCAGTACCAGGGACAACACCTGGTTTAGGTCCACATCTACAAATGGGTGTTTCTTATTAAGTGCGGCAAAATCTAAAACATCTCTCAGTGCTGTACTCATCCGGCGGGCAGCCGTGATCACTTTATTTAAATGGTTTACAGATCCATCGTTAAGGTTGTCAGCATTCTCTTTCATCACTATTTCGCTGAAGATCATAATTTTTCGTAGTGGCTCCTGTAGATCATGGTGCGACACATGAGTGATCTCCTGGAGATTGGCATTTAATCTTATCAAACGAGCATTGGCTTCACGCAAATCTTTTGTACGCTCTTTTACCATTTCTTCCATTAGGTCAGTAGTCCTTTTTTGGTCGTCTATATCAGTACAGGTGCCAAACCATTTTAACACTACACCAGCCGGGTCTTTTAGTGGCAACGCCCTGCCTAAAAACCAGCGGTATACTCCATCGTGCCGTCTGAGCCGATATTCTATTTCGTAGGGCTCAGAAGTGTTCAGGCTTTGTTGCCATATTTGTCGGCTTCTTTCCTGTTCATCCGGGTGTACTACATTGTTCCACCCTGTGTCTTTGGTTTGCTCATAGGAGAGGCCCGTATAATCGTACCATCGCTTGTTGTAAAATTCGTGGTAGCCATCCGGCTTTGTTACCCAAATCATTTGCGGCATAAAATCGGTAACAAATTTAAATTCTTCATTGGTCTGTTCCAGTTTCATCCTGGCCACCACGTGTTCCGTTACATCTGTGGCTACCGCCGTTACGCCGGTAATGGAGCCTTCGCCATTCCTAAATGCTGCATAAATAAAGTTGAGGTAAGTTATTGCAGGTTTACCGTTCCTGGGAAGTGTAACAGGTAATTCGTTGGCTGAAAAGGTTTCGCCTGTGGTATATACATTGCGCATTACCTGCTGCAGGCCTTGTTTACCAGCCTCCGGTAAACCTTCAAAGATAGGTTTGTTAATCAATTCATTCTCGGTTCTTCCCCATAGCTCGTACATCCGCTTATTGGCAAGCTCTACTATAAAGGAAGGCCCGGTAAGAATACACATTGCTACCGGGGCATTTATAATCATACTGCGAAGATTACTTTCGCTTTGCTCTATTTTTTTTCTGGCAAATATCGTTTCTGTGGTTTCCGTACAGGTAACTAACACGCCGGCGGGTATTGCGGATTCATCCATGATGGGGCTATAACTAAAGGTCCAGTACACATCTTCCAAACGGCCATTTCGATAGATGGGTATGTATTGGTTTTCGTGCCAGGTTGCCTCACCCTGCCTCATCGCTTTGTCAATCAATGGCTTGATTGTGGGCCAAATTTCTGTCCAGCAATCTTCACCCCGTTGGCCCAACGCGGTAGGATGTTTCCCCTTATTACCCAGGCTGGGGCGGTAGGCATCATTATAAAATTGTATAAGATCTTCGCCCCACCAAATAAACATGGGAAACCTGGAATTAAGAACAATACTTAAACTGGCACAAAGGCTTCTGGGCCAGGTCTCGGGAGCGCCCAGTGCCGAATTTTCCCAATCAAAGGCACGTATCAGCTTACCCATTTCGCCACCGCCCGACAAAAAAATATTTTCACACCTATCTGATGACGAAGTTTTAACGGTTTGTTCCATATCAATAATTTTTGAAAAGCCCAACTTTCAAGGAGAGCGAAAGCTGAATGTAATTTTACGGCCAGAGCTAAGTAAATATAAGATTTGTTTGTGATGGGCATCACATAAATGTATCCCGGTGTTGGTGCCAGCCATGGTGGTTTGTGTTTCTGTGGTTGTATTGAGTGGAATCCTTATATGGAGAAGCAAAACATATATTCCCTTTTATTTTTTTCCAGGTTAAAATAAAAGCTACATTCATGCAACAATCACCATGGCTAACAACCTATTTGTAACAATCAACTTTTATAGTATGAAAATCACATTCACCATTATCCTTTTGTGCGTCGCATTACTTATGATGTCATTTCTTATTACCCGGGACGAACCACCGAGGTATAAAAACTTAAAAATTCTACCGAAAAATATTACGAAGGATCAAATGGACAGCGTGATGCATCATTTTACCAACTCCATGGGGAAGAAGTGTAATTACTGCCACGTGTTTAACCCGGAGGAAAAGAAAATGGATTTCGTTTCTGATGCTAAAAAAGAGAAGGCTACTGCCAGAGAAATGTGGAAAATGACGGCTAAATTAAATAAGAAATACTTCGATGTCAAAGACAGTAAAAAGCTGGGTGCCAAATTAGAGGTCACTTGCTTTACCTGCCACCATGGGTCGGAACAGCCCGAAACCAAACCTCCGATTCGGTAAGGTCGACCAAAAAGCAAACCGGGGGAAACCTGGCCCATTCCGGATAGTATCACATAACCGGCTCGACATTTATCTATTACCTTTTTGTTGTTAACTCCACCCTTAGTTTTTCAATCGTCATCGGTACCAGGCTGAAGGAATACTATTTTCCCGTACTTCAGCAAGCGCTGGCCGTAAGCAGCAACCAATATACGAAACACTTTTATGACAAAGTATCCTATTTTCTGTATTCTTATTATCATAGCAGCACAATCGTTTGGACAAGGAGAGTTTATACATACAAAGGAAGGGCGCTCGATTTTAAAAAGAAGAGAATTAATTGCAAATTGCTTAAAAGCCTTACATAAAGACAAAACTGACAAAACAGCTCTTTCGATTTGTGAATGTCAAACCGATAAATTTGATGGACATTTTACAAACAAGCAGTATAAAAAACATTCAAGCAAAGGCACTATTAATTTAACAGGATTAGTAGAAGAAGATTCACTTTTCGAAAAGGAAATACAGAACTGCTATACAGGTTCCGGGAAAACACTTTTATTGCAAGCCGAAAGTTTTGAAAGTGAGTTTATCTCAAATTGCATAAAATCTATACAAAAAAATACAGAAAAAAAACTTGACAGTAATCGTTTGTCAGATTTTTGTACTTGTCAACTTAATTT
This sequence comes from Ferruginibacter sp., assembly GCA_039922375.1. Taxonomy (GTDB): domain Bacteria; phylum Bacteroidota; class Bacteroidia; order Chitinophagales; family Chitinophagaceae; genus Ferruginibacter. Next base: position 8,479 of record JBDSAA010000230.1, read on the forward strand.
AGTGAAGACAAAAAAAATAAGCGATGCCGAAATGGAAACGCTTAGCAATCCAAATTCTTTATTATTTTATGAAGTAATGTATAAATGCGGTGACCCTTTTTCTAATCAGGAAACCTTAGATAAAAATTGGAACCGAAGTTTAGAGAAAGATATTACGGGACCGTTAAGTGATACAATTAAGATCCTAACTTTAAATGGAATGACCTATGTTAAAGTTAAAACTGGAAGCAAGACTCAGTTTTGGCTTTTCGATACAGGGGCATCGGATTTACTAATCAACAAGGAGATGGAAAAGGATTTAAAAATTGAAAACATAATAACTGAGTCTAACTATTTGGGTACTGGAGAATATGAAATGGCGAACGGAATGATAGATACCTGCCGCAGATATAAGATTAATAATATTCAGATTGGAAAATTCTCCGTCAATAATATAGTTGTTGCTGTGACTGATAAGGGAAAAAGAATTATAGTAGGAAAAGGACTTTTAAATAAATTTAGCAATTGGGTATTGAGCAACAGAGATAACACGCTGATCATAACAAAATAAACGGTCGAAGAAAAAAACAGCAGTTTGAAGGGTTGGTTATTTTGCTGCTGCAAGAATTTTCGCACAACATTCTTCTATTGCGTGGTTCGTGAAAAAAATAATGCAAAAGTATCAGCAATGCCCCAGGCAAAGATTCCTACTGAGGGGATTTTTAGGTGGTATTGCGGATACTTTTGTGTGTTAGCTTCCATCTAAATTTTTATAATGAAAAGTTTGAAACAAATAAGACTTGCTTCCAAGGCCGGTATGAACTCATACATAACACTGCCCGAGTTCGGTGTCCCCACCAACCTGTAACGAAATAAGTTATCTTACTTCATAAGCGGGTTGCTGTTTTAAGAAAACAATGCAATGCTGAGGTTGTTTCATGTGTAGTAATGCCAAACCACTTAACGCTTATTGAGGTGGTGGAGTGACAAAAAAAAATGATCAACCTATTTCAGGGCATTTAAGAAATAACAAAAAGATTGGTGGAACTAAAAATCATTACAAATGAAAGTGAAAGAATTACGTATCATTTTGACAGTTGACAATTTACAAGAAGTCATTAATTTCTATCAGAATGCACTCGGCCTCGAAGTTTCAAAAGAATGGAGTGAACCTACGGGAAGTGGAATTATTTTAGATGCCGGACGAGCATCTTTAGAACTGATTGACAAAAAGCACGCGGAAACAATTGACGAAATAGAAGTAGGAAGCAGAGTGGCCGGTAATGTAAGAATTGCATTAAATATTGGCAGCAACATCGAGGAAATCGGTAAGACGTTGGAAATTTCAGGGGCGCTAAAAATAGCAGATGTAAAACAAGCCCCCTGGAGTAAGGTTCAAAGAATGCAAGACCCTGGCGGAATGCAATTCACGCTTTTCGAAACATCTACTCTTTATGATAAGTGAATCCTTTATATTGACTGAATAAAAAGAATACCAGCAGAGAAAAAAAGCCAGAAGCGTTATGCAGGCATTGGTATCGACCGTCAGTGCAAACACCAAACTAACAAAGAAAATCAAAACAAAACAGTATTATGCCAGAAGTACAAAAGTCAATACCGAAATGGATCCTTATAGTATCAGGAATTTTTGCATTACTTGAAATTATGGTAAGTCTGTCAATATGCTTTTCACCGCAATCGGTTTTAGAGACAGTTGACCTAAATGCAAAAGGCGTTGATTATTTAATTTATATGTGGGCTTCCAGGCAATTTGCCCTTGGATTCATTTTTGGTTTTGCGACATTAAAAAAATCAATTCCTATGTTGACAATTGCGTATGTTTTCTTTTTGGTAATGTTTGTTGGCGACTTCTTTATTGGGATTTCACAAAAAAATAATTCACTTATCATTAGTGCTATAGTAATGTGTATTATTTCTTCGGCCTTGATATTTGCAATAAACAGGAGCAGATAGTATTGAGTAAGACACCAACATTTTTTTGCAAACAAAAACATTTAAAATCAAGCTGGTTCGGCACTTATCCTCAATACCCATATGCAGCGTTTTTATTAATAACCAACCAGGTTTTTTCACGATGTGTCATATTGTTCCCAATCTTCATTCATCTGCCTGATAGAACAGTCATAGGCTTTGCAATCATAAGAAAATTTCGTTCCTTTAATAAACAGCATCATCCGGCGGGTGTAGCATCATTTTGCCCACTGCTGCAATGCCTGGCGTCAGCGGTCAACATAAAAGGCAACACTTCATAAACTTCAATGATAACAAAATGAAAAAAAGAATATTAATCACTCTTGCGTTTGTCACAACTTTCGGACTTGGGTTCGCTTTCAAGGCCCTCATCACAAAAATTACTGACGACCAGCCTTCGTCAAGGAAGGTAACAGGTATTGGCGGCATTTTTTTTAAATGCAAGGATCCAAAAAAAATGCGGGAATGGTACAAGAATCATCTTGGTTTGAATACCAATCAATATGGGGCAGTTTTTGAATGGAGGCAAGGGGCAGACACAACAAAAAAGGGATTCACCCAATGGAGCCCATTTAACGAAAAAACAAAATACTTTGAACCTTCAACGAAAGACTTTATGATTAACTATCGGGTCGATAATTTAGAAGGGCTAATTAATCAGCTTAGAAAAGACAGTGTAACTATCGTGGACAAAGTTGAAGCGGCTGATTATGGAAAGTTCATTCATATTATCGACGTGGAAGGCAATAAAATTGAACTATGGGAACCAAACGATATTGAATTTGAAAAGCTTGGTGAAAAGATTGGTGCAAAGACTACAAAATAGCAATTGATATATTTAGGCTAAAAAAAGGCCACCCTTGGTATCGGGCAAAATGCATCATTAAAAAAACTTTATGAAAATAATTCTTGTCTCCATTTTATCGCTGACTCTTGCACACAATAGCATTGCTCAAAGCAACCATAAAACAAATGATGCATTAAAAAATGAATCAGCAACAATCATTCAATCGGGTTATGATGCGTATAAAGCAATTGCATTAAGTATTTGGGATTATGCAGAATTGGGATATAAAGAAACTAAAAGTGCTGCACTGTTGAAAACTACTTTAAAGGACAATGGTTTTACAGTGGATGCAGGCGTAGCGGGTATTCCAACCGCATTTGTTGCAACTTATGGCACAGGCTTACCTGTTATTGGTATTCTTGCAGAGTATGATGCTTTGCCAGGGATATCACAGGATAAGACCCCAGTTAAGACACCGATTGTAAATAAAATCAATGGGCATGCCTGTGGGCATCATTTATTTGGGACAGGTTCAGCAGCTGCAGGTATCGCTATAAAAAAATTACTGGAAGCAGGTAAGATAAAAGGGACAATTAAAGTATTTGGTTGTCCGGCCGAAGAGGGTGGAAGCGGAAAAGTTTATATGGTTCGGGATGGCTTATTCAACAATGTAGATGTAGTACTGCACTGGCATCCGGATGAACACAATACAGTGACGTATACCAGTGCATTGGCTAATAAATCTGCAAAGTTCAGGTTTTATGGTATTGCATCACATGCTTCTGCATCTCCTGAGCAAGGGCGTTCCGCATTAGATGGCGTAGAGGCCATGGATAATATGGTGAACATGATGAGAGAACATCTTCCGCAGGAAACCCGGATTCATTATGTAATTACCAATGGCGGTAAAGCGCCCAATGTGGTGCCTGAATTTGCTGAAGTATATTATTATGTAAGGCATCCGGAGCGGGCAATGGCAGTATCCATTTTTGACAGGATTGTAAAAGCTGCGGAAGGTGCAGCCCTCGGTACAGAAACTAAAATGGATTACGAAATAATTGGTGGTACACACGACCTGCTTATCAATAAAACACTTGCATTAAATATGCAAGCCAATTTAGAAAAAGCAGGTGGCGTAAAGTACACGGCAGAAGAAAATATTTTTGCTAAAAAAATCCAGACAAGTTTTTTGGGAAAAACCGCTTCTATTGATTCCGCAGCTATTGTAAAGCCTTTGCACGTCCAAAAAAATCAAGGCTCAACGGATGTAGGTGATGTAAGTTACGCTGTGCCAACAGTGGGAGTAGAAACAGCAACCTGGGTAACTGGTACCAGTGCACATAGCTGGCAAGCTGTTGCCTGCGGTGGCACTGATATTGGTATAAAGGGAATGATTGTAGCTTCAAAAACAATGGCCTTTACAGCCATTGATTTATTTACAAATCCTGAACTAATAAAAAAGGCAAAGGAAGAATTTATAAAAGCAAAAGACGATTACCAATACAAGGCATTATTGGGCAATAGAAATCCTGCATTAAATTACAGGGACTAATAGAGATTCGGTTAGCATGATGAAGGCAAAAGCATTTGCGCAGCATCTCACCGGGAAGTGAAGCACATCATCGTTCTCAGCCAAAGGAAGGGGAAATTTATATTACTGATTCACCCAGTGACGCCAGACTAGCACAATTGATCGACAAACTGCTGTCCGAAAACTAAATGGATATCGCAAATGCTAAACCCACAAATAGCATTACTTAACCCACCTAAAACATCATACAAATAAATCACTTAAATTGCAGCTTCATTGCACGGGGTGCTTTTATAAAATAAAGGCTGAGATAACACCCGACAACCTGATACGGATAATACCGGCGTAGGGAATGCATGGGCCACAAATATTTTCAGTTTACCTGTTTTTATAAAAGCCTTGTTTCCTGTAACGGTCGCCGTTAGTAAGCAAGGCTTTTTTATTTTAAACATATCAACATGGAACTGGAAAAAATGAATTTTGGTCTTGTTACAAAAGACCTGGTTAACTGGCAGGGCCGCAAAGAGTGGTTCTTTAACAGGGAATATACCGATACCTATGAGCAATGGTACGAAGGCCGGTATAAACGGGCTGAAGTTTGGCAAAAAAAAGTGATGGCGCAATTGCTTTCGAAAGATACCCGGGTAAAAGAATTATTGGAGTTTGGCTGCGGTACTACCAGGTTTACCCGCTGGTGGAAAGAGATAGGTATCGAGGCTACCGGTGGTGATCTTTCTCCTTTTATGCTGGGACAGGGCGTACATCTTTTTGAAGGCGACCTGGTGAACGCCGATTCGCACTACATGCCTTTTAAGGACAATACATTTGATGCCCTTGCTTTCATCACTACTTTTGAATATTATAAAAATCCAGTGCAGGTTATACAGGAAGCCGCCAGGGTAGGGAAGCATGGTATAGCATTCGGCATGATGAACCGGAACTCACCCAAGTTTATCCGCCGCAGGGTGCAACAGGCTTTTGGAAAAAATCCTTTTTATGTAACGGCCACTTTTTATACCCCACAACTTTTAATTCAGCAAATCGACAAAGCACTGAAAGGAAGACAGTACAGTATTGAATGGACATGCACCGGCTTGCCTAAATGGTTTCCCGTGCAACAATGGAGTTTACCTGTGGGTGATTTTTTTGGATTGTATGTTAAGTTTATTGATTAATTAAAAACAGCTCATGTCATTATCTGGTAAAATTGAAAATCATGCGTTTGATGAACTGATCTTGAATCGGTGTGGCTATCATCGCAATGAAGTATCTACCGGCCCTGGTTTTGGGGTAGATGTAGCCGTTATTGATTTGCCGGGCGACATGTCCCTTGCTTTAACGAGTGACCCGCTGTCATTGATCCCTTCTTTGGGCTTGCAGGAATCAGCCTGGCTATCGGTTCACCTAATGGCAAACGATATGGCCACAACCGGCTTTGCTCCGCAGTATGCACAAATGGTATTGAATCTACCAGTGAGTTTGAGCAAAGATGATTTCAAAATTTATTGGGGATACATCCATCAATATTGCGATGACATAGGAGTAGCAATTACCGGCGGGCATACTGGTGGTATTGAAGGACAAAACTCCACCATTGCCGGCGGCGGAACGATGCTGCTGACCGCCCCTAAAAAACAAATAAGAATCAGTAAAAACGCCAGACCCGGTAACACCATCATTCTAACTAAGGAATGCGGTTTATCATCTGCCGCTATCCTGGCAAAGAGTTTTCCTCAGACAGTACAAAATAATTTGGGTAAGGAGATTTATGAAAATGGTTGCGGGCTATTTTATCAAACATCTTCTTTGCAAGACGGATTAATTGCCGCCGATGCAACAAATAACGGCACAGAAGTAACGGCCATGCACGATGTAACCGAAGGTGGAGTATTGGGAGCTGTGTATGAAATGGCTATCGCTTCCGGCAACGGAGTTCGCATTAATAATGATGCATTACCAGCAAATGATACTATAGAAAAAATTTGCAGTCTATTTGAAATTGATCAGCGGTATTGTATCGGTGCCGGTGCTATGGTCATAGCTGCTGAAAAAGAATATACTCAAAACGTATTGCAACGCCTGGGGCGAAACGATATAAAAGCTACTGTTATTGGTGAATTCGCAGAAAAAGCATTAGGCTATCAACTTATAGTAAATGGAGTGGAAACGGAGCTTCCATATTTTAGTGAAGACCCTTACTGGCAGGCATTTTTTAACGCTTATAAAAAAGGATGGAAATGAGCAACTCCGGTAAAATAACGGGAGGGATTTATTTGGTAATAGATCCTTCTGTACAAAAAGAAACATTGATAACTAAATTAACATCAGCTCTCGTTGGCGGCATCAGCGTTGTACAAGTCTGGAATAAGTGGGACGAAACGGTGAATAAAACTGAAATAATTAGCGCTATTTGCCACGCCTGCAAAAGTTACCATGTGCCGGTGCTTGTTAATGAAGACTGGAAATTACTGCGACAATATCCTTCCTTGGACGGGGTACATTTTGATAAAATACCCGGCGACTACGAAGCAATAAAAAAAGAAGTAAACCGGGAATTCATTACCGGCATAACCTGCGGCAATGATTTAAAAAACGTACACTGGGCCATTGAAAACCAATTAGACTATATTTCCTTTTGTTCCATGTTTCCATCAGCGTCTGCAGGTAGTTGTGAGATAGTACCTCCTTCAATAATTAATGATACCAGGCAGCTTACGGATATCCCCATTTTTATTGCGGGCGGAGTTACACCTGAGAATACTATAGTATTGGCGCAATCAATTTCCTTTGATGGCATAGCTGTGGTAGGTGGCATTTTCAAAGCTGATGACCCCATGCTGCAAACAAGGAAATATATAAATGCTTTACAAAAAAATTGAAACAAGATGACTTTGAAAACAATTCAGAAATTGTGTTGCCCGTTTGATAAACTGGATTTATCATTAGCCGTATTTACAAAAGATACGAATGATGATATTCTGACAGGGATCTTAAGCTGTGCTGGTTGCAAAAGGCAATATCCCATTGTGCATGGCGTACCCATTATGACCCCCGATGAATACAGGCAGTTTCACCTGGAAAAACCGTTACTGGCGGAAATTTCAAGGGTATAAATGATGTGTGTTAATTTATCGACTAAGAAAAATACCTGGTAACTGTTTACGACTTTCGAATACAGCCAACAGTCTATTGACAGTCCCTTAAAGCAATCATTAATGTCGGCAGGGCAGTCGCATCATAAAATCCAAATTATTACAGTGAAAACTTGTCGCAATGCGCCAATATAATGTCGTGGTAACCCTGAAAGAAGTTAAATGAAAAGGTAATTTTGTAATAGATAAATAATAAAACTAAAACAAAAGAATATGTCATTTCAAGCCTACATCAACAACATTAAAGAAAGAACCGGGAAAGGGCCAGACGACTTTAAAAAACTGGCAGAGCAAAAAGGGTTTACAAAAAGCGGTGAAATAAAACCGGGCGTTAAAGCAGGAGAAATTGTAGCATGGCTGAAAGAAGAATTTGATTTGGGGCATGGGCATTCCATGGCTATCTATGCTTTACTTAAAGGTATTAAGGACAAGAACAGTAAGTAGGCTATGGTTGTTGAACATAAAGTTGAAAGCCTGCTGTGTCTGTGAATTTCAGCCACTAAAGCAAGTTAATGCAGGCCACGAGAAATCTTGATCGATCCCGTCGTTTTTATACCAAGGTAAATGCGTATGAAGAGTAATGCTCTTTATCGCTAGCTTTGGGTATTATGAAAACTATTACTGCTTTACTTATCTGTGCCCTGGCCACTTGTTGCATGCTACAGGCCCAAAGTAAAAACAATGCTGTTTTTAGTGTTGAATTAAAAAACAAACTCACAATATCCGGGTTTTGCCTTTGCCGGTCAACACTTACCGAATTGAAATCACTTGACAGCAATTTAAAGAAAGTAGATATCAATGAAATTTCGCTTTGCGATGATGGCTTTGTGCAGGATGCCAGATTTACTAACGGTATAGGTTACTCCTCCTCAAAATATCCCGGTATTATTTTTCAAAAAGATAAAGAGAACGACTTCCTTAGCAAGATAAGGCTCACAAAAGATTTTGTTGGCAAGCTTCCGGATGGCACCTCCATTAATATGAAGACCCTGCTTGCAAAAGATGTCATCAAGTTATATCCTGGCTATGATAAATCATGGACTTCAAGAGATTGTTCAGCTTATTGGAACTTAACGAACGATACCCTCTCGTTTTTTGTAAAAATTGACTCCACCAGGAAGCCCAGGTATCCGCTTGACAAAGCTTATTACCTGGAGAAACCGGTTGAAGAAATTGAACTCGTTATCTCCTGTCGTAGCATCTTTAACACCGGTGAAAAGGCTGTTTTATTGTCTCCGGCAGACATGGTGTTTTTTCTGGACAGCATAAAGGCAAATGCAGATGTGTTAAAGGATCTTCATCCGCAGGATATTGCAATGTTGTCGGTTTACAAAAACGCGGATTCGTTGAAGATTAAAGATCTCAATGCAAAAAATGGCATTGTTTATATTACCACAAAGGCTTATGCCCGAAAACATTACTGGAATTATTTCAAATCGATATCACCAGATTACGCAAAGCAGGTACCTGATTTGGATGCAGAAGCAGAACTGGTTTATATTTTGAATGGTAAAGTGCTCACCACTAATTATGAAAGCGTTCTGTTTGATATTAACGACAGCAACTTAATAGAGCTGAAGCTGATAGATAAGAAAACATTAAAGAGAGAATATGACATAAGTGTAAGGGCCGTAGGCGTAGTGATTAAAACAAAGAAGAAGTGATTGTGATTAACTTTTTTACGGAGCTTGTTTATAAACTTCTTGGTAACGATATCGGTTAGTTGGGGCTCCGGCTGGAGCATCGTGTTTAAAGTTATTGAATGCTGATTTCATTGGCTCCTTAGGAGGCACGTTGGTTAAATTGTACAAACCCATAATAGCAAATCGGCGTCGAGTCCTGAAATGCGGTGAATGATGAACGCAAAGAGTATTTGTGAAGAGACTTGCCTGGGAAGCGATCCAAAGCTCCTCACCGGTATGCCGCACAAGGCAGTGACACAACGATGCTGCTCAAAGCAAAAATGCTGGTTCAAAAAAAATGCACTACAAACCTAACACTGCCGCAAGGCTATATCATTCTTTTGACATTGATATTTGAAATCCTGCAATTGCTTTCCCAATATTGCACCCTATCTAAATGAAAACGAAACATCCATGAAAAAGAAAACCATATTCGTAATAATAGGCAGTGCAAGCCGGAATTCAACCAACCAAAAACTGGTGGATAATTTTGCGCATTTAACAAAAGATCATTTTAAGCTGAAGGTATTTAAAGACTTGAAAATCCTGCCACCATTTGATCCTGAACTTTCAGCAGACAATCCGCCAACCAGGATTGTAAAATTTCGAAACGAAATAGCCAGGGCTGATGCGGTATTGATCTGCACACCGGAGTACATCTTCAGCATCCCCAGCGGATTAAAAAATGCTATTGAATGGTGTGTTTCAACAACCATATTTAGTGATAAGCCACTGGGTATTATTACAGCTTCATTGGATGGGGCCAAGGGCCATGAGGAGTTGCAAATGATTATGAGAACAGTAATGGCCAGGTTTACCGAAGGCACCACTTTACTGATAAAAGGAATTAAAGGAAAGATGGATGAGGACGGCTGGATTAAGGATTCAAGAACAAAGATTGATTTAATGCGATTTATTGATGCATTTAAAAACCTGGTAAAAGACTTGAGTTTAAACCCGCCAACTGGTTAGAAAACGAACAAAAATTGGAAAAAAATATATCAGGAAGGATGTTCTTCTTTGAAGAATATTAAATTTGAGTCAAAGCCCCTTTCATGGAAATATAAAGACAGAACCCCTCTTTTATGGAAATACAAATTTTAGTTCCTGTCTCAATTTCTAAGAAAGAAGTCATCAACAGTTTGCCTAGGGTCGCTGCAAAAAGAACCAACGTTTATAAAAAGTGTCCTAAGAAGATATGGCCTGCTAAAAATACCATACTCACTATTGCCACTTCAAAGCATAAGCTGTTTGTATTCCACATAATTATTTATTTAATCACGTTAAGTGGATGAGAGGCTATTACAGGTTCAAGCTGCTTCCTGCTTCTTATCAATTGCCTTATTGCGGCCAAATGAGATACAAGCACAACAGGTACTACAACACTCGGCAACCAAATAAAAGGGAAGAAGGTTACCCCGATATTAGGTTGGTCGAATGCCAGTTGTTGAAAAGGTGTTTGTGCCGATAATATGGCAATCACTAAAATATTTATGAGCAATGCCAGGCATGCAAAATTCCAAACCAATAGGGTGGTGTTGCTTAATTTTTTTCTTACAAATACCAGGTAATACATCACCGGGGCAGTTAACCCGGAAATAATGTCGTAATTATTCCCTTCAAATGTCATTAGAAGGGGAATAAGGTTTGCGGTATACACGAAGTACAAGGTTATTTCTACCGGTACCCGAACAGCATGAAGCAATGTTAGTTTCCGAATGTTAAGTGTATCAATAAAGCTTCTTCCTCTTTTGGTTAAAAGTAGTAGTACCGATAACATTAGGCCCGGGCCAATTAATACAACAAACCTTGGCGGAAAAGATTGAGTGGCTTGATAAAAACCGGTCACGCCAATAATGCCCTGCAGCACTAACCAAATTGAAATAAAGACGATTACTGTTTTGGATTTATTAGCTGCGTTATAAAATTGCCAAACAGTTAGAAGTGTAACCGCAACAAACAGGATGCTGATGATGATTGATAGATTGTGCATTTCTTTTGATTTTTAAATGTGATACAAAAATCAACCATGTGTATCAAACTCTACTTGTCAAATGGCAAGAAATGATTACTTGTGTGCAAGCTCTCTTCTGATCCTGCTTAAAGAAGTATCTGTGATGCCTAAATAGGAAGCGATATATTTTAACGGGGCTCTTTGAAATATTTCCGGGCGGGCTTTAATTAATGTTTCATAGCGTTGCTCCGCACTTTCGTTTATCAAGGACAGTGCCCTTTGTTTAAAAGAAATAAATCCTTTTACAAGTATCATCCTTCCAAATTCCCTGAACTCGGGAATGGAATGAAATAGCATATTCAATTGGTCAAAATCTATATACCAGCCGTCACTGTCTTCGAGCGCCTGGAAATTTTCCTTTGAAAGTGTTTTCTGAAAAAAGGAGCCGACCTCAAAAACGATTTGATTGTTTGAATAGAATTCAGTTGTTACATCATTGCCGTCCAAATCAAAAGTATATGACCTGATAAACCCATTTTCTAAAAAAAGATAATTATTACAAACCCTGCCTTGCTTTATAAAAAACTCGGTTTTTTTAATCTCAATTTCCTGGAAATGAGCTGCTATCTCCTCTACCTTTTGCCTTGGTATTGGAACAATGTTTTCAATAAATGTTATTAATTTATTTTTATCCATTTTGCTTTGAAACTTTAAAGACTCCGTTAATCTTGTAATCGATTGCTTCATTATTTATTATCCCTGAAAGTCTCCGCAATCGTGCACTTCAAATTTATTTATTATTTTCTTTAATGTAAAATAGGTGCCTATTCGTAGATTTTCATTTTTGAATTTTTTGTCAATTATTTTTAATTTATAGATGGGTAGATCCTCTGTCTTTAAAAAAATGAATTTACCAGTTCCGGTTTCAATTATAATTTCATTTTTAGTGCTTGCAACTTTTGTTATTGCTATCTCTAAATGAATTTTGTTATCGCAAGTGTTATAAATTGAAATTTTTTGGTCGTTTATTTTTAATTCTGCTAAATCACACCCATAACAATTGCCTGAAAATTCTAATCCATATTTTTTAAAAATGTTTTTACTTTTTTTGTTTAATATTTCTACAGAGATTAAACTGTCTTTAGGGATTTCTATATCAGGGAGTCTCGAAACATCATTGGGAGTGCCCGTGTTGTTTTTAGCATTGCGGTCAGCTTGTTCAATTTCTATTTTTGCATCATCTTTTTTAATTGCTTCTTGCTTTGCTTCATTCTGTACGCAGCTCGTAAAAAATAGCGCTGTTAGAATAACTGAGATTTTTTTCATGGAAAGTGTTTTTGATTATTGCCGTTAACGCATAGATTTAAGCAACTGAAAATAATCTATTGCTGTAATTCATCCAAATACATTGGATTAATGATTGGTGCTGTGATAGATAATTCATATGGAAACTTTATTTTTCTCTATGAGTATTTTCTATATCAATATATATTTGTGATGGAGACACCATTAATTCTAATAAAAATATCTCAATGGGCAAATTAGCAGAAATTAAAACTAAGGCAACATTGGCGAGTGTAGATAGTTTTATTGATAGTATTTCAGATGAGCAAAAGTGTAAGGACAGCCGGGTTATACTTCAATTGATGGAAAAAGTTATGAAAGAAAAGCACAAAATGTGGGGCAGTTCAATGATTGGTTTCGGGGATGTAAGATATAAGAGTCCTGCTACGGGTAGAGAAGTAGATTGGTTTAAAATGGGATTTTCCCCAAGTAAGGCGAATTTATCACTGCATCTCAATATTAATCTACAGCAGCACGCCGAGGCGTTGAATAAATTAGGTAAACACAAGACCGGCGTCGGTTGCATTTACATCAATAAATTGGAGGACGTTGATATAAAAGTTTTGGAAAAAATGATCGCTGCAGCAGCGAAATAAAAAGTGCCTAAAATACAAGGCAACCGCAGTCAGTATAACCGACAGCCGAAATAATAAAATCATTTTTACTATGGAAAAGTTTTCAACAAATGACTTAATAACCCAAGTAGTTAATAAATTATTTGTTTACACAGATTTGCAGGACTGGGACAAATTGCAAAGTGAAGTATTTACTGAAGAAATTTTATTTGATATGAGGTCCCTTGGCGGAATCAACTCAAAGACAAGTGCAAAAATCATATGTGCTACATGGGAGGAAGGGTTTACAGGTATCGATGCTATTAACCATCTTGCAGGAAATTATTTAATAGAAATAGCAGAAAATGAAGCAACAGTGTTTGCTTATGCAACAGCAACTCACTACAAAAAATTAGCTACAAATGGTAAGACCAGGGACTTTGTTGGTACATACGATCTGCATCTCGTAAAAAAAGAAGTTGGGTGGAGAATTGATCAATTTAAATACAATTTGAAATACTCAATTGGAAACGTGGACTTTACTTAAAATAACTTTAGCTTATTGGAGGGCGCCATCAGGGTGGGATGAGCTTCCGCGGTACATAGCCTAACGGTCTTTCGAATTCAATTCTTAATTTAGTGACATTGCCCTGGAGGCAAGCCGTTAATAATTCTCTAATAACAAAAACCTACAACCTTTTGTTTAAAAATCCAAAGCGCTACTGTACAAATGAAGCCATGGTTCAAGCATTGAATCAACATTAAGTGAGGCAATAGTGACAAGGGGGCACAAGATTGAGTTTTGTGTTCATGACAGGAAGATCTTTAACTACACGCCATCAACGCTTAACTTCGCTTACAAATAAAAATTTGATAAAATGGAAAAAGCGATCCTGGCCGGCGGATGTTTTTGGGGTGTAGAAGAACTTATCCGCAATATCCCTGGCGTTAACTCAACAGTAGTGGGGTACACCGGTGGTGACGTGCCCAACGCAACCTACCGAAATCATGGTACGCATGCAGAAGCAATCGAAATTATGTTTGATCCGGAGACATTATCCTACCGCAGTTTGTTGGAATTTTTCTTCCAGATACATGATTCTACCACCTTAAACAGGCAGGGAAACGACAGGGGCTTGTCGTATCGTTCCGCCATTTTTTACCTGGATGAAGAACAGAAGGAAACCGCGGAAACGTTGATCAAAGAAATGACTGCTTCCGGCAAATGGCCGGGCCCAATTGTTACAGCGGTGGTAACAGCATCAGCCTTTTGGAATGCTGAGGAAGAACACCAAAATTACCTGCAGAAAAACCCTTACGGTTATACCTGCCATTTTATAAGACCGGATTGGACCATGGGGTAGGGATTGGCCCCACTTTTTTTTTCGTCACTGGTTGGTCTTTATTTCAAAGCTGAAGCCTACGCTGCGCCGCTGGTATAATAAAAACCACGCTGGAGCACTTAAAAAACCCTGGTAGAAAATAACACCGGTGATGAGCAATTTAGTTAGCTGCTTTTATATGTCGCCTATAGTTTCAATAGTTATTAAACCATAATTATAATGCAAGGAAAAGAGATTATTGCCTTTTTTATTATTACTCTCGTAACAATAAATAAAGTAGCCTCACAAATATTACCAGATTCTATCACAAAGAAGATAGACAACCTATTTATCAAATGGAATACGCCTAATAGTCCTGGCTGTGCTATTGGTATCATCAGGAACGACTCACTTATTTATGCTAAAGGATATGGAATGGCTGATCTTGAACATGTAATTCCAATCACTCCTGCCACAATATTTTATATGTGTTCCGTTTCAAAGCAATTCACAGGCTATTCTGTAGTGCTGCTGGCCCGGCAGGGACGAATAAAACTGGATGAAGATATACATGTGTACCTGCCATGGGCGCCTGACTTTGGTAAAAGGATTACAGTTAGAAATTTATTAAATCATACCAGTGGAATAAGAGATGATATTTCACTTGCTGCAATATCCGGACTGGGGTATGATGGTATGCTCACTCAAGACCTATCCTTAAATATTTTAAAAAGACAACGTTCTTTGAATTTCCCTCCGGGAGAGCAGTATTCTTATTCAAATTCCAATTTTGTATTACTTTCAGAAATCGTGAAGGCTGTTAGTAAGAAAAGTTTTAGAGCCTTCGCCGATTCTGCAATATTCAAACCTCTTGGAATGATAAATAGCCGCTTCCAGGATGATTATACCGAGTTGATTCAAGATCGGGCTTTTTCCTATGAGATGACGGACAGTGGCCATTTTACTAATAACTTTCAAAATGTATATACATTAGGCGATGGCGGATTGTTTACCAATATTACAGATATGGCTAAATGGGTAACTAATTACTATAGCCCAAAAGCAGGAGATTCAAAGGATATTAATCAACTTGCTGAAACGGGCAAGCTGAATAATGGGAAAAAGATAAGCTATGCCTTAGGAATTTCTGTAAACAAGTATAATGGATGGAAAGAGTTTAACCACGGTGGAGGTCTTGCAGGCTATCGTACTTTTATATCCGTATTTCCCGATGCAAGAATGGGTTTTTTGGTTTTTGGCAATGTTGGAAATTTTAATTCATTCGCCAAAACTCATGATATAGCTAATCTTTTCATTATCGATACTTTAAAAAGTAAGACTTCTGACGATGCTGGTAAAATCGATAGTAGCATAGCTATTTTGAAGGACACAATGGCACTGAAAAAAATAGAAGGCAGCTACATATCTGACAATGGATTACAAATAAACTTCAGATTACATAACAAAAAATTTTATGCCGATGCTTTTGGGCAATCCTTTCTTCTGTTAAAAAACATTAAAGATACTTTTTCCTTTATTGTTGATCCTAATGTAAAATTTTACTTTAGTAAAAATATTGACAAGGATAAAATGGGTGTTGTGCTTTTTCCAAATCAAGAACCACAAAGAATTAAAAAATATAATAGCAATACAATTTATAGTGATGCAATACTGCAGCTTTATACAGGAATATATTTTTCTACAGAGCTCGATTGTAGATTTGCCATAATATTGAAAGACCATCAGCTTGTGCTAACTAATAACAAATACAAGGATGCCAAATTAACGCTGATTGGAAATAATGATATAATCGACGAAAGTGGATTATTATCTCGCTTAAAAATATTCAGAGATACTAATAACAAAATAAAAGGGTTTGAAGTAAACTCGGGACAGGTTATGCATTTGAGATTTAATAAAATTGAGTAATATTATTTATATAGCAGCAATAGTTGATCGTTGGCTATCTAATTGAGCATTAAAAAAGGTAACCCGTTGCCAGGTTACCTTTAATATTATTATACGAGGCTATAGTTAAGCCAGGTCATAGCGATCCAGGTTCATTACTTTCGTCCATGCTGCCACAAAATCCTGCACAAACTTCTCCTGGCTGTCCTCACATGCATACACTTCAGCGACACCACGAAGCTCGGAGTTGGACCCAAAAATAAGATCGACACGGGTACCCGTCCATTTGAGTTCACCCGTTTTCCGGTCACGGCCTTCAAATACATCTTTGGTTGCTGAAGCAGCCTTCCAGGTTGTACCTAAATCGACAAGGTTCACGAAGAAATCGTTGGTGAGTGCTTCCAGACGTTTGGTGAAGACACCATGTTGTGTCTGACCGAAGTTGGTGTTCAGCACACGCATGCCGCCAACAAGCACTGTCAGCTCAGGTACTGTCAGCGTCATCAGTTGCGCTTTATCAATCAGCAATTCCTCTGGTGATAAAGTCAGCCTGGGTTTTGTATAGTTGCGGAAACCATCTGCACCAGGTTCAAGCACTGCAAATGAGTCTACATCTGTTTGCTCGGGTGTAGCGTCCGTTCTTCCAGCAGTGAACGGAACAGTAATATTATGTCCGGCATTTTTGGCTGCCTGCTCTACACCTGCACATCCGGCAAGCACTATCAGGTCGGCCAGTGAAATTTTCTTATTACCAGTTTGAGTACTGTTAAATATTGTTTGTATTCCCTCCAGTGTATCCAATACTTTCGACAGTTGTGTTGGGTTATTCACTTCCCAATATTTCTGTGGTGCCAAACGAATGCGGGCACCATTTGCGCCACCACGCTTATCGGAGCCACGAAAGGTAGATGCTGATGCCCATGCTATTGATACCAGTTGGGATACAGACAGCCCGGAATCGAGTATCTTAACTTTCAGCGCAGCAATATCCTCATCGTTGATCAGTTCATACGCAAGGTCTGGTATAGGGTCTTGCCATATCAATACCTCTGCAGGCACTTCTTTACCCAGGTAGCGGGAGCGTGGACCCATATCACGGTGTGTTAGTTTGAACCATGCACGTGCAAAGGCATCATTGAATTCTGCCGGATTTTCTAAGAAGCGCCTTGATATCTTCTCGTATGCAGGATCTACTCTTAAAGAAAGGTCCGTTGTCAGCATAAATGGTGCATGCCGTTTGGACGCATCATGGGCATCTGGTACCAAACCAGCGCCTGCGTCACCTTTTGGTTTCCACTGATTTGCACCAGCAGGACTCTTGGTTAATTCCCATTCGAAACCAAACAGGTTCTCGAAGTAGTTATTGCTCCACTTTGTAGGTGTTGTTGTCCATGCTCCTTCGAGGCCGCTGGTAATAGTGTCTGCTCCGTGGCCGGAACCATAGCTATTTTTCCAGCCCAGGCTTTGCTCCTCAATGTCTGCACCTGCAGGTTCTGCGGCAACGTATTTACCAGGATCGGCAGCACCGTGGGTCTTTCCCAGTGTGTGGCCGCCGGCGATCAATGCCACTGTTTCTTCGTCATTCATCGCCATGCGTGCAAAGGTTTCCCGAATGTCACGTGCAGCCGCAAGTGGATCAGGGTTTCCGTTAGGCCCCTCTGGGTTTACGTAGATCAAACCCATCTGAACGGCAGCCAATGGATTCTCCAGGTGACGGTCGCCGGTGTAGCGTTTGTCTCCCAGCCACTCCCGCTCCGAACCCCAATAAATATCTTCAGCAGGCTCCCAAACATCTTCCCGTCCGCCCGCAAAACCGAAGGTTTCAAAACCTGCAGATTCTAAAGCGCAGTTACCGGCAAGGATCATCAGATCGCCCCATGAAAGCTTCTTGCCATATTTCTTTTTAATTGGCCAAAGCAGCAGGCGTGCCTTGTCGAGGTTTGCATTGTCAGGCCAGCTGTTCAATGGAGCAAAACGTTGCGTTCCTGCTCCACTACCACCACGTCCGTCTGCAATGCGGTACGTACCCGCACTGTGCCAGGCCATACGAATAAAGAACGGCCCATAGTGGCCGAAGTCGGCTGGCCACCAGTCCTGTGATGTAGTCATCAGATCGAAGATGTCTTTCTTCACAGCATCCAGGTCAAGGCTTTTGAATTCCTCCGCGTAGCTGAATGACTTGTCCATCGGGTTTGACAAATCAGAATGTTGACGAAGGATGTTCAACTTTAGTTGATTTGGCCACCAGTCACGGTTTATCGGGCCGCGGCCAATGCTTTGCTTTTGCGTCGCACCATTGAATGGACATTTGGCTTCTTCGTTAAAAGTGATACCATCGTGAGGATTGGTTTTCTCGTTAACATCCAACGCATCTGTTGTCGGTAATTCGTTATTTCCCATGTGTTAAAAATTAATATATAGTTACTAAAGATATTTGTGTGACAAATGTATTTATTGCTTTGCTGGAATTCTGTTATGCCAGCAAAGTTATTGTAAATTTAAAAGCGTTGGAGCCAATGAATATAAATCCGTTAACATTTATGGTTTGACAATGAAAAAATACGGGATTGGGTGGACTGTTTGATCGATTGTGAATTATTCTTTGTATCACTGGCTGGCATGCCGGGCGCTAATGACAGGTTCGTATTCGTTTGAATTTTTGAGAAAAAAGTTAATGGAATCATTGTTAGTAACAAGGCTGAACCCTAATTTACTGAACTGGATTGGCCATCAGCCCTAACTGCTGGGGTTGGGCATCATCCACGATACCGATTATCATATGGCCGGCCGGTAGCAATGATTAAATATGGGAGGACTGACCTGGGGCTTATTTTAGCAGCATGCTAAATTCGTTGCTACGTTGAATACATTTTAATCGGCTAAAAATATAGAAACGGGTATTCAGTATCATTAATTTAATCGCTCAAATAAAAATTTTTGTAATACACAGGTAAAACCTACTTTTAAAGAACCATACATACTAAAAAAAGTTAAAGTCATCAGTCTGAAATTAAATTACAAAACCTAATCCCAAAATAGTCATGGAACATCTATCGTGTCCGGCATGTGGAAGTGTTACTTTCACTAAACTTGAGTATGTTGACATACCAAAACAACATGCCTTTTATGCTCCATCAGATCAAATGCGGCAAAATCAACTGACCCAGGCGGCAAGCACCGCTGCTTTGAATTATCAAATGATTGGATGTTTGAATTGCAAATTAGAATTTGCAAACCCCACCATTGCCCCAAGCCCGGTTTGGTATGACATAGCGTACCAAACCCTCGAACTCTACCCAAGTGAGAGATGGGAATTTCTGTTTGTACTTAAGAATATTAAAAAAGATGATAAATTGCTTGAATTAGGTTGTGGTTCCGGCGAATTTCTAAAAATTTGCAAAAATGAAGGAATTGACGCTGTAGGTTTAGATTTTTCACCTGATGCTATACGCCAATGCCTGGAAGCGGGCTTAGATGCCAAAATATTGGACCTTACTGGCAATGCTGATATGGAGACGGAGACAAAAAAAGATGTTATAACAGCGTTTCAGGTATTAGAGCATCTTGATAAACCACAAACAATTTTTGAGTTTGCAAAAAAAGCGGCCCACAAAAATAGCCAGCTTTGGATTGCAATTCCCAGTAATCTCCGCCCATCAAGGATCTTTGATGAACACGATTTTTTGGATCAGCCGCCGCATCATATGACAAGGTGGACTGAGGCTTCTTTAAAAGAAATTGGCAAACAAGCAGGCTGGGAATTACAAAAAGTTTATTACGAACCTTTGTCAATCACCGGCAGTTGCTGGTGGATCACTACCAGGATGAAACTGTTTAAATCGCTGACATCGGTTTCGTCAAAAATACCATTGGCGGATCGGGCCATACGAACGCTATTGTTCCCTTTCGCTTTATTTTTAAAATATTCAGTCTACAAGAATATGGGGGGCTTCTCTATGCTCGGATTATATAAACCTGCCACTGATTAAACCCTCCGGGGTGAGCAGTTTGTTTTTACATGATATTTTATTATTTACAACCAACGTTTTCTCTCCAACCGTTTGGTGTTGATAATTCCACAACTACAATTTCAGTCCAGTGAAATGATCATCATCAGTTTGAATTTGGGCCCAATGTTAATAGCGAGGTTTGGCTATCTATATATCACCAACGGGGACATACTGATGTAACTACAGACAAAGAGAATACTTGCATTTAAAGTTGATGATCGTCTACTTTAGCCGGGCTGGTCGATAAGACGGCAATGCCCTAATTACAACTGTTAGGTAGGAAAAATAAACGATGATTACTGTATGACAACAAAAAGATAAGTTTTACCCTTTCACCAGGTGCGTATCAAAGCCCAATTGTATGAGACTTTCATATGCATCCCATATTTTAGCGGGTATCTCCTGGTAAACCTGGAAACCTTTCTCAGGATATATCCTGATACGCTGCAAGTCACCAACCATGATATTGATTACTCTGTTTAACGGAATATCCTCGGTAGCATATTCTTCAAAAGGTATTTGTGGTGATGTGACCAGCAGGTTTTTATCAGGCCAGTGTTTTTTAAAGGTTGCATAAGACCTTCTTTCCATATAGGGTTTTTGAACTACAATGAAGTTTTGCGGATAAAGACCTTTTTGATTTAGCAACTGCTGGGTAAATAAAATATTCTCACCCGTATTCGTGCTCCTATTCTCTATAATAATGGCATCAGCCGGTACACCTTTTTGTATGGCAATCCTGGCAAACTTGTCGGCTTCGCTTTCCGTCCACATATTTTGCGTAAAGTTGCCCAGCCCACCCGACATAATAACAAGTGGTGCCCAACCTTGCAGGTATAATTCAGCGGCCCTTTCAGCAACTCTCAAATCGTGACTACCCAAGGCAAGGATACAATCTGATTTTACAAGATGGTGATTCATGTGATGATAATTCCATAGTTGCTGAGCCAGCAATAATCCTTCGGGTGTAGCCATGTTAAGTCTTTGTTTTAAAAAAATAAAGTAGTTAATTGATCCAGCCTTGTCTATCTCGCAAATCAGCCGCCTGGAAACATTTCTCAAAGGTATGAGGTACAGGTGAGGAGATGAAGTTGCATAGTTTTCAAGCAACTACTTTCTTGAAGAGTAAAATGATGGAGTGGGGGAGAATAACTAAGTGATATGATAAAACGGGTAATTAAAAAACGTAGGGCCAGCCCTACACCGGCCCTACGACACATGATATGAAATTTGCATTACGGGATACTGGGGTATTCAGAATCGTTAGTATACCTACCTAAAAAAGCATGCCAAATTCATTAAAATATTTAATAAAGTTTGGATAAACACCTGGCGTTAGGAAAATCAAAGGAAGCATGGTGGTTTTTCTGAAATTTGAGGGAAGAGCTTTGACTTAATAATCGTGGTTCGTGAGGACACTATCGCTAACTTAAGAAATTTTACGAGTTGAATTACGAAGCCAAAGGCTCATTATATATTGTAACAACTGATTTTAATCTGTTGAGATAAGTTTAGAATCCTTACCGTCAATGAACAAATATAGGAATTGGCGAGAGGAGACGAACTACGGCTGTCGCCAATCCGCATTGGTAAGGCTCCACAATGTTATGCGGTACAAGTGAGTGACACAACAATGCTTAATTGAAAAACAACTGTTAAGTACAAAAAAAAACAAACGAGGTGGCTTCGTGAGGTACATACGGGAGATATAGTTAAGCCATGTAATTAACCGTAAGGCTTCTTAGGTTATGCGCTGTTGTTATTTCCAATTCTTATTTGGCGTTGGCCCCATTTCAAAAATCAATTTATTCCCTTTAACAATGTCTGCATGACTGATAAAAGGATGATCAATGGGCTTGCCATCCAGTTGTACACTTTGAATGTATTTGTTGTCCGCTGATAGCTTGTTGGCAATAATCGTAAATGTTTTTGGCTGATTGTTCACTTTGTATTGTATGGTGAGTTTTGGATACTGTGGTGCACCGATGGCATATATTCCTGACGCTGGTGCTACCGGGTAAAAACCCACTACCCCGAAGATATACCAGGCTGCCATTTGTCCGCAATCTTCATTGCCATTGATGCCCAGCGGTTCGTTTCGGTAATTTTCTGTGGTATGTTTCCTTATCAACTCCTGGGTTTTCCATGGCTCGCCGCAATAATCATACAGGTAACAATAGTGGTGCCCAGGTTCATTGTCATGACGGTAATGGTTACCATCAAAGTTTTCATCCAGTTGGGCAATGAACTTTTCCTTTCCACCCATCATGTCAATCATGCCCGGCACATCGTGCATAGCGCCAAACAGGTAGGTCCATTGATCGCCTTCTGTAAAGCCATCCTGCCTGCCCAGTTTATCTTTCGGATTGAAATGTACAAATGAACCGTCTGCCAGCCGGGGAATTAGAAAGCCAGAGCTTGAATCGTAGAGATTTTTATAATTTTTACTCCATGCTAAAATCTTGTTGTAATCATTTGCTTTACCTAGTGCTTTGGCCATCTGTGCTACTGCATGATTATTTGTTGAATATTCTATGGTACGGGAAACAGACTCTGCCGTTTTTCCAAAGGGAACATAGCCAATGCTGTTGAAGGCAGTAAGGCCTGCCCTTGCTTCATAGCCAGTCCACAGATCACGATCGCCATACGCAAGGCTGTTGTCATTATCGGGGGGCACCATCGCATCTTTTAGTAAAGCCTCATAGGCAAGCTTCACATCATAGCCACGAACACCTTTTATGTAAGCGTCTGCAATCACTTCATTTGCGTGCGTGCCGATCATTATATTGGTTTCAGCAGGATTGGGCCACATGGGCAAGCGGCCACCTTCATTATACATCTGTAACATGGCTGTGATCATATCGTTTACCCGGTGTGGTTGGGTAAAGATCAGCAAGGGATGCAGTGCCCGGTATGTATCCCACAAAGAGTAGTCGGTGTAGGAAATACCTGTGTGAATTTTATCATCAAAAGCACTATAATATTTTCCGTACTCAGAAAACTCCCTTGGAAACTGCATGGTATGAAAAAGCGCTGTATAAAAAATAGTTCGCTGATCTTCTGAAATTCCTTCAGGCTTCATGCATTCCAAATTTTTTTGCCATTCATTGCGGGTAGCCGTGACGAGCTGTTCGAAACTGCGGCCCGTAATTTCTTTCGCCATATTGGTTCTTGCCTGTTCCAGGCTTATAAAAGATGTCCCGATCCGCAATTCTATTTTTTCTCCTGCCCTGGTTTTGAAGTTGATGTACGCACCCATCCTGGTTCCCAGTTGTTCAAGTGAAGATGGGTTTACCGTAGTATTGTCCCAGGTGCCAAAAGAAGTAATTTTTTTATCACACTGAATGATAAAATAACCTTTGAAGTTTGGCAGATCAGGCCCAATTTGTGCCGACATCCGGTCGGGGTTATAACCAGTGATCTCATTTTTAGCGGTATCAATTTTTACATAACCTTTTATTGATTTTATCCTTGGTCCATAATCGTTAGAAGGATCTGCCAGTTCAGGATTTAAATTGATACCCTGGATGATAAAGCGTGCTTTTTCAGCAGCAGGAAAAGTAAACCGGAAGATACCTGCTCTTGATGCTCCGGCAATCTCGCCTTTGATATGTTGATTGTCCCCGGCATTCAGCAATACAGAATAATAATAAGGATGTGATACTTCATTGCTGTGGTCGAATGGCAAAGCACGCTCTTTGGGTAATAGCTTTAACTCACCAACCTGGGGCATTACCGAAACATAGCCATAGTCGCCCATCCAAACGGTTGGTTGATGCGAAGCGAGGAAACCCATGATGCTTTTGTCTTCATACACGTAAGCATTAAGACCCATCTTTGGTTCTGCCGTTTGTGCCAGGAAGTTAGTCATGGCAAAAGGAGTATTTACAGCAGGTATAGTGCCGCCGCCATCCAACCCTTTTTTAAATCCAGCATAGGGCGTTCCGATCAGCGGATTTACATAGTCAACTGTCTGTTTAGTTTTTACTGGTTTTTGCGCAAATGGAACATAGCAAATGGATAATAAGAACAGGGGCAGAGCGCTTATTTTTTTCATAACGTTTGCTTAAGATGTTATTGCTTATTAAGGTTTGCCAGGCTGCACCTGAGCACCCTGCCGTGCTGCCGGTGTAGCCATAGCTTTTCCATTCACTACCACATTTTCAAACTTCAAGTCTTTAATATTGCCTAACTGCAGGGAGTCGCTTTTGAGTTGTACATCTACATTTTTTAAAATGATAGTACCGAACTCTGTATCAGTATTTCCAATGATTTTTCCTAAGGAAGAATTGCCGGTACCTTTCACGTTAGTGATAGTTATATTGCGTACAATAGATTTAGGAGGCAATTGTCCTTTCAGATCAAAATACTGTGACCATGGAGCAATATTAAAAATAACGCCCCCGCCTTCCAGGGTGATATCCTTGAGATGGATGTTTTCATATTGCTGCGGTGTATCAGGACGCAATTTCAATCGCAGCACAGTTGGCTTACGGGTGATGCAGCGTTCCACATTTACATCACGTACAATGGTGGCTTCACTTCCACAGGTTACAATACCACCGCCGGCTTCAAATACACAGTCGAGAATATGAATGCGTTCCACTGCCGGGCTGTCTTTATCCTGCATGGCAAATGGGCCCTTCGTTCCCTTCAACGCGATGCAATCATCACCTACGGAAAAGAAACACTTACTGATGGTAATATCCTGAGAGCAATCCACATCAATGCCATCGGAACTGGGCGCATTGTTTGGGTGAGGGCCGCTAAGTGCAGTAAACCTGCAGTTATCTACGGTGAGATCCTTGCAGCGGTACAGGTGCAGGTTCCAAAAGCCGGAGTTCTTAAAATGAATGTCACTGATCTGCACATCCTTTGAGTTTTGAATAAGTGCCAGGCGTGGGCGTGGCACCGATAGGTTGGTTGTCTTTTTGTCCAGCTCACGCTTATGATAAAATTCTTTCCAGAAAGGTTCGCCGCTTCCGTCAAGCGTACCTGGGCCGGTTATGCGCAAACCATCCGCCTTGTCGGCATTGATCAATGCAGCAGGCCATAGTTCAAAATGACCTTCGATCCTGGTCGTCATTTTTGGATAGTCATTGATATCTGTAGAACCTTTTAGCACGCCGCCTTTCTGTATCTCCAGGTTAACACCAGGTTTAATAAAAATTGAACCGCTTAAAAATTCTCCCGTTGGTATCACTACTGTCCCGCCCTTTTTAGCACATTTATCAATTACAGCCTGGATCACTTTACTGTTAAGCGTTTTGCCATTGCCGACGGCGCCATAGGCAGTAATAACATAGCGTTTCCCTGCACGCGGCATGGGCTCTGTTGCCGCTGGTATCAGCTTGTTGCTATTTATAACAGGTAGTTTTTTGGTGGTGAAAGTTCCTTGCCTTTCTGTCGTTTCAACAAAAGCACTGCTGATAAGCAAGGGGAAAAACAACAACACAATTGACAGGTTATTTTTCATAAAGACTCTTTGAGATAATTTGTAAATTTCAAGGTATTACCAGGTTTCTATTTAAAGATAAATAACGCAATCATACTGTTCGACTGATAAACATTAAAACAAAACTACGGCTATTTAGAATAGCACGTACATTGGTGAAAACATCAAATATTTGTTTCACTGAGGCATGAGGGGCTTGTGTTTTTATTGTACCACATCATTTCGACGAGAGGTGGAACGGCCCCGCTAAAAGCTTTCAAGGGAATAGTAACAATTAGCAACCGAAGTATATTTCCCTGCGTATTTGATATAAAAATATCATTCTTCCTATGAGTTGCTTTTAATCATCTATATATTTGCGTGGCATTAATGGCAGCAAAATATTAATGGAGATTTGGCGGAGAAAAAATTTAAACGTGTAGCCACATTCGTTGTATTACAACCAATCAATAACTTATAAAATACTTCACCACACATGCAACATAACGCGAAATCATTAAGAGCTTTTATTGGATCAAAAGACTTTGAAGAATCCCGGTTATTTTATAAAGACTTCGGATTCGAAGAGACGGTATTGTTCAACAACATGTCTTATTTCAGGGTTTCTTCAACCTTAGGATTTTATCTGCAGGATGCCTACGTTAAAGATTGGGTGGACAACACAATGTTATTTCTTGAAGTTGATAACGTCAACGAATATTGGAAGGAACTGCAAAGTCTTGAACTTGAGAAAAAGTATAAAACCGTACGGTTGACACCCATCAAAAAGAATGATTGGGGAAGTGAATGTTTTATGCACGATCCTTCAGGAATACTTTGGCATTTCGGAGAGTTTAAGTAAGCCAGTCCTAATTGCAAGGCTTGCCAGCACTTTGCAACCACCTTTGTTACCATCCACACCTTGTTTACTTATGTTGGAACAGAAAAGTTCTTGTCATCAGCAGAGGGCCCATAAATAGAAGGAACGGGGATATCATTTAAGCGCATGTACACCGTTAGTTGCCCGCGGTGATGCACCCAGTGATTAAGGGTAACGCCGATATCAACGATTTTTTTAGAAGTGTATAATACCTGTCCGCTGGCCTTTAAGGAAAAAGATTCCTCCAGCTTTTCGTCATTTATTGCCTGCAATGCATTCCTTGCAGCTTCCATGTTTTCTTCAAAATGATTCACCAATGCTGAGGTATTTGTAGCAGAAAAATGGTTGAAGGTTGCAAGATCGATCTCGCCATCCGTGACCATGTGTTTAATCCACAACGGAATTTCGGCTACTAATAAAACCAGGTAACCCATGTTCATTGATTTTGGATGAGGCTTATAATCATACAATGTTTCAGGGATTTTTTCGAGGCATGCCCGTGTAGCCTTGTATTCCGAATTTAACTCGTGGATGAATGATTGCACCTTAATGTTACTCATAATATTTTTCTTGCAAAATAGTCAAACATTTATACTTTCCCAATATGTGCTGAGAGCCGGGTTAAATTTTTGTTTGTTTCTTAGGAAAAGCACCAAATGGGGAACAATCGATAATTACTTATGTTGCCATTCGATTTTATTATTGCTTTGTAGTATTTTGGGATTACGAACTGCTGGCTCGGGAGAAAAAAGTGGCGCCAACAGCAAAGGAATTATATAATGAGATTGCGCATATGGACAGCATGCTATTTAATGCGTACAACACCCAGGACCTAGGAACATTTAAGTCTCTCTTTACGGAAGACCTGGAATGGTTTCAAGACAATGAAGGCTTAATACCTGTCAAAACTGTTTTTGAGAATGTTGAAACAAACTTTAAAAAAGAATTTAAATTAACCAGACAACTGGTAAAGGGCAGTTTAGAAGTTCACCCAATTAAGAACTATGGTGCTATTGAAATTGGAACACACCAATTTCGACACATTGAAAATGGAAAAGAAGAAATTGGGAGTTTTAAATTTCTTATGATCTGGAAGAAAACAGGTAACTCATGGGAAATATCGAGAGTGATCAGCTACGATCATTAAAGGCTATCCGAACTGTTTGTAAACACGTAATATGATGAACATGCACAGGTTTTTATGGGTATTGCTACTTTCTCCGCTCCTGGCTTTTTGTCAACAGCATAAGAAGAGTAGTAGCAATCGTTTTATCTATCCCAATAGTGTTTGGCAACGTATCAACGATATAGTAAAAGAAGGCTGGAATAGCGATAGCATAAACAAGTTAACAAGGTTTATCCACGATAGTACCCAAGCCACGGGTATGTTGGTAATTCAATCAGGTAAAGTGCTGTTTGATTACGGTGATACAAAAGAAACTAGTTATATAGCATCGTGTAGAAAGAGCATTCTTTCTATTTTATATGGAGCATTTGTAAGCTCAGGAAAAATCGATCTCAATACTACCATTGAGCAGTTGGGTCTTGATGATGTTGGAGGCTTGCTGCCAATAGAAAAAAAAGCTGCCATTAAGGATTTACTCACTGCCCGTTCGGGTGTTTATCATCCGGCAAGCAATGAGGGCGATGCTACTGCAATGGCTCCAAAACGAGGTAGCGTTCAACCGGGAAGTGTTTGGTTATACAACAATTGGGACTTTAACATAGCAGGCTATATATTGGAACAGCAAACTGGCAAAACCATCTATGAGCTGGTTGATTCTTTTCTTGCAAAGCCATTGCAAATGCAGGATTGGAACATAAAAGAGCAACGCAAAACAGGTGATACAACCAGATCAAAATATCTTGCCTATCACATGTGGTTTTCTACAAGGGATATGGCGAGGATCGGTTATTTAATGTTAAGAAATGGAAGGTGGGAAGGCCGGCAGATTATTCCTGCTGATTGGGTTAAAACGACTACATCAGTAGTTTCAACTAATAAAAAAGCTGTTGAAGCAAATACGGCTTACTTTCAATTTGGATATGGCTATTTGTGGTGGGTTTGGGATGCTCCCTATAACAACGGCCCTTACGAAGGTGCTTATTCTGCCACAGGTGCTTTTGGTCAATTTATTACCGTATTACCTAAGCTTGATTTAGTGGTGGCTTTTAAAACAAGGTTTGAGAATGGAAGACAAACGCCAACCGATGTGTATTTAAAAATTTTAGACAAATTGATTGCGGCCAAAAACAAGTAGAGCAATCCGAACATCGTGCCTGGCATTTAAGGCTCAAGGGTAGGGGGCATTAGAGAATGCACTTCATGATAAGGCTCATTCAAATAAAAACAAACTGTGTATGCGAAAATTAAAACTCCAGGTGCAAATGTCAGTTGATGGATACATTGCAGGCACCAATGGAGAAATGGAATGGATGGTGTGGGACTGGGATGATGAGCTTAAAAAATATGTGACCGATTTAACTGAACCTGTCGACTGCATAGTGTTGGGAAGAAAGCTTGCGGAGGGATTTATACCTTACTGGGAAGCTGTTGCAGCAGATCCCGGCCACGCTGAATTTGATGGCGGCAAGAAAATAACTGAAACGTATAAAGTTGTTTTTACAAAAACACTTGACAAGTCAGTATGGGATAACACTGATATTGCAACTGGCGACCTTGTTGACGAGATCAATCAATTAAAAAATAAGGAAGGTAAAGATATCATTGTTTATGGCGGAGGCAGTTTCGTTTCAGCTTTAATTAAAGCGGGACTAATAGACGAGTTTCATTTACTTATCAATCCAACGGCTATCGGTAACGGCATGACGATCTTTAAACAGCTTGATAACAACCAACCATTAACTTTGGTAAAATCTGCATCGTTTGACTGCGGTATTGCTTTGCTTCATTACGAAGCAAAAAGGATGAGGGGTGAGCACAATTATGTGACAACACAGGCGGCGCAAAAAGCATGAGGTATTATGATCCACAAGACAACATCTAATGAATAAAAAGACTTTAGTTTTAATTGGCTTTATTGCGTTAAAATTTTTTCTACAATACTTTTTAATAAGTCCGGAATACGACTTGCAAAGAGACGAATATTTGCACCTTGACCAGGCTCATCATTTGTCCTGGGGTTATTTATCTGTACCACCTTTTACTTCCTGGATATCTTATATTATCCTGCTGCTTGGCAATACTGTTTTTTGGATCAAATTTTTTCCCGCGCTCTTTGGTGCATTAACAATTATTGTGGTGTGGAAAGCAATTGCTGAATTAAACGGGAATTTGTTTGCATTAATTTTAGGTGCAACCTGCGTATTGTTTTCTGCGCTTTTAAGATTGAATACTTTATACCAGCCTAACTCATTTGATGTGCTAAGCTGGACAGCAGTTTATTTTATTTTAATCAAATACCTCAAAACAGAAAATTCTAAATGGCTGTTTATTGCTGCTTTGGTTTTTGCTATTGGCTTCTTGAATAAATACAATATTATCTTCCTGTTCATTGGTTTTTTTCCAGCGATCTTATCGACCAGGCAGCGCAGCATATTTACTAAAAAGCAAGCTTACATTGCAGCGTTACTTGGGCTACTGCTTATTTCACCCAACCTTTTGTGGCAATACAGCAATGGCTTTCCCGTTGTGCATCATCTCAAAGAATTGGCTGACACACAATTGGTAAATGTTAACAGGCTGGATTTTTTAAAGACTCAATTGCTCTTCTTCACCGGCTCCCTGCTTGTAATTATTGCAGCCTTATATGCCTTGTTGTTTTATGAACCTTTTCAAAAATACAGGTCATTTTTCTTTGCATTTATTTTCACGCTCGCAACGTTTATCTATTTTAAAGCAAAGGACTATTATGCGATTGGGCTTTACCCAATTTACATTGCCTTTGGCGCTGCTTTTCTTGGCAACCTGCTTGGCACAGGTTGGAAAAAATATATGCAGCCAGTCGCCATTGCTATACCGGTATTGGTTTTTATTCCACTTTACCAGGTGGGGTTTCCAAATAAAAGCCCTCAATACATTATTGAACATGCACAACCTTATCAAGACCTTGGCTTACTTCGTTGGGAAGATGGCAAGGACCATCAATTGCCGCAAGACTTTGCTGATATGGTTGGCTGGAAAGCGTTAGCCTTGAAAGTGGATAGTGTTTGTGCTACATTGCCAAACCTCGGCCAAACCTTGATTCTTTGCGACAATTACGGTCAGGCGGGTGCAATCAATTATTACACAACCAACCGAAGGATCGTAGCATCTTCTTTCAATGCAGACTATGTGAATTGGCTTAAATTAGATAAGAAAATTATCGATGTAGTGTTGGTTAAAGAAGGGGATGACGAGGACCCGGGTAGAACCACAGAAATTCCAATGTTTGATACAATTTATTTGGCGGCTAAGAGAATTAATCAATTTGCAAGGGAAGAGGAGATATCAATTTATGTTTTGAGAGGTGCCAGGATTGATATCAATAAACGAATTAAAGATGAGGCGGATAGGAAGAAAGATTATCGTTGATTATGTTAACGCTGAGACAAGCATTCAAATTTCCTTAACGACTTTTTTCTAAGGCTGGCGTTGCAAGCAGAACGAACAATTCATAGACTTCAATTACTTTTTGCCTTGATGCAAAAAGTAACAAAAAGATCAAGGCTGTATAAAAAAGGCTAAAAATTTGAATACTTGTCTAAAATGAAATTAGTCACAACGGTAGAATATATCCGAACTTTTGTACGACTTACGAACTAAAAGCAACGTCCGGACATTGGTAACATCAATTTCATTTCTTTACGACAAGCATTCAAATTTTCTTAACGCCTTTTTTATGAGGCCGGCCCTATAGCTCACCCAACCCCGACGGGGGGGCAACCGCCGTCAGCAGTTGAGCAGCGTCATTGGGTTGGTTTATTAACGCAATGAAAGCTGCCGCATGGTATGCGGCACAAGAGGGCGACGCAACAATGATCCACATTGCTTCGCAGCCCGGACCAAAATTGCTGATTGCATAAAGACGATGTATTTTTATCATTCAAAAATGTTACTGTACAAACCAGCATGCTAAATAAATACGAACAACAATTAAAATATAACACTCACTTCAAAAATATTATCTATGCCAGATCAACAAAATGACAGCAGCATCCCTACCTTGTACGACTGGGCCGGTGGTATGCCTGTGTTTGAAAAGCTAACCGATGTGTTTTATAAAAAGGTGCTGAACGATGAATTATTAGAGCCTGTCTTCAGGCATATGTCGCAGGAACATCAAAAACATGTTGCGCATTTTATTGCAGAAGTGTTTGGAGGGCCTGCACTCTATAGCACGGAAGAAGGCAATCATTTTAAGATGATACAAAAGCATCTTTCAAAGCACCTGACGGAACAACATCGCAAAAAATGGGTGCAGCTTTTACTTGAATCTGCTGACGAAATAAATTTACCCGACGACCCTGAATTCAGGTCTGCCTTTGTAGCCTACATCGAATGGGGAACCCGCATTGCCGTGTTGAACTCAAACGAAACTGAATTAACAATGAACCCGGAAGAACCGATGCCAAAATGGGGGTGGGGTGTGCCGGGTAAACCATTTGTGCAGGACCTTACCCAAACCCTCACAAAAGGAGAGGGCCTGGAAGCATCCTCTCCTTTGGACAAGACTTAAAACCATCCGCTCAAATGGAGATTGTTTGGAACTGCAGGTCCGTTTGCACGGAAAGGACGTTTGCATTAGGAGGCAAGACAGCGACCCGTTTATTTAATCAACATTGCAACAGCGCTTACACGTTACCGAAGCGCAAGTCCTTCTGCCATACGCCGACAGATCATTGCCCTGGTTCACGAAAATGCGATACCTGACTGGAGGTGTGCAATGAACATAGGTTTACCGGGGTGTCACTTCGTCTTCCTTATTACTTTCCAAATTCCTGCACCCAATATTTATGCGATACAGCAGCACCCATTAGTGTATGCATGGAATCCATCATTGCCTTGCAGTGGCTTTCACTGTTTTGCCATGCATTCATAACAGCATCAACAGCAGTGTAGTTTCTTCCAATGTTTTCCATAACGTAACTACCGGTATAGCCTGCTGCCGCCGCTCTTTGAATGGGGAGGGTTCCGGTGGGTGAAATGTGATCGAAATAATTTTTGCTGTACATATCCGCTGCATGAGTTTGTGCAGCCAGTTCCAATGGCTTATTCCATTGTAGTGGCGTTACCGGTGGCATAAAGGTTGGGCCGCACATGCATCCCGTGTTTCGTAGCTGATTTACTTTTTGCAACATGCTCACAGATAAATCTTCTGTGGGTGGTTCTGGCTGTGGTTCTTTCTTACAAGAAAAAAATAGTAAGCCAACAATAACAAGGAATAATATGTAAAGGTGATTCGTTTTCAGCATTGCATTCTAAACATAGGTTTCTAAAGGTATGTTATAAAGTTCTGTATTCATATCCGTCATTAAATACAATTGGGCGTTAGTGACGCACCAAAAAATAAAGCCCGGCGAGAGCCGGGCTTATAAATTTTAAACATGTTTAGTTAAAGGAAACTGAATAGCTGTTGCAATTAAAATTGGCTCCGCCATTGGTACTGGTAATTTCATACCCATACTGTACCGCTCCCAGGGTGATGTTACCATACCATCCCCTGGCTTGTATCCATCTTTGAATGGCAAGAACATCAACAGTGGCGCTGTTTGTTTTGCTTGTTCTCAAAAAGGAGTAAACATTATTACCGCCATTATGCCCCCTGAACACGTTCCAGGTATGTCCGCCAACGTTAACGTTCGTATACACCGGAACAGGATTTCCCTGTGCGTTCCAGTTGTAAGAAATCGGTTTAATATTACCGCTGCCATCCGAATTACTGGTGTAGTTCATCCACAACATAGTTTCATGTTGATTGCTGTTGTCCCAGATGTCGTAAGCGGAGGACCATGCGCCACCACCAGGAGTTGACGAGTTAAAACTGGACCGGCAACTGCCAAGACTACTTAGCGACCTACCTACATACCGGGTGGAGTTAGGGTATGATTTAATGCCGCCACCGGTGTGACTGCACCATACACCCCAGTTTGAAAAGGAGTTTGCCCAAATCGATTGAGCGCCGGCGTTAGCGCCCCATACGTTGTTGTAAATTGTGTAGCCGCCATTGTTCCAATTGGCGTATTTGTCATTCGAGCTCCACACCGCCTTTACTTCGGCCGGGGAATTCTCTTTAAGATTGTCCTTTTTACAGGAGAGCAAGGAGACTGCAATCGTTGCAATCATGATTGATTTTTTCATGAAGTGATTTTTAGGTATTAAAAAATGATAAGTAAACCTAAAATCTATTTCCCGTTTGCAGGGTAGCCATTTGATTACGATTAGGGGTGACTTTGATAACCAGGGCTGATATTTTCATTTTTTTGCTTCTGTGGCTGGGCAATGTCGTCAAGTTAAGAATTGTCACTCGTTCCGTAGGAACGATATATTGGTAAATAATAGCTCCCTAGGCACTCGTTCCGTAGGAACGGTATGTAAGCGGGTGTTCAAGATGACATTGTCTTTGCAGATAGGAAAGGTCAGCACATATCGTTCCTACGGAACGGTTGAACGATCATCATTGTGTTACCAACATAACGTTCCTACGGAACGAAGGATTTCTTAACTTAATGACATTGCCCGCCGTGGATTCGTGAGGACACGAATCATTACGGGAGGCCTATAGCATTCACCGGCGTGTAGCCAAATGTGTTATCTTATTAATAATGCAGGGTAGATTGCTTACATATTTTTTGCGAAGTGTTTTAGTGGAAGCATTGGTAGGTGAAAAGAACACCGGACTAAGGGCGAGAGAAGTTTAACTAAAACAAACCAACCACAGAGATAAGACAAAGACAAACGACAATACGGAAAGGCGACACCACAATACAGTAACGCAACAGATCCTGTATTGAGAATGAATCAATCTTTTTTTTGGAGTCTGCAAAGAGGATGTATATTTAGATGTTGACAGTAATTTATTTGAACTCAACTGAAACATGACCTTTTCTTAACTTACGTAACACTATTTACTAAACAATTAAAAGAATATTTATGGGCGCTTGGGGACACGGACATTTTGAAAACGATTCAGCACTTGACTTTGTAGGTGACATTGAAGATTCAAAAAATCCGAAACAATTATTTATTGACACGCTTGACAATGCCGTAAATTCAGATTATTTAGACTCAGACGATGCTTGCTATACCGTAGTCACATCTGCTTATATTGATTCTCAGGTAAGTGGCACCAGGTACACTTCCGTCGAGGATGAAGAACCTATGAACATTGACACTTTTATCAGCCAAAATCCTTCTTTAGATTTAGCAGACTTAAAAGACAAAGCTGTAAGTGCATTAAAACGAGTTGTCGGCGATGATTCCGAATTGAAAGAACTTTGGGAAGAAAATGAAGAAGATTATCCACTTTGGAGAAGTAACATTGAACAGTTGATCAGCCGACTCTCAAAATAAACTATCCGCTTCCGTGGCTAATATCAAGCAGAACCATTATAATCTGATATATCCCGTGCCTGCTACCATAACATTCCACATAACAAAACTGCAGTTGCCTGTTTTTATACCGGGCAACTGCAGTGCTTTAAGAACAATCTACCATTTAAATCTACATAGTTCCTTGATTAAAACTGGAAGTAAATAAATGAATTGGTACTTTCCTGGCTGAGAATAAGCAGGATGAGCATGAGCGCCCACACAAGGCCCAGGACCCACCAGCGTATTTTGCTTGTCAATGGTAATACTTTGCGGTTTCTCATCACCCAATGACATATAAACATAAGCGATATAACAACGGTTATTTTTATAATTGTTAGAGACGTCAGCAGCGCTGCCCCTCCTTCTACATTCGTGAACATTGATGTTAAGATGCTCCAGGCCGTTGTAAAATCAGGTGAACGAAAAAATACCCAGGTTACATTCACCAGGAAAAAAGTAAGCAATGCAAGCAGCAACTTTGAGGAGGAGAAGGCTTTAACCAACTGCACGCCACTTATCCCCTGAATTGCAAATGACCGTTTTTTAACGATTGCAGGTGTCCGATTCTTATTAAGATCCTGTATCATCTTTTCGCCTGCGAGAAATAATCCGTGTAAGCCGCCCCATACAACAAACGTCCAGTTGGCCCCATGCCATAAGCCACCGAGCAGCATCGTGATCATCAGGTTTATATATGTTCTGGTTTTACCATTGCGGTTACCGCCAAGGGGTATGTACAGGTAATCTCTTAACCATGAAGACAAAGTAATATGCCACCTCTTCCAGAAGTCGGAGAATCCTATTGCAGCATAAGGATATTTAAAGTTTTCGGGCAGTACAAACCCAAGACACATCGCCACCGCGATCGCACAGGTGGAATACCCGGCGAAGTCGAAAAATATCTGTCCTGAAAATGCGAGAACCCCCATCCATGCATCTAAAGTAGCCAGCGGTGCCAATGACCCAAAAACCGCATCTGCAGGTGAGGCAAGCATTCCATCTGCCAGCACCACTTTCATAAACAAGCCAAGTGATAACAAAAATAACCCTTGTACTAATTGTGTTTGATTTGCCCTGCGGGGTGTTTCAAACTGAGGTACCAACTGCTCCGGGCGCACAATGGGGCCCGCCACCAGGTGAGGGAAAAAGGTAACGAATAATGAAAAGTCTAATACTGATCTTACCGGTTCACTACGTTTTTTATACATATCAATTGTATAACAAAGCGTAGTAAATGTATAGAACGATATACCTGCCGGTAAAATGATAGTAGGTTTGGCCGGGTGGAAATCTAACCCGATTGCTGATGTGAGCTGTACAAAATTTTCGAGCAGGAAATTGCCATATTTAAAAAAGCACAGCATACCAAGGTTGCCAATAAGGCTGACGACCAGCAGCAGCTTTTTCTTATAGGGATTTTGTTGTGCATAAAGCGCCTTGCCTACAAAAAAATCGACAACCGTAGAAAGCCACAAGAGCAGTATAAAAGGCGGGTTCCATACCGCATAGAAAAGGTAGCTTGCTAAAAGAAGGTTGATCTTTTTAACCTTCCATGCTAGTGGAAGATTGTGCAATAAAAGCATTATTGCAAAGAAAACGATGAAGGTTAATGAATTAAATACCATGACAATTAAATTTTAGAATTGGTTGAAGCTGTTAGGTTATTATGAGATGGAAATCTCCATCCCTTATCTTTCAGTATGCTGATAAATGTTTTGGTGAAAGACACCGCCTGCGGCACGCTGAGATGCGAAAATTCAGGACATTCAAATTTGGCAATAGGTGGATAATCTTCAAAGTGGATACCCTGGCATCCCGTTGCTGCCAATAATTTGTTCCAGAATTTTTCTCTTGGAAAAGCCATTCTCTCCATGGCCAGTAATGGTCCGCTACTGGGTGTGCGTACAAAAATTACCTGTCCGCCACGGGCCCTTATTTTATCACATGCGGTCTTCACCGATGCTATTATACCATCAATTGCAGCATTAGTAACCGGCGGCATTTTTTCTGACATTTTTCCAAACATTGCCCACACCCTTGTCACCTGGTTAACCGAGTTGCTATCATTTACAAACCTGTCGGTCATGTAGGATTGCCGGTCAAAAGTTACCGGCGTAAATCCGGCAGGGAAATCCGGGAATTCATATACATCCGTCCTGTTAGGTATTTTAGTGCCGGCCAGTAACGCATTAAGAGAATACTCCTCCTTATCCAGGAAAAACAGGTTTGACTCAAGGACATGGTTTACAGCAAAGCTGAATTTTTGGGCAGGTGTTTCTTTTTTATAATAATCAATATTTTCTTTAGGCGTTTTATCAACAAAGGGTGCCTGGGCAAAAAATAAAAATTCGGTTACATCAATTACCAGTTTGCCTTTAAAATGCTGGTCTTCAGCAAGATTGTCCAAAACAGGCCTGGGGCTGCTTCCTACATTTGCAAGCTGAATGGCATGGTCGCCGGTTATGTTTTGCCAGGTAGGGATGTCAAGATCGTACTTAATGCGGGATGAGCCGATAAATACCGTGGCTTTATCAATGGCTTCATACACCTGTTTACGTTTCTCGCTCCACAGGCTGCCGCTATCGTCGTACGAAATGCCTCTTCCCTGGTTGCGA
Organism: Ferruginibacter sp.; assembly: GCA_039922375.1. Classification (GTDB taxonomy): domain Bacteria; phylum Bacteroidota; class Bacteroidia; order Chitinophagales; family Chitinophagaceae; genus Ferruginibacter. The sequence continues at coordinate 46,156 of JBDSAA010000230.1, forward strand.
AGGTGTATTTCCCACGATATCAAAGTTGCGGACACTAAAATAACAGCCAGTAAGCCCGCTTTTACAAAAAGACGTTTTTGTTTCATTTGAACATTTTTTTAATCATTTACATTTATTTGTTTTGTTTGCTTTTGAACCGGTAGGAGTATGGATTTAAAAAAGTTTTTTCTCGTGCAGATTTTTTTGTGAAACACAGTCTTCCCAATCACATCATGGGCGATTGACAATCGCTGTAAAGGATGTTGTTGGTTTTAATAGAATTAAGGGTACCGCATAATTATAACAGGAAGAATTAAAAACAATTCAACCAGTATAAATTATAATAGGGTTTTGTGGTATTATAAAATCCCGTTGCCTGGCAGCGTAATTAACAGGATATCAGGTTTACCCCAACACCAATCAATTAAGCAGATCAATGTTTGAATTCATATCTATGTTCGTGTTCATTTAGTTGATTTTTACGAAGTCGAAGATAACAGGTGATATATGCCCTGTGCAACACATAATGACGTGAATTGTAAATTACTTGATGTGAATTGTAAATTATGTGTCCTTACCTGCTCCCGTGATTGGTATCAGGCAGAACCCATTACATTCTCCGAGGGCTGTATCCTCTCCGGCCTGTAGCGAAATGAGTTATCTTACTAATAATGTAGAGCAAATTGCTTACACATTTTTGGCGAAGTGTTTTATTGGAAGCAGTGGTCAGTTACCACACCGGAACACGGGTGAGAGATTCTAATTAAAACAAACCAACCACAGAGGTAGGAATCTGAAAATGGGACGTACATTTAATTGCTGAACTGAAATCCGGGTTGCACATTCAGCTTTCTTCAGCTAAATCATACTGTTATAACAGCACTTACTTTTATAAAATAATTTATCAGGAAAACTTTCATCCTTCCTTTTTAATGGGCTGCAGTTTCCAATAGGTAAGGCTTCTCCACAACCATTCAAATGGACCATATCGGAAATATTTCAGCCAGAAATGACTGAAAATAATTTGAAATACCCAAACCCCCGCCATTACATAATATAATTCATATCGTTGCAGTCTGGCGAACATGGAAAACCCTATACCATAAAAAATAATTCCACAAATAATGATTTGCATTAGGTAGTTAGTAAAAGCCATTTGTCCCACAGGGCGCATTAAATTAAATAACCGCGTAAACCGTCCTGATTTATATAATAGCATGATTAAGCCTAAAAAACCAATTGTTCTAAAAAAACGACTTATTTGTTTAAACCCAAAAAAAGCGTTTTTTGTAATTTCATATCTGTTGAAACCGAAATGAATCTCTGGCTGTAACTGCAAGTATGATAAAGGCAATCCTATTCCAAAACCAATGATAAATAGTAATAAATATGTTTTAAATGAACGGGTAGCTGTTATGATTCCGGTTTTGTAAAAACCCATACCTAACAACATCAAAAACACCAACTCCCAGAAAAAGCTATAGAACCCAATTGTTTGTGAAGCAACCCCTTCTTCCGATTGTATCTTATATATATCCCAAAAGCCGCCTCTTGTCATTGTCACCTGCTTATCAAATTCTTTTTTCTTTTCCTCATGACTATTTTCGTTCTTAAATGCCTGCATTTTTTTTAAAGATTCATATTGTGCGGAATTTAATTTTAAAGTGGTTGTATCTAACAGGGCAACTGTTTCGCCATCATTTATTATTGACTTATCGTGATACAAATTTTTATTTTCCCTTGCAATACTCAATAGAAAACAAATAAATGCAGCTATAAATAGTTTTTTGGGCGATAACCTGATAAAAGCAAATAACAGCATACCACAAATTGCATAGGCATATAATATCTCTCCTGAAAATAATAGAACAAACACATTAATTAAACCAAAGAGCAGTAACCACAATTGTCGGCGAAAAAAATATTCGGCGGGCTGTATTCCGGATAAACGTTTTTCAAGACGAGTAATAAATAGTATAATTCCCGCCCCAAATAAGATAGAAAATATCCCTCGTTGTGTGCTGTCAAAAACCCAGTCAATGATGTACCAGATATAGTAATTTTTGCCGGTCTCGCCAATTATGCCTGGATCGGATGTAGCTATATGTGGTAAACCAAAGCCAGGAATATTCATTAACAGGATTGCCAAAATTGCTATGCCTCGCAGACTATCCAGTATAGTGAGTCGTTCTGCTTGCGCTGTAGGTGCGACAAACGAAACAGATTCAGTTGGAGTAGTTATTTTGTTCATTCTGTAAGTATAAATAATAAAAACAACAGCTAAAGCTTATGGAAACATAGAAGATAATACTATATTTCCACATTACCTCTAGACTAATATTCCCCAGCCGTAGTTCGTGTAAAGCCCATAGCCGTCAACCTAAGAAAAAAGTAGCTGGTGGCAAAAAACGACACAGCCATGCTTTAGACTTCGCCGGGCCTGCAAGGCCACTGATGAAGTCATAGTCAATCTCAGCTCCGCATACACGCAACAATGGCCACCCATAAAGGGCAGCCATGTTACCTATGAAAAATGCGAATCCTGCTACTTACTGTGCAAACTGGGAAGCCACCGGGCTGTAAGCGATCTGCTCGCCGGTGCCTACTGCAGCTATCCTTACCCAATATTGCTTGCCAGGTACCAGGTCTTTAAAGATAAACTGGCACCGGCTGCTGGCCGTACTCGTCCATACGGTATCGTCAGTAGGGGGCTCAGCAGCAATTTCGTGTACGTAGCCCGTAGCACTTTTAACGGCTTTAACAAAGGCGATCATTTGCCCCGAGGTGATGCCATTGTTAAGTGATACGCTTCCCGGGTTGATAATATACCTTGCCTCCCTTGTTTTAGAAAGCGTATAGCCACTGCTGATAAGGGCGGTACTGTCACCCACGGCGGCATAAGTTACAAACAGCCCTATCTCTATCAGCAATTGCTCCAGTTCGTCCCGTGCCGCATTCTTTAAGGCCACGTTGGTACGGCCGAGCCCTGCCGCAGCCACCAGCACTGCACCAAACTTAAGTATACTGGCATTCAGGTTTGCCAGGCTGGTGTCGGGAGCATTTATCAAAGTGTTGCCCGTAAGGTTTGCCAGGATATGGCTCGCCTTCTTTTCTAAATTACCGTCCGAGTAAATACTAAAACTGTTGTTGATCTTTGACATTGTCATTTTTAAAAGGATTTTGAAATGGCCACAATAATATGGCGTGTAGTAAACAGGCCATTGCACAGGTTTAGTATGTGGCGGCTCCTTTATATACCTTTATGACCTTTTATGACCCTTTATGACCCCTTGCAAAACCTGACTCCATTTGTTTTTAAAGGCTTCAAATTACCAAAAGACGGCTCGGTTGTGCCGGGCAGCACAATAAAGAGAGCAGGACTATCCTAATATAAATGTTCCAAAAGAGCTGTTCACAGCACCTGGTGTATGCAGCCAACGGCCGGCGGCAATACGGAACCGTGGGCTAACAATTCGGAAATGTGCGACGACATTAAGGAAATGTGTGGCGACATTAAGGAAATGTTTGATCACGTTAAGGAAATGTGTGACGACATTAAGGAAATGTTTGACCACATTACGGAAATGTGTGACGACATTAAGGAAATGTTTGACGACATTACAGAAATGTGTGGCGACATTAAGGAAATGTTCGACCACATTACGGAAATGTTTGACGACATTAAGGAAATGTTTGACCACATTAAGGAAATGTTTGATGACATTAAGGAAATGTTTGACTACACAAGACAATTGTTTGATGACATTAGAGAAATTTTTGGCAAAAAGGAGCTCGTAAATGTTATAAGGGCACTGGATATGGGGCATTTCTCTGATAATGGAAATTGACTTTGCGAGGGTTTTATATTGAAGCCAACTTTCGCTGAAATGGATTTATCTGTTGACAGCAAAGCCAGCTATTTTTTTCTAGGAGTATGTGGATTTGAAAGACATTCGACTATATTTGAGTTGTAGGCAACATAAATTCAGCAGCGATTAAACTATGGAACGAAATCAATAAATGAGTAAAAACATGTTTACGTTATCGGAAATAACTGCAGTGAAAAGTTTTTTAGAAATTATTTCTAAAATGAGAGGAGCGTACGCAACATTTAAATCTGCAAAAACTAGCAAAATTGATTTACATAATGTAATTGAAAAGTATTTTGCTTTTGAAGGTCTGCCCGGCAATAAAGTGAGTTTAGAGGGAAGACTTTCAAACTACACTATTACAACAAACTTTCCTGTGTATTCACCTCGTATTGTCAAAGACGGCAAAATTACACAAAACGAAATTTCAGGAGAAAATAGTCTAGAATTTAAGACAATGGCCTTAAATGTACCCGCACTTGTACATAATCAAATAAGCTTGGACGATGGAAGTAAAGCTAGAATAATATGGCTTTACTCTTCTGAAAACACTGGGCTTTTATTTAAAAATATTCCTAAAGAATCAAAAGAATCTCGAAATCCACTATCATTTGAGAACCTTACTAATCTCTTTTCAATAGAAAATCACGATAAGCCGTTGCCCGTTTTAGTTGACATTGATCTTCCATTTGAAGAATTCCTATATACAACGGCCAAAATAACAGGGAGAGTTGTTACAGCTCCATTAAGACATTTTGAAGAACTGTCTAGCATCTTAAATCCGTTTTTTTTAAATTATTATAGCAATTGTATCCGACCTTTTTCTAATGTAGAAGGCGTATTGGCAATTGATGTTAGAAGACCTCACGGCAAAATCCAGAAGATTGATAATAAAAAAGCAGGGTTTAAGATAATTTATTCAATTCAGGCTTTAATACAAATTCCTGAAACAGCTCATGTTGAAAAAAAAATAATATTAGCAACGTGTATCAATGGTATTCCAGATAGGCAAGGAATACCCACTGACATAAAATCGATAACAGACGGTTCGTCTGAAAAAATCAATACAATCCTTACAATTGGCGAAATTAGTTGGCAATACAGCGAAAACTTAAATTCAATTGCTGCATTTATTGAATTAGATGTTTCAGATGGGTATGACTCACAAATAAAAATTACAAAACTTGTACATCATTGGTCGATATTTCAAACAAAAGCGCAGCAGTTTGTAAAAGATAAGTTCGGAATCTCAATAGAGATTCAGCCTCTTATCTGCTCTAATAACATTCATAAGAATAATTTCAATGCAAAAGGCCTTGTTATTCCTAAAAAAATAGAGCTGGCAATTTTTAATGAATCACCAATTATTAGAAACGGAATTGACTGGTTAGGTATTAGTGTAGGTCGGTAAAATATGCTCAGGGTATAAAAGACATCATCTTCTGTATATGCTGCCTACAACATTTAGTCGTATAGCCGACAAGCCCCCAAATTTAAAATCGCTTAAAATAAAATGAAAAAGCCCCGAACCATCAGGGATCGGGGCTTTTGGCTATACGCTGTTCAGCAACACCGGGGCGTAAGTGCTTTTGTAAAATTAATACGTAACATACCTGTCGACTTTAAACCTTTCTTTCGCTGGGCCGGGAGGGAAGCAAGGATGTTAAGTTCGTGAATGCAAAGCGCCGTCGATTTGCATTTTAACCAATGGCAGGCAAACAGTAAGCGGTATAGGCGCAACGTCACCGGCTTTTACACATAGCTGTTAGATAGACGCTGCTGGGAAGAAGCCATTTCTGAAATAACGAAATTGGCTTTACGAAGGTTTTACATTGAAGCCAACTTTCGCTAAAAGGGGTTGACGTATTGCCAGCCAAGCCAGCTATTTTTTTCAAGTCGTACGGGGATTTGAAATACATTCGATTATATTTGAGTTGCCTGCTACCAAAAATCTGTACCACTAACTGACAAGACCAAATGAAAAAATTTTTGACGCTACTTTTAATTCTATTCATTGGACCAATAGTTGGGGGACTGTATGGAATACTTCACGATCAATTGACTTATACAATTTCAACAGAATATTATACTAAGTTTAAGTTTTATCAGTTCGGACTTATGGACATTGGAAACGAAGCTATATTTCCGAACCCACGACTGGAAGTTTGCGGAGTAGGATTCATGGCGACCTGGTGGATGGGAATTCCTATTGGATTAATTTTAGGTTTGGTTGGACTAATTCATGCAGATTGGAAAAAAATGTTTAGCATAACAATGAAAGCAATGTTAGTAACAGTTATCATCGCTTTTCTAACAGGACTTATTGGACTTGCATATGGACACTTTGTTCTTGCCAACCAACCAAAAGAGGAATTTACAAACTGGTATCTTCCAGACAATTTAATAGACTTTAAAAGATTTATTGAAGTAGGATCGATGCATAATTTTAGTTACCTCGGTGGACTGACTGGTCTTATTGCAGGAATTATTTATTCAGTTAGACAGAAACGAAAATATCTGCCGAGTAAGTCACAAATTTAAGTACCAATCGACTGGGCAGCAGACAACATTTAGTCGTATAGCCGACAAGCCCCCAAATATAAAATAGCTCAAAATAAAACGCAAAGCACCAAACCATCAGGGATCGGGGCTTTTGGCTATACGCTGTTCAGCGACACCAGGGCTTAGGTGGTTTTATATAATTTATACGTAGCCCACCTGTTGACTTTAAACGTTTTTTTAGCCGGGCTAGGAGGGAAGTAAGGACGTTGCGTTCGTGAATACAAAGCGCCGTCGATTTGCATTTTAACCAATGGCAGGCAAACAGTAAGCGGTATAGGCGCAACGTCACCGGCGCTGCACATAGCTGTTAGGTAGGCGTTGCTGGGAAGAAGGCATTTTTGAAATAACGAAAATTGGCTTTACGAAGGTTTTACATTGAAGCCAACTTTCGCTAAAATGGGTTAACGTATTTGACAGCCAA
>JBDSAA010000231.1:0-19102 GCA_039922375.1 Ferruginibacter sp.
TGTTGATAAGTCCTGAAAAAATCCCTTAAAAGATTTTTTTAAGGACTTATCAATGTTCCGGTAAATTTGTAACAACTCAACCAATTTTTTAACAAAAAAATGGTCAACCTATTTCAGGGTAAGACAAACACATTTCAATCAAATTCGTGAGACTCAAAATCATAAGTAAATTATTGTTGGCGTTTCTTGTCGTTGGACAATCTCTATTTTATTCTTGCCATATTCCCCATGACAGAGAAATCATTTGTTACGACAATTTATAAAGGGCAACGGATTTGGCTTACAAAAATCCGGACAACAAAGCATCCTTAGACTCAGCTTTAATAATAGTAAACAGATGTATTTCCGGGAAAGGTGTTTTAACAAAAGCTTCGTTGAAAGTATTAAATAGTTCGGGAGGATCGGTAACAAGGAACGCGTCCAAACCTTTAGACGGGGGCCCGCCATCGTGACGTCAATTTTGTCTGTAAACTTTCTTGAGCAAATTTTCGGAGCTGCTTTTCCCTGGAGTCTTGTCTGACACGTTATATTTTTTGGCTCGACATTTTTAAGTCGACAATTCTAATTACTAAATTTGCGTGTGTTAAAAAAATCAAGAGGCACTTGTTAATCTGACCTCAAAAATATAAGCAGCGCTATGATGATAAAAATAAAAAAAATTAAAGGCTGGCCGTTCTATAAAATGGTAATGACACAAATAGATTGCAACTTTTAAAGCTTTAGCACAACAACTAATTATTTTTGGCTAATGTTACAAAAATCACCGGTATCAAACAGAAAGAAAGAAGGTTTTAAGGGACAAAAAGCAATTGTACTGCCGGGTAAAATTGTACAAAGCTGTAAAAATACCCCCCTCATACAATCCCTTTTTATTACCGATATCGGCTTTTATCCCAAAGCAAAATTTCATTACCGGAAACGTTCAGTTGGTATTTCGCAACATATCCTAATTTATTGCGTAGATGGCAAAGGATGGCTGGAACTTGACGGACAGGAGTTTGAAGTGAAATCAGGGCAATACCTCATTGTTCCTGCCGGCGTGGTTCATCGCTATGGTTCCGATGAAGCTGATGCCTGGTCTATTTACTGGTTACATTATAAAGGCAGCGCTTCAGACCAATACACTTCTTTGCTAACCAAAGAACGAACTAAATATGTAAACTCCGTAACATACTCGGATGAACGCATACTGCTGTTTAACTCCATGTATACAACGCTTGAAAAAGGTTATAGTACAGATAACTTAGGTTCCATCAATATGTGTCTTTGGTATTTTCTATCCTCTTTATGTTATGATGATATTTTTCATGCACCCTACAATAAAACGGAAAAAGATGCAATCGAACTCTCAATAGAATTTATGCAGCAGAATATTGAGCAAACGCTAACCTTAAAACAACTTGCTGCGGAAGCACACATTTCACCTTCCCATTATGCAGCATTATTTAAAAAGAAAACGGGTTATCCGCCACTCGAATATTTTAATCATATTAAAATACAAAAAGCATGTCAGTATCTTCATTTTACCAATTTGCAGGTAAAAGAAATTGCCTATAAACTTGGCATAAGCGATCCATATTATTTTTCACGTTTCTTCAGCAAAATAATGGGAATGTCGCCGGTGGACTACCGCAATAAAAAACATTAACCAAAAACAACCTTGTGTTTTTAACGGTTATATTGTCCATCAAATACCCCATATTTTCTATTCATTCTAACCTGATTTGCAAGTAAGTTTGTTGCAGCAACTCTATCCGGTGAGCGGGGGCGCAGGGATTATACCGCCTGGAAATAAATACATACAAAATGCTGCTTTAAACGCAAGAAGCTCAACAAGCGTTGGTTTTACTCATCGCGGTTTAATAAACGGAACTTACAAAACTTGAAATGGGCCGCAGGCCTAACAAGCTTGACACAGCAACGTTTTGGCGCACTATCTTCTTTTTTTATTTCAAAATCCATTTTAATAAAGGCAGGTAGTTTGATGTGAAAACATACTTTGCTAAGTAATATTTGTCTCACGGAATGATTGGCGAACAATAGAATTATACACTTGTGAAATAGTTTGCAATCTTTTTTTTAATTATTATAAATCTTCACTTCTTTATTGCAATATGCACAACGTAAATTCTTCGGGTGTTCAGCAACTTTACAAAACGTAATATTGTCCATCAACAAAGTTATTTAGCCCATTCTTTTTCATCAATTAGTTAGATAGATTTGTCATGATGTTTGATTGCTTTGCATTAATACTTCAAAAGGGATACCTGAATAAAGATTGTGTTGTTACAGTTTAGAATTTTGAGTTTTAATTAAGCTGAAACATTATTTAAATTGTTAACGATTGAATACTCTAAACTTGTTGAAATGAAAAAAAAATTTCAAAAGATTTTTGCTGGTGGTATTAGACCTTTCTTGTATAGCCACAGGTTTAATTTACGGGTAAGTAAGCATTTGGCGTGTTTGCTTTTAGCCTTACTTTTCACCTGCGGTTACATAGATGCACAGCAAATAACAGTACGTGGAAAAGTGGTAGAAAGTGGCACACTTGCCCCACTCTCCGGTGCTGCAATTACTGTAAAAGGTAAGACGGGAGGTGTTATTTCAGGCGCTGGTGGTGTTTTTAATATAAAAGCTGCTGTAGGTGACCAGCTTATTATCGACTACACCGGTTATGCCAGCAACCAGGTTAATATTACGGGAGCCAATGATATCACCGTAACCTTAAATGTTTCTGCCCAAACGCTTAACGATGTGGTAGTTGTTGGTTACGGTACCCAAAAAAGAAAGGATCTCACCGGTGCCATCAGTTCAGTTAAACTAGAGAATTCTCCCCTGGCGCTTTTACCCAACGTAAACCTGCTGGATGCCTTGAAAGGATCTATGCCAGGCTTAAATATCGGCGCTGTAAACGGTGCAGGAAGTAATCCAGGAATTTCCATCCGCGGACAAAACTCTATCAGCGCATCAAATACACCCCTGATTATTTTGGATGGTGCTATTTTCCTGGGAAGTTTAAATGAATTAAACCCGGCAGATTTTGCTTCCGTGGATGTTTTGAAGGACGCCAGTTCCACTGCTGTGTATGGTTCCCTGGCTGCCAACGGCGTAATACTCCTCACAACAAAACGTGGAAAAACAGAGAAACCGACTATCTCACTAGCGGTAACAGGCGGCATTCAAACTTATACCAACCGGCCGGACATGTTGAGTACGGAAGGCTATATTCAATTAAAAAAAGAGCGCTTCCAGGCTGATAACCCGACGTCTGTTTTCGACATTAATGTAAACTTAAATTTGTATGAACTGGATGCTTATAAAAAAGGAATTACTGTTGACTGGTTTGATGAAGTAACAGAAAAAAATGCGCCCTTTAAAAATGCCACCCTGAGCGTATCCGGCGCAACCAGCAGAACGAATTATTATATTTCCGGAAGTTATATGGACCAACACGGTATTGTAGTGGGCGACCAGTTTCATAAATATTCCGTGCTGGCCAAAATGGAAACAAGAATTACCGACTGGCTTAGAACAGGGTTCAATTTTGGGTTCACCAATAAAAATGCAGATGGGATACCGGCTGATCTCAGGAACGGAACAATTTCAAGCCCATACGGATTTAAGAATGTACACGACCGGGGAACAATAGCGCCGGGTTTTGAGAATTTTCCCAACCAGATGGAGCGTTATCCGCAGGGACAAACCACCACCACCAACGGCCTTTGGGTAACCCAGCAGTATAACGAAGACAGGAACCAAAACTACCGCAGCATTTCATTTGCAAGGGTTGATGTGCCATTTATAAAAGGTCTTTCTTACACCTTCAATTATTCAATTAACCGGTGGGAAGGGCATTCGGCTAATTTTCAGCATGAAAATATGTTTATCAATACCATGCTGTTAAGTGAACTGTCGAACTTCAATTCGCACCTGGTTGATGCAACCGGGAATAAAACAAACTCAACACGTACTGATTGGTACCTAAATCACCTGATCAATTACAAGAAAATCTGGGGTGATCACAATTTTGATCTTACACTCCTGGAAGAAGAGCAGAGTCGACAGAATACCAATATGTTCATGTCTGCCAAAGATTTTTCGGGAAATGGAACTTCTGTTCTTGGTACAAATTCACTTGAGTTGGGCAATGCTGCTAATTATGCCGTCACTACTGATTTTAGTCAATTAAGGCAGATGGCCTCCATGGCACGTTTGAATTATTCCTACAAAAGCAAGTACCTGGCTAATTTTTCTATCAGGCAGGATGGTTATTCAGGATATGCAGAAGGACATAAATACGGTGCATTCCGTGCCGGAGCGGTGGCATGGGTATTGAGCGAAGAGCCCTATTTTAAACAGTTTAAATATTTAGACAATCTTAAACTGAGGTTATCTTATGGAGAAAATGGCAATCCTTCAGTAGGTGCTTACGCCACATTCCCAAACATCAATTCAACCCAAACCATATTGTTGGGCGGTACTACTCAACGGGTGGGTTATTTAGGTAACCTTGCCAATAAAAACCTGGATTGGGAAAAGACCACGGCATTGAATATTGGGCTGGATTTCGGGATCTTTAAAAACAAATTAAGCGGTTCTTTCAATGCGTATAATTCCAACACAACCGACCTGTTACTTACCAGGGCGATCCCGATCATTAACGGATTTACTACAGTACTTGATAATATTGGCAAAGTAAATAATAAAGGGATAGAAGTACAGTTGAATCTACAAAGTTACAGCCGCAAAGAATTTACCTGGAATACCGGCTTTATTTTCTCGATCAACAGGAATAAAATAGTTAGCCTTTACGGGTTGGATGCAGACAAAAATGGCAAAGAAGATGATGACATTGCCAATTCCCGTTTTATTGGCAAATCACTGGGGGCCAATAATACTTATGTAATGGATGGCATTATCCAGAAAGATGATGCTGAGTTCATCGCAGTATACGGTGGAAAACCCGGAGATGTTAAGTTCAGGGATCTGAACAATGACGGAAAAATTGATCCAAAGGACCGTACCATAGTCGGTTACGACAGACCCAACTTTACTATGACATTGTCCAATACACTTGAGTATAAAGGTGTGCAGCTTTATTTCCTTTTAAATTTCCTGGCAGGCGGCGGTAAGGATAACTGGTACATGGGGAATAACGTGTACGCTTATTTTCCCAACGCACTATCAGGCGGTACCGTTGCTAACTGGCTTAACAAGCCTTACTGGTCATCCACTAATCCATCCAATACGGTAACAAGTCTGAATTATAACAACTCAGCCTACAATTATGGTTTTCCCCATTCAAAGCAATTTGTAAGACTGCAGGATGTGGCATTATCCTACGACATACCTTCTGCTATTTTAGGCAAAGCCCATATTTCCTCACTGAAGGTGTATGCTTCTGCTAAAAATCTTTTAACCTTCACTAAATGGGAAGGGCTGGATCCGGAAACCGCTACTGAATTCGCAGGGAATGGATCCGGGGGTTTCCCGGTTTTTAAAATTATTACCGTTGGTATTAATGCCAGTTTTTAATACAATCAATAACTAATAAAATTTCAGCAATGAAAAAAATATTCGTCTTCATAGCAATTGCGATTAGTTTGCCTTTTACCAGTTGTAAAAAAGATTCCTTTTTAAAGGAGGAGCCAGGCGATTTTTTAACAATTGATAATGCGTTTCTGAATGGAGCCCAATTCCGCACAGGGCTGAACTATTTGTATTATCGTTTACGTGAAAATTACATTTATGATGATGGAGATTCACGTACTGTTCAGTTTGGTAGCGGTGCCGATATCAACTTCAGCCAGAATGATCAAAACGTGTGGACAAACTATTCGAACCTGAATGGCAATTCAGATTTTTTGCGAATACTATTCAACCGCCAATATGAAATGATCAACAATGCCAACAACCTCTTGAAACAATCAGAAAATCCCGAGGTGCAGTGGGCAAACACTACAGAGAAATCGCAGGTACAGGCTGAGGCCAGGTTTTTCAGGGCATGGGGCTATCGTTTTTTATCGCAAATGTGGGGGGATGTGCCTTTGATTACCGAACCCGTTACTGTCCCCAATCTTGCATACAGTCGTGATAAAAGAGAATTAGTATATGCACAATGTGTTGAAGATTTCAAATTTGCTGCAGAAAATCTTCCTAAAACTACCGGCGAGGTCGGCAAACTGGTAAGTGGTGCCGCCTACCATTTCCTGAGTGAAATGTACATCGCATTGGCCGATGAAAAAGGCGGTGGTGATCAAACATTGTATCAAAAAGCAGTGGACGCAGCCGGCATGGTAATCAATGCTGCCGAATACAGGTTAATGACCGCAAGATTTGGTTACAGATCAACCATACCGGGCAAAGATGTATTCTGGGATATGTTCCAGATGACAAAAGAAGATGGAACCACCAACTTCAGCTACCAGGGAGGAAATAAAGAATCACTTTTCATCATTCATTTGGATAAATTTAAAACCGGTGGATTACCCGGCCTAAGCGGAAATAGTGCGTTGTTAGGCACCCGTTCCGACCAGGAAAGAATGTTCTGGCCTGCATTCTGGGGATATACCAAGTTTGGATATACCGGAGTGGCTTACGATTGGATGGGACGTGGTGTTGCATGGGTTCGCCCGACAAGTTATTTTATTTATGACCTCTGGGCGAAATCTGGCCCCGGCGACAGGCGCAATGCAGAATGGAATATCAACCGTGTTTTGAAAGTGCCCAACCCAAATGGTACCTACCAGGATCTGCCGGATCCAACCAGGAACTGGCCGGCGGCACCGCAGCAAATTACATTGGCGAATAATACCACCATTACGGTGCAATTACATCCCGGTGACACTGTTAGAAATGAATGGCTGGTAACGCGGGAAGATACCATGAGCAGGTGGTATCCGAGGGTTATCAAGATGGGTTCTGAATGGCATTATACTACAGATCCAAGCAATTCATTTGTACAGGATTATTATGTTGCACGATTGGCTGAAACCTACTTATTAAGAGCAGAGGCATATATGAGATTGGGTAACCTTGCCAGTGCCGCTGCAGATATTAATACAGTGAGGGCCCGCTCCAATGCAGTGCCTGTGCCGCCTGCAGGAGTGAACATCGATTATATACTGGATGAAAGGGGCAGGGAACTGTATGGAGAAGAACTGCGGACACTCACACTTTGCCGTCTTAAGATGTATAACAGCCGCACGAAGCGTTTTGGTTACCCATTATGTGCCGCAACTATTGATAACAGCACTTTGAGAAATAATTTATTTCCTATTCCGCAATCGGTAATTGATGCCAATTATCTCAAGTTGTTTCCGCAGAACTAAAGCCTGGGTTAAAGAGATCATAAAAAAATAAATCATTGCAGTATGAAAAAAAATAGCATCTCATATATTGTTTTACTTGTTGCTGCGATTTCACTGTTTGCATCGTGTAAAAAGTTTGAAGTAGCTTCTGTTCCAATGACACCGATCAATGTCGGCAGTACTGACACTTATGCCTCACTGAATGAAAATTCAATTTTAACCATCCCGATAAAATTTACCAGCCTAAACGATTCAGGCATTGCAAGCGCTAACTACCGGGTAGTGAACAATCGGGCAAGCGATATTATTTTAATGCAAAGCCCTACTATTCCGCTTCCTTTTTATGGAAAGACAATTGATACCACAATTAATATCCCGGTACGTAAGGGGTTATTATCAGTGGTAATTGTTATTTATGACAAGGCAGGCAGGATGAGTTCTAAAAGTATAAACATCAAAAGTGTTGTGCCTTCGGATGAAAATGTAAAAGTATTGACCAATCTGGTGATGTCTACCGACCCGGCAGACAATCAAAACTTTTTTTCAGTGTATGAAAGTACCCCGGTATTTGGTCGTAGCACCGCATTAACCAAACAAAACCGCATTGACATGGTTACCATACTCAATGGTGGCATAAGGCCAATAACGCCTCATGCATATGGTACGAGCATAGATTATTATACCGGTACTCCTGCAAATCTCAACGCAGGCTCTAAATCGGTACTTGCTGGTTTTACAACACTTACTTACGGCTTTGTATCAACAATAAGGACTTATCTGACAAAGAGCGTTTTTGATGCCCTTGCAAAAGAGTCAGATTTGAACAAGCTGATCGATTCAACAGTAGTAGCTGTTCCGCCACGGGGAAATAATTACAATGTTTTTAATTTAGATCGTCGCAGCGCAGATGCTTTTACTGAGACTTCGGCAGTAAATATTTGTTTTATTATCGGCTGGGGATACCATGCCGCACCACCGGCAGTAACGGCGCTGGGTGAATCATTCGCACTTGTGCTTGTTAAGAGCGTTATTAAGAAAGCCAACGGGCACTATGTGATGACCTTTGACGTAAAGGCACCGGCAAAAGATCAACGGGCAGACTATAATATAACATCCATTGCCCCCTATGCCCCATACCCCCTTTAAATAAAATATCGGGCTAACATAAAACAAGGGGGTTAATGCATCAGCAACGATGGTTTCAAAGTAAAAAATCGTTTCATATAGCAGTCGTTAGTTGTTGACCAGGTAGCAGTCCTTCTTAAAGGATTGCTGCTGGCAACAACACTTAATGGTTGAGCGCAAACCTGATTGAAAAATAATGTTCAAATAAATTCCTCCGGGAGATTTGTTTACGGTCATTTGCACTTGCGGGTAAATTATTATCCTACGTACAAAAATAAACCGGGAAGTCTGTGCTTTGTAAATCACGTATAAAAGTTGTCAAATTAATATGAAAGCCGTTACTTCATTTTTGGTGTTGCTACTAATACTCAATTTAAAATTGCTTGGTCAGCAGGGGATAGAAATTAAAACAATTGCCCCCGGCGTTATTAAAATAAGCCTGGGCACTCCTGACCAGTTTTCTCCTTATAGTTTTTGTACTGAAAAACCGAGAGTAAATGAAATGCAGCAACTGAAAAGTGCAGAACTTCCTTTTTCGTTGCAGGATATAAAAATCGAGATGAATGAAAGAGGTATACAGGTTCGTGTACCGCTGGGTAGTGAAGAACAGTTATATGGCTTTGGAATGCAAATAGGAAGTTTTGAACAACGCGGCTTACGCAAACGTCCGATAGTAAATGATAATCCAAGCGGTACTCTTGGGTTTACGCATGCGCCACAGCCTTTTTATGTATCTACAGCAGGTTATGGTGTGTTGATCAATACATCCCGTTATGTAACTTTTCTCTGTGGTACAAACCAGGAATTGCTGCAACAGGCGACAGACACAAAAAATAATGATACCCTAAAATTTTCCCCGGAAGAACTGTATGCACAGCAATCGCCTAAGCAAGCTGCCGTTTGGGTGGATGTTCCCAATGCAAAGGGAGTTGAGATCTTTTTATTCCAGGGACCTACGCTCCGGGAAAGTGTGCAGCGGTATAATCTTTTTTCAGGGGGAGGTGCACTACCTCCGTTATGGGGGCTCGGAATTAAATACAGGGTGAAAGGTGATTTTGATCAGCAGGGTGTTATGAGAATGGCTTCTTATTTCCGCAGCAATAAAATTCCTTGTGATGTTTTCGGGCTTGAACCCGGATGGCATAGTAAGTCGTATTCCTGTTCTTACGTATGGTCAAATAAATTTCCACGCCCGCAAAATATGATCGACAGTTTACGTGGCATGAACTTAAGATTGAATCTTTGGGAACATGCTTATGTAAATCCGCATGCACCTTTTTACAACAAGTTAAAAGATCTTTCAGGAAATTTTTTAGTTTGGCGTGGATTAGTTCCTGATTTTGCCGATCCTGAAGCAGCAAAAATATTTGCAGATTATCATGAAAAAAACTTAGTTGATAAAGGTATTTCTTCTTTTAAACTGGATGAATGTGATAACTCCAATATCACAGATGGAAAAGCTACCTGGGGATTTCCTGATATGACCCGCTTTCCATCAGGCATCGATGGCGAGCAGATGCACCAGTTGTTTGGTTCACTTTATGCTAACACGTTATTTAATATTTATAAAAAGAAAAACCAGCGCACTTATTTTGATTACCGTGCCTCCAATCTTTTTACTTCTTCACTCCCTGCAGTTTTGTATAGCGATATTTATGGCCATAGCGATTATATCAGCATGATCTCTACTGCATCATTTGGTGGATTGCTCTGGTCGCCTGAACTGAGGGATTCAAAATCTGAGATTGATTTTATCCGCCGTTTGCAAACAATTCTTATTGCACCGCAATCAGTGGTAGATGCATGGTTTCTTAAAAACACTCCGTGGTTTCAATTGAACCGTAAGTTGAATAATGAAGATGTGAAGAATGAAAAAGCAGGCGAACTGGAAACGTTGGTTCGTAAATTATTCAGGGAAAGAATGTCCCTGATTCCTTACCTGTATGCTTCTTTTGCAGATTATAACAATAAAGGTATACCGCCATTCCGTGCGTTGGTAATGGATTACACAACCGATAAAAAAGTTCGTTCCATTGCTAATCAGTTTATGATAGGCCAAAATATAATGGCCGCACCCACTACGATGGATAGTTCATCAAGAACTATTTATTTCCCCGATGGATTATGGTACGATTACTATACAAAAAAAGAAATTAAAGGCGGGCAGTATTACCTGATGGATATTCCAACTGATCAGCTTCCGTTGTTTGTAAAAGCCGGATCAATAATTCCGGTTGCAGCACCTGTTGAATATATAGATGCCAATACCATTTTTGAAATTACCTGCAAAGTTTTTGGAAATATGCCTTCATCTTTTACACTTTTTGAAGATGATGGATTAACCTTTGATTTTGAAAAAGGGAAATCAAACAACATTGTATTAAGTGTTATAAAAGGAAAAGGCGCCAGTGAAAGAAAAGGAAATTTTAAAGGCAAACGATATATTATTAAAGGATGGGAATTTATAAAGTAGCCGTTTTATGATGAGTGTTATTAAAAAAATATTGTGGAGTATAATTCTGTTAGAGGGTGCATTTCAATCTTATTCTCAGGCGACAAGTAAATCTTTATGGTTATCTGATCTGGATCTTACTAAAATGACATGCGTGATGGGAACGCCGAAGATTGCCCGATCCATCAAAGGGGAAATTATGAGTATTGCCGGAGAAA
The DNA here is from genome assembly GCA_039922375.1 of Ferruginibacter sp. Taxonomy (GTDB): domain Bacteria; phylum Bacteroidota; class Bacteroidia; order Chitinophagales; family Chitinophagaceae; genus Ferruginibacter. Next base: position 11,106 of record JBDSAA010000231.1, read on the forward strand.
AATTTGAACATGGCGTTGGCACACATGCCTACAGCAGAATGCTGATCGATCTTCATGGAGATGCAAAAACTTTTTCAGCAAATGTTGGGTTAGACGATGGCGGTTACATTCATGCATCCATCTCATTTTATGTTTTGGGCGATCAAAAAATATTGTGGGAAAGTGGGCCGGTAAAAAAAGGAGAGAAAGCAAGAGCAATAAATGTTGATGTTACAAGTATAAAAAAATTGGGCCTGTTGGTTACTGTTAACCGTGAAGATATTTCTGAAAATTACGCCGACTGGGCAGAGGCCCGGATAATTTATAACAATGAAAAACCAGTTGCTCTTGATAATTTTTTCAAAGCAAAACAATTTGATATGCTTACGCCAGCAGCACCTGCTACACCAATCATCAATGCTGCAGCAATGTATGGCGTCACACCCGGCTCAGCAATGTTGTACCGGGTGCCAGTTACAGGTCTCAGGCCAATAACATTTACCGCACAGCAATTGCCAATAGGATTGAAGCTTGACAAAAACACCGGCATCATCACCGGCAGTATTTCAAAAAAAGGTAAATACCCGGTAGTATTAATTGCAAGAAATAAGTACGGAGAATTCAAAAAGAATTTTACTATCGCTTGTGGCAATCAGCTTGCATTAACGCCACCAATGGGGTGGAACAGTTGGTACATCTATTACAACAATGTTAGCGATACTTTCATGCGGCAAACTGCCGATGCGATGCTCAAAAGCGGGATGGCAGACTATGGTTATCAGTATGTAAATATTGATGATTGCTGGATGAATAAACCTGGTAGTAATAACGCCGATGAAAACGGGCCGCTTCGCAATAATGATGGAATTATAATTTCCAATAAACGTTTTCCGGGCATGCCCGCATTAACAACTTATATTCATTCAAAAGGATTGAAGGCAGGGATCTATTCTTCCCCCGGCCCAAAAACATGCGCTGGTTATGCAGGAAGTTACCAGCACGAAATACAGGATGCAAAAACCTTTGCTGACTGGGGTTTTGATTTTTTAAAATACGATTGGTGTTCTTATGGTGCTCTTGCAAAAAATAATTCAGAACAGGAAATAAAAGCGCCTTTTATTTTAATGGGAGATGCACTGAAAAAATCAGGCAGAGATATTGTTTTCAATCTTTGCCAGTATGGTATGGGCGATGTATCGAAATGGGGCGGAGAGGCTGGCCATTCATGGCGTACCGGTCCCGATCTTGGTACTGCAACAGGAAGTTTTATTCCTGGATTTTATAATATGGGTTTAAGTAACTCGGCACACTGGCAGTATGCCCAACCCGGCAGGTGGAACGATCCTGATTATATTACAATAGGATGGGTGGGTAGCTCTAGCGGAAAAGCCGAAGGAAGAAAAACGGCATTAACAGCAAATGAACAATATGCATACATGAGTATGTGGTCGCTGATGGCCTCACCACTTTTTTTTAGTGGAGATATGAATAAAATGGATGCGTTTACTTTAAATGTGCTTTGCAATAATGAAGTGATTGCTATTGACCAGGACGTATCTGGAAAACAGGCAACAATCATCCGTAATGACAGTACAGGAATGCTGATGGTAAAAGAACTGGCTGATGGTTCTAAAGCTGTTGGTCTTTTTAATTATCCTGGTAATAAAAAAAATCCCTCCGATTATTTTGTTTGGGATAAAAATACTGATGGTACAAAGATTTTAAATTTTTCTGCAGAGGAAATAGGGATCAAAGGAAAATTCAAAGTGAGAAATTTATGGACACAAAAAGAGTTGGGTGTTTTTGAGAACAGTTTTAAAACTGAAGTTCCTTATCACGGTGTAATGCTTTTAAAGATTACGCAATAAAAAAGCTATGAGGCATAGTTCGATAATTGCAGGGTGTTGTTATAAAAATAAAAAACAATAAAATAAATTTTGACCAATACAAATACTATACAACAAAATTCTTTATACATCCGGCATAGTTTGGTAACACAACTACATGGCAAAGATGTTTATAAAATTTACCTCGTTAGTGGAAACATATCGATGATGATCACCAATATAGGATGCAGTATTGTTTCTCTTGAAACACAAGATAAAGATGGTGTTTTTAAAAATATTGTTTCGGGCTTTAATGATATTGACGAATACTTTATAAATAGAGATTACATGGGATGTGTGGTAGGGCGTTATGCCAACCGCATCGCCAACGGAAAATTCGCTATAGATGGAAAGCAGTTTCAATTGCCGGTTAACATTGATTCTAATCATTTGCACGGAGGCGTGGAAGGGTTCAATAAAAAAATATGGGATATACAGGATTATATAGAAAAAGATGACTGTGTTGGTGTGGTATTCAGTTATCTCAGTAAAGATGGAGAAGAAGGTTATCCGGGAAATTTACAGGTAACAGTTACTTATTTGCTCAATAAGCAAAACCAGTTGTACATCAGCTATGGGGCCGAAACCGACAAAGCCACACCGGTAAATCTCACCAATCATTCTTACTTTAATCTTACCGGTTTTGAAAATCCGCTGATCGATGATCATTTATTACAAGTCAACGCAGTTTATTACACGGAAAAAAACGAACAGAATATACCAACAGGTACTATCAAACCAATATCAGGAACAGCACTTGATTTTAGCAACCCTAAAGAAATTGGAACTGGTATAAACGATTTTCCACTCGACCTTGGTTATGATCATAATTTTATTATTGATAAAAGCAATCCTGAAGAACTTGTTTTTGCTGCAAAACTGTATGAGCCTGTAAGCGGGAGGGTAGTTAAAGTTTATACTACACAACCCGGCATACAAGTGTACACTGCTAATTATTGGGATGGTACAATAAAAGGGTTACAAAAAAAATTTTATCAAAAGCATGGGGCAGTAGCCCTGGAAACACAATCGTTTCCCGATAGCCCCAATCAATGCCAGTTTCCGGATACTATTATCAGGCCCGGCCAGCAGTATTGTTCAAAAACAATTTATGCATTTGATATTGAATAAATATGATCCATATAAACTTTTGACGGCAAAGCCTTGGTAGGCAAGCATTATCTGCAGTTGTTGCAAATAATATTGTCCATCTATTCAAAGCAAATTCTATTGTGTTTTTTAAGGTTCAAAACTATGTTTGCACACTGCTATGTAAAGGAGTGTAATACTCAAAAAAACATGAAGGTTTGCTTTTTTATAAAGAACTAAAATGCTTTCACAAAACGCCATAATGAAAAAACAGGTTTACACATACAACAGCGCATATGTCATCGGCATCTCTTTTATTTCTGCATTGGGTGGATATTTGTTTGGGTTCGATTTTGCCGTAATATCCGGTGCACTTCCTTTTTTAAGAACCACTTTTGAGTTAAGCACCTGGTGGGAAGGTTTTTTAACGGGCTCATTAGCGCTTGGTTGTATCGTGGGTTGTCTAATTGCCGGCAATATAGCAGACCGTTACGGACGCAAGCCCGGCTTAATGGCTGCAGCATTTGTGTTTGCTGTTTCATCACTGGGCATGGCATTTTCAAATTCGCTTACCATTTTTATTGCTATGCGTTTTGCAGCAGGCATTGGTGTAGGCATGGCATCTATGCTTAGTCCCATGTACATTGCTGAAGTGTCACCAGCGCCCGTACGTGGGAGAAATGTTGCTATCAATCAACTAACCATTGTACTCGGTATATTAATTACTAACCTTATTAATTACCAGTTGGCAGATAAAGGTGAAGACGCATGGAGGTGGATGTTTGGCTTAGGCGTAGTTCCCTCATTATTATTTTTAGTTGGCGTTTTATGGCTACCGGAAAGTCCGAGATGGTTATTTAAAGCAGGGCAAAATAAAAAGGCTGAAAAAATTCTAAGTAAAATTGGCGGTCCTGAATTTGCCACAGATACGATAAGTGATATCAGCAAATCACTGACCAAAGAAGTTAAGCAAACTTATTCGGCCGTATTTGAAAAAGCGGTAAGGCCGGCAGTATTTATTGGCATTACGCTGGCTGTATTTCAACAATTTTGTGGTATCAATGTAGTATTTAATTATACCTCTACCATTTTTGAATCAGTAGGTGCAAATCTCGACAGGCAACTTTTTGAAACAGTTGCAATTGGAATTGTAAATCTCCTTTTCACTCTTGTTGCCATGTGGCAGGTAGATAAATTGGGCAGAAGGCCGTTAATGTTATACGGGTCATTAATACTTTGCATTGTGTACATCATCATGGCTTTGTTATTGAAAAATGGAGCAAGCGCAGGATTAGTTTCTGTGTTTGTACTGTTGGCCATTGCAAGTTATGCAGCCTCACTGGCACCTGTAACCTGGGTTTTAATTTCTGAAATATTCCCCAACCATATCCGTGGGTTAGCAACATCGGTGGCAGTGGTTTCATTGTGGGCAGCTTATTTTATTTTGGTTTTTACGTTTCCTGTACTAGCTGAAAAATTGGGAACCTATGGACCTTTCTGGCTGTATGCTGCAATTTGTTTATTGGGATTTCTCTTTATAAAATTCAGGGTAAAAGAAACAAAAGGGAAAACATTGGAAGAATTAGAAAACATCGTTATTCATTGATAGCATCATCAATGATAATGTGTCAATAATATTGAATCGGGAAGCATGTGTTGTACAGATTCGGATAGCGTAAAAATTAAATAATGGAAAAAACAACAGTAAGCGTTTGGCAGGAAAAAGTGGTGATACCGACTTATGAGGCTGGTGTGCCTGACAAAAATCCTATGTTTTTTGAGAACCGTGTGTACCAGGGAAGCAGCGGCGTGGTGTATCCTAATCCTGTTATTGAAAAAATTTATGATGAAAAAAAAGACAAAGAATACATTGGATTGTTTTTAGAAAATCAATATTTAAAGATCATGATACTGCCGGAGCTTGGTGGCAGGGTGCAGATGGCTTATGATAAAATAAAGCAACGGCATTTTGTTTATTACAACCAGGTAATAAAACCTGCCTTGGTAGGTTTATGCGGCCCATGGATAAGTGGTGGAATAGAATTTAACTGGCCCCAACATCATCGGCCCAGCACTTTTGAACCGGTTGATTTTACTTTGGAAGAAAATGAAGATGGCAGTAAAACGATTTGGGTAAATGAAGTGGAGCGCATGTTTGGTACAAAGGGAATGGCTGGCTTTGTGCTTCACCCGGGCAAAGCCTATTTAGAGATCAAAGTAAAACTCTTTAATCGTACACCACTCCCACAAACCTTTTTATGGTGGGCCAATCCTGCAGTAAAAGTTAACGATGGATACCAGTCTGTTTTTCCTCCTGATGTAAATGCGGTTTTCGATCATGGTAAAAGGGATGTATCTGATTTTCCTATTGCAACCGGCACTTACTATAAGGTGAACTATGCACCGGGTACAGATATTTCGCGATACAAAAATATTCCTGTTCCCACATCCTATATGGCCATTCATTCTGATTATGATTTTTTAGGCGGCTACGAACATGATAGCCGTGCAGGTGTATTGCATGTGGCCGATCATCATGTATCACCCGGTAAAAAACAATGGACATGGGGACACAGTGATTTTGGACAGGCCTGGGATAGAAATCTAACGGATGAAGACGGGCCTTACATTGAATTAATGGCTGGCGTTTTTACAGATAACCAACCTGACTTTAGCTGGCTGATGCCTTATGAAGAAAAAATATTTACACAATATTTTTTGCCTTACCGTGAATTAGGAATGGTAAAAAATGCTACTAAAGATATCCTGGCGGGTGTTGAAAAAAATGGAAATGAACTTGAGCTTAAAATTTTCGCTACCTCTCAACAAAAAATTGCTGTGCAATTGCAAAGTGAAACTGAAATGTTGTTCAACGAAAATATTTTAGTAAGCCCTGAAAATATCTTTTCTAAAAATATTGCTGTAAAAAAAGAGGTAACCGGGCAAAATATAGTGCTGATTATTCTTGATGAAACTGGAAATGAAATATTGCGTTATGAACCCGGCAAGATCAAAAAAAATGAAATTCCAGAACCTGCAAAACCGGCATTGGCACCAAAAGATGTACCAACCAATGAGCAGTTATTTTTAACAGCACAGCATCTTGAACAATACCGCCATGCTACCTACAACCCGGTACCTTATTACGAAGAAGCATTGCAACGTGATGCCACTGATGTACGCAACAATAATGCACTGGGGCTTTGGTATCTGAGAAGAGGACAATTTGCAAAAAGTGAATTTTATTTCAGAAAAGCTATAGAATCACTTACTGAAAGAAACCCTAATCCCTACGATGGCGAACCTTATTATAACCTGGGTGTATGCCTGAAAGCACAAGGAAAAAATGCAGCAGCCTATCCAGCTTTTTACAAAGCTGCATGGAATAGTGCCTGCCAGCATAACGCTTATTTTTCAATAACACAGTTAGATTTTTTTGATAAAAATTATTCACTGGCGTTGCAGCATATCCGGTTATCGCTCGATCGCAATGCAGGCAACAGTAAAGCATATCTTCTTAAAATAGCTGCACTCAGAAAATCAGGTAAACATAATGAAGCCTTGCAAACAAGCGAAATGGCGTTGAAAAGAGATCTTTTTAATCTTGCTGTTTATTTTGAACAAAGCAATATTTATAAAGAGCTCAACAATGAAATTGCTTCACAGCAGGTAATACAACAACTTAAAAAGCTTGCCCGTGAATATGAGCAAAATTATATTGAGTATGCATTGGATTACGCTGCGGCGGGTTTATACCAGGAGGCAATTGAGTTTATCAATTTAATTGCAAATGATAAGCACGGAAAATTATCCCCAATGCTATGGTATTATCTTGCGTGGTTTCATCATGAATTGAATAATGAAAGTGAAAGCAATTTGTGTTTTGAAAAAGCAGCAAAGGCCAATGAAGCTTATTGTTTTCCAAACAGATTGCAGGATATTAAAGTATTGGAACTGGCAATTGCTAAAAATAAAAAAGATGCAAAAGCACCTTACTATCTCGGTAATTTCTGGTACGATAAACGACAATACGCTGAAGCTATTTCCAATTGGAAATTATCATCACAAAGAGAAAACTCATTTTCAACGGTGTTCAGAAACCTGGGTATTGCTTATTTCAATAAACTGAAAGATGTACAAGGAGCATTGAGTGCTTATGAAAAAGCATTTGATCTGAATGTCTCGGATGCACGGGTTTTGATGGAACTGGACCAGTTGTATAAACGTTTAAATAAAGAACCAGGAGAACGTTTGGCTTTTCTTGAAAAACATACAAATGTTTTGGAAAAAAGAGATGACCTGTATCTTGAAAGAGCTGCGTTATATAACTATATTGGTGAGTATGCAACTGCTTATGAATTGATCATGCAGCGGAAATTTCATCCATGGGAGGGAGGCGAAGGAAAAGTTTCCGGGCAATATTATTACAGCCTGGTTGAAATGGCCAAGCAACAAATGCGATTGAGTAATTTCCAAAAAGCGATTGTGTTATTGGAGCAGGCTCAAGCCTATCCTCATAATCTTGGAGAAGGAAAATTATTTGGCACACAGGAAAATGATGTCTTTTACTGGGTAGCATCTGCGTTTGAAGAACTGGGGAATTTGAATACGGCTGCAGAGCTTTATAAAAAAGCAACACAAGGTTCATTTGTTCCTACGGCTGCAATTGTTTATAACGATCAGCAGCCCGATAAAATATTTTACCAGGGCCTTGCATGGAATAAATTGGGTAGTAAAGAAAAAGCAAACCAGGTTTTTGAACAACTGATAGCGTATGGAACTCACCATTTAAATAATGATGTTAAAATTGATTATTTCGCAGTCTCTCTTCCTGATCTGCTCATTTTTGAAGACGATTTTAATAAAAGAAACAGGGTGCATTGTCACTACATGACCGGGCTTGGATTTCTTGGATTAAATGATTTTCAAAAAGCACAGGATGAATTTAAAAAGGCCTTGCAGGAAGATGCTATGCATTTTGGATGCAGGACACATTTACAGTTAGCATCACAAATGGAAACTTACAAGGTAACGGTGAAACAA
>JBDSAA010000232.1:0-5442 GCA_039922375.1 Ferruginibacter sp.
AAATCAAGCTTGCTTCTGCCGCATCAAAGATCGATGCCGTACTTGAAAAAGCCAGCTTTCATGTAAACCTGGATGCAGCAAGTCTTCTCTATCGAAAATTTGAAGCAAGCAAAGTCAATGCAGATGTCTTGTTGTTAGAAGATAAGTATATCATTAAAAATGTAAGTATGAATCATGCCGGCGGCAGCATGAACCTGAATGGATCGTTGGTAAGACAAAAAGCAAATTACCTGCAGGCGGCATTAAATGCTTCAATGAATAACGTGGACGTTGGCAAAGTTTTAAAGGCGTTTGACAATTTTGGCCAGGATGCTATTCTGTCCCAAAACTTAGATGGAAAACTTACTTCAAAAGTTAGCGCCGGTCTTGGCCTTGATGAGGAGGGTAAAGTATTTCCTGCGAGTGTCACCAGCACCATTGACTTTTCATTAAAGGATGGCGCACTTATTAATTATGAACCGGTAAAAAAATTACAAAGTTTTTTATTTAAGAACAGGGATTTTGAAAACATACGTTTTGCAGAATTAAACAACCGGCTTGAAGTAAGCAATAGGGAAATAAAGATCAACCGCATGGAGATCCAGTCAACGGTGCTGTCGTTTTTCGTAGAAGGCCTTTATAGCATGAAAGGCAACACAGATATCAGCATACAGGTGCCGATAAACAATTTAAAAAAACGTGATGCAGATTATAACCCCGAAAATATTGGTACAAATAAAAAGGCTGGCAGAAGTATTTTCATCAGGGGAAGACCTGGCTCAGATGGGAATGTAAGCTTTAAGCTTGACCTTTTTAATAAGTATAAAAAGGAAAAAGAAAGCGAATAGAGCACATTTAAAAAAGGGATTGTAACGGACAAGTTGCAGGCTATTTCCTAAAGGTGAAAAAAATGTCTTTAGTATCATTATTATTTTTTGCAAACGAATGGCTTCTCCTGGTTTTTATTGCATGTACAATAATCACACAAATAGCCGGTGCAGTTTTTTTAGCAACTTTCATTTATCTATTGAATGATGGCCTGAACCATTAATTTTAATAAAAGCCTCCTGTGAAAACAGGAGGCTTATTAGTAACGATTTGTTGCAAAAAAACTTCGGTAATATGAACTGAAAATGAGTTGTTAGTATTTCATCAAAATACCGGATTTGCTTTCCTGTTTCTTTTGTTTAGTGTATGAATGCCAATTTAAAAAAAGAAAAAATTGGCATTTATAATACAATGTCGTTTACTTAAGCTTTCACGCAAAGTCGTCAAGAAAACCATGACAAGACGCAAAGAAGGAAACAATCTCCTTTGCGTCTTTACTCCTTTGTTTCCTTTGCGTGAAATGCATTTAGGTAAACGACATTGATTTATAATAACCAAAACTAACTGCTTCTAATTGTTGCTAAACAACTGAATTCTTTTTATCTGGATATAACTGCCTGGATTACCGCTTCCGACAATGTTTGCCAGAAAGCCGATTGAAACTACTTGCGGGGTTGCTAGTGTAAATGAAAAACTCCTCGTATCAGTGGCGCTTGGCGAAGTACTTCCAACGGTTACTCCATTATAAGCAGCCACATATCCCAATGCAGTTGCAAATTCAGTACGTAGAGGAATGCCGTTGCCGCCCGCAGCTGCTACGCAGTAAATAGATGAATTAGCCTGAATTTCTGAATACTCGTCAAATGACACAATATATTTTCCTGCAGGGAGCGGGGTAGATGTTGGCTGATAAATGATACCATTGGTAACGGGGGTATTACCCCATGTTTCCCAGTTTATAACTCCGCCAGCGTCTGATGAATAGCCACCATTTATGCCACCCTTATTTTTTGCTGCTGCGTTTGTTATCCACGGGGCAGCTAGTGTTCCCCATCTGCCATCAAAGGTAGCCCGCTGAAATGATGGGCCGGTATTAGATAAGTAAAGGCTGGTTATTTCGTACTTTACTCCTGTAGTTTGCGATGCACAATAGAAGGTGTCAATAGCCGTTAAATTAGGCAAATACATGGTTTTGTAACTAACTGTAGTTCCCGCTTTGAAGTTGGGTAATGTTGTGGTGGATTGACTAACCGGCGTAAACACGGTCGCTTTGTTGTTGCTTACAGTTGTATATTCACTTATTGTGCCTTTTGCACCACTGGTAGTATCAAAGTTGTCCCAGGTCAATACCGTACTGCCGTTACTAAATAGCTCACCGCCCAAAAGGGGGCGGTTAATAAGCCCGCTTTCGTACCTTGGACCATATACAACACCGGATGTTGAGACTACCACCGAGCTATTGCCGGCGGCGTCAAAAGTTTTGATTTTAAAATTCTTCGCACCTTCATCTACATTAAAAATTTTGGAGAACAATTCAGGAACAGGCCCCTTGGCAATACTAAATTGAATAGAATCTTTACCATCGTTCCAGTAAATTTTGCATAGTACTATTTTGGGGTCGGCGGGCAATATGCCCTGTAAACGTACCCTTAACCTGCCCGAAGATATCCGGGCTGAATCTAATTTTCCCGTGTAAGAAGTTTCGCCGTTGGTAGTATATTGTTTGTAGTCATCCCACTTAGAGCAGGATGCAATGGAAAATACTACCAATACCATTGCTAAAATTATTATTGAATTTTGCTTTTTCATTTGCTTAAGTTTTAAAAGCAGGCTGCAGTTATTTATCAATATACAGCAGCGCTGCATTGGTCAAAAAGGATACCTTCATTTTTAGCGGGGATCACCGTAAACTTTTAATTCATTTATACTTTGTGCAGTGCCCCCGGCAAAATTTTCCAGGCAACGAACACGGATGTATTTAACTTTTGGAGCCGATAAATCAACTTCCCAGTTAAAACCCGCTGCCCCTGTGGCCTGGTCAACTGCGTCATCAGTTCCATAAGGCAAGCCTGAAGGTTTTGTTACCGTGTACGATCCCAGGAGGATCCAGCTGTTATCCAGTGCACCACTTAACGAGGGACTGTTTGCTCCGTATATCTCAAAACGTTTCATGGTAGTGAGGTAATAAAACCTGGTACCTTCAGGAAAGGGGCGGATCCAGATGCGGCTGATTTTACCGGTGGTACCGGTATTAAAGGTAATAATGTGGGGACCGGGGCCGCTAGGCACCTGGTCGGTAAAACTTACATAGGGCCATCCCAGTAAACCGTCCCAGGCGTACTGCAATGCGGCGCCATTCGTTACCTGCTTGGCATCGCCGGGTAGCGTAAATGTGCTAAAGTTGGCAGCTGGAAATTGTACTTCATAAAATGGTTTAATAATCTTATATATCGTATCGGTTTTATTTCCCCACCTGTCTTTTACCACAAAGCCAAAGCGGTATTCAATCGTATCTAACCCACGCACTTTTGAAGTGATAGTATCAATGTTGGTATAAATACTTTTATCGTTGTCTCTTTCATATTCATTAAACACATTCTTTTTTGTAATCTCGATGGTAATGTTGGCTTTTACCAAATTAAGTGCACTAAGATTGTAACCTCCAAATGCATTGACAATCTTAATACTGCGGTACACCTGCCACAGGGGCGACTCCAACGGCTTTACTTTTACTATAACAGCAGCAGATGTGACATTGGAACGGTTCACGGAATATAGTTTTACTTCATGCTCCAGCGTATCGGCAAAGCCTTCTACAACCAGCGAGTTTGAGAAATACGACGCCTTCGCTTCACCCTGCTGCCCGCTGCTTAAGGTATAAACCGCCTTCACATATAGCAGGTGCGGATCGTTCGGCACATTATAAGTTATCGTTGCTTTCCCGTTTTCGTTAAGTACGGTGATATTGGTTACCGGCGCCGGCACAGTGGGGTCATCCATTACCGGGTTATGTGATTCAAGGTCTTTGTTACAGGACATAACTGCAAGTACAGCGGTAACTATAGAAAAGAACAGGATGATTTTATTTTTCATTAGTAATTTTTTAATTGTTTTTGATTTGATTTTACCAACCTGGATTCTCAACCAACTTAGGGTTTCTACGGGTATCGTAGTTGCCAATAGGCCAGAAATAATCCCGAGGAGAAATAAACCGCTGATTAAAAATGGTACGTTCTTTATAATAGCTTGCGTCGGCTTTACCAAGGATGCTCCAACCGGTTATATCTTTATTTAGTTCATCCGAAGCCTCCTTCCAGCGGCGTAAATCCCAAAAGCGCTGGCCTTCAAACATAAGTTCAATGGTACGTTCACGGTGGATGATAGCCCTTAAACCGGTTTGCGTACTGTACTTTCCCGGGTTATTTGAATAAGAAGACCATGATTCCGCCACACCTTTCAAACCTGCACGGGCTCTTATTTTATCAAGATAGGTGAGGGCCGCTGTTGACGCAGGAGTTACTTCATTTTCCGCTTCAGCATATAGCAGGTATAAATCTGCAAGCCTTATTTCTGGCCACGGATAACTGCGCCATACAGGGGCAGAAGTACCTCTTGTGGTAGACTCCCAACTTACCAGTTTTTTTATGAAATAACCGGTTTCGCTCCAGTTTGTAAAGTGTCCGAAGCCTGCACTCTCAACGTTTTTGGCTTTTATGTAAAAAGTCGCTACATCGCTGCTGCTTGCATTGCCGTCTTTCATATACCATACAGAACCATCAAAACCAAGGTCGGCATAAAAACGCGGCTCCCTGTCAAAGTTCAGGCGTGCCGTTACAAAATTTGGTTCTATGTAAAAACGGTCTTTGGCGGCCGCAGTCCTTAATTGTTCGTAATTTGAAAAACTCATGGTTTTGTCTTCCTCAATAGGCACTCCATTAGAAGTATAAAACAACTTGGCTATCTTGATAGGCGGCGCCCATACGCCCTGCAATTGAAAACGGTTTGTATTGGTACCTCTTTCCATTGGAGGCATACATAAAGCCTCATTTGCAAAATACATTTGTGAGTTGGCCCATACATGTTCTACGCCCCATCGTTGAGTTACCGCATTTCTAACATTTAACTGCACTTTGGTTGTGTCGTTCAGTTTATATATATCATTGGTATAACGGTACAATATAAAGTTATTTGTTTCAGCAGATTCTACGGCTGCTTTTGCCGCATCCCTTGCCTTTACCCATTTTTTGGGATCAAATGTTGGATTAAATAAAGCCACGCCATCCTTGTCTTTAAAATCAGCAAAGTCTGTATTGCCATTGAATAATGGGCTGGCAGCCATAACCAATAATTTAGCTTTAATTGCAAGCGCAACTGGTTTTGTAGCTCTTCCGAGTTCTGTATTTTCATTCTGAATGCGTTCGGGTAAAAGTGCTGCTGCACTATCCAGCCAGGCGGATATCGAACTAACGCATTCATCAACCGGCTGTCTCTTTACATATGAATTAGCTAAATCAGCATCTACCGCCACGCTTTTATCAACCACGGGAATTGGACCATACATGCGAAGCATGTAAAAGTGATAGTAAGCTTTTAGAAAAAGGCCTTCCCCAATCCATCGTGAGCGCTCGGCAGGTG
>JBDSAA010000233.1:0-47694 GCA_039922375.1 Ferruginibacter sp.
GGCTTTTGTTGCGCACTGGAATTGAACGGGATAAAAAATAAGAAGAGTAATAGTTTAACCGCAAATAAAGAGCCCTTTATTAGCGGGGAGTTGGTAGTTGGCATAAGCAGTCGTTTTAGAAGATCAATTTATATAATGACTAAAAAATACATTCACTGTAACAAACATTTTGAATTGTACCCCGTATGTTACAGCGTATCTTTCATTGCAAAAAAAAGCGTTTAAAAAAAAATGAGTTCAATTGTTTAATAACACTCACACTAAAATTTATTTTGATAAAATTGCTTATCCATATGAACAGGTGCTATCATTTTGACCGCTTCATTAATCATTCCTGCTCTATCTGCTTCCTAAAAATCAGTCAGCAGATGGTATCGGGAATTGCTTGCCTCCTCACCTAACAATTTATTGACCTGCTGCCTGCAGCCTGTACAACTATAATGCTTAGCTCCCTCTATCAACAATGGTATAGCTTCCTCAAATTTGAACGACAAAATTTGCGGCCCTTCCCATTTTTTTTCGCCCAACAGATATGGCACCAGCACATTAAAACCCTTTTTTAACGATTTGCCGGTCGGGCTTTCATAATTCCAAAAATCGAAATCTGTATGCTGAGATAATTGTGCAATAGTAAAAAAAGGGTCCAATACAAAAACAGTGTAATGCAGCGAGATGGTTCGTTTCATCTCCAGCGGAAAACTTCCCTGTTCATCCATTTGCTTATCCAGGCGGCCTGTGGCACTTGCAACAATTTGTTTTGCCAGCTCCTTTTTTCCAACGAACAATGCAATTGATAGTCTTTGCAGGTCATACCACACCGCATGATTATTGGCAGTGTTCATTTCATCGATCCCATTTTTACTGGTGTGCATCCAATCCAGGAAACTTGTGAACCATCCTTGCATTCCAGCCTGGTCAGCGGGCAACCAATTAGCAGCTCCATTCAATAATCCAATTGCGTCGATCAATTTTACAAAATGCCTGGTGTCAATTAACCCATATCCCCTGCCAGTAGTTTTTCCTTTGATCGCCTGTGCGAAATTTAAGTTGGGATTCATTTTGGTTTCAGGATTTAAAAACCAAACCCTCATCAATTTTGCCGCATGTGCTGCATATCGTTCATCACCAGAAAAATACCAGGCTAGTGCAAGCGTGCTAACTGCATCACATATTTCTGCCAGGTATATTTTGTCTTTGTATTGCTTTACTTCCGGGTTCACCAGTCCATCCCTGTTCATATAAGGCACTCCATTTGGCTTAGAAGAGTCGGGCCAGAAATACGGAGCTATACTCATATAATCATGCTTATCGCCGCTTGGTGGCACATCAGCCTTTTCCATTACGCTGACTGGCTCATAGGCCAGGGCTTGCGCAGCTTCTTTTAATAGTTGTTCATATGCCGGCAACAAGCCGATATCCTTTTTGCGGAGCTTAATTTTATTATTTTCAAGAACCTTTGCATCTAAGGAATAAACCACCGGCGGCTGGCTGGCATGTCCATTTACGACTGCTTTGCAAAGCAGGCATACAGCAAATAGAAACAACGTTCGAATGATCATTAAGTGCATTATTGTTTTTCTAAAAAATCTTTTCTAATTGGGTTAAACACATCGATCAATACACCAGCCTCCAGGCAAACAACACCGTGTATACAATTAGATGGTACATAAAATGCATCACCTGCTTTTAAAGTCTTTTTCATGCCGTCTATTTCAATGTCAAAAACACCGCTTTCAACATTTGTTAACTGGATTTGAGGATGATTGTGCAAGCTACCTATACCACCTTTTTCAAACTCTACTCTCACCAACATTACGTGTTCATCATAGGCCATTATTTTTCTCTTAACACCTTCCCCCATTTGTTCCCATTCAATCGAAGCACTTTCGATAAACAATGATCCCACTACATTACCGGTACTTGCTGCTGGCATAATTTCTATTTAAAGGATTTTCTAAATGGCTCTGTAAAAGATGTATTTTGATTAATCATAAATGCACCTGCCCCTAGCTATATTATTTGAATTTTGTGAAATAGTATTCATTGCCTGGTCAAATGCTATGGAAGATCATTAGTACTGATAACTACCGGATGCATGTCAATGATGGTGATTAAGAAATCTCATCAAACATTCGTTATTAGGTTCTTACAAGCACATCGTTTGGTAAATGATATTGTAATATTACCAGTTAAAAGGACTCGTATTTTTTTTGGGTGAATCAATGTTTTTAAAAGATTGGGCCATTTTTATAGAAATTGTTTAATGTAATTGCTGATGTCATAGAAATGTATCAACAATTTTTAGCGGGAACGGTACCGGGAACGGTGCCGGGAAAATTCCCGAAAATCCAAATAAAATGGTATTTTCACCAACATGGAAAAGCAGGCCACTATAAAAGATATTGCAATTGCACTCAGATTATCCAAGTCCACTGTTAGCCGGGCGCTGAGGGATGCACATGATATAAAATCTGAAACCAAAGAAGCCGTGAAAGCCCTGGCTGCACAGCTCGATTACCAACCTAATAAGCTCGCCTTAAGTTTTTTAAACAAACAAACCCATACCATCGGCGTCATCATTCCCAACCTGGATTATGTACTATCAACTATGGTTAAAGGAATAGATGAGGTAGCCCTGGAAGCGGGTTATACTGTGATGGTGTGCCAGAGTGATGAAAGCTTTGGCCGTGAAATTGTAAACACTAAACGCTTATTGGACAGCCTGGTGGATGGGTTTATTGTGTCGGTATCGAGCGAAACAAAAGTATTTGAGCACATTAAAAAAATACAATCCAAGAACATTCCGCTTGTTTTATTTGATCGCATTGTCAGCAACATTGATTGCCCAAAAGTGCGGCTCGATAATGTGGCTGGCGGTGTGATTGCCACGCAACACCTCATCGACCAGGGTTATAAAAGAATTGCGATTCTTGCAGGGCCGGAAAACCTAAACATTAGTAACAAACGAATGGAGGGGTATTTAACAACGCTTTCAGAAAATGGCATTAAACCAGATAAAAAATTAATCATCCATTGCGATTTTAACCAGCAATATGCCTACGAAGCCACGAAAGAATTGCTGGCCATGAAACATCCGCCGGATTCTATCTTCACGATTAGCGACCGGATGGCAATTGGAGCCATGTTAGCTATAAAAGAAAAAGGGTTGAGAATGCCAACTGATATTGGTCTCGTGGGTTTTAATAATGAGCCGGTAACCAGCCTGGTAACTCCGGGCATATCCAGTGTAGAAATGTACTCTTATGAAATGGGTAAGGCAACGGCCCGGCTTTTTATAGAAATGTTGCACAGCAATGAAGTAACAGTTCCACCAGAAGTTGTTATTAAACCAAAGCTATTTGTCAGGGAATCGTCAAAGCGATTAGCTTCAAAAAAATAATAATTCACGGGTTAGCCCTGCCCACAAACCGGCCTTTGCCTAACAGGAAATCAATTGCTCTTAATACATTCCTGTCAACACTTTCTTCGGTTTTAAGATACGAAAGGTATCGCAGAATTTCATGTTGTAAGGATGGCCGCAAGTTGTTGAAAATAGTTTCCGCTGCTTTGTTTTCTTTTAACGCTTTTACAAATTTTGGATGTGGTGTAACAATTCTTTTTTCAGGATCAAACGCTACTGAAACCGCCACTATCTCCCCTATTCTTTTGGGTGAATCTTTGAGCATGGTTGTATTGATATAAAGCCGCCAGGCTCCGCTATACTTTACCAACGTTTGTTTGTAGTCCTTTCCGTTAACCGTTCCTTTTATGGGTATACTTCCCTTGTTCTTTTCGGCCTGTTTAAAAACCTTTTCTAAAATATCATCGGGTACCACAACGTATGGATTAATACCGATGATCTTTATTTCGGCTTTGAATTTATGTGACCTGTGTTGTTGCATTTTCATCTGAAAGTCTTTCATACAGGCGCACTCTTGTATTAAATCTTTATTGAGCAGTACTGCACTGGCAATCACCTTTTGAGTTTACTTTACCGTATGTAATTTACTTTGGGTTTT
The DNA here is from genome assembly GCA_039922375.1 of Ferruginibacter sp. Lineage (GTDB taxonomy): Bacteria > Bacteroidota > Bacteroidia > Chitinophagales > Chitinophagaceae > Ferruginibacter. The sequence continues at coordinate 4,020 of JBDSAA010000233.1, forward strand.
AAAAATAACCCCAGACATTGAAAGCTCAAAATTTCGCCAATGGATTTACGACGTTTAAAATTTCGCAGGCAAGTCTCTGCACAAACAATATTAAGCCAGCAAACAGTATAATCTGCCGGACTCGCCACCTAACAGAAAAGCACAAATTGGACACACTCAATCTCCAATTCAAATACTCCCCAAGCGAGTCTTTACACAAGCAATATTAAGTCAACGGAAAGTATTTGAATAAAAGAGTTAGGTAAGAAAAAAATATCCGCTGGCAGAGAAATACAGTTGCTTGTCGGCAGTTCCCACATTTTTATATTTAGGAATACATGTAATTATGCTGTCTTAAAATTTTACAGAACCGGGGATATAAATTTTACAGTTTGTTCCTGATGAGGCAGAACAAAAAAAATGGCCTTTTTTTTCTGCCTTAGAAAATATTCTTTATAAAATCTTTATACAGACACAACTAATTTTTATACCGTTTTTATATACGCACTTTACCTTTGTTCCTTAATTTAGAAAAATGAAAATTGTCTAATCTCCTGTTAAATACTATCCCGCGGAGAAACCAGTATCTTATCAGCATATTGCTGATCCTGCTCCTTTCTATATCGTGCTATTTTTTGACCGATATCATTGGATATAAAGTCGTAGCATTTTTACTGCTGGTAACCCTTTCCTTGCTTGCTTTGTTTTTTGATATTTTACCTATATTGATCTCCGCTGTGTTGAGTGCCTTGATATGGAATTTCTTTTTCATCCCCCCCAAGTTCACTTTCCATGTTCACACGGGTGAAGACTTTTTTCTCTTTATCATGTATTTCATTATTGCCATGGTGCATGCGGTACTTACTTTCAAAATAAGGCAGGTACAGAAAGAAGCCAGGAAGAAAATTGAAAAAGCAAATACACTAAAACTTTACAACACCTTGCTTAACTCCTTATCACATGAGTTAAGGACACCCATTGCTACCATCATCGGGGCATCAGATAACCTGATAATGAATGCAGGCAAGCTAACTGACGAAAATAAGTCCAACTTGTTATCAGAGATTTCACTGGCGGCTTTAAGGCTAAATCAACAAGTAGAAAACCTCCTTAATATGTCACGCCTGGAAAGTGGCTTTATACAACCGAAGAAAGATTGGTGCGATGTAAATGAGCTTATATATGCTTCTATTAAAAATATTGAAGATCATCCCGATGACCATATTATTGATGTGCAGGTAAAAGACAACCTTCCGCTGGTTAAACTTGATATAGGCTTGATGGAACAGGTATTATACAACCTGATAAATAATGCAGTGATCTATACTCCGGCAAAGTCTGTTATAATTGTTGCAGCAGATTGTGCAGATGGCAATTGCACAATAGTAGTAGAGGACAATGGGAAAGGCTTTCCACCGGAAGAAAGAGAAAACGTTTTTGAAAAGTTTTACAGGCTTAAGTATTCCAAAACAGGAGGCACAGGATTAGGATTGTCTATAGCAAAGGGTTTTGTAGAAGCGCACAATGGTACAATAAACGTGGAGAGCGGCAGTAGCGGTGGTGCAAAATTTATTATTAAAATTCCAACTGAAACGTCTTATTTAAATCACCTCAAAAATGAATAGTTCTCAAATTTTAATCATAGATGATGAAGCCCAGATCAGGAAGTTGCTCCAAATCACTTTGCAAAGCAACGACTACCAGGTAGTTGAAGCTGCTACTGCAAAAGAAGGTATGATCGCCGCTGCCAATCATCCACCAGATTTGATATTACTTGACCTCGGATTACCAGATGAAGACGGGCATTCAGTATTAAAACAATTGAGACAATGGTACTCAAAACCAATCATTATAATATCAGTTCAGAACAATGAAGAGGATATAGTAAAGGCCCTGGATAACGCTGCCAACGATTACCTTGTTAAGCCATTCAGAACAGGAGAGTTATTAGCACGTATCCGTTCGGCACTCCGGGGTGGAACAACTGATGATACCAGTCCTGTTTTAGACTATAACGGTCTCCTGATAGATTTAACAACAAGAACCGTAAAGAAGAATGAGGAGGTAGTAAAATTAACTGTAACAGAATATAACTTATTGACCCTGTTTGTAAAGAATGAGGGTAAGGTGCTGACACATCATTTTTTACTTTACAATGTTTGGGGCCCCGATTTTATTGACCAGTCTCAATACCTGAGAGTGTATATAGCTCAATTACGAAAGAAAATCGAAGACGACCCAAACCGTCCAAATTATATCATTACTGAAACCGGTGTCGGTTACCGGTTTGTTGCTAAAGCGTTCATTGTTTAAACGAATGAATCATGAAACAAGGGAAAGATCAATCACATTGGAAATCGCCGGAAATAATACTGGTAGTTTTTTCATGGATCATTGCCCTTATCCTTCTTGGAGCCATTATTATAAAGGTCAGGGTTCTATTTTTTTTAAAATAAAATAAAGAATTAAGTGAGCAAACAAATCGATTTAAAAAAAGTATCCGGGGCCGGGTTATTAATAGCATTAGGCATTATTTACGGCGATATAGGCACTTCTCCGTTGTATGTTTTAAATGCCATTATAAAAGAGAGGACAGTAACCGATCAATTGATTTTGGGTACCCTGTCGTGTGTTATCTGGACATTAACTTTACAAACTACCATTAAATATGTCATCCTCACGCTCAAAGCAGATAACCGCGGTGAGGGAGGCATTTTTTCTCTGTATGCCCTGGTACGCAGGCGCCGAAAATGGTTAGTCTTTTCAGCAATGATCGGTGGTGCAGCACTATTAGCAGATGGAATGATCACCCCACCGATATCGGTTGCTTCTGCCATAGAAGGTTTAAGAAATATACCGGCACTAAATACCGTAGCTGACAACACCATTGTTGGAATAGTATTAGGGATTATAAGTGCATTGTTTTTTATGCAGCAATTTGGCACGGCATCCATTGGTAAATTATTTGGCCCTATCATGTGCATATGGTTTGCCATGCTTGCTGTTTTGGGCATTACGCATTTGTCTGAATACCTTACCATCTTCAAGGCATTTAACCCATACTATGCTTTTGACCTGCTTACTGCCTATCCTAAAGGCTTTTGGTTGTTAGGGGCTGTGTTCCTTTGCACCACAGGGGCCGAAGCATTGTATTCAGATCTGGGCCATTGTGGCCGGGGCAATATCAGGGCATCCTGGGTATTTGTAAAGATTGCTTTAATTCTGAACTACCTGGGCCAGGGTGCATGGTTATTGTCACATTTCAAGGGAAAGGTTATTACCGAAGAAATGATCACAGCGGGCTTCAATCCGTTCTACGGGATAATGCCACACTGGTTTCTTATTGCAGGCATTATCATCGCCACCAGCGCAGCTATTATCGCCAGCCAGGCTTTAATCAGCGGTTCTTTTACGTTGGTTAGTGAAGCTATTAGGCTAAACCTATGGCCCAAAATGAAAATAAAATACCCCACAGAGGCACGGGGACAATTATACGTCCCGGGTATTAACACGATCCTTTTTATCGGCTGTTGCGGAATCGTTCTTTTTTTTAAAAAAGCCACCAACATGGAGGCCGCCTATGGTTTGGCTATCACCATGTGCATGATAGCCACCACCATCCTTTTTGCGAACTTCCTGGTACTGCACAGAGTTAAGCCGGTATTCATTTATCTTTTCCTGGTTACTTATTTAAGTATTGAAACAGCATTTTTAATTGCAAATCTTGAAAAATTTCCGCATGGGGGTTATGTTACATTGCTGGTTGGCGGCGCACTCTTCCTGATAATGTTCGTATGGTACAGGGCAAGGAAAATTAAAAACCGTTATGTTGAATTTGTTAGATTAGACAATTATATTTCAAAATTGCAGGAACTCAGTAATGACAAAACAATTCCTAAATATGCCACCCACCTTGTTTATTTAACCAGTGCAGATAACCCAAGAGAATTAGAACACAAGATTATATATTCCATCCTGAGTGGCAAGCCAAAAAGGGCTGACATATATTGGTTCATTCATGTAGACACTTTGGACGACCCCTATACTACTGAATATAAAGTGGAGCACATTATTCCAAATGACATAATAAGGGTTGAATTTCGTTTGGGCTTCCGGGTTCAGCCAAGAATTAATTTATTGTTTAGAAAAGTAGTGCAGGATTTAGTAGCAAATAAAGAAGTAAATATTACCAGCCGCTACCAAAGCCTTGAAAAGAATAATGTTACCGGCGACTTCGAATTTATCGTAATGGAAAAATTTCTTAGCCAGGATAATGAATTGCCGATTGTTGAGCGGCTTATTATGCGGTTACACTTTTGGTTAAAAGAATTGACTTTATCTGAAGAAAAAGGATTTGGATTGGATACCGGCAACCTTAAGGTTGAAAAATTTCCGCTGATAGTTTCGCCGGCCGCAGCAATCAAATTGCATAGAATAGAGGACGCAGATAATTAATACGGCTGCCCGAAGAAAACAAATCAGCTATTTATTCCGCTGTGAGACTTCCATTCTGCGATTCCCAGGCGAGATTCTGCACGGGTTATATTAAGTCAACAACCAGCACAAGTTGCAGAACCCGCCGCCTAACAGAAATACCTACATGCATCAACATACGTATTTTATTCAGCAAATAGATGAAAGCATTTTTTTTAGAATATATGAAGAAAGAATGAGCAATTCTACCAACAGCTTTTGTATTTTTACGCCCCATCGGCCGACACTTCGAACAGGCCTTTAATTATTATCTAAAGAATTTTTACTTAAAAAAAACAATTATGAAAACAATTCAATTTTTAATCACACTGTGCTTTTTATCAGGCACCATCCATTTTGCCCAGGCGCAAACATCTGCAACTGATATGTTGAAAGAATGGGAAAGAGCTAAAGTTTATACCAAAGAATACCTTGACACGATGCCTGAAGCTGGCTATGCCCTGAAACCTACGCCTGAAATGCGTTCGTTTGCAGAACAAATGCTGCATTTAACGGATGCTAATTATGCGTTTGCTTCAGCTGCCTCCGGCGACAAAAGCCCGGTAGGTTTTGGTGAGTCTGAAAAAACAGCCGACAAATCAAAAGCAAATGTTACTAAGCTGGTAATGGCAGGGTATGATTTTGTGATCAGCAGTATCAAAAAAATGACGCCTGCACAGCTAAATGAAAACGTTAAGATATTTGGAAGATTTGATATGACCAAAGGAACGGCTATCGTCAAATGTTTTGAACACCAAACACACCACCGCGGACAGACCACCGTTTACATCCGCTTGGCCGGAGCAAAACCACCGCAGGAGAAATTGTTTTAACGGACACGAACCCCTCAAAATAAAAAACCCACGCCAGTATCGAATTGGTGTGGGTTTAGTTTTTTTAAAACTGTTTAAGTTCCGCTCTTTTTTTGTATCCAATGCTTTTACCTGTCAATTTTGGTTTGGAATACTCACCGAATAATCCAGGGATAAAGCATCTCTGTCTTTAGCTCCCTAACTGTTTTATTTGGCTGTCTCCTGAAGTTGAGCCACTAAAAGTGTGTATATACGAAATAAGAACAACCGGTCAGTTGATCTTTTACTTAAACACAGGCGTAAAAGTCTCCAATGATACCGCACGGTCCCGCATTACCAGTGTATCGGTAGAAGCTATCAGCATGTTATTACTTATTAGGTTCACATTATAATTTAAGTAAAGTGCATCACGATCTTTACTACCCCAACTATTTTTTTCCCCTTTTGTTACAAATTTACCAGACCCGGAAGCTGTAACACCCGTAGTAATGGATGTAATGGTGCAGCTACCGGAAGCATCAAATGTAAGTTGCAGCGTACAGTTTACGTTCGTTCCGGTGGCGTTTTTAAATACAACAGGAAAATTAAGTTTACTCAGTGAAACGGTTGACAGTTTATTAATTTCATCGCTTTCAACATACTGCTTATGCCTGAGCACTGTTTGATTAACGCTTCCTGTAATTACATCGGTGCCACGGCGCAGGTAGTTTCCGTGCCAGGCATTTACATACTTAAGAGCATAAATAACAAAATCATGAGGTTTTATAAGCCAATTTGCATCAATACTACGGTTGGGATTAGCAACAGTTGGAGTGCCTTTAAGAATGGAGTCAACACCTTTAACGCCATTCAATACCACCGGCAGTGCATAGTTATTGGTTATCGTCAAAGGGTCTTGAAAAAAAGCATCTGTCAATTGCAGCTCTACTCCCCCAAGAAAGTTTCCCTTTGGGATGGTAATTTGGTTTGAAGCCAGCTGATAATAGTTAGAAGGCAAGGGAAGAATCTTGCTACCACCTTTGTCTGAAGGAAAAAATAACCTGCTACAAAGTGATGTATCAACAGAAAAGTTTAGGACAATATCTTTATTATTTTCACGTACACCGCCGGTGGTAGCATTGAGCAAAACCTTGCGTTGATTATCCAGTGTGTTATCAATAAATAAATCCTCGCCCAACTCAATAGTCCGAATAGGAAATTGAGTGCCAAAATAAACTGTCTGGTAAGCAGCATCGGGATGGATGATTTCTTTGTTTTTCAAACACCCGGTTAACGCGGAAACCGAAGTAATCGCTAACCCTAAAAAAAATTTATTCATTTTCATGTCTTAGTATTTTTAAATAAAACCTGTTATTACCTCCAGCCTTTGTTTTGAGATAAATTACTGAACTTTAGAATCTCAGAGTTAGGCACCGGGCCATAATACATGTAGTCAGTATAAGTACGGTTCTCAACATTCAAAGGAGTGTATATAGTGCCATTAACGTCCAATCCTCGTGTTGTTTCGTTTAAATTTGCTTTCCAGCGGCGCAGATCCCAAAACCGGAAACTTTCGAAGCACAGTTCCAACCGGCGCTCGTTGCGGATCAAGTCACGCATTTTAATTTTGTCGGCTTTGCATTCCTCTAAATACGCATCGCCATTGGTTGTCCCTACCCCTGCCCTGTTACGGATCTTTTTTATTACATCGTAAGCAGAATATGCACGGGTTCCAACTCCTGTTGGTCCCCAGGCCTCATTGGCAGCTTCGGCATATGAAAGATACATTTCGGTATAGCGAATACGGGGAATAAGATGGTTTTTACCACTTATTGAGGCGGGATTACGGTTTACGTCCATACGAAGCCGCTTTTTCATATAATAACCTGTACGGGTAGAAGTTTCCCTTCTGTTGATACCATTGTCAGTACCAGACTGACTACCAGTAAGAATTACAAGGTTGCTCACACCTGCCGTACTACCATTGTAAATGATATATTTGGCAAAACGTGGATCTCTTGAGGCATACGGATTTGCGGAATTATAATTGGCGTTGGTATGACCGATAGGGTATCCGTTGGCCATTGGAAAGGCATCCACCAGGTTCTGCGTTGGATTCATATTTCCGTTACCAAATAAAGTTGGTGGAAAGTTTGCAGTCTCCTGGCTACCTTCATTCGTAAGAACATTTTCCCTCCAAATAAATTCAGGAGGGTTAGTCCCCCCACTAATGGCGTCAATCTCACTGGTGTTGGTATAATAGGTGACACCGGTAGCAGGTAGTGCATTAACACCACCTTTATAGTCAATTACAGCACCTGCATATTCAGCAGCATTAGCCGAGGTGCCGGTATTAGTCGAATGTTGAAACGCAGGGCTGGCAGCCAACAAAGCGGTCCTGGCTCTGAATGATTTGGCTATTAATCCATTGACTAACTGGCGGGAATATTGCCCCATCACCCGATTATATATTTCCGGCTTTTGTGTTGCCACCTTGAAACGATCAGGGATCTGGCTGGCAGCAGTAATATCATTATACTCCAGCGGCAAATTCGCCTCCGCACTATCCAGGTCTTTATAAATTTGCTTTACACAAGCCTCAAATGTAGCACGCGGCGAATTGACATCAGATTCAATAGTTTGCAGCGCTGTGAGGATAGGCACTCCCATAAGCTGACCATCTTCAGTAAAGCCTCCATGTGTACGTAGCAGGAAATACATGTGAAGGGCACGCAAACCATATGCCTCACCATTCATTCTCATCTTAAAAAGCTTATTTGCTTCAGGATCCAAAGCCCACCTTACGCTATCTGCATTTGCAATAAAAAGATTTACATACTGCAGGGCGCCATACGACCCGTCCCATACAGAAAGGGGGTTGTTCGTAGCGGACCACGATCCTGTGGCTAGTTGTAAAAAGTTATTATTCCTCTGGTTAGTCACGGCATCATCGGTGGCATACTCGCTGTTATTATAATAACCGGGGATTGTTCTGTAAGCATTCATAAGAAATCCTTGTGCGTAGTTCCCATCCGAGTACATCTCGTTAATGCCCTTCAGGTTTTCCGGGTCAGCGTCCAATATTTTTTTACAGTTTGTAAAAAGCAGAACAGTCATCCCGATAAGTATCACTCTTATTTTCATATATAGTTCTCTATTTATTTTGTTTGTTAAAAAGCTGCCTTAACGCCCAGATTATAAAAACGGTATTGAGGAGCTGATCCTATATTGGTTTCCATTAGCTCTCGCTCTTTAGATACAACAAGCAGATTATCCCCCAATACATACAAGCTTAAGCCGTGAACAAAAGAATTCTTAAAAATATTTTCATTGAAATCGTAGGTAAGCTGTACCCTGGAAAGATTAAAGCGGTTTGTTTTGTACATCCAGAAGGTGGAATTCTGGTAATTATTGTTACCGGCCGTGGTAGTCAGGCGCGGGTAAATAGCAGTAGTTTTTGTTGCTTCTGTCCAGCGATTCAATACTGCTTCGGAATATTTACTGTCACTTCTTGCCCAAAAATAGGAACTGTTTTTATAACCGATAGCACCAGTTTGTCCGTTGCCAAGCGCAAACAGCGTTAAATTCTTCCATTTTAAGGTAAGATTTACCCCATAGCTGAATGGAGCGGCTGCAAAGCCATTATGTCCCAGATCAACCTGATCTTTATTGTCAATTATACCGTCGTTATTAACATCTTTGTATTTTATATCACCTGGTTTAACAGTTCCACCAAAGGTTTGCTTGGCACGGCTGTCAATTTCAGCCTGGTCCTGAAAAAATCCCTCACTGATAAATCCAAAGGAGGCATCAAGGGCCTTGCCCGCCCGGTATTGGTAGGCATCCTGAAAAACCTCATCCCTTTGAACAGCTTTAGAAGAATAGAACATACCGGAAACACCCAGAGAGTATTTCAACTGCCCAACCTGGTTATTTACATTAGCTGTAAAGTCAACGCCGGAACGCTTGTCGTTATTATAGTTAAGATACGGGCGGAAATCGCCTGAACCTGTGAAGTATGAAGGAAATAAGGTAGCCCCTCTTGTAAGCAGGCCATTGGTGTTTTGTGAAAAGTAATTAACATCTAAAGTGATCAGACTCTTAAACAATGATGCCTCTAAACCTGCCCGTACCTCTTTTCTTTCAATGAAAGTAAGATTAGGATTACTTCCGCGGCCTGACATTGTTGTGAAACCCCCAGCAACACCATCCCGCCACTGGTAATAACCACCTAAATTACCGTCCTGACCATAAGTACCGGCATACAAATAATAATCTGTAGGTGTGGTACTGTTAGGTCTTGTACCCGTTATGTCCAAATCCTGTTTCAGAGATTCGTAAGATGCTGTAATTTTCAGGTTATCAACAAAGGAAATAGCGTTCTTAAAAAATCCTTCATCACTAATCCTCCATCCGACCGTAACAGTTGGAGATATAACATTCTGATTGTCTTCCGGAAGTTTTGCAGAATGTACCAGCGCACCGGAAAAATCTAGATAATACTTCTGACGGTAGTTGTAACCCGCCTGGAGACCCAGATTTGTATTTCTGATAGGATGATAATCGCTTCCGCCACTGTTACCGCTAGTGCTGTTATTAGGATCGCTTGAGTTTTGTGTCAGATACCACCATCCCACCAAAGCCGCAGTCACATGATGATCACCGGAAAATGTATTGTTGTAGTTAAATTGTGACCGGAATGACTTGGTTTGAGAATACGTTGTCTGTCCGATCGACTCATTGGTAGTGTTGCCATCCGTACCGTATTTTGTTAAAGAAGTAATCACATCCTGGCCATTTATCCGGGACCATTTTGGTTCATAAGTTGCATAAGCCACCTGGTAAGCCTCAGAATACAAAGACCGGTAATCCATACTGTAGGCAGCTTTAAAGGACAATCCTTTCAAGAGTGAACTTAAATCGGCGGTTGCCCCCACATTATACAAAAAAGTACGGCTTTTTCTTTTGATATACCCCGCAGCTAATATATCAGCAAATGCATTTGTCGGATTGGTGCTTAACCCGCCCAAAAGATACTTTCCGTCAATCACGTTATTACTGTTCTCTACAATTGCTCTATTTCCTGCATTATTAGCAGTATCTAAAGCGCTAACAGGAATCAATGGTGGAAACAAATTAGGACGAAAAGTTGAGGAAGCTCCCCAAAAATCCCCTCTGCCTGTGTAACTGTCAGAGATGTTGACAACCGCATCTGCTGAAGCACTCAGCCATTTGTTAACATTCATATCCACATTTCCCCTTACATTAAACCCGAAATCCTTGTTGTTTTTCTGGTCTCCGTAATTCATGATGCTGCTGTTATTTGTTAATCCAAGGTTGGTATAGTACCTGGCCAGCTCATTTCCTCCGGAAATTTCTGTGGTTACATCTGACCTGGTATAGGCTTTTTTAAGATAATCAGCATTGAAAAAATCAATATCTGAATACTTGTAAGGATTTAAACCAGACCTTGTGCTATCAATTACTGCCGAAGTATATCGTTCAGCAACGCCATCATTACGGCTAGCTTCATTATAGAAAGACATATAGTCGGCAGCATTTAAATATTTAGGATAACTTTTTGGAAAAAAGAGACCCGTATTAGCCCGCACATCAATAGTTAAAGGTTTAACGCTTCCTCTCTTAGTAGTAATTAGAATTACACCCTTTGAAGCATTGCTACCGTAAAGCACCACAGCGCTGGCAGCTTTTAATATAGTAATAGATTCAATTTCGAGCGGACGCACATCAACTGCCGAACGGGGTACCCCGTCTATCAATATCAATGCTCCCTGGCCCCATATATTACCATTACCTGTATAGCCGCCAACAAAACTCTGGAGATTATCGAGGCTGTACGTGCTATAATTTTTCCTGAGCAAATCAGATACGTTTACTACAGATATACCGCCCAGCAGATCTCTTGTAGCAATCGATCCAAACGCAACGTTTACAACACTATCAGTCTTTGACTGTTTTTGTACTTCCGGTACATTCTGTGCTTGTGCGCTAACCGTAATTAACAAAAGAGCCGCAATCAAAACACAACCCCTCTTAATATTTATTTTCTTCATTTAATTCTATTTTATTTGTTACCAACCCGGGTTTTGCTTGAAATCCGAATAAAAATTTACGTCATTAACAAGGAAGGGCATCCAATAGTGGCGTTCACCGAACTGTCTTTGAAATAAGATCGTTTCCCTGAAGTTTTTCACTTTTGCGTTTCGTGGATTAGCATAAATTACCGTGTTAGGAGTATCACGGTCAAATTCGACCGCTTTTTTTAATGTATAGGGTTGTTGGGTTAATAATAACCATCGTCTGAGGTCAACAAACCGATGACCTTCAAAAGCCAATTCCACTGCACGTTCCCTTCTGTATTCGTTTCGGAAAAGGGACTGCGAAGCGAGGAAGTTGTTTGCAACATTGCCAACTCCCAATCCAGGCCTGCTTCTTACAAAATTAACCGCCTCAACAGCTGTTTTACTATAACCAGGCGCCTTCCCATTGGGCGAATTATATCCTTCAGATGCTGCTTCAGCGTACAAAAGGTACAGATCTGACAAACGCAGGAAGCTTAATACCACTGTGTTATTTTCATTATAGCCATCAAAGTCATTCATCAGCCTTTGTACATACTTGCATAACATGTACCCCGTGAATACAGCTTTATTAGAATTAGCTGTTCTGTATAAACCGCCGGTATAAAGGCTGGCATACTGTCTGAATTGATCGTTTCCTACGTTGGCAATATTATTAACTGTTTTGTCTCCATCAATCATAATATCATGGTAGAAACGGGGATCCCTGCTTCTCCAGGGATATTGTGGGTCATAGCCAGACACAGGATCTGCCTTTTCCGGATCAGTAATAGGCATACCATTAGCCATCCCATAATAATCAACATAGTTAGCGGTGGGATAACCCTTAATACCAGAATTATTGATAGTGGGCGGACGATAATCATTCACCTGGTTTCTGCGAAAACGATTGGAAGCATTCACTAAATTTTCCATGAATATGGTTTCTTCAAGCCCGGGAATTTTTCCATTTTGGTTAAAGGTGTAGAAGATTTGAGTGTATTGGGAAAAATCAGCCAGTTTGTAACGACCAGTTGATTCGATCAGTTTTAATGTTTGTCCTAAAACATCCGCGGCTTTCTTAGAGTATTCTGCATCATAGCCGCTACTACCGGTAGTTTCTCTATTCATCAATGGGCTTGCTGCATAAAGCAGGTTCTTGCCTGAAAATGCCATTGCCATGATTTTATTGATGCGGTAATTATTATTTCCTTTGGTTTGTAGGCCTACAGTAGTTTCATCCCAATTTACAGGAAGTAGGTCGGCCGCCTTCTGAAAATCCGCTGTTACTTTATCTGCGGCTGCACGGTAACTTAATTGCGGGAGTCTAGGCGCTACATCCGTCGGTAAAACCACGTCGACGTAAGGAATATGCCCCCAATATTGCATCAGCATAAAATGATACCATGCCCTGAAAAAGTACAACTGTCCTGCTATTAGATTTTTTTCCTCTTCTGTTGCTTCTTTTAGTGACTCCAGATTAGCTATACCAAGATTGGCTTTACGAATTGAATACCACGCAAGGCCCCAAAGAGCTCCCTTATCCCAACTATTTTGGTTAGAAGGATTACCGCCCGGTTTAATCCACGAGCCATAAAATATCGTGTTCCAGACAGGATAATTTCCCTGATCAAGACTATTAACCCATAAGCGGGTTTCAGTAGGTTCCCAATATTCATCTTCTCCCCAGTTCCAGCAATTATGGCCGTTTTCGTGTTGTGAAGAAAATATTGGAATGGCATTGTATAGTTCTTCTGTAAAACCCTGAAAATTTCTAAAGTCCTTATACGGTTCTGTCGGTTCTATATTTGTGAGGGGCGACTTATCCAGGTATTTTTTGCAGGAGCCTTGGGTTAAAATAATGCTAACACCCATTGTTAAGAGTAATATCGATATTATATATCTTTTCATTATACTAAAAATTTAAAGATTGATGTCTAAGCCTACATTGAAACGCTTTAGAGTAGGGTATGCGCCGTTACCCCCGTCACCTGCACCAGAAAAATTCGATTCACGGTCATCCGGCATTTTGGTCCACAGCAGCAGGTTGTTTCCATTTGCATAAATCCGAACCGACTTCATCCCCAGATGGTTGACGATTTTTCCACTTAAGGTGTAAGCAATTTCTGCATTTTTCAGACGTACGTAGGAGCCGTCATAGGCATACCTGGTTGCCTCACCACCATTAGGGTAGAGTGTACTCCACCGTGGCAACGGCATTTCGCCTCCGCTTTCCTTTGTCCAGAATGTTCCTTCCACAAAAGCCACATTTGAATTAGGATAGGTGTTAAAAGTTGGAAACCTAACCTGGCGGGTTACGTTATTAACTCCATAAAACTGCACAAAGAAACTTAAGCCTTTCCAGTCTAATCCGATGGTAGCATTATATGTGTTCTGAGGTGTTCCATTGTATCCGTACGCATCCTGGTCGTACTGGTCAATGACTCCATCACCGTTGACGTCGATGACTTTGTAATCGCCTGAGAGCTTGTTTTGATCGTTGGTAGATCGTTGGGCAGTTCCATACATATCATCCCAGGATTGCAGGTACCCATAATCTAAGTAAGACCGGTATTGACCTATCATGTAGCCGGCCCTTTTTTGATTGGCAGGTAATAGCTCGGGATCATCGCGGAAGATGGTTTTATTTTCAGCATGCGTCATATTCGTATTTGCATAAACACGCAGGTTTTTTCCAATAGTTTGACTCAACCGAAGTTCTATTTCATAGCCCTTGCCTTTAACTCTGCCAAGATTGGCTTGTGGCGCATTTACTCCAAAATAGGTAGGAATAGCACGCTCATTGCCATTAATTATAATGTCGGTCCTATCGTCGTTATATACATCTACACTACCTGCAACCCTTCCTTTAAAAAAAGAGTATTCCACCCCTATATTACTTTTTTTCACTGTTTCCCAGGAAAGGTTAGGATTTCCCAATTGTGTTATCCGGTAGAATGTATAAGGGGTGTTGGATGGCGGTTGACTACCCATTATCGCATTGCCTCCAAAACTTAGCTGATCAGAATAAGCGTTGCGACTACCCGAATTATCATCACCAACTTTACCCCATGATCCTCTTATTTTTAATAAATCAATGAAACGTACATTATCCATGAATTTCTCATTCGTAAGCACCCATCCTGCAGAGAAAGACGGGAAAAAAGCGAAACGATAGTCAGGGCCAAATTTAGCAGAACCGTTATAAGCACCATTAATCTCAACAGGAAATCTTGTGTCATAATTATAAGTAGCCCGAAAAATCCAACCCTCCCTATACCAGGGAAATTCGCTTCCTGTGGCATATTTTTCGCGTTGCAACATGGCAAGACCCGTTAGATCGTGTTTGCCGACTTTATTAGCATAGTTTAACCCAATCTGGTAGTTGGAGCGGCGGTAAGTTTGCCCTGTATTTACGGAACCTGCCTGGGTTGTCCAACGAATTGGATCAAAGTAATCGAGTTGAGTACCCGTATTTAGTGGTGTTTCGAGCGCCACTACCCCCGTTTCCGGATCGATCCACTTGCGTTGAGGGCCATTAAACCGATCGTCTATACCCCGGCTATCTTCTCTGAAATTGTTGTCAAGTGAGAAACTGGCTCTAAAATCCAGGCCCTTTACTAACATACCCAGTCCTTGCTGAAGCACAAAATCCGTGGTGAGCTGCGTGGCTGTTCTTTTATCGATACCTGACACAGCCAGGTTATAGACTGAGTTGGGCACATCGGCGTTACGGGGAGCAAACCAACCCCATGTGCCATCTGAATAAATAGGGCGCACAGCATCTGGTGCACTCCTGTAAGCCGATGCCCAATAGCCTGCATCGCCATCTAAACTTCCCCAAGGACCCTGGCGAACTCCATTTGAACCAAATAAACGGGTGGTAAGCTTGGTAGTTTTGGTAAGGTTGAAATCAAGGTTGCTGCGTACATTGGTGCGGTTGTAGTTATAATTTGATGTGTATCCTCTGCCATTAGGGAAAGATTTAAACAAATCCCCTTCAGAAACAAAATCAACCGCAGCGAAATAGGTTACGAAATTAGAACCACCGGAAACATTTACACTAGTGTTGTAAGACTTGGCATTACTCTTAAATAACTCCTTTTCCCAATCTACGTTTGGATATCTATCCCATTCGGCGGCACTGGCAGGGTTTCGGTATTTATTAAGAATGTCTTGCGGTTTTACAGAAGTCCATCCGGCTGTGGTAGCCATTAGTTCGCGTTGAATTACTTCATTTTTAAGTGAAAGCGCATCATAAGCGTCATACTTCTCGGGTAGCTTGGAAGCCGTTTTTATTGTCATATTAGACCTTACACGGATCGTAGGTCTGCCGATTACACCTTTTTTGGTAGTAATCAGTATTACCCCGTTAGCTCCCCTAACACCATACACCGCCGTAGCAGAAGCGTCTTTTAATATAGAAATGCCTTCTATAGAGGTAATATCTAAGGTACCCAATGAACCCGGACGCTCTACACCATCTACGAGAACCAGCGGACTACTGCTACCCCAGCTGGTTTGAGCACGTATAAGGATTTGTGGGTCTTCTCCACCGGGAATACCTGTGGAACTGGTAGTAACTAACCCAGGAAGATTTCCGGTAAGTGTCATACCAAGATTGCTTACACCACCTGTACGTTCCAATACTTTTCCGGATACCTGGGATATTGCACCTACAACGCTTGCTTTTTTCTGCCTGCCATAGCCAACTACGACTACATCATCCAGTATGGCACTGCTGTCGGAAAACGTAACCACAATCGTTTGTTTGTTACGAATGTCAATCTGCTGGGAAACCTTTCCAACATGACTAATAACAAGGACATTTTTGCCGGCAGGAACTGAAATGGAAAATTTTCCATTCTGGTCGGTACTTGTACTGATACTGGTTGTTTTTACCTGCACTGATGCCCCGGTTATGGAAGCCTTTTGGGCGTCAAGTACTACCCCGCTTATCGTACGGGAATTTTGCGCTAAAACGGGTAAACAAATAACTGCAGGAGCCAATACCAGCGCAGTTATCAAAAGCCGTTTCCACAATCGTAATGTTAGAATCATTTTGAGCTTTTTTTGTTTGGAATATTTAGAATGGGCAATAGAATTATTGTCGATCCCGGAAGGAGGATCGCATTGGGCTACAGTGAGAATTTTTAAAAGCTTAAACCTTACTGTGCATGGCTTAGTAAACTGGTATTTTACTCTCTTTTAAATAAATGTATTGTCAATAATTGGACTGGAGGAAAACATTGAGCCTGGAAGAATCGTGTAAATTTCATAAACATCGTTTTGGTTTGTAAGTGGTTTGTCATAACGCTTATGCCGGCATCTGTTTGGAGCTTCATCGTTTTTCTCAATCGGGAAATATAACTTTTAAATGTTACCCCTAATTGATAATAAATTGATAGCAGCGGCATGGAAGGCAATAATCGTTATAAGTTTTTTTTGGTTAGAAGAAGATGCGTGGGAAACAACTAAGTCGTTTACCATACCGGATTGCTACTTGCCAAATGATGAATTCTCATAATCAACATCCGGTTTATAAAACCCTTGCTTTTTTTTAAACTTTTGCTTCTGACTATTCAAAACTATCAATTAAATGCACTAATCATGACATAAAAATCACGATAAAAACAGTAATAATGTACAAAACTGACTATTCCCGGGAGGGTAAAAGGAACATATAAACTTTTAAATTCAATTAGGGGGTCGGCTTCCTTTTTCAAATTAGCACCATCATTAATTTTTAGATTGTAATTTCCCTCAACAGCCAAAATATTGCATCATATGTATTAGCCAGGTATTGCTTTAATGGACGAACGGATTCAGGAAATTCATTTTTGGCGGCTGCCCAAAATATATTTATGGAGAATAACTCAATTTTGAGAAAGCCAACCAGGCTATTTAATTGAAGGCTATAATGTGTCTGGTTAGCCCCACTGGATACCCGGCCCGGGTTTTTTACCGCAAATATTTCACCTATTCTTTGAAACAGATTGGTTTTACCCGGTTATTATATCAACATGATTTTTTTCCCAGGCTTGCCTGATCGTACCAACAACACCCGGGGAAAGAGAAATAGTACTTTTTTGCGTTCGAACGATCAACTTTTCCTTTTTTCCGCAACAAATTCCGAAGGGGTAATTTTGTATTGCGCCTTAAAAACTTTTGTAAAATAATTGGGATTGGCAAATCCTGTTTCATAGGCAATCGCTGCAATGTTTAAATCACTTTTTTCTAACAGGTCTTTCGCTTTTTCCAACTTTAGTGTCCGAATGAATTCCACGGGACTCATACCGGTGTATTCAAGCAAGCGATTGTATAGCGATGCCCTGCTGATGCATAGGTGCGAACTTAACAATTCAACACTAAGCTGCGAATCCGATAGGTTGTCATCAATAAACGAGAGCGTTTTTTGAAGGAATTTTTCTTTTGCAGATACGGTCTCGGTTTCGGGCAAAGTTACGGTCACTTTCCTTGAGTAGTTTTCTTTGAATGAGTCGTTGAGCACTAATAAATTGTGCAATTTAGCCTGAAGTACGGCAAAGTCGAATGGCTTTGTCATATAATCTATGGCACCAGATTCCAGGCCATCCAAAGCGCCAGTTGGTGTATCGGCGGCTGTAAGTAAAATAAGAGGTATGTGTTTAGTGCGTTTATCCGCCTTTAATTTTTGTACTAATTCTAAACCATTCATCACGGGCATCTGTACATCGCAAATAATAATATCCGGATGATGGAACAAGCTGCGCAGCCAGCCTTCTTTGCCATTAGGGGCTTCAAAAACCTGGTAGAATGACTTTAGGTTTTCCTTGATATAAAAGCGAAAATCATCATCATCTTCCACAATTAAAACAGATGGTTGCATGTGGTGCGATACTGCCGGCAACTTTCTTAATTCTTCGGGGGAGTCAACAATTGATACACCATTTACCGCTTCCTCAAATTTATGGGCTTTTTTTAGCTTCAAATGAAAAGTGAAAGAGCTTCCTTTGCCGGGCTCGCTTTCTACTGACACAGTGCCGCCATGTAACTGAACAAATTCCCTTGTAATTGACAATCCTATACCTGTACCATGATTCAAGGTTTCTGCACTTGTTTCGTGTTGAAAAAAACTTTCGAAAATATGGGCCTGGTATTCTTTTGGGATGCCAATGCCCGAATCATTGACTGAGACTGCTATGGATGAAAATTCAGGTTCTGCATCTTCCAACTCCGCGACCGTTACAGCAATATTGCCATTTTCAGGTGTAAATTTAAAGGCATTGGATAAAATATTGAATAGGATACGTTCAACCTTGTCATGATCGAATAATACAGCATCTCCTTTGAAGCCAGCGTAAAAACTAAACTCTATTTTTTTTCGCTTCGCCAGGTCGTTAAAAGAGTCGCACACATCCTTCATAAATGTAACGATATTGCCTTCGCTGCATTGTAGTTTTAGCTCCCGTTCTTCCATTTTCCTGAAATCAAGCAATTGATTTACGAGATTTAACAGTCTGCGAGAATTTCTTTTTATAAGGTTAAGCTGGTTTAAAAACGTTTCATCTTTAATTTGCCCGATGAGGTTTTCCACAGGGCCCATTATAAGTGAAATGGGGGTTCTGAATTCGTGGCTCAGGTTGGTTAAAAACTTTATTTTTACCTGGTCTAGTTTATGCATATACTCCGCCTCTTTTCGTTCTCTTTCGATCAATTGATTGGCTCTTTGGCGCTCCTGTTCAAGCGCAAAACGCATTTGCATTTTTTTAACTCCCAGGTGACGTATATAGAATAGAACGCCCGCAATCATTAATAAATAAATTATATAGGCATAATAGCTTCGCCAAAATGGGGGAGCCACTACTACCCGGATAGATCTGCCTTCCTTGTTCCAAATACCATCGTTGTTGCTGGCACGGACCTTAAAAACGTACTCGCCGGGTGGAATGTTAGCATAATAAGCACTGTGTTCTTTACCGGCACTAACCCAGTTTTTATCAAAATCTTTTAGCTGGAATTCATACTTGTTGGCCTCTGGTACAGTAAAATCGAGTGCTTCAAATCCCACTGAAAAAACCTGGTTATACCTGATACGAATTTCATCCGCCAACAAAATTGACTGGCGGATAGGGCCATCAGCAGAAGGAATAACCAACTCATTATCAATCTTTAAACTGGTAAATACAACCGGCGGGATATTCCGGTTGGTTTTGAAACCGGCAGGGTTAAAATGATTAAAACCATTTTGCCCACCAAAGTAGAGTTCGCCGTCTGATGTAATTATTCCCGCACGGGGTACAAATGCTCCGGATTGTAACCCATTGTGGCTGGTATAATTATTAAAGGTTTTAGCAACCGGATCATAACAGCTAAGCCCTTTATTAGTGCTAATCCAAAGTTTCCCCGTAGGATCCTCGATTATTTTGTGGATATTGCCATTCGGTAACCCATCCTTTTCAGTAAGAGATTCAAAGCGGGTGGCTCCCCTTCTAAGCAGTCCAATTCCGTTGCCACTTGTTCCTACCCAGGTATTCCCTTTCCTATCTTGCTTAATGGCCATTATATAATCGCTGGGCAACCCACTGTTTGCTTTTGTATAAAACCAAAACTGTTTGCTTGCGGGGTCAAAAACAGAAATACCACTACCCAACGAACCTACCCACATATGGCCTGTGCTGTCTTCTTCAAAAGAGCGGATAAAACTACTGGAGGGGCGTGACGCATCGTTAGGGGTGGCCGGATTGTATACGTATTTGACTATTGGCCCACCCCCCGGTTTGATTACATTGATTCCTCCCCCGTTGGTACCTACCCACATGTTACCCTTGCTATCTTCTTTTAAACAAAAAACATCGCTGTTGTTTAATTGGGAGGCAGACGCGCCTTTGGCGTAATTTACATGGCTACCGGTGGCAGGGTTGTAGCGATACAACCCGTTTGAAAACGTGCCTATCCAAAGTTCCTTACTAGCTGACATTTCCAGGGTCAGGATACTGAGATCGAGTTTATCGTTTTTTTCCTTCAGCGGAAGTACGACATGTGTTAAAAGGCCTGTATTAGGGTTATACAATTGCAAACCTCCACCATCTGTACCTACAAATACACCGTGGTGAGACGCTTCGAAAGATGTAACAATGGGAGAACGAAGTCCAAAGGGATCAAAAGCATTGTATTCCTTTAAGTTAAAGTAGTTGAAGTTTTCATCATACCTGTTAAGGCCACCTCTAAATGTACCTACCCAGTAAACCCCTTTATTATCAATAAGAATGGAACGTATTGAGCGACTGCTGATGCTGGCTGTATTTCTTTTGTCAGGAATATAATTTGATACCTTGCTACTTGCAATGTCCACAATATCCAGACCTTCATCGGAACCAATCCAAAGTCTTTTGCCAACGTCAACACCAAGTGCATTGATGGACCTACTGCTTAAATGCAAAGCACCTGTTGGCCGGTATGTACTGAAACTTCTCCCATCTGGCAATAGCTTCGCTAAACCTCTGTCAGTACCTACCCAAATATTGCCATTTCCATCTTCCACAATGTTGTTAATGCTCTTACCTGGAAGACTGCTGGTATCTTTTTCATGGTGCGTCAGGTAGGTAATGCTGTTTTTTGCAGGCTCATAAAGGTAAATACCTACGCTGGTCCCAACCCAGAGCCGCTTCTGCTTGTCCTGTAGAAAATAAGTTACTATCATGCCAGCCACCGTTTTTCGCAGTAAACTAAAGTTTTCAACAATCATTTCCTTTTTAACCGGATTGATAATATAGAGCCCTCCAAAACTGGCTACCCAAACATTCCCTTCTTTATCGCCATTGATTGTGGTGATGGCGGTTCCAATCTGCGTTGGATCCTTGGCTTTATAATTAAAAATAGAATCCTTACTTCTATCGTAATAGCTTAACCCGCCACCATTTGTCCCAATCCAGATGGTACCTTCCAAACTTTCATACAATGCTGTAATATGGTTTACCCTCAGGCCATTCGGATTGGTAGGGTCATGCCTGTACCCTTTAAAATTGGCACCATCAAACCGGCTGAGTCCATCTTCCGTTGCCAACCAGATAAAGCCAAATTTATCTTTAATGATACTATAAATACTGGTAGAGGAAAGTCCGTCCCTGGTGGAATAATTTTTAAAAGACAGGGTAATATTTTGTGCATCTGTGGTTAAGCTACATAGTATTGCCAATAACAAAACAAAACCAGTATTTAACAGTCCTTTCATATTATTTGAATGACACAGGGGTATCACTTTAGCAGGCAATCAACCTATTATATTTATTAAAGTAATTTCTATTTAAAATGAAAGAAAAAAACTCATTTAAGTTAGATAAAATGCAATCTATCCAAGTTAGTTAAGGTAAGTTTCTTTGACCCGGTAAAATTGCGATTTTTCAAAGTTCGACACGCTCTTCCATCCAAATTAATTCCCAATATTAAGCAGATTGCATTTATTGATCTACGCCAGGTTACTTTTTTTTATGGATAAAGGCCAGGATAAACATTATTCATACAATTTTTGATTATTACCATTTTTCCGTAGGGTTGACAGCAGGCAGAAAAGGTAAGTGAAAATCTGCACGGGAACCAGCGGAAATTAATTTACACCGGTGACTTTTTTATGCGCCGGATGCATCGGATAACCTACAACGGGCCTGGCAGCAAGATAATCCTTTAGCCAAAGCATAGATGGATTTTCAACGCCTTCCCTGCTAACAATTCCAGTTCCGCTCATCCATGTAGCCCCAGCAATATAACCCCAAAGGGTAATGCCAGCCACTGCGGAATGCTCCCAGAATACCGGGAATGTTTTTTTATAACTAACCAGTTGAAGTGTGTCATTTATTTTCCGCCCCCTGGTTCCTCCATTCATGTCCAGTTCGGTAACAAATATGGGCAAGCCTGCCGTTGCCATTAAATCGAGCGAAGCCTTTATTGTGTCTGCGGTTGGCTTATCAACATTAAATGCATGTGCCTGCGTACCAAATCCGTCTACCAGCCCCCGGTCGCGAAGCACTTTAAATAATGCCAACTGGGCATTAATTGCCTTGCGGTCACCTTCCAGGCCATAATCGTTCAGCACCAGTTTGGTATTCGGGAATACTTTTCGGCCCTGTTCAAAAAGCCATATTTGCCATGCGTAATCGTTGTCTTTCGTTCCCGGGCCCCCCAGCAATTCCCTGAATTTCTGGTTGTCTTTCTGATGTTGAAATAGTTGTTCGTTTAAGAGGTCTATTTGATCAGCCAGGGGAAACCGTGCCGCAATGGTTGTTAAATGCTTCACTATCGCTGCCCTTGCTTCCTCCGTGGTGAGTCCGATGAGCCATTGCGGATATTGACTTGCCCATACGCCTGCATGGTATCGGAAAATCATATTTCGTTCCGCCGCATAATTATAGGCCCGGTCTGCTCCTTCCCAGTTATATTGCCCGCGGGATGGCTCCACTGACCCCCATTTACAGGCATTTTCTGAAGTTACTCCGTTCCAATATTGATCATAGCCAACCGCACCGGCACGTTGGTAGATGTTGGCGAGATATTTTCCTTTTCCGGCACTTAACCCACGGGGTATTACTTCATTGGGGCCAACCGCAATAATTACCCCAGCAGACGAAAAGGAAATATTTTTGCTGTTCGTCACTTTGGCTTTAATCGTGTAATTACCTGCTGGGACGTTTTTCCACACAAACCGGTATTTGTAATCCTTATGCGCTGAAGTTTTTCCCAGTAGTTTATTGCCATTATAAAAGGCTACACTGACCACTGTGCCATTGTTAATTGTTTTACCAAAATCAGTAGCATATACGTGAATTTCCACATCGCTACCCCCCTTAAAATAGGCATTGCTAAAAGGTACTGTGATCACACAGGAAGGTGGATATTGCTGGGCGTTGCATATAGTTGCAGTTGCCAGGAACCAACAAAAGGTGATCATTCTCCGCAGTGAGCGATTACCTTTTGTTGCCTTAATTAATGTTGTTTTCATATATTTTTTTTAAGATTATTCGTTGTAATTTTAAAAACTCCATCTACTTTAAAGAATATTTATGGCCGCTTAGTTTTTAAACCGCCACCAATTAAAGTTGAAAAGGTTGCCTTCGCCCCCGTTAAAAACAAAGAACATATCGTGAATTCCCTTTACTTTTTTAACTGAAGCCGTTGCAATAGTCCAGCCTTGGAGGTTATCCTTGTTTTTTACATTACAGGTACCCAATAATGTACCCGTTAGACTATCGAGGCGAATTTCGATAGAACCACCCTTGCCAGGGGTAATATGAGCATTAAATTTTCGGGCACCTTTTTTAAAGTTCACTTCCCGCAGTTTTATATAATCGCCACTGCTGATGCCGGTTACATAAATGCCCTGGCCACTAATGCTGTCGGTTGCTGTTTCAATACCTTGTTCCCAGGCAATGGTTTCGGCCTCTACCCTATTAAACGGGTTTATTTGGCCTACAGCATTTGTAATACCAGTTGTGGTAGCGGCAATCCGTGGTATAGCACCATCGGTATTATACACAAACTCTTCTACACATACCGATCTGTTAAAGCCGCCGCCACCGGGCAAGGCTCCATTGTGATAAAAGAAATAAGATTTTCCTTTATAATTAATTAGCCCCGGATGATTGGTGAAAGCGCCTCCTTTTTTTATAACGGACATGATGGTATCGCGGTATTTCCAGGGACCGGTAGCGCTGTTAGCAGTTGAATAAGCAAGATGCTCAGGCACGCCACCTGCGGGGTAAAGCAAATAATATAAGCTGTTACGTTTGTATATCCACGGGCCTTCTTCGTATGCTGAAGGTCGTTTGTCTGCATCTTTATATCGCACACTAAACCCTTCCTTATTTAATGGCACCGTAACTACCTCGCCGGAATAAGAAATCATATCCGGGTTTAGCTTCACATATTTAAGATAAGGATTACCCCAATACAGGTATGCCTGTCCATCATCATCAATAAAAACGGTTGGGTCAATGTCTCCGTTACCACTATGCACCAATGGTTTGCCCAATGCATCGGTAAATGGGCCTGTTGGGCTGTTGGAAACAGCTACACCGATAGCCATCCCCTTGCCGCTGGCCTGGTTGACCGGAACATAGAAATAAAATTTATTGTTTCGAAAAATACACTGCCCTGCCCATGCATCTTTACTGGCCCATTTAAAAGTTTTAAGGGATAATGGCGCACTTCTATCTGTCCAGTTTACCATATCGGTAGTGGAATAGGCATGCCAGTCTTTCATGGTAAACCAGGTAGATTTATCCTCGTCGTGACCAGTGTATAAAAACACCGTATCCTTATAAACCATTGGGGCAGGATCGGCTGTGTAAATGGTTTGGATAATTGGGTTTTGTGCGTATCCCCACAATGGTATAGCCAGCAAAATAAAAAAAGCCACTTTTAATTCAATCAATACTTTATTCATTCCAATGTTATATTTTTCTGCTTATATGCACGACCAAATAACTTTACCACGGCCGCAGTTCCGGAAGCTTTTTTAATATCATCACCCAGGTCATATGCCGCCCGCATAACGCCTTTATCATCCGATGGATCAACATAAAGAGCAGTTGCCTTACCATGGGCAACAAGTGTAAATGCATTGAGCGATTTTTTTGCTCTATGAATTGTGGCGGTGTTCTTGTTACAGCTGTTTTGTTGGCTGAACATATATTTTTCCAATCAAAAGCATTGAAAAACAAAGGCATTCCACAATGATTTTTTGGGATACATATTCTTAGAGGATTCTTTTTAAATATTCTCTTACCTTTTACCTAAAATAAATAACACCCGTCTCTGCATGATTCACACTTTAAATTTCCGGGCTTTGCTATTCAAACCTTATCCAGTCTATTTCCACATCACCTTTATTTTTTAAACTTAATACCAGGTGGTGTGTGCCCGCCTTTGCCCCCTTCACAGGCGCCCGGATAATACTCCATCCTGGACCAGGGGGAATACTTACCTCCGCCAGCACCGGACCGGTTGCATTATTCAACCGCAACTGCAAAATGCCGCCCAATTCAGAAGCAGCTTTTATTTTTACCGTTTTAAACTTTTGCTGGTGCTGGCCAAAACCAACACTGTTAAATTGTACCCATGAACCAGGCTCATCCAATACCGTTTTCCATCCTTTAAACGTATTCAATGTATCAAGTAATTTAATAGAAGCTCCTTTATCACTAATAGCTGTGTACCTGTCAAAATTAATTTCTTTGGCAGCATCGGCTATGCCAATACCCCTTAGCGAAGGACTCACTTTTTTAATGGTGCCATCTGCATTAAAGGAAAGGCTATCGGCCCTTATCGACCTGTTTTTATCAAATTTTGGAGACAAGTCGTTGTGGTGGTAAAATACGTACCCCTGGTTTTTAAACTCAATAAAAGATTGGTGGTTGGTCCAGCAGCCGGAGGGCCATTCATCCATGATAACACCTGTTACTTTGAAAGGGCCCAAAGGATGATCGCCAATGGCATATTCCAGTTGTTCCGTCTTATTTTGCACATGCGGGTAGGTAAGATAGTACATGCCTTTTCGCTCAAATAAAAAAGGCCCCTCTTTTAGTCCTTTTGTAGGCAGCTCCTGAAGGGTTACCGGTTCTGAAGCCAGTTCCAGCATATTTTCCTTGAGTTTGGCTGCATAAATATTGCCCTGCGACCAATAGAGATATGCCTGTCCGTCTTTATCAATAAACACGTTGGGGTCAATGCCACGCACCCCTTTAATGGGTTGCCCCTGTGGCACAAACGGACCTTCGGGTTTGTCGGCCACCGCCACCCCAATGTTAAAGCCCCTGCCGTTGGTAGTATCTTTCGGGGTGGAGGGAAAATAGAAATAATATTTGCCATTGCGTTCAATACAATCAGGTGCCCACATGCTGTAGCTTTCCGACTTTACCCAGGGTGTTTTGTTTTGGGTAACAATTACACCATGATCGGTCCATTCGGTTAGGTTAGCCGAGGAAAACACATGATAATCTTCCATACAAAACCAGTTAGGGCGTCCTTTTCCTTCCCCACACAAAATATCATGTGAAGGATAGACATAAACTCTATCACCAAAGACCCTTGCTGTAGGATCGGCTGTAAATTGGTTGGTGATAAGCGGGTTTTGCGCATAGGTGCCAGTTACCGCTAACAAAGAAAAAAGCCCTCCTAAAATATAGATGTTTATATTTTTCATTTGCATGATTAATTTTTCAATTTCTAATTTATTACAAAACCGCCACCAGGTTGTATTTCAATTTCAACTTCCCCGTTTTTCTTTACCTGTATATCTTTCAAATTGGTTACCCTTTCTGTATTATCGTTAATGAGCCGCACTTTTTTTCCGGCAAACATGGGTAACAACACTTTTATTTTCACAGTTTCTTTCTGCCCGTTAACACCGGCAACATACCATTGATTGCCATGCTTGCGGGCAATTACACAATACCTGCCGGGATACCCGTCAATAAACAACGTTTCATCCCAGGTAGTGGGTACCTGCTTCATAAAATCTATCTCAAAAGGAGGTGCATCAGTGAGGTTATTTGGCGTTAACCCAAACATTTGGACCGGGTTCTGGAAAAGGATTGATGTTGCCAGTTGAAAGGCATCAGTGGTCAGTCTTTTGTTTCTTACTTCATTGCTTTTCACCAGGTATTTGTTCAGTAGTACGCCGCCGAATTCCATACTGCCTACCGCATTGCGGATGAACGGATGTATGCTGGCATTGAATGCTTCTGTATCCCGCACTCCTTGTGAAAATATCAGCATTTCAGAGGCCACTACCGCTTCGGACCCTACAAAATTTGGATACATTCTTTCCCATCCCCGTGGCAGCGTAGCACCATGAAAAATAATCATCAGGCCATAGTCATTTGCATCAGATAAAATGTCTTCGTACAGGCGGATAGTTTCCTGCTTGTCACCACCAAAAAAATCTACTTTCAGGCCCTTCACCCCAGCGTTGCGCAGCCACAGCATTTCCTTTTTACGTTCAATGGTGGTGTTCATTTTATTCCTGGGCGATTGCGGTGCATCATTAAATTGACCATTGGAATTATACCATAAAAAAACATCCACTTTTTTTGAATTGGCATAGCTGATCAGTTGCTTCATTTTTTCTTTCCCAATATTTTTATCCCACAGCGCATCCATTAAAATGTATTCATATCCCAGCGCTGCTGCCAGCTCAATATATTTCACCTGATCATCGTAGTTCATGCTGTTGTCCTGCCATACAATCCAGCTCCAGGTAGAACGGCCAAAACGGTACTTTTTTGAGGCCTGGTAAAGCGGCTCCACCACGTCGAATGGGATGGTGGTTTCTACAATTGGTTTAAGGTTTTTGCCCACCGTAATAGTCCGCCATGGGGTTACACCCGGCAAGGCAATGGCTGCCCCGGTGCTGCCAAAACCGTTATTGTGTTTTGCAGTAGGGTAAGCTACGGAATAAAGTCCGTCAGTATTTCCATCGCTTAAATGCGCCGCACAATACAGGCTGTTAACACCGGTTTCGGATACCAGCACCCAACCATCATTGCCAACACGGAAGAGACCTGGAAACACATAGCCTTCACCACGGGGGGTAGTTTTTCCTAATGCGCCATCGGCAACATAGGCATTTTCATAACTGGGTGCAGTACGGGCAAAACCAGTCATTGGGTTCATCATACCGGATAGAAAGGTGGTGGTTTGAGCAGGAAATCTGAAACCGGTTGCCTCCTTTTCCACCACACAGCTCATCCGGTCCCGCCAGCTGGGCAACTCGTAACGGAAAGCAATATTATTATTGCTTACCTGGAACACGATGCTGATCTTTTTTTGTTGGTCGTTTTCAAAATGACAGGTAAGCTGGTTAGCTACATAATGTATGTTCGATTTTTTAATACGGTCCTGGGTGTATTGCTTGTCCACCGCTGAGTCTTGCTTACCTGTAAATTTCATTCCTGTTGAAAAATCACCTTCGTTAGTAGTAAGTCCCAGCGGAGAATTTTCCAGCATGGTTTTATTATTGCAGGTAACGGAATAAAAAGGAATCCCGTCTTTTACATCAACGGCCAGTTGCAGCTGCTTGTCCGGGCTTAGAACTGTTATCTGTTGTGTATATCCAATGGTGCCTGTCAATACAATCAGTATCGGAATAAAAAATATTTTTATCATGCATTTTTTAATTTACGGTAACTATGGTTGTATATCGTTGCCGGTGGTAGCATACAAGCCAATCAATGCACCTGTAAAACCACCTGCCACATTAGTGGATAATATATCACCAGATACAGGTCCTCCAAGGTTTTGGAAGGTGGTCCCATCTATTGAATAATTGAAGGAATAATCATCCTGCTGCGATGAGGACACCTGTAACCTGACCGGCTTCCTAAGATCAATTTTTGTGCTGGCAATAATGGTTGTTTTTGAAGCAGCACCCTGGCGTGGTGGACCTGCCTGCCGTTCCCTGGCTGTTTTTGCTAAAACCAGGTAGTATTCGTTGTCTTTTTTGGTAATACCAAACACATAATTAAATGCTTCGCTCTGATAGCACACCAGGCCTGCCAGGTCTTTGTCTGTGTTGGGCTTGTACTTAATTGTAACGGCGGCTTCAAAGACGGTATGCTGCTGCCTGTGAAACAAGGTAGAAGTGGCTAAGCTCGATTTTATGTTGGTAGCAAAAGCATTGATGGTAAGACCTTGCTTCGACACACTGATAAAATCTTCCCTTGGTACCCTTACGCCAATCCATCTGTAATCAAGTTTTTCGCTGGAGAAATTATCGGTAAAGGTGAAATTCCCGTTCGGGAAAAAGCCGTTTTGGCCGGTTTGATTTTTAACATTTTTTGGCATTTTTAATTTGGGTTTCAGGGGGATCAGGCCGTTTTCAAATACCGGGAATTGCCCGGTCCAGTCAACAGGAAGTATAAAGGTTTCCCGGCCGGTATTTACACGGTCTTTTTCATTTGGACGAATGCCAAGAAACACGCCATAATATTTACCATCCGGACCCTCCACCAAATCTGCGTGGCCTGCCCAATCCATTTTTTCTTTGCGTTCTTTTGGAAAATGTCTTTGTGTAAGAATAGGATTGCCCGGAGCAGGAACGAACGGGCCGGTAGGGCTGTCGCTCACAAAAATTACTTCGCTATGCCATCCTCCGGTGCCACCCTCGGCACACATTAAAAAGTAGCGGCTATTTTTCTTATAAATATGCGGCGCTTCAATCCAGATAGGTCGCTGGCTGGTATCCACACCTCCATCCACTATCATTTTATCAGTGCCCGCAATCACCTGGTCTGTGGCTATATCATATTCCCAGATTTTAATGATCCTATGTCCATTATAGCGCTCCTTGCCACGGGCAGGTGCATCGTTGTGTACCACATAGGCCTTCCCGTTGTCATCAAAAAACAACGATGGGTCAATGCCGTTAAATTTTAATTTATAAGGGTCGCTCCATCCTTTCAATGGGTCTTTTGTTTTTACAACAATGTTTCCCATGCCACCGGAAAACTGGGTGGTAATCATATAAAAAGTTTCATTATTGGCATTGTATTTAATATCGGGCGCATATATACCGGCCGATATACCTGAACTGTCAACTTTTAATTGCGATCGCCTGTCAAGCACATGACCGATCTGCTTCCAGTTTACCATATCATTGGAGTGAAAAATAGGAACGCCTGGAAACATAGCAAATGTGGAACTCACCAGGTAGTAATCATTTCCTTTGCGGGTAATGCTGGGGTCAGGATAACAACCTTGCAGAATGGGGGTATAAAACTCATCCGCTTTCAGGGTATTGTCATTATAAATTTTATCATTTCCCTTATAGGTAAACTGTGAAAAAACGGGTGTGGAATTGTCTATATTGTTACCCTTGTTTTTTACAGCCCGGCCTTTCTTCTGGCCGGATGCTGTTACTACACATAATACAATACCGGCACATAATAACAGCAGCAATTGCAGGCTATGAATTTTGTTTTTGAACATTCTTTTAATTTGAATCCTTATGAGATGATGATGAAAAATATTAGGGTGATTATTATTAATATCCCTGTAATGCGAGCATTTTAGCAGCATAACGCCGGCCCAGTTCCCTGTAGCCAGTTGCACTGAAATGAAGTTTATCTTTTGCTCCTTCACAACCAGCCGAAGGAATGACATAGGCTTTCCCGATGGTTTGGGGCAAGGTTGCTATAATTTTGTTCATGCTGGCGCAGGCGCCTTTTTGATCGGCCGCCACCATTTCGCCTGCAATCAACGGCAGGGAGCCAGCTTCCAGGCCCAGGTCTTTTAATAAATTGTCGTAGACAACTTTCACTTTCACAGGCCAAAGCGTATCACCTGTATTGGATTCGCCCTGGTGCAGCAGTATGCCTTTTATAACACCTTTTTTCTGTGCCAGTCTAGCCATCTCCACCAGCCGCTGGTACGGATTGCCATCGTATTCCTTTACCATATTTTGCAACCAGCCGGGGGCTGCAGTTACATACGATTGAAAATTATCTTTATCGAACAATTCAATTTTACACCCGCCCACAGCAACATTGATTACACCCACCTTTATATTTTGAGGTAGATTTTGCACCATGGTACGGCCAAAGTAATCTGTAGGAGTAAGCCCGGTTCTACACCGGCATAAAGGTGGCAGCGCTGTATACCATTGTCCTTTCACCCTTCCAAGGTTAGGGCAATCTACAGCTTCCAACACCTGGAAGCGTTTATCAATGTTAATGGTATCCTGTGGTTGCACCCTGGCATTACCTTCCATGTTAGATTGACCCAAACTCAGGTAGATATGAAAGTTGGAATCCTGCGAAAAACTATTGATGCTGCAAATCAACATCAACAACACTGTCATTATTTTTAAATTCATATTTGTTGATTGATTGAAATAGATTTTTTGTTCCTAAAGAATTATTTAAATAACAGTGGGGCAAATTCATACAGGCTGCGTCTCCATGATTGCCATTCATGCCCTGTTTCAGGCGAAACATACGATACTGACTTAACACCTGCTTTATTCCATTCCTCTGCTGCCGCAGGGATACGGGCAGCACCACCCTCTTTCCCTCCAAAACTCATAAATACCAATTTGCCGTTCTTTTTAAACGCTTCCAGGTTGGTAATTTCTGTTGGTACAAATGTTCCGCTGCTAAACAAACCTGCATACGCAAACTTATCAGGATTGGCTATAACAATGGAGCGTGTTTGCATGCCCCCCATAGATAACCCTGCCATCGCACGGTGTGAAGGATTGGCAATCACCCTGTAATTTGACTCTATGTAAGGGATCAGGTCGGTAAAAAGTATTTTTTCAAATTCCGCTGCAAAATTTACTCCTCCTCCTGGTCGCGGGGCATTGTTACCACCCGGTGCGGTTGGTGGGGAACCACCAGACTGCGGTGGCGCAGCCTGGGCGCGGGCAGCTCTTAAGACAGCGGGATCTATACCGCTATTTTCCATTACGATAATGAAAGGGAGGGCCTTACCATCAGCAATGAGGTTGTCCATGATAAGATTGGCATAGCCTTGATTGCCCCACCCGGTTTCATTTTCACCCATACCATGCTGCAGGTACAATACCGGATATTTCTTCGTGTTTTCCTTTTCATAGCCAGGCGGCGTATAAATAAACACAGGCCTTATCTTCTTACTGGTTTTTGAATAATATTGCTGCTTTATCAGTTGCCCATGCGCCACATCCCTAAGGGCATATTTGTCCTGGTCTTTGGCTGGTACCTCAATACCACTTCCCCAGCGGCTGGCACCATAATAGTACAGGCTTGCAGGGTCCGGAACGGAGGCTCCATCGATATTCAGCTGATAATAATGAAATCCTTCATCCTGCGGGGCCGATTCCCCGGTCCAAACGCCTGCGGTATCTTTTATTAAATCATATTTCTTTGCACCAATGTCAAGTTGTACCAACCGTGCCGTTGGTGCAGCAATACTAACCCTTACCCGACCTTCGCTATTAACCTGCGGATATTGTTTCCCCTGCTGGGTTGTATTCGTAATTTTATAATCCTCTTTACCTGTCTGCCTGCGTTCACCCTGACCCCCTCCTCCTCCAAAACCGTTACTGTTTACTGCCGGCGCTACAGACATTTTCAAATACTCGGGAAATGTAGCAACATCCACGGGCTTAAAAATAAGTTGTGAAAACATAAACAAACCGTTTTTCCAAACCTTGAAGTCGTGCACACCTGGCTCGATGTAGTAGATATGTGGCACCTGTTTTTCAGCCAGGTAGTCGTGGGTGCGTTTGCTGAAACTGATCAATCCGTCGCTGGCTCCACAGGAAATAAAAAGCAGTTTCAATTTTTTGGTTGCAGCGGCTGCATCCGGCACCAGATCCCCTGGCTGTTTCGTATTTGGTGCGGAAGAAAATCCACCTACCCATGCAAAATGATCAAGGTTGCCCAGGCCAAAATTCAATGACTGGCCGCCACCCATAGAAAGGCCGGCAATAGCCCTGCTTTCCCGATCGGGTTTCGCCGGAAAGTTCTTTTCGATATAGGGTACCAGGTCTTTCAACAAATCCTGCTCAAAAGTGGCAAATGCCTGTACTTTGTCGGAGGCCATAATGTTTCCGGTGGAGCGATCATCTTTCATGGCCCGCCCATTGGGCATTACCACGATCATGGGTTCAATTTTTTTACCGGCATACAGGTTGTCCAGCACCACCTGTGGATGTCCGCCGTTCAGCCACTCTTTTTCATCACCGCCAATACCATGTAACAGGTAAAGTACAGGATACTTTTTGCTTTTCGAAAAACCGGGTGGCGTATAAATGAGTGCCCGCCGGTTAGTGCCAACAGTTGATGAGGCGTAGGTGATGGTATCTATTTTCCCGTGCCCTATTCCCTTTTGTTCAATATCGAACCCTTCCGGCGCTTGTTTCACAATATGCTGGGCATTCAATAGATGGGAATATCCCGAAAACAAAGCGAAGCAAATGATGATTTTTTTCATATTAATATAGCAATTATTTAGAAATCAGGATGCCGGCAGATGAGCATACGATGGATCGTAAAAGTAGCTTACTAACTGTTATTTGCTATGTATGTTTTGGGGAAAGAAATGCAACAAATGTCAAATTACCTTGTAACAGATAAAATTTATCAACCTGCGGCGCCGCGGTAACCTGATCATTGTAAAGAAATACCCTCAGCAGTGTCCTTCAGGCCGGTAGTGATGGGGTTACCGGCCTGATTAAAATACATTGCCCCGGTTTACCAAGGAAAGCGTAAAGAATTAACGGCATCCAACTTACCCAAGAAAAAGTTAAACCCACACCAATATCGAATTGCTGTGGGTTTAACTTTTTTTAAAACTGTTTAAGTTTACGCTTTGGTGGCCTCGCCAGGAATCGAACCTGGATCTGGGGCTTCGGAGGCCCTTATACTATCCATTGTACTACGAGGCCAGTATCTATTTTCCAAAATGGCCGATATTACTGCCAAATATTTTTACGGCTATGGCCAGCAATATTACGCCGAAAAATTTTCTTATAATCACCATTCCATTTGGGCCTAAAAAACCTTCTATCCATTTAAGCGATTTGAGCACAATGTAGATCACCACGCAGTTGATCAGGATGGCTAAAAAAATATTGGCGTCATGATAATTGGCTTTCAGGCTCATAATAGTGGTAAGCGTACCAGAACCTGCTATCAATGGAAAAGCAATGGGCACCACACTACCGCTTTTTGGGTTGCTATCGGATTTGAAAAATTCATGGCCCAAAACCATTTCCAGCCCGATGATAAATATTACAATACTACCCGCCACAGCAAAAGATTGCACATCCAGCCCCAGCAATCCTAAAAATTGTTTTCCAAGAAATAAGAACAGGATCATCAAAGCACCCGAGGCAAGGGTAGCCTGCGTCGACCGTATTTCACCACCCATTTTCAACCGCAGACTTGCCAATACAGGAATATTACCTACCATATCAATTACGGCAAAAAGTGTAAATGACACGGTTAATATTTCTTTTATGGCTATCTGGCTAAAATCCACCGATTAAAAATTTTTGCAAATATACATTTTCCAGTGGGGGCAACGGCTATGGACGGGAGGGTTTGTGCGTTTCTTTTTCCTGTGGTACATTCGATAATACCTCATATCTTATGCTGCTTTGTTGACGGACAACTTTAACAACGCAACCATAATGAAGTGAAAAAACTTTGAATGAGTCGATAAGGGGGGTTTCAGTAATATACGATAAGATACTGCGGATAACACCGCCATGTGCTACAATAACGACCGGCGCCAAAGCGTCCTGTTTAACGGATAGATTTCCTTCTCCCGAAGACGATTGCCTGGAAATTATTTTGTCGAAGCATTGAGATACTCTTTTAAAAACACCGGTATAACTTTCCCCGCCGGGGATGCATACATTTAAAAGGTCATCCATCCATGGGCCTACTTCTTCTTTCGAAATTTCATCCCACAATCGCATTTCCCATTTACCACAATGTATCTCCTTAAGGTCATCATGTAATTGAATGGTATGACCTGCAAATAAATGCTCAGCCAGTTTTTTACAACGCTGCAAAGGGCTCGAATGAACGGCACTAACGTTACCAGGTAAATGTTGTTTGATGAGGGCTGCTTCATGCTCAAAGGAGTCAGTTACGTCCAGGTCTGCCTGTCCGTAGCAAACGCCTTTTGCGATATCAGGTGTGGTATGTCTTACGAGATATATTTCCATATCATACTTCGCAGCAATTTTATAAATTAAATTGAAGCTTAATGCCGGCAAGGAAATTTTCGGGGGCTGACGGATTAAAGAACCTATTGGCAGCAGCATTCAGATCGTTGCCTAAGCCATAAGGTGTATTAAAGGATTTGTCGTACGAAAAGTAAATTTCACCTTTTACCTTTTTACCAAGATCTTTTTTATACCCTATTCTTGCAAAAAACAAATTGTACTGTGTGCCATAAAAAGTATTGGCATCATTCAACGGGATCATATCTGTGTAACTGTAGGTCAGGTTTGCATACAACCCGATTTTAGTGACCGCATCAGCACCTCCTGCCAATACGTTTGGGGGCGTGCCTGTTAATTTTTTGCCTGAATAATCGATAACGCCCTGCTGATAAGTTTTAAACCTGGCTTTTATATAAGTATAATTGCTCCATATTCTAAGCTCCTGTAAAAATTTAGTTGCATTTCTCACAGGGTAATAATTCACTGATATTTCCACACCCTGCTGGTCCGTCTTCCCGGTATTTACAAAATAATCTGCTCCTGCAGCATCCCTTCTGGTAACGATGGTATTTGTTAAGTTAAACTGATAAGCTGCCACATCAGCAAATAGTCTATTTTTTATCAATTCACTCCTTAACCCAATTTCATAATTAGTAGCCTTTTCAGCATCTAATGAACCGTTGAAAACACCGGTAGATGGAACGATCTCGTCAACGGTAGGCGGAGAATAACCCTGGCTAACGGTGGCATAAACACTATAATTTGCGCCAAGCTTTTGAAGCAGCGAAATGCGGGGTACGAGGATAGGCGCAAAGGACCTTTTTATTTCCTTTACAGGTCTTTTGTTGAGCCTTGTGAAACCATAGCCGTAATTGTTGTAGCTCAATCCTGCATTGATGATAAAATTTTCACCAATGTTAATATCTGTCTGCAAAAAAACATTGTATTGTTGGGCAGCTATCTCATCATCAAACTGCAAAGTATCGGGTACCCCTGACTGGTTGCTAAAAGTGCGGGTGCTTGTAAATCCATACTGGTACTCCCCACCAAAATGAACACGCAAATTTTTGTGATAGAATTGGGTAACCGACCTGCCCCCAATGCCTTGCTCTGTTTTGCGTTGGTAATTTAAAATGCTGGGATTGCGGAATCGTGTGTGGGAAGTATAAACATTGGTGCTGTTGCTCCACCGTGGGCTAAATTGGTAGTCGTGTGCAATACCTGCATAAAAAGTTTTAAGAAAAAGTGCAGATTGTTGCTGTGCAGCACTTCTAAAGGCGCCGCTGGCTGGCCTCGCCTGGCGAGGATCTGTATTGAGCTGAGCCAGGGTTAAGCCACCGGGCGTTTGGTAATAAAGATCGCTGTAAAAAATGTTAGTGCTGATAGATTGCTTGGCATTGATATTAAATGTGCCGGTATAATTAGCCACATCCTTTCTTGTATTTGTTTGCTTGCGCCAACCATCACTCTGCAGGTGTGAATACTGCAACGAAGAGTTTGCATTCTCCGTTTGGTTGCGGTAGGCTATATCAGTTTCAGCCAAACCATAGCTGCCGGCACCGGCATTAATTGAAATACTATTTTCTCTTTCGCCGGCATAACGACTGCTTAGCAAAACCACGCCGCCGGCACCAGCGCCGTACATGCTGCCACCCGGCCCTTTAATGATTTCGATTTTACCAACATTGCTAAAGCCTACCTGGTTAAGATAGGTGGTTCCATTTGCATCGGTAAATGGAATGCCGTTCCAGTAAACTTTTACATTTCTAACGCCAAAGGGGGAACGCAATAAATTACCCCTGATGGATAACCGGTAACTTCCAGGGCTGCGTTCATCCATTTTTACGCCCGGTACAGTATTTACGGCAGGCAATATAGAAGTGTTGCCATACCGTTCAAGATCAGTACGCCCAAGCACACTTACTGTTACGGGCATATTTTTCAACACGGTATTTCTTTCATAGGCTTTTACTACCATTTCTGACAGAAAACTATGGGAGGAATACAAGCCGATCGATATAAATTGATTTGCTGAATAACTACCTGAAACCGCCTGGTAGCCAATATGTGAAAATGCGATAGTGCTTTTCTCCGTTGGGCTGTTGAATTCAAAAGCGCCATTTGAGTCAGTCACAGCTACTGCCTTTTTATCAACTGATACGGATACTCCCGGTAAACCTTTTTCACCCTCTGTGCTTTGCACTTTACCTTTAAAAATATACTGCCCGGATGTTTTGGCAAAACAAAAGGCTGATAAAAAAATAGCAATGAATACTGGAGTAAAGCGCATGTGTATGAATATAATTGGATGATGCAGTTTTGAATAAGCTGCAATTAACAGGGAATAAAGGAAACCGGGTAATTTATTTTCTAACAGGTGTTTATAGTGGCTATCTTTCGGGAGGCCTGTACAACTCCGTTGGGCTCGTAGATATTTACATTAATAAAGATCACAAAACCAAAAGCCGTATTGCTTTTTTACAATAGCAGCATCGGATGTGCCGTTGCAGTTATCGGCAGAATCGGTGGGAGCCGGATATTCTTTATACACTAACTCCCCTATCGAAAAATTGATGGGGGTTTTAAATATGGGCCCGTCAAAAACAAATGTATGAAACTCGCCATTTTCTCCGCAGGGGTCTACGTTAGCAGGTAAGTCATTTATAAACTGTTGATCAATTATTCTACCACAAAAACTTTTATCCAGGAAATTTTCATTAACACAAACCACGATTGTTTTAAAGCCAAGCGCAATAAAATCATGGATCAACTGACGGGTGTCTATTTTCCACAATGGAAACAGTGCTGATATTCCGACCTGGTTTAATTTGTCCTCCCGGTACTGCCTCAGGTCTTCTAAAAAAATATCGCCAAAAATAGTGTAGCCAAATCCTTCCTGCTTTAATTCATTAATTTTTGCAGCCAGCAGGGTCTCATATTCAGTCATTCCCGGATGTTCGGGCAATTCAATAGTATGAAGCGGCAAGCCCAGAGATACTGACTGAGCTTGCAATAGCTCCCTTCGTACCCCGTGCATGGAGATACGGTTGTGCACGGCATTAACGCTGGTGAGCAAACAATCCACGGAAAATTTTTCTTGCTGCAAAATGTAATACAAGGCCAGCGCCGAATCCTTCCCACCGCTCCAGTTCATGTATGCTTTATCCATTGATAAAAAAAATTTAATAACCATCTGGGTAACACGCAGTAAGGGTTGTATGCTGCCACGCTGTTATAAGTTTAATGGCCGGGGTGCTTTTTAATTAAAGTGGTAAACCTTGAAATATTGTATTTTGCCCGCAGTGCATTTATGCAACCCGAACACAGGCAATCCGTAAATTGTTTACTGATGAACTGCTGTTCGTCGTTGCTTAAATTAATGCCGTAGCACTGGCATTGTGTTATGTTCCCCACTTTACATTCAAAGCTAATTCCGCACCCCGGACAATTTTTATTTTCATGCATGCTGATGATGTAATGATGCTTTTTATTATTATTTCCAGCTAATTGCCTGAGTCCTTACAATGCAACCTCACCCAACCCCTCTTCAAAAGAGAGGGGTTAAAATCAAACAGTAAAACTTAAGCTTCATTGCTTTTTATATTTACGATGCCTGTAATTTTAAAACAGGGAAACGTTGTTGTGCCAGTTGAAAACCACTAAACAAAATTCCACTGTAAACAAGGTTGCCCATCAGAAAGTTTTTCATAAAAGGAAAGCCTTGTGCATAGCATTGCATTAAACCAGCCCAGTCTTCTGTGAGCGGTGCCATTGTAATCAGATTTTTTCCGCCACCTATCCATACAGCAAAATCAGCGATCAGCCAATGGCCTAATGCTGCTACTATGGAAGCAAGCACCACATTCTTTACAGTTACATTTTGAATCATCCACTTGCCTAAGAAAACGATCAGCGTGAAGATTCCATACACAATATACCAGCCACCATTCATTACACCGTACTTGCCTCCAAATACCACGTTGTTGATAACAAGGTCACTTGCAAACAAAGTAAGCAGCGGGAATGCAAAGGCTTTCCATTTGCCTGAAAAATAAGCACCGCCAAATAAGCCCATCGCACCAATAGGCGTAAAATTTGCCCACGGCATCAACTGTGTTGCATTGGGTATGCGCATAGCCGCCACTGCAATCATAAAAAATGCCAGCACAGTAAAACGGGGATTTATTTTTTCTATTTTCATGTTTTTATTTTTAACCTCGCCCCAACCCCTCTCCAGGGAGAGGGGGCTAGAACATTAGGAGATATTTTCACTTTTATTTGGACAACAATGATTTTATACATCTGCGTTACAGCCCGGCGCTGATACCGAATGTATAATTATAGGAGCGGCTGTTGTAACCCACTACGTCAAAATATTTTTGGTTGGTTATATTGCGCAGGTCAACAAATGCACGAAAATGTTTGGTGATGTTATAGCCTGCGTAAAAATCAACGGTATAATATTGAGGCATCGAATTGGGGCCCGCATCGTATTGGCCCTTTAGCCTGCTGCCAACAAAACGAAAGGACGGCGCCAATGTTAAATCCTTTATCGGTTGCAGTGTAAGCATACTATTGAAGGTAAAGTTGGGCCGGCGATAAAAGTTTTTCACTTTCACATTATTGGTTTTACCCTCACCGTCTACGTAAGTAATATTATTTACCCAGCTGCCGGTTTTACCAATTGCGATATTGCTTTCAATTTCGAAGCCATAATCATTTTGCTTGTCACGGTTCATGTATTGGCTTTTGTAAGTAACCGGGTCTGAATAAAAAATAATCAACTGTTTGATATCTCTTTTAAAACCCACAATACGCAAAGAGTTTCTTTTATTGTTACTAAGGCTTTGCACACCCGCTTCATAATTATTGCTTTCCTCCGGCTGCAGATCTTTATTACCATACTCACTATATAACTGGTACAATGAAGGCACTTTATAGCCCGAAGAAATATTTACAAATACCCTGGTATTTTCATCGATGTTGTAAGATGGGTTGAATGAAAAAGTTGCATTATTACCATAGATACTATGATGGTTGTATCGAAAACCGGCCTCTGCATTAAAGCCATTGACATCAAGCAGCATCAGCGATGCATAGACAGCATAGTTGGTTGTTTGCACAGAATCTTTTCCCAATGGCTTGGCTACGAAAGGTCCAAAGCTGCTGATGCTAGAGTAAGACTGGTCCATCGTTTGAGCTATCCGCTGTGTGCCCGTTACCAGGGATAATTTTTTTGATAAGCTAACGTTACTAAATAGCTCTGATACAAAAGAACTGCCTTTATACAACCCCCTGGAGAATTTAGAGAACCCGCCAACATGGCCGCTGTCATCATCCAATGTTCTTTTGGCGTTTACAAGCGAGTTGGTGAAATTAAGTGTAGCGCCTTTAGCTTTATAAACCATCGATACGGTATTGAGGATATTGGTATTTCTACCGGTAAAATCCTTATCGTCTTTAAAAGCACCTGCATCCAGGTCAGTTTTATACTTGCCATAAGTGGACAGCACCGATACATTAAATTTTTGCGTGAATGCATAGCCGAGGTTTGCCTGCAAATTATTTTGCGTGAAGCCATCTTTATCAAATCCTTTTGTGCCAGTGGTATCATTTGCAGATGAGAAGCCTTTGCTGTTGGTATGATTGTAAGTAAGGTTGTAAGTAAGGCGGTCAACTTTTCCATTGATGCCGGCGCTTGCCCGGAGTGTATTGTAACTTCCGTAAGAGATACTTGCTGTTGAGCTTATTTTATTTTCACCACCTTTTTTTGTAATAATATTAATTACACCTGCAACTGCATCGCTGCCCCAGAGGGTACTTTGTGATCCCTTCAATATTTCTATTCTTTCAACCTGTGATGGGTTGATACTATTTAAATCAAATGAATTATTGATAAATGTAGGATCGCTCACTGGTATGCCATCTATCAGGATAAGGACATGTCCTGTAGCAGCGCCACGGAGATAATTATCCTGGTTGGTGCCCAGTGTATTGTTGGCACCATTTGTATACATGCCTGCCTGGCTGTTGAGAATTTCAGTAAGCGTTTTACCAGCACCGCGTTGCAACGTTGCCTGGTCAATTACACTTACTACTTTGCCCGTTTGTGATTGCTTGAGGAGGGTTTTGGTTGCAGTGATTACCAGTTCATCCAGATTTTTTGTACTGTCCTGCTGGGCGTACAAATGACTACTGAGAATTACAGCAGCCACCAATAAAATTTTCTTTCTCATTTTTGAAAAAATTTTTGTGACTGCTTTCGAGAAATAAAAAAAGAAAGAAATATAAACGCCTTACGGCTTTTACACTCCATGCCTTTCACCCGAAAGCCGTGAATGATTAAATAATGATACCTGGCAGGTCTTCTGACTTAGCGTTGTTGAACACCTTCCCGAACGCCGGCTGGCGAACAGTGGTATGAAGATTCAACAACGTGAATGGTGAATGGTGAATGGTGAAAGCTTTAAGACTTCACCACTGCCCATTGACAATTCACCTGGGCTTTTACAGCTACGGGGATAGTGCCGGAATTACACCGGCTTCCCTTTTAATCCCGGATCGAATCGGGAACCAATTTCGCTGCAAATGTAGGGGGATTGAGATTTACCTCCCAAATTATTTCAACACATCACTTGTTGAAAAGCCGGTAAAGCCTTACCGGCATTCATTTTTACCAAGGCAACAATGTCTTCAAGGGCCGGCAATGTATTAATTTTTAAACTGACAACTTTTCGCCCGTTGAATAACATGCATTATAAAATTGCGTTACCTTCAAAGCATGGCAGACAAACCCAAACTGAACCTGTTTGATTTTACCATGATCGTCGTATGCCTTGTTATTGGTATGGGCATTTTCAGGGCTCCGGCAAATGTTGCAAGAATCTCCCGACACATTTTTATTTTTTGCCGCATGGGTAGCCGGGGGCATTGTATGCCTTGCATATGTGCCTGACTTGGTGCGGTGGTTATTTACTCACTTTTAATACTTCAATTTTATTTTCAATTGGGGTTCTAATGTTTTTTAAAGTTGTATATCTGTAAACAGTAATCGGGCAAGTAAAAAACCTGTTATTATCAATTATGAATTTTCTACCGAGTGTAATTATTAAGCGATCACTAGAGTCATCAAATTTTGCTAATGTATGTCCCTCTGAGAAAATTTGACTTCTTGGTATTATTCTAAAATCAATTATCTCGTAATATTCTTTTATTCCTTTGCCTGCAAAATAGGGAACGAAAAACTTTATATCAGACTTTATTTTTACATAACCCGAATCCTCGTCTTTAAGTTTCGAAGGTTGTACTTTTCCTGTATGATAAATTAGCTTTTCTTCATTTTCAAAATAATCAGTTTGTCTGCCTTTATTAACAATTCCAATTAATACTTCTGGATTATGTTTTTCGTAAGTAGATAATTTTTGCGGAGAAACATCATTCAATACGGATTCTGTGTCTAAGCCAATAATTGTCTTCAAGTGATCTTCTAATAAACTTCTATTTGTATAGTCGTTCGGTCGCAATGGGAATGCCCCAATGTTTACCGATGCTATAGATTTGTAATAATCTAAATTTTTGATGAATTCAATTTCACCTGATCCGGGAAAAAGGATGTAAGCACCAATTACTTCTTTTTCAGGCTTAATTTTCTCCTTGTTTACATAATAGATAGCGTCTCTGTATCGGTGCATTTGATTTATAGAATCTTCTGTCGGCAAGTCTGGAGAAGCTTCATTTTCATCCGAAGCCAATCTGTATTTAGCGTCATACAAATAAGTGAGAACATAATTCTCCTTTAGGTCATTTTTAGTAATTCTCAACACAATGTCTGGTCTCTGGTTAACCGTGAATGATTTTACGGTTTGATTTTGAGCGGTTTCATAAGAAAAGTCGTGGAATAGGTCAATAACTTCTCCATCAGCTTTGTTATATGAAACTTTGGATTTTACACCCCGCTTTATTTTGAAAACAAAGTCATCAATTTGTATTTCTGCTAAATCGATATCATCAGGGCTATTCTTTCCTAATAGATTCTGTAATACATTTTTAATTTTTAGGAAGCACCATATTTGATAGAGGTCAGCGATATTTTTTAGTTCAATTTTTTGAATTCCTTCTAAAAACTTCAAGCCACTATTTAGCATTATCCAGGACTTGTAAATGGTGCTGTAGCCAGTTGCCTTTTGTAAAACGAGAGATTCTTGCTTTATTCCCTGGAATTGGTCAATAGACCTAAAGAAAGGATTTGCAGAAATGGTTTCAAACCTTTTCTGTATAATATCAAGTTCGCTTTTGAATGATGCTGTAATCGAATTGGCAAACCGTTTTTCAATAAATGATTTTACTTTTTTATATCGCCTTAATGTTTGAAATACAGCATACTTAAAAAACTTATTTTCAGATGTATTTGTACTCAGTGTTTTATATTCAGAACGATAACTTTTATTTGGTAGATGTTTAAATTGAGCATACTCCTCTTCTAAAGTTGTTGTCCAATTA
The DNA here is from genome assembly GCA_039922375.1 of Ferruginibacter sp. GTDB lineage: Bacteria > Bacteroidota > Bacteroidia > Chitinophagales > Chitinophagaceae > Ferruginibacter. The sequence goes on from JBDSAA010000233.1 coordinate 47,534, forward strand.
TTGATTCTGTCAGCTTTAACATACTTGGTTTGTCTTATGATACGGCCATGAGGCTTATTTAAAATGAATTTTGATGAGTGAATGAAGTCATTATAAAGACCGCCAAAAACTTGCCACCAAATTAAATCTGTATTTGGTGAACTTCCGGTTTTAAATGAAGT